>CAIKOA010000001.1 GCA_903828955.1 uncultured Microcaldota archaeon
CACCACGAGAAACTCATAAATCCCGAAGCCGGGCAGAAGCAGATTACCGAATTTCTTAATTAGCGCGGGCGAAAATACTGCGGGCTTTAGCCCGCAGATAGCCCGCGCACAAACTTCAGCTTTTAGCGAGCGCTTTTATTTCTCTAAAACTTTTGGCAAATCCACAACGGAATCCAACGCAAAATCCGGGGCAATTCCGCATTCTGCTGCCTCTCTGCGCCTGGAAATTCAACCCCCGGGGATTCGGACAGCGCAAACAATACCCTCAATGACGGCTCCGCCCTTCTTGGAATACCTACAATGTGTTTGCGGAATTGAAATAATTGGGGCGGAAATAAATACTACCACATTTTCCCATATAAATACATTTATAAGTGTTTAGGTAGGAATATACTTATGGAATATTTATCTCAGCCTACTCGTAAGCTGCACGGCGTGCAGGCAGAAAATAGCAACCCTTCTTTTCCAAAAAGAGAGCCCCTGGAAGACGGGCATGAGGGAAGAACCCCTGTGGGCAGGAAAACACTCATTGCAAGGCTCGTTTTTGCAGCGGCGCTCGCATTCGCTTGCGCCGGAGCAGTAGGGTGCTCCAGCAACAACCACGGCCATGGGCCCACATGGGACGGAGGCCCCACTGATAGTGACACTGTTTCGGATACGGAAACCGGGTCTGACACCGGAACCGGAACTGATTTGGATACGGATGCAGATACCGATTCTGATAGCGATTCTGACACTGACGGGGACACAGACACCGGGAGCGGAACGGATACCAGCACCACAACAGGTACGGATAATACAGACAGCACCTCGGATACCAATGATACCGGGAGCGGAACGGATACCAGCACCACAACAGGTACGGATAATACAGACAGCACCTCGGATACCAATGATACCGGGAGCGAAACCGGCACCACAACCGATACCGGTGAATGCCTCGACACCGACAGCTCGCTTTTCCAATATGACGACCTTACAATTTCAGCGGAAAACGGAACGGTCGGAGTGTGGGTAACCGCGGCGTCCGGAGGGCTCGGCTGCGCATTCGGCAGCAGCTCAAGAATTATGATAACGGCCTCTTTAGGGGAGCTCCAAATTGACGGGATAAATGCATTCAGCGATTATGATGCACCGGTCAGGACCGGAAAGAGCGCTTATCTAATAGCGGCAGGGGACCCGGGCCTCTCCGAGGGGGACTGCAAGTTCGCAGGGCTCAACATATCCAATGGAGTGGTGGTCCTTGAAGCGACAGATAGCAACTATTATGCTTTTGAGATGGGCAAAACCGGGACCGGATACCTGGGCGTGAAATACCTTCTGGATGGCAAAGAGATGCATGTGGGCATATATGACCGGAGCGTGAGCTCATACCCGACCCCGAGCACCAAGAACGAGATACGCGTGGTTTTCCCCGCAGGGGTCTACCTCGGGCTGCAAACAGTCGATAGCATGGGGTTCGCAATTATATACGGCACAACAACCACCCTTTCCTCTGCAACAGCCATCCCGCAGGAGGGAAATGCGAAATATCGGATAAACTACGATTACGAGGTGCCGAATGGAGAAATCCTGGCCGCTCCGAACAGCGGTATTGAGGTTTGCGGCTATGTGGACGGGGCAATTCTTTCCCCAGGGGATTCGACCTATTCGGGCGCGATTCTCTTCCAAGGGAGCGCTTCAGGGTATACGATCCACGTTCCAGAACCCCAATAATCATTTTCCATTATCCTTTCTGTTTTTTCAAAATCCCGGGCAATTCCGCAACAGAATCCAATACATAATCCGGGGCAAGCCCGCACTCTTCTATTTCCTTGCGCGTGGAAATCCCGCTCAAAACCAGTGCAGAATGCAAACCTTCCCTTGAAGCCATCAGAATGTCGGTTTGCAATCTGTCCCCAACCATCAGGGTTTCCTCTTTCCTGAGTTTATGCTCCTTAATCATTATATCCAATAAATAAGGCTCGGGCTTCCCAATCAAAACCGGCTTCACTCCGGTAGTTGAAGAGAGCGCGGCAACAATTGCGCCCGCCCCCGGAAGGATTGCATCCTCCACCGGATAACTATTATCCTCATTGGTTGCAATGAACGCGGCCCCTGAATTTATTGCCTGGAATGCATCTGCAAGCTTCCCATAGTTCAATTCCAGATCCAGCCCTGCAACAACCACTTCCGCGTTTTTAGTTAATAGTATAGGAATCCCGTGCCCCTTCAGTTCCTCAATTGTACCCGAGCTGAATGCAAACACTTTTTTCCCGGGCAAATTCTTCTTTATGTAAACCGCGGCCCCATAACTGGTAGTGTACACTTCTTCCTCCTTTGCAAAAACTCCAAAAGAATTCAATCTCTCCACAAACTGCTTCCTTGTTTTCTCCGCATTATTTGTGAAGAAGAAAACCCGCATCCCTTTCTTGCGCAATTCCGCAACCGCCTCCCCGGCCCCAGGGATAGCAGTTTCGCCCCTATAGAGGACTCCATCCATATCAAATATGATATTCTTTATTGCCATAAATGAAAACTCAACCCCAAAACAATTATAACCCAGCGCCTTCAATTCCAACCCATGCAAAGAGTAGCATGCCTCTTCTCTGGTGGAAAGGACAGTGTTTTCGCAGCGTTCTGCGCCCTCCATAACGGATGGGAGCCAATCTTAGTCACAGTACTCCCCGAGCCCTACTCAATGATGTTCCACCACCCTAATGCAAAATGGACAGGGATGCAGGCAACCGCAATGGGCCTTCCGCATGTCTCTTTTGAGGCAACGCATGGAAACGAGCTGGATGAATTAGAGCGCGTTCTTTCCTCGCTCCGCGTAGACGGAATCTTCACCGGAGCAATCGCAAGCGAATACCAGAAGGAAAGAATAGACCGGATAGGAAACACTCTTGGAATTCCAACATACTCCCCGCTCTGGCATAAAGACATGGCTCTCCTGAACGAAATGACGAACAATTTCGAAATATTCATCACCGCGGTCGCGGCCGAGGGTCTTGGGCCCGAACTTCTCGGGCAGCCCTTTTCAAAAATGGGAAATCGCCCGGGGATCCACCCGCTTCTTGAAGGCGGGGAAGGCGAAACCTTCGTGACCGACGCCCCATTCTTCAATAAGAGAATAGAAATCCTCGGCTGGGAAAAAGAATGGGACGGGGTGCGCGGAGTCGCAAAAATAAAAGACGCCAGATTGGTGGAAAAATGAACACGCTCCTTTACCGGGGGGAAAAATTCAACGCAAACTTCTTCCACAATGCGGGAGTGGATATTGACCATTCCTTTTTTCTCGCCTCCCCAACGCACGTAAATACGCTTCTCGTCCCTGAAATGAATTACGAATATGCAAAATCCAAATTCAAGAAAGGAGAGGTAAAATTCTATTCAAGGAAAGCAATCGATGAAATCAAAAGCGTGTTCAAAAAATCAGAACAGGTAGGATTGGATTATCCTTCGATTTCCGCCTCCATGTTCCTGAAATTGAAGAAAGAATTCAAAACAAAAGACGTTTCAGAAGAACTAAACTCCATGCGCGCGGTGAAAAAACCCGCAGAAATTTCCACAATGAAAAAGGCAGCGGCGCTCACAAGAAAATTAATTTTAAATTCAGGAAACGACCCCGCGCAAACCGACGAGAAAACCGCCAATCAATTCCTGCTTTCCCTCTTCAAGGAAGGCGTTTCCCCTGCATTCAGCCCGATCGTAGCGTCCGGAGTTAATTCCTCTTTTCCGCATTCGATTCCCACTCCCAAAAAAATGCAATCCCCTCTCCTTTTCGATGCGGGGGTGCGCCTCAATTATTTCAATGCGGACATCACAAGATGCTTCAGGCTTTCCAAAGAACAGAAGAGAATCTACGAGAAACTCCAGAATATTTTCCATTCCATACTGGACGAAGTCCAGAATCTGCGCACAGGAAGGGAGCTAGCCCTCTTCACAAAAAAACTCTACATAAGGGAAAACCTTCCCCACCCTCCGCACAGCGTGGGGCACGGAGTGGGCCTGGAAGTGCACGAGAAGCCCTCGCTCTCAATTCATTCCAAAGACATCCTTAAAGGCGCAGTTTTCACCCTCGAGCCTTCAGTCTATTTCCCGGGCAAATTCGGCCTAAGGTATGAAGACATGGTTTATTTTGACGGGAAAAAAGCAAAGGTCCTCTGATATTGTTTATTTTGGCGCAAATACTGCCCGCATCTTCTGGCAGAAGCAAAACGCAGTTTATTTATTGTTTTTCTTCCATTTCCAAGCCATGCGAAGCCTCCTGGCAGTTCTTGCAGCATTACTCCTAATCTTTGCAGGCTGCCCTGGGCAGAAGCCCGCGCTTGCGCAATACGAGGTGGTTTCGCTCGCAATAGATTCCGAAGAGCACGTTTTTTCCGGCGAATACAAGATTTATGCGGAAGTAGGAAAAGATGCGGCAACCTCCAGCTCCCCCCTAATATTAGTTATTTCTGATAATGATAATAAGTTTGCAAAAATCTCCCTTGGAGGGGAAAATGCCTCAGGAAATGCGAGCTTTGCAATCCCCTGGGCCGCAACAAGCGCAGGCACCCACGTAATAAATGCAACAATCGAGGATGAAAACGGAACAATGCGCTCCCCCTCTAAAATACTGAATATAGAAGTTTCCACAATCGGAAACCAGAAAGAAAAATTAATCTCCGGAAACGTCCCGGTGGATTCCCAGATCTGGTGCGCGCAGAAATTCCGGGTGGAAAGCAGGGTGATTCTCTCAGAAGCGCAGCTTAAACTGATCTCCCTGATCCCCACAAGGGAGGGCCTAAGCCTGATTTTGGAAATCCATAACGACAGCAACGGGCTTCCCTCGCATTCCCCGGTTGAAACTTCAAAAATCCCGGATACGGAAGTGGTTGCAGAATCCGACTGGCACACTTTCACTCTTGAAGGGAAGCCCTATCCAGCGGGAACTTACTGGCTGGTCCTGAAACGCGGAGACGACACCGGCAACCTCGCCTGGGATTTCACCCAGAATGGCGACGGCGCGGAATGCACAAATGAAAACGGCGCATGGGCTCCGCACACGGGAATGTTCTTCTTCTCGATAAAATGAGCAATTAGTTCAAATTGAGGATCAGATTTTTCGAAGAGCGCCCTCGCTTCCCTAAGAAGTGCGGGGGGATTCCAAGCATGCGCTCATTCGAAAAATACTCGCAAATTCGTTTCGCAGAGCAAGCTCTATGCAGTGCCCTCACCGAATTTGCGAAAGGAAATTCTTCAGCATCTCTTCCCCGTGCTCAGTATGCCACACTTCAGGGTGGAACTGGGTCCCGAAAATTCTCTTCTCCTTGTGCCGCATTGCCTCAATTGCGCAGGTTTCCGAGTGCGCAAGCGCAACAAATCCCTTCGGAAGCGCCTTTACCTCATCAAAATGGGATACCCAGGCAGTAAATTCCTTCGGAACGCCCTTAAAGAGGAGGTCTTCATCATCCACAACCACCTTTCCCAGCCCATATTCTGCCGCCTTTCCCTTCTCCACCTTCCCTCCGAGAGCATAGGCAATGAGCTGGTGCCCGTAGCAAACCCCCAAAAGGGGCACATCCCAGCCTCCGGCCACCTTTTTCACCACTTCCTCGCTTACAAAGTTCTCCCCCTTGGTCACCGAGGAGGGCCCTCCGCTCAAAATAATCGCTTCCGGCTTCTTTTCCTCAATTTCCGCCAATTTCGCAGCCCTGTTGTTGAGGGTTTCCGAAGCGTGGCCCAAATCCCGCATATTCCTCTTTATGAGGTGGGTATACTGGGAGCCATTATCGAGAATGATTATCATTGGGAATTCTCTTCAGAAAACCATTTATTAAAGCTTATGCAGGAGTGCAATAAATTTACTCTTTCCCCTGCCCGCATAATAGTTGCCAAGTACTCTTTTTGGGATTAACCAGCTTCTCCTTTAACTGCAATAAACTTACTCGCTTATTAGTTATATTTATAAATCTTATGATTTAAAATGAGATGGCACTGCCAGCCCTATCCTTATGAGTATATATGGACGCCTTCCTTTAATCCATCTCATATTCTACGGGGTAGGATGCGGTTTAAGGTGGGTACTTGAAGAAAACCGTCTCTGTCTCAACCAACGTTCTGGACCATAATCTCGTTCCAAAGATGAAGGTCCTCGGGGAAAAGGAAAAGCAGAAAGTTCTCGAAAAATACAACATAACCGAGAACGACCTGCCGCACATGCTTCTTGACGATCCGGCCGCTAAGGCCCTTGAAGCAAAAATTGGCGACATAATTGAAATAAAGCGGGAAGACCCGACTGGTTCTTACGAATACTACCGGCTAGTGGTAGAATAAATGGGTGCGCACATGCCTTCGGACAATTCAAGGAGGGATCTCCTAGAGTCATATTTTCGGACAAACAGCCTCGTGAAGCAGCAATTGGATTCTTACAACCGCTTCGTCGAGGTGGGAATGCAGGAAGTCGTTGACCGCGTCGGGAAAATCGACACGAACGTCGAGGGCTTCCAATTAAAAATCGGCAAAATCAGGGTTGAGCCCCCCCGTTTCTACGAAGTGAAGGGAGGCTACCGCCAGATCATGCCCTCGGAAGCGAGGCTCCGCAACATTACCTATGCGGCCCCGGTCTTCCTGGAAATAATCCCTCTTTTCAACGGAATCGAGCGCCCGACCTACTCGGACGTATTCATCGGTGAAATCCCGGTAATGGCAAAGTCCAGGCTCTGCTACCTCTCGAACATGAGCAACGACGAACTAATCGAGGCAGGAGAGGACGCGGACGACCCGGGAGGCTACTTCATCGTAAACGGGAGCGAGAGGGTTCTCGTAGGAATTGAGGACCTTGTCCCGAACAGGATAATGACCACCCGCGAACCCAGCGGAACGGTCGCAAAGGTCTTCTCAACACGGCACGGATTCCGCGCAAGGTGCGTGATAAACCGCACTCCGGACGGAATGCTCAGCGTGGAATTCCCCGCAACGCCCCCGGACCTTTCATTCATACAAATTCTCAGGGCGCTCGGAATGGAAAAAGACAAGGAAATCCTTGACGCATTCTCCCACGACCGCGTAATCCAGAACGACATTCTCCTTAATTTGGAAGCAGAGCAGTGCAAATCGAGCAAGGAGGCAATCGAAGTATTGAGCAGGAGAATCTCTCCGGGGCAGCCCGAGGAATTCCGCCTCTCAAGATTGGACAACCTCACGGACACCTATCTCCTTCCGCACCTTGGTGTGGAGAAGGCGGACAGGCAGAAGAAGGCCTTCTACCTCATAAGGATGGCGCAACGGGCAGTGCGCGTTGCAAACAAGCGCCTTCTTCCCGACGACAAGGACCACTATGCAAACAAGAGGGTGAAGCTCGCAGGAAACCTCATGGAAGAGCTTTTCCGCTATGCGTTCCAGTTCCTCACAAAGGACATAGTTTACCAGGCAAGCAGGGCGGATGCAAGAGGGAGAAAACTCAATGTGCACACTCTTGTGCGCCAGGACACCTTCGTCGACAGGATAAGGTATGCAATGGCAACAGGAAACTGGATTGCCGGCCAGACCGGAGTTTCCCAGCTTCTTGACCGCACAAGCAACCTTGCAACAATGTCGCATTTGAGAAGGGTAATCTCTCCCCTTAGCAAAAAGCACCCGCACTTCAAGGCAAGAGACCTCCACGGAACGCACTGGGGAAAACTCTGCCCGAGCGAAACGCCGGAAGGGCCGAGCTGCTCGCTCGTGAAAAACCTCTCAATTCTTGCCCAGGTTACCAAGGGAATGCCCGAAGAGGAGGTTTTCGAAGCCCTTAACCGCATAGGGATCGAAAAAGACTGGAAAAGGTGATACTCATGTCCGCAAGCAAACCATCCAAAAAGAAGAGGGAAGCAGGCCCAAGGCCAAAAGCGCCCGTATACGTAAACGGAAGCCTCGCAGGGTTCTACCCTGACGGAGCAGCGCTCGCAACGCATCTGAGGGAAAAAAGGCGCATGAACGAACTCGGCTATGAAATGAATGTCTATTACAACGAGAAGACCAACGAAGTCTTCATCAACACGGATGCAGGAAGGGTGCGCAAGCCATATGTGGTAGTTGAGAACGGAAAGTCCCGCCTCACTCCTGAAATGCTCACAAAAATAAAAGCAGGCGTTCTCAGCTGGGAACACCTCGTGAAGATGGGAGTGATTGAATACCTGGACGCAGAAGAGGAGGAAAACTCCTACGTTGCCCTTAGCGAAGAGGAAATCATCCCAGCGCACACGCATTTCGAAATTCTCCCATCAACAATTTTCGGGGTGACCTCTTCGGTTCTCCCTTACCCGGAGCACAATTCCGCGCCGAGGATTACGATGGCCTGCTCGATGGCAAAGCAATCCCTCGGGCTCTATGCGGTAAATTTCAGCCAGCGATTCGATACCCGCGCCTACGTGATGTACTACCCGCAGGAGCCTCTCGTATCCACAGACTTTTACAAGGCGCTGCGGCTCAAGAAAAAAGCGGCAGGGCAGAACTTCATCGTTGCCATCACCACCTACAAAGGATACAACATGGGAGATGGGACCGTCGTGAACAAGAGCGCAATCGACCGCGGCCTGGGAAGGGCTGCAATGTTCAAGACCTACGAAACCGAGGAACGCTTATATCCAGGAGGGCAGAAGGACAAGATTGAAATTCCTTCACCGGAAGTAGTCGGCTACAGGGGAGAGGAAGCATACAAGCACCTCGATGACGATGGCATTATCCTTCCCGAAAGCAAAGTCGTTAGCAAAGACGTGATGGTCGGAAAAACTTCGCCTCCGAGGTTCCTTGAAGAAATCTCGGTTTTCGGGGTTGTTGAGGAAAAGAAGAGGGAAAGCTCGCTCTCCGTAAAAGCAGGCGAGGTGGGCGCAATCGATTCAGTGATGGTCACCGAAGCCCCGAGCGGAAACCGCCTTGTGAAGATTCGCATGCGCTCCTCGAAAATCCCGGAGGTCGGGGATAAATTCGCCTCCAGGCACGGGCAGAAGGGAGTGGTCGGAATCGTCCTCCCGCAGGAAGACCTGCCTTTCACAAAGGACGGAATCGTCCCGGATTTAATACTTAACCCGCACGCAATTCCCTCGAGAATGACTGCAGGGCACCTGCTTGAAACTCTCGGAGGAAAGGCTTCCGCAATCTCCGGAGAATTGATGGACGGAACCGCATTCAGCGGAAACACCGAAGAGGATTACCAGAAAATTCTCAAGGAAAACGGATTTGATGAGCATGGGGAGGAATGGCTCTACGACGGAATAAGCGGAAAGAAAATGAAGGTTAAGCTCTTCATCGGCCCGATTTACTACCAGAGGCTCCACCACCTTGTCTCGAACAAGATGCATGTCCGGAGCAGGGGCCCGGTCCAATTGCTCACATTGCAGCCCACTGAAGGAAGGGCAAGGGAAGGAGGATTAAGGTTCGGGGAAATGGAAAGGGACTGCCTCATTGGTTACGGATCAAGCATGGTAGTGCGCGAGCGGCTCCTGGAAGAAAGCGACAAGACAACGCAACTTGTCTGCAACAAGTGCGGAATGTTCGCATACCACGATTACATAAAGAACAAGGACCTCTGCCCGCTCTGCGAGAGCGAGGAGGTGTCCCCGATAGAAATCAGCTACGCCTTCAAGCTGCTGCTTGGCGAGATACGCTCGATGTTCATATTCCCGCGTATACTCCTGAAGGAGAAGGCATAAGGTGGCACAAATGGCTCAGGAAGTTGAAAAAATCATCGAAAAGGTAAGGTTCTCGCTCTTCTCACCCGAGATGGTGAGGGAGCTTTCGGCTGCGCGCATCGTTGTGCCCGACACATATGATGACGACGGCTACCCGATAGATGGGGGCCTTGTGGACTCCCGCCTCGGCGTAGTCGACCCGGGCCTGCGGTGCAAGACCTGCGGCGGAAGGGTAAAGGAATGCCCCGGCCATTTCGGCCACATCGACCTTGTGCGCCCGGTTGCGCACGTTGAACTCTCAAAGCAGATGTACCTCGTAATGAGGGCAACCTGCCCGCACTGCCACAGGGCAACGGTAAATGAGGAAGGAAAGCCTGCAAAGGGAACCTGCCCGCACTGCAGCGGGCCCCTTAATGATATTAAATACCTAAAGCCAACCACCTTTTTCCGCGATGGGAACATGATGCTCCCGACAGAAGTGAGGGACTGGCTTGCGCCAATTACAAACGATGAACTAAAGAAAGTGGGCTGGAACCCTGATTATGCAAGGCCGGAATGGGGAATAATCTCCGTACTTCTCGTTTCCCCGGTAAATGTGCGCCCTTCAATTACGCTTGAATCCGGTGAAAGAAGCGAAGATGACCTCACGCACAAATTAGTGGACATTATCAGGATAAACCAGAAATTAGAAGCAAATATTAACGCAGGCGCCCCCCAGCTAATTATCGAAGACCTCTGGGAGCTCCTCCAATACCACGTAACAACCTACCTGAACAACGAGACCGCAAACATTCCGCCGGCAAGGCACAGGAGCGGCCGCCCGCTCAAGACGCTCGCGCAGCGCCTGAAGGGAAAAGAAGGAAGGTTCAGGTACAACCTGCTCGGAAAGAGGGTAAACTTCTCCGCGCGTACCGTCATTTCCCCTGATCCAATGATTAGGATTGACGAAGTCGGGGTTCCAACCAAGATTGCAGAGGAACTCACAATTCCCATTCCAGTTACCGAATGGAATGTGGAAGAATGCAAGAAATACGTCATTGCAACCGCATACCCGAAGGCGCTCTACATCATCCGCCCGGACTCGCGCAAGATAAAGATATCAGACGAACTGCGCAAAGACCTTACGGAAGAGCTCAAGATAGGGTACACAATCGAGCGCCAGATTATCGATGGAGACATCTGCCTCTTCAACAGGCAGCCATCCCTGCACAGGATTTCAATGATGGCGCATGAAGTGAGGGTTCTCCCAGGAAAAACGTTCCGCCTGAACCCCACGACCACAACCCCGTACAACGCGGACTTTGATGGGGATGAAATGAACCTCCACGTCCTCCAGACCCAGGAAGCGCAGGCAGAAGCGCGCCTGATGATGAAGGTGGAAGACCAAATTATTTCGCCAAGGCACGGGCACGCAATCATCAAGCCGCAGGAAGACCACGTTTCCGCAACATATTTCTTCACGAAGCCGGAAACCGTCTTCAGCAAAGAGGAAGCCGCAAAGCTCCTCTACATAGCGGGCATTACCGAGCTTCCAAAACCCGATGAAGGGAAGGAATACTCCGGGCGTGCGCTCTTCTCGCTCCTCATCCCAGCGGATTTGAGCATGAAGACCACTTCAAAACTCGGAGAGGAAATCGTGATTTCCAAGGGGCAGATAAAGAAGGGCGCCCTTGAAAGCAGGGCCCTTGGGAGCGAAATACTCGAGCGCATGTTCGTCCGCTACGGCTCCAAGGCAACGCGCGATTTCATAGACAGCGTAACCAAGATGAGCTTAGAGGCGCTCTCCTGGTATGGATTTAGCGTTTCGATGAAGAGCTACACCCTTAGCCCGGCGGCAGTAAAGAAGGTTAAGGATATCGAAGACAAAGTAAACAGGGAAGTGGAAAACCTAATCCTCCAGTACAAGAACGGGAAGCTGGAGCGTTCCCCAGGGCTTTCGCTCAAGGAAACCCTTGAAGCCAACATCATGATGGCTACAAGCAAGGCAAGGAACGACGCAGGAAAAGTCGTCGAGCAGGATTTCGGGATAGCAAACACGTCCATCATCATGGCCAAGATCGGTGCAAGAGGAAGCCTCTTAAACGCAATCCAGATGGGCGCACTTGTAGGCCAGCAGGCAGTAAGAAGCAAGCGCCTCACAAGAGGATACTACAAGAGGACCCTCCCATTCTACAAGAAGGGAGACCTGACAGCACGGGAACGCGGCTTCGTTATGAATTCATTCAGGACAGGTTTGTTACCGGATGAATTCTTCCACGCGGCGATGGGAGGAAGGGAATCCCTCGTTAACACGGCCATCAGGACAGCCCGCTCCGGATACATGCAGAGAAGGCTCATCCACGCTCTCCAGGACCTCGTAGTAGAGGAGGGAGGGGAGGTAAGGAACGGAAGGAACGCGATTATCCAGTTCGTTTACGGAGGGGACGGGAAGGACCCGATGCTTGCCGGAAGCACGCAATTTGCGGAATCCGCCAAGCAGGACGACGTGGATACTGTTTGAGGTGATGTTTCATGCACGAGAAAAAAACAGAGAAAAAACCAAGTTCGCAGGTAAGCCCGTATTCGGCTGTGGGAATCGTCGCAGCGCAGAGCCTCGGGGAGCCGGGAACGCAGATGACGATGCGTACGTTCCACTATGCCGGGGTGGCTGAGCACGTGCCGACAGGCCTGCCCCGCCTCATCGAGCTTGTGGATAGCAAGAAGGAGCCCAAAAAATCCGTCGTTGAAGTCTACCTAAAGAAATCCCTCGCTTCCAAAGAGAGCGAAGCGCAGGACGTTGCATTCGACATGGAATCGGTTCTCCTTTCCGAAGTCGCCCTGGTGCAGGAAGACCTTGCAGGAAAGAAAATAGTCATAACGCTAAAGGAAGGTGAGGCAAAGCTTCTCGGGGTAAAAATGGACATGGTAAAAGAGGCAGTGAAGAAAACGGTCGGAGCCCACAAAGTTGAAGCAAGGGGCAACCGCATGCACGTGACCCTCGGAGTAGGAATTGCCCCCAAGGCAAAGACCAAGAAGCAGAAGGAAAAGGAGGCCGCGGAAGGCCCGGCTGCGCCCACTCCGCTCAAAGAGCTCCGCAAGCTGACAATGAAGGTCGGCAAATCCCTTGTAAAGGGGGTTGCAGGAATTAAGAGGTCCGTGGTGCTAAAGGGAGATGGCGAATACTTCATACGCGCAAGCGGCTTCAACATCAAGGACATAGTTAAGATTGAGAAAGTGGATGGCTCGCGCATCTACACAAACAGCGTAATCGAAATAGAGAAAACTTTCGGAATCGAGGCTGCGCGCAACGCGCTCATCCGCGAAATCAGTTCCGTCATGGAGCTCCAGAACCTTAACGTGGATAAGCGGCACATCATGCTTCTAGCGGATGCGATGACCGCAGACGGAAAGGTCAAGTCCATCGGAAGGCACGGCCTCTCGGGGGAAAAGGCGGGAGTGATGGGAAGGGCGGCATTCGAGGAAACAATCAAGCACCTCGTGAACGCGGCCATTACCGCCGAAGACGACAACCTGGTCGGAGTGACCGAAAACATCATTGTCGGGCAAACCATTCCAATCGGAACAGGAAGGATAAAGCTAGGCATGAAAGTTAGAAAATAAGCAATAAGCAATGAAATAATGAAATGCTCAAATATGAGGTAATGACTATGGGAGAAGAATTGGTTGAGAAGGCCGACGAGTTCGTTGAAACCGAGGCTGGAGAAACCCCGGAGGCAAAAACGCCTGGAAGAGGAAGAATAAAATCCAAGCAGAAGGTCATCCGGAAGAGGAAGAGCAAGAAGGAGAAGGAAAACCCACTTGCAGGCGCAATCCGCCTTGCCGTTGAAAGCGGAAAGGTGGAATTCGGCTCAAGGAAGGGAATCAAGAACCTCCTTTTGGGAAAGGCAAAGCTGATGGTGATTGCGAAAAACTCGCCCCGCGAACTCGCAGCAGACGTAGCAAGGTATGGCGCGCTTTCAAACATTCCTATAGTGGAATTCGAAGGCACCAGCATTGAATTAGGCTCAATCTGCGCAAAGCCCTTTTCAGTCGCACTACTTGCAGTATACGACCCCGGAGTCTCCAACATAATGGACTTTGGAAAGAAGAAAGAGTGAATGGGGAACGTGAGCAAGTGGAGATAACCGGCGAAGACCTCAAGCTGATTGGCCTCTTTGAGTCCATAACAGGGGTAATGCCTTCGGACATGGTAACACTGGAGGAAGGCATAGTATTCCTTGTGGATGAGCGCAGCATAGGAAAGGCGATAGGCAAGAAGGGCGCAAACATCCAGAGGCTCAGGCAGTCCTTCAACAACAGGCAGATCCTCATTGCAAAGGATGCGGCCGAACCCGAGGAATTCCTTAAGGCATTCTTCAACAACATAGAGATACTCTCCTTCGAGATAAGGGAGGCGCCAGGGCAAAAGGTCGCCTTCTTAACCATTCCCGATTCGCAGCGCGGCATCGCGATCGGTAAGGGAGGGCTCCGCGTAAAGGCGGCAAAGGCAATAATGAAACGGAGGTTCAATACGGACGTCTCCCTCAAAACAAGGAGGACGGAGCAATAGCCCCATAAGGGCAACATTTAAAAATAAATCGAGGTAAAAATAGGAGAAGAGAAGGTATCCGTATCTTCATATTCTCTAGAGAAGATTAGAAGATTTGGTGATAATAATGGGAAATGGTGAATTTGCAGGAAGAAACATCAAGCGCAAGCGCAACCGCGAGCGCTGGCTAAGCAAGAAGTTCAAGAGGAGGCAGCTTAAGCTGAAGGAGAGGTTCGACCCGCTCGAGGGCTCCCCGCAGGCAAGCGGCATCGTCCTTGAAAAAGTGGTTCTTGAGCAAAAGCAGCCGCACTCGGGCTTAATCAAGTGCGTGAAAGTCCAGCTCATAAAGAACGGGAAAGTGATTACCGCATTCCCCCCAAGGGACAAGGCAATCACGTTCGTTGATGAACACGATACAGTCGTTGTTGCAGGCCTAGGGGGCTCGCAGCGCGGCCAGATGGGTTCAATCCCCGGAGTCCGCTACAAGGTGGTCAGCATAAACGGCGCAGACCTCCAGGCAATGAGGCACGGGAAGAGGGAGAAGCCCAAGAGGTAGAGGTAGATTTTGATGGCACTTAAGCTCTTTGGAAAATACGACCTGGATACTGTCGAAGTGAAGGACATCAGCCTTAAGAGTTCCCTCTCCTTTGAGGGAGTGAACCCGCGCGTCCACACATTCGGAAGGCACGGAAAAAAGCAGCACGCAAAGCAGAAAATCAACGTTGTTGAGCGCCTTGTGAACAAGCTCATGAGGGGAGGGACCGGAGAGAAGACCTCGGGAAAGGTCATCCGCACCGGAGGCCGCCTCCAGGGCAAGAAGCAGCAGATGCTCAAGGTGGTTGAGAATGCCTTTGCAATAGTCGAGGAAAAAACCAAGAAGAACCCGGTGCAGGTTCTCGTAGAGGCGCTCGAAAATTCCGCCCCTAGGGAAGAAGTCACCAGGGTCTCCTACGGAGGGGTAAGCTACCAAATCGCGGTGGATACCTCTTCTTCAAGAAGGCTCGACTTGGCGCTGCGCAACATTACGCTTGCGGCGCTCATGCGCGCATTCAACAAGCCGGTCTCGCTTTCCGAGTCCCTTGCAGACGAAATCGTCTACAGCGCGAACAAGGACGTGCAGAACAGCTACGCCATCAAGAAGCGCGATGAAGCGGAAAGGATGGCAAGGAGCGCGAGGTAAATCCCTCGTTTATTTTTTCTTTTATTCATTTCAAATCTCGTTTGAAAACGGTGAATTAGCATGGCACGAAAGGAAACAGTCGTAGGAGAAGTGCAGAAGATCATGGAAGCGACGGAAAACGTCCGCAACATCGCAATCATCGCCCACGTAGACCACGGGAAAACTACCCTTACCGACTCTCTGGTCGCAAAGGCGGGGCTCATCTCCAAGGAGCTTGCAGGGGAGCAGCGCATGATGGACTTCGATGAGCAGGAGCAGGCCCGCGGAATTACGATTAAGGCGGCAAACATCTCCCTCGGTTTCAACTACAAGGGAACAGAGCACCTCATTAACCTGATTGATACTCCTGGCCACGTAGATTTCGGAGGCCACGTTACCCGCGCGCTCCGCGCGGTAGACGGAGTGGTCCTTGTGGTTGACGCAGTGGAAGGAATCATGCCGCAGACCGAAACAGTCCTCAGGCAGGCCCTGAAAGAAAGGGCAAAGCCAATCGTCTTCATTAACAAAATCGACAGGCTCGTTAACGAATTGAAGCTCGACCAGCAGCAGATGCAGGCCCGCCTCATCAAGGTCGTAATGGGAATAAACAAAATCCTCCTTGCAAACTGCGCGCCTGAATTCAAGGAGAAGTGGGAAATCAAAATCGATAACGCGAACATCGCATTCGGAAGCGCATTCCACAAGTGGGCGGTAAGCGCAGCTTCGATGAAAAGGTTCGGAATCACTTTCAAAGACATCTATACTTCCTGCGCAAACGGGGACCACGAAACGCTCCAGAAGAGATCCCCGCTTGACGACGTTCTCCTGGAAATGGTAATCCAGCACCTTCCAAGCCCGAAGTTTGCACAAAAGTACAGGATCCCGGTCATATGGAAAGGGGACCAGGCAACTCCAGAATTTCAATCGATGGCCCTCTGCGACTCAAAGGGAGCGACAGTAGGCGTCTGCTTCGGGGTCGTTTACGATGAACACGCGGGGGAAGTCGGAGTAGTCCGCGTCTTCTCAGGAAAAATCCAGAAGGGAGACCAGATTTACGTCTATTCCAAGAAGCAATTCTTCAAGGTCCAGCAGGTGGGAATTTTTATGGGCCCTGATCGGGTGCAATCCGACTTCATCAGCGCAGGAAACATTGGCGCAGTAGTCGGGCTGAAAGACGTCTACATCGGGGAAACGATAAGCTCTTCCGAAAAGATTACTCCTTTCGAAGAGATTAAGCACTACTCTGAGCCGGTCGTTACAAAATCCATTGAAGCAAAGGACTCAAAGGACCTTGCTAAACTGATCGAGGTTCTCCGTGGGCTCTCCAAGGAAGACCCGACCCTTAGGGTTGAAATCAACCAGGAGACCGGTGAATCCCTCATTTCAGGAATGGGAGAACTCCATCTTGAAATCATCGAATACAAGATTTCCAAGGAGAAGGGAGTGCAAATCAAAACCTCTCCCCCGATTGTGGTTTACAGGGAAACAATCAACAACCCCTCGCAGGTAATTGAAGGGAAATCCCCGAACAAGCACAACAAGTTCAAGCTGCTCGTTGAGCCGCTTCCGCAGGAGATAGTAGATGCAATAACCGAAGGGAAGATCCCTCAGGGCGCGCCCAAAGGAAAGGAGGTCATCACCACCCTGATAGGGCTCGGCATGGAGCGTGACGAAGCCAAGGGAATCTGGGACATCTACGGAAGCAACATTTTCGTGGATGTCACAAAGGGAGTCCAGTACCTCAACGAAGTCGAGGAGCTTGCAATTGAAGGTTTCGAAGAGGCAATGCGCAAGGGCCCGCTTTCACAGGACCGCGTGAGCGGAGTGAAGGTGAAGCTCGTTGATGCAACACTTCACGAGGATAACGTGCACAGGGGGCCTGCCCAGGTAATCCCGGCGGTAAAGAGGCCGATTTACGCAGCGCTCATTAACGCGGGAATTGCCCTCCTTGAACCGAAACTGAAAATCCTGATTACAACCCCCCAGCAGTACGCCGGAGACGTAATCAACATGACTAACGGAAGGAGAGGGCAACTCCTGAATATGGAGCAGGAAGGGGAAACCGCCACAATCCACACCCTTATGCCGGTCGTGGAGATGTTCGGTTTCTCAAATGCGCTCCGTGGCTCAACGCAGGGTCGCGCAATCTGGTACCAGGAATACGCAGGATATGAAAACGTCCCGCGCGACCTTATCTCCAAGATTGTGAGGCAGACGCGTGAGCGGAAAGGGCTTCCTCCGGATCCTCCTGGAATCGAGACATTCCTGGACTGAATTTATTTTTTATTTTTATATTTTTTGTTTTTAGAATTCAATTCTCATCTGCTTCCATTCATTCCTTCTCTTCCCATTCTTGCCTGGGTTTAACTGCAAAAACCCCCTGCACTTTCTTATTCCGCTTAACTACCATCCAGCCCGCTTCTTCCAGCCTGCCTTCTATTTCGCTCATTATGTCCCGTTTTCCCTTGCTCATGCTGCCCACATAGTGGTAAAGGCGCGCATTCTTCTTTCCTATCCTGAAAAGCTCTTTGTAGAATTCGCGTGAATAGAGCTCTCCTGCAATGCTGAATCGCGGCGGGTCGTGTATAATCACGCTGAAACTTCCATTCCTGCATTCCTTTACAAAATCAAAGCAGCTCTTTCCCTCTTCAATGCGCATCCTTTTCTTATCAAAAAGCTCATTGCTCCACGGATTCCATTTTGCGAGCGCAACCACCGCCCGATTGAGCTCAACCGTGGTAACTCTATCTGCCTTCTTCGCAGCTTCCAGCGCAGTGTATCCAAGCCCCATGCAGGTATCCAGCACAATATCCTCCTGTTTTATCTTAAGCCGGGAAACCACTTCCCGCGAATAATCAAAAATATCCTTGAATTCCTTAACAAGGTGCATGCGTATCCCATCAATTTCGAGGATTGGCTTTCCATTCATCATTCTGAGCCGATAAAGATGCTTATCGAATATTGCAAGCTTCCAGAGTTCTTTTCCATCCCAGGCATAGATGAAATCCCCCTTTACTTCTTCAAGGGGAACTCCATCTAACTCTTTCGTAATCTCACTTAAGTGCATTCCCAAATCCAGCGAGAGCCTGCGCTTTCCCCTGTTGTATTCTTCTACCAGTTCCTTAGTAAGATAAATCATAAGCTTCACTCGCATTCTTTCTTCAAAGCGCCACCTTAATAATACTTTTCAGCGTAATCCGCTCATGATAGAAATCCTCCAGGCATTCATACTGCTTGTAGTAATTATGGACCCGGTCCTCAGCCTGGTCGCATTCCTCTCCCTTACCAAGGGAAAAAAACCCGGAGAATGCACAGCAATTGCAATAAAGGGGACCGCCGTTGCAGCCCTAATATTCTTCCTCTTTGCATTCGGGGGAAGCTACATACTTCAATTGCTCGCAGTGAGCATGGATGGATTCAAGGCCGCAGGAGGAATCGTGCTTATCCTTCTCGGAATCCAGCTCTCGCTGGGAATCGCCTTCCCAAAGGAAAAAGATGAAGATGACAATGGAATAAGCAGCCTCGCAGTAGTAATAGGAACTCCGCTGATAAGCGGGCCTGCCACAATAACGACCACAATCCTTCTCGTAAATCAATTTGGGCTCGTCGTTACTATTATTGCAGGAGTAGCCTCGCTCATCGTAATCCTGCTTTCTCTCTTAGCAAGCCGGTACATAAACAAGATTATCGGAAGAGGCGGACTTAAGGTTCTCTCCACAATGATGGGAATCGTGACACTCGCTTGGGGAGTGGAATTCCTCATGTCCGGGATTGCCGGGCTTAGTGCCTGAATATAATTTAATTCATCCATTTACCTTATTTCTATCCAGTCAGTTTCCACGTAATCCTGGAGCGCCTTCGGTATCTTTATCCCGCCATCTTCCTGGAAGTTCTCAATCAGCGCAATAAGGCACCTTCCCACCGCAACCCCGCTTCCATTCAGGGTATGTACAAACTCCGGCTTCCCATCCCTCCTAAATCGGATGTTCGCCCTCCTTGCCTGGAACGCCTCGCAGTTCGAGCAGGAGCTTATCTCCCTATACTTATCCTGGCTTGGGACCCAAACCTCAATATCATAAGTTTTAGCCGAAGCAAACCCAATATCCCCGGTGCACAATTCAATTACCTTGTACGGAAGCTCCAGCCCTTCAAGGACCGCCTCCGCATCCTTCACCATCGTTTCCAGTTCCGTATAACTCTGCTCCGGAGTCGTAATCTTAACCAATTCCACCTTATCAAACTGGTGCTGCCTAATCAGCCCCTTAATGTCTTTTCCATACGCTCCCGCCTCCCTCCTGAAGCACGGGCTGAACGCAGTATACCTGAGAGGAAGGGTTTTCTCCTCCAGGATCTCTTCCCGGTGTATATTAGTAAGCGGCACTTCCGCAGTAGGAATGAGCCACATGTTATCGTCTGTCTTGTAGAGCTCCTCCCCAAATTTAGGGAGCTGCCCGGTTCCCACAAGCACCTCTTCCTTCACTAAGTAGGGCACATAAAATTCCGTATATCCTCTACCGATTGCAACTTCCAGCATATAGTTTATTAGCGCCCTCTCCAATTTCGGCGCCCATCCCTTCATAATCGTGAACCTGTGCCCGGAAAGCTTCGCCCCCCTCTCAAAGTCCAGCGCTCCTGTACGAACCCCCAGTTCATGGTGGTCTTCCACATCCCCGCTTCCCTTTGCAGGTTTTCCCCATTTTCGCACTTCCGGATTATCCTCCGCTGTTTTTCCAACCGGCACGCTCTCGTGCGGCACGTTCGGGATTGTAAGCATCAGCGCCCTTCTTTTGCCCTCGAATTTCTCCTCTTCCGTCATGATTTTTTCGAGCTCCGCTGCAAGCCCCTCCCCTTTCTTCACAAGCGCCTTCGCATCCTTCCCAGCTTTCTTTGCAGCAGCAATCTGGGGCCCGAGCTTATTGCGCTCGGCGCGCATGGAATCCGCCTCCCCCTTCAATTTTTTCCATTCATCATCCAGCTTAACGAGCTTTTCCAGCACATCCACCGGGTGCTGCCTGTTCTTCAGGGCAGCACGAATCCTCTCCGGTTCATTCCTGAGCATTTCCTTATCTATCATGTAGCGCACCTTTGGAAAACAAGTTAATTTAACCATAAGACATTAAAAACGGTTCTTGAAAGGGCAAATGCGTCAGGAGATGCACAAAGAGTTGCAAAAGATGAGGGAACTAATATTCGATACTGTTTTTCTTTTAGGTGTGCTAGCCTTTTCTCCTTGAGCCGTTGCTCAAGGGAAGAAAGCGAAGCTTTCTCAGATTTTTCAAAAAGAAAAGGATGGCAAATGCTCCTGCCGGGATTTGAACCCGGGTTACCGGAGTGAGAGTCCAGCGTCCTTAGCCGGGCTAGACTACAGGAGCAAATGTTCTGAAAGATTCAAAACAGCAAGAGAATTTATCTATAGGAAACTATTAAAAAGGTAGGGCGGTGCGGAATTCCTTTGCATTCGGGTTTTCCCACTTCTTTTTTAATGTTTTGTTGAGGTCAAGAAATCTTGCGGCATTCATGCCGCAGCTGAATTGACCTCTTATTCTATTTTTTGGATTATAAAAAGAACCGGTAGCGGGCGCGCCGCCGCCTAACGGCGGCGCACAACCTTCCACGA
>CAIKOA010000002.1 GCA_903828955.1 uncultured Microcaldota archaeon
AGAGATAACTGTTTATCCACAGGAAGTGGGGAAGCTGGTATGCGAATACCCGATAATATTGGGGTTCTTCACATTTGATTATTCATATATGTATCCGCTATGGCTGCTCTCGGTGGTGCTGGCATTCATCAATGTATTCCTGTTCAGAAGGAGGACCAGCCTGAGCTACCTGAAATCAATTGTGTATTCATTCGTGCCTGTTGTGCTTGCACTGCCCAACTACGGGCTATTTTCAATCTGCTTCATGGCGAACATTGTTACGCTGCAGACTATTGGAGAGGCTGCGCTCATTGTAAAGAAATTAATTACGGGCGAACTTGAGGAGAAAGGAGAGGTGGAAAAGGAAAGAAAATTTGAGGAGAGATTAAGGAAGGGGAAACATTCCAGGTAAAAATGAATTGCGGCGGAATTGAAAAGAAAAATTAGAAAAAAGAAATTATTGTTGAAGAAGGCTCACTTCTTCTTTTTCTTCTTGTCTTCGGCCTGCCTGTGCTTCAGGTTGTCCGCATCCTGCATGAGCCTCCTGCGCTCATCTGCCTTTTCATCGACCATCTCGCGCTGAGCCCTCGAGCCTTCGCGGGCGGTGGAGACCATCTCGTTGAATTGCTCGCCTTCTGCGCCCATCTGCCTGTATTTGGACATGAGCTCCGCGCTTTCGCGCATGAGGGATTTTATGCGGTTGCGGACTTCCGCAATCTTCTCATCGATGCTTGCCTCCTCGTATTCGAGGGAGCCGAGCTTCTCGCGGTAGCCTCCTTCGATTTTATCGAGTTCGGAAAGGTACTTCTTCACATATTCGAGCTCCGCGGCCTTCTTTATTTTATCAAGGTCGCCCTGGCTTTCGGATACATAGGATTGCAGTTCGTCCATCTTCGCGGAATAATCTTCGGAGTATTGCCTGAACCACTGCTCGACCTTCTCGATGCGCTCGAGCTCCGAACGGAGCTGCTCAAGTTGCGCCATCCTGCGTTCCAGGTTGGACTGGATGTGGTCGATGCGCTCGGCAACGAGATTTTTGGAGTCGCCTGCGTCCTGGACCGCCTCTTCCACCTTGCGGACTTTCTCCTCCATGTCTTCGAGCGCCGCGCGCGCACTTGTCAGCGTTTCGTTGAGTTCCGCCTCGTGGTGCTCGATTGACTGCATCATGTCGCGCATCTGCACCATGCGGTTGCGGTCGCGCATAACCTCCTGCTCGCCCTTTTCAAGCTCGCCGGAAAGTTCGGTGCTCACTTCGGAAAGTGCTTTCCAGCTCTTCTCTATGCTGGACTTTGTCTTGGAAAGAAGTGTGCGGGCCTCCGAATCGGTCTTTGAGAATGCTTCCTGCATCTGGTCGATTTCCCCGATTTTTCCTGGGAGGCTGGAGATGCGCTCGCGCGCCTCGATTATCCTTTTTTCCTTTTCAAGGAGCGCGTACTCGAGGTTTTCGAGGCTTGCCTCGAATTCCTTCTCTAAAGAAAGGTAGCCTTCGCGGTGCATCCTTTCCTTGTCGCCTTCGAGGTCTTTCAGCTCTTCTTTGCTGCTTTTTATGATAGTGAGGTATTCATCGAGCCTGCCCTTCAGTTTGCCGGTCTGTGCTGCGGGAAGGTCGAGGAATTCGCTTTTTTCGAGCTTCTTCTTCATAGGTTCAAGAGGCTCCTGCGAAGGGATGTATGAGGGAGTCGAATAGCTTTCGGTTTCCTCCAGCGTGAGCTTCTGCTCCTTCTTTGGGGAAGGCGCTGCGCCTGATGAGGCCTTCCTTGATTTTGCAGACGGGATTATCGCTGAGAACAGGGATTTCTTCTGCGCGGAAATCGGGTGCATGGGCTCGAGTTCGAGCTCCACAGGGCCCTCCTCCGGCTCTTCCTCTTCTTCTGCTTTCGGTTTAGGAACGTGCTTTGCTTCGGGCGGCTTTGGAGAAATTATTGCCCTCTGCGAAAGTGAAGCGGCTTTTGGTGGCAGTGCCTTTCGCGCGGGTTCGGATTTTTCCTTCATGATCCAGACCGCGTGGAGCGCGCCCATGTGGTGCACGAGGTTGATGACGCCCTCTTCCTCAAGGATGTGGAGCCATTTCTCCACTTCCTTGCGGTTCATTTTCAGTTCTCTGGACAGCTTGCCGACCTCCACTTCCTTTTTAGTGGAGAGTATTTCGATAAGCTTGTCTATGTCCGTCGCAATCAAAAAGTCTTCTTCATCAACCCCTATCAAGCATTCCACCTCATCCTACCAGGACTGAGAAACTTCCGGAGAGCTTCATCTTTGCGCGCCTGAATGCAAGCCTCACGACCTCTTCATTCTCCTTGCCCTTGTAGGTATGGACGGTGAAGATTTCCTGATTTCTGCTAAGCCTGGCGGCCCTGTCTGTGGGCTTCCCGAAAGATTGCCTCATCCCTTTCTGGATACGGTCTGCACCCGCGCCTGCCACCATCTTGTTTTCCCTAACGATGTGGTGCGGATACGGCCTTACGATGAAGTAGTAGTTGCCGGGGAGCTTTGTTTCGAGGACCTTGTTCGCCGACTGCCGTGCCGATTCGAGGGCGTTGTCCCTCATCACGATTGCAGCCTTCGGGGCAAGGTGGTACACTGCGGTGTAGTCCTTCTTGCTCGTTCCCATCCTGTGGACGTTTAGCTCCTTGTGGGGCATCGTCTTAATGTAGGATCTCCTTGGCTTCCTCTTTGAAAAGCGTGTCCATGCGACTTTCTTCGGTTCGCGCCCGCATCTTGCTGGTCTTAATCCCATCTAAATCTCCTCAATATGTATTTTGTATTTGAATAGGAAAATATGATGACGACGGTTTAAAAAGGTTTTCTTGGTGGCGGATTTGAGGGTGTTATAATATATTATAAACTGTGTGGTTGAATTAATATAATATGCAGAAATGGATGCGCTTAGCGCAGCTCGAATTGCGCAACATGCGCGATGCGAAGAACACGCTGAAGCTCGCAAAGGCGCTGGAGGAGCCGCTGGCGATGGAAAAAATCCGCGGCGGAATGCCGAAGCGCCTTCCGGCCGGGGTGAGCCCGGAGGAGTTCCGGCAGATGAACGCCAACGAGCAGCTCTGGGACTGTGCGAAGACGATCACGCGCCTCAGGCGGGGAAGCGAGCTTGAGCCGGTGGTGAGCGACAGGGCGGTGGCGATGTACGTCAGCATATTCGCAAAGTCGCAGCCAGAATTCGAAATCGCTGAGGGGGAGGGCGCCGAGGAGAGCATAGGGAGGCTCTGCGCGGCCGTGCGCGCGTGGAAAGAGGAGCGGATGAGGGTATCCGCGGAGATGCAGGCAGAGGCATATTCTGACGTTGTGGATGTCAAAGCCGCGATAAGCGGGCAGGCGAGGAGGAGGGTCAGGAGAGGGCTCTCCGGCGTCGCGCGGAGTATCGAGAAGAGCTCGGCCGAGGCGGCGGGAATCGTCGCGCACGTATTCGTAATGAACAAACTTGCGGAAATCCTCGGCACCGGGCAGCTGAACTCGCTGGCGTATCTTGCGAGTTTCGGGATAGGCAATGCGAAGAGGATAATGAAGCTGGATTCTGAGATCGAAAGCGCGGCGCGTGGAAAAGGCAGAGGCAGCAAGACCGGTCTGATGAGGGAAAAATTCGGGATTTGCTGCAAGAAGGCGGTCGCGGAGCTGCGGGCGCAATCCGAAATTGATAAGGAGGAGCGCGTTTGGGAAGGAGAAGTCCCTGCCGAAGGCGAATGCGGGGTTTTCACAGCGGTGCGCGGAAACGGGCGTACCGAGACTGAGGATGAGCGGAGGCTCAGGGCGGAATACCCGGGGCTCTACAAGAGAATAATTCACACCCTTACAAAAGCGGAGTTGGAGGCGCGCGAACTGAAGAAGGAGGTGCGCTTTGCAATCAGGGAAGGCGTGCCTGCGGAATTCGTAAGGGAATGCGTCAGGATGGGGATACGGGATTCCGAAGGGATAATCGATTTGTATCTGGCTTCTGGGAAGGAAATGCCTGCGGAGAAAAAGGAGGAGGCGCCTGCTGAAATGGAGCCACCGAGGGCGAAGAAGGTTTGGGGCGGAAGAAATCGGGCAAATGGGAATAACGGCGCTGCCGAAGGAAGCGCGGAAAATGGAAGAAGGCAGATACTGAACAAAGGGGACATAGTGGGCACGATCCAATTAAGCGACGAGGCGCGTGCGCACATACGGGCGGCGGGACTCAGCCCAAAGGATGTGCTGAATTCGATGATTGGGGGCTTCAACATGGGGCATAAGGGAAATGCTGCGGTGGGCGGCGCGCACTTCCGCGGGGACAACATCAGGAAGAACATACGGAGATATCTTGCGGCTGAGTACAGGGGAAGGAAAACCGATGCGCCCGATGTGGATAAACTCCTGGATTACCTGAAATCAATTGAAGTGGTGCAGGAATTCGGGAGCAGCGCATACACGCGCACTAAGGACGATGCGATGTCGATCAATACGAACCCCGGGAATGAAATCGGCAAGGACATAATTACGACCGTAAATGCGGTGCTTATTGAATTGAGGAATGCCTGAGAATCTTCAGAGCTGGGGTTCTGCAATCCTTGCGAAAACTCCCTTTACGTTCTTGTTCTGCTCTGCGTTTACGATTACCCTTTTGCCTTTTCTCATCAGTTCCTTTACGGTTTCTTCGGATTCCCCATCCAGGTAAATATCGTATACATCATCAGTGGAGCCCTTGTAGCGGGGGGACATTTTCCCGACCAGGAGGCGCTTCTGCTCAGCGAATTGGGAAAGGTCGAGCTTGGATGGGAGAGGAACTACTACGCGCGCATTTATGTCCAGGAGCGGCTTAATCATTGCGGGTTCTGGGCGCACTTCAACTTCTATGTACATGAGAAAAGTGAGATGGTCGTAAACGTCGTAATTCACGCGCTTCCCGTTCATTGCGTCCAAATCTACTATGTGGATTAGCTGCGCGCCATATTCTTCCTTTAGTTTTTTTGCGACCTTGATTGCGCTCCCTATTGGCTTCAGGGTGCCCATCGCCATTATGTGGGCGCGCTTTCCCTTTATGTAAATTAGGGGCGCCTCCATCGTGCTCATGCGGATGCGCCTCCTTTTGAAGTTTTGTTCTTTTCGGGATTTTGTTTCATTTCTTTTTTCGCCTACTCGTTTATTTTTTTGATTGCTTCCTGGATTGTTAGGAGGGATTCCTCTCCGCTCTTCATGTCACGGAGATTTACTTTCTTTGCTTCGACTTCCTTCTTTCCGAGGATTATTACGTAGGGGATTGAAAGTGAGCTTGCGTAATCAAGCTGCTTGCGCAGGTTTCTTTCCATAAGGTCGGTTTCTGCGCAGATTCCGCTTTTACGGAGCTTGTCTGCGACTTCAGCTGCCTGCGGGTAAGTATCTGGGAAGGAGGCTACGAACACCTGGGTGTAGGTTTTCTTTCCGTCGCCTTCGCCCATGAGCATGAGCATCCTTTCCACTCCGAGGCTTATGCCTGCTGCTGGGGCTCCCCTTCCGTAAATTCCAAGGAGGCCGTCATATCTTCCGCCCCCTGCAAAGGAGCCTGAGAAGCCTTCTGCGCGGAATTCATATACGGGCCCTGAGTAATATCCGAGGCCGCGGATAATGAGCGGATCAAAAGTGAATTTGGGGTAGAAATCCAGGATTTCGCGGACTTCCTTCACTCCTTCGGGTGCGTATTTTTCGAATGCATCGAGCTTCTTTTCGTTTGAGCCCTTAGTGAAGAAGAGCGGGAGTATTTCCTTGGAAGCGGAGCCGAAAAAGGGCTCGAGCTGGCGTTCAACTTCTTCCCTCCCTATTTTATCGGCTTTATCGAGGACGCGGAAGATGCCATTCGCTTTTTCTTCGAGTTTGAATTTTTCAACTATTGAATTGAGGATTTTGCGGTTGTTGAGGAGGATTTCGAATTTTCCAAAGCCTACTCTTGCGAGCGCGGTGGAGGCGACATCTAGGAGTTCGGCTTCGGTGCGCATTGAAGAGGAGCCTATAATGTCTGCATCGGCCTGCCAGAATTCGCGGAAGCGGCCTTTCTGGGGCTCTTCCCTTCTCCATACAGGGCCGATTTGGTAGCGTTTAAAGGGCTGGGGGAACTGGGAGTTTGCTGCGACCCTGGAAAGGGGGACTGTGAGGTCAAAACGGAGGGCTAGTTCTGAATCCTTTATTTCGAAGAGCTGGCCTGCGATTTCATCGCCGCTTTTTGCGCGCAGCGTCGTGAGGTACTCTAGCGCAGGGGTTTCCAATGGCTGGAAGCCGAATTCCCTGTAGACTTCGGCGACTGCGGAGAAAATCCTTTCTCTCTGCATCATCTGCTGCGGGAGAAAGTCCCGCATCCCTTTAGCTAGCTTCATGAACATTACCTCTGAATTAGTTGAAAAACGAAGGCAAAGTTTATATATTATAGGAACAGTATAAAAGGGGGTTTTGTAACCATGGTTACAAACGATCTGATGTTGATTCTGAATCGCTTAACCCCACAAGGGCTATTTCTTTGATACTTCCACAGTATATGGATTTGAAAATGAGAATTTGCTCCCGGATTGGGAAATGGCTTTACCTTCTCTCTTGGCCTGATTGATTTGGGATATTGCAAGCCTGAAATCTACCATTGCAATCCCAAAAACCGCAAAAAAAACAACGAAGATGATGGTTAGCGAGGCGGAATCCCCAAAAAGGCCAATGCGCGGGGCAAATACTATGAACACGAGTATCAAAAAAACAATAAAGGCCGCGGGCAAGTGTTTGAATCGGAATACGGTTTTTTCTTCTGTTTCGGTCTTTTCGTAAATAATGCCCATTCTAATCCTTTCCTTCAACATCCCAGATGTATTTCCCGCGGTTGGGCACTTCCTGCACGGAAACGCGTATCACGTAGCCGCCTTCCTTCATGAATGCGCCCAAACCATCAAGCATCGCCTTGTTGACCGGGTCGGTATTCACCCAGGAAAGGGATTTATTAGAAACCAGGCAGTCCGCAAGCGCCTCTGCATCTGTTTCTGAGAATCCTAATGCAACTAACTTGTCCTGAACCTCTTCCTTGGCCGCCATGAAATTATATTTGTTGTTAAGGTTTTTAATGGTTAGGAAGCAAAAGACGCAACGCGGGTGGAATTCATGAGCATCATTATCGGGCTTACTGGAGAGAATTGCGCAGGCAAGGGAACTATCGCTGAATACCTTAAGAAAAAAAGCTTCTATTACCTCTCCCTTTCCGACGTAATACGGGAGGAGCTCGCCTCAAAGGGAAAGGAGATCACCCGCGCAAATTTAATTGAGGAAGGAAACTACATGCGAGAGCATCTCGGCTCCGGAATCCTCTCAAAGAAAACGATTGAAAAAATGGAAAAGGACCGGAATTATGTAGTTGATTCCGTCCGCAACCCTGAGGAAGCGCAGGAGCTAAAGAAGCTGAATAATTTCTTCTTTGTATATGTTACCGCTCCTGCGGAAATCCGCTTTGAGCGGATGCATGCGCGAGGACGGGAGAGCGACCCGCAGACCCTGGAGGCATTCCAGAAAATAGAAGAGATGGAATTGAAGAATGCGGAAAAGAGCAAGCAGAATTTGCTCGAAACTTTTGCGCTTGCAGACAGGAAAATAGTGAATGATTCGAGCGTGGAGGCGCTGCACGAGAAGATAGATCTGCTTCTTGCGAGCCTTTCAGCGGAATTCAAGTCGCACCGCCCGAGCTGGGACGAGTATTTCATGGGAATCGCAAAACAGGTTTCAACGCGAAGCAACTGCATGAAGAGGAAGGTTGCCGCGATAATTGTGAAGGACAAGAGGCTTATTTCCACCGGATATAACGGGACCCCGCGGGGCACTAAAAACTGCAACGAGGGCGGCTGCCCGAGGTGCAATTCCTTTGCCGCCGCAGGCACAAAATTGGATGAGTGCTATTGCGCGCACGGGGAAGAGAATGCGATTGTGCAGGCGGCATACCATGGGATTTCCGTAAAGGGAGGGACCCTGTATACTACTTTTGTCCCTTGCTTATACTGCACGCGCATGATAATCAATGC
Source organism: uncultured Microcaldota archaeon (assembly GCA_903828955.1). Classification (GTDB taxonomy): domain Archaea; phylum Micrarchaeota; class Micrarchaeia; order Anstonellales; family Bilamarchaeaceae; genus CAIKOA01. Next base: position 7,962 of record CAIKOA010000002.1, read on the forward strand.
GGGAATAGAGGAAGTGGTGTATAATGCGGATTACCCTGTTACCGAAGCCCCTGAGAATTTATTCAGGCAGGCGGGAGTAAAAATAAGGAAAATGAAAATCTGAATCTATTCAGACATTCCTTCTTCTTTTTCTTCTCCAGTTTCCAGAGGATTTGAATCGATTGGGGCAGAAGGGGTTGCCGCTTCAGTGGATTTGGCTTGTTTTTCAGCTCCCTGCCCCATTAGGTTCGCCTCCGCAATCGGTTTTCCCTGCTCGAAATAGGCGCGGAATTTATCAGTCAGGAAGAGCCGGGAGCTCCTTCCAAACCTCCTCTGGAAAATAAAGCCCCTCTCCACAAGCTCCTTCACATCATCGTAAATCATTGGGCCGATTCTACGGACCACTTCGGATTTGAGAATTCCGTTGTGCCTCGCAATATAAGAGAGGGTGCGGAGCGCGCTCCTGCTTATTTCGGATTCCTGCGCGAACTGCCGTGCAGCCGCAAGGTATTCTTCGCGCACGCGCATAAGGTAAGCATCATTTGCTTCGAATATTTCCAGGGCGCTCCCATTCTTGTTGTATTCTTCGATGAGCTCCTGCACTATTGATTTGACGTGCCCGGCCGAAGCTATCCCAGTGAGCTTTTTGAGCTCCGGGAGCGAAAGCTCCCTGCCGCTCATGAAGAGGGCTGCCTCTATAAGGCGCCTGGGTTCCATCCGTTCACCTTTATGAAAATTTCTCCCCACCACTTGTCCTGCCGCAGCCCCACTGCCTTTTCCTGCGCAAGGTGGAGAAGGGGCGAGAGAGTCAGTATCATTTCCTGTGCGTTTTTCCCTTCAACAAGCCTGGAAAAGAGAACAAGCCCTTCCTCATCCGCTTCCCCTTTCATTTTGGAATAAAGCTTGTGCATTTCCGCTTCAATGTCATAATCCGGAAGCGGGAAATCCATTATTTCCGGGATGGCAGAAACCTGCTTCTTCGGGCGTTCCACATCGTCGTATTTTATTACCCGCTCCATTTCCACGATGAGTTCATCGAGCGTGATCTGCCCGCGCGGGGGAAGGCGCGGCTTCAGTGAAAGGATAGGTATTTCCTCCCCATCCATCTCTATTGATTCTGCCTGCATTTCCTCTGCCGCGGGCTCGGTCCACACCCTAAGTGCATTGCTCTTGTATTTGAGAAGTATTGCAGAAGCGAGAATGATGTTTGCAGGGATGTGGAAATCCACTTTCTCCATCTGCCTTACCATTCCAAAGAACCCGTCAGAGATCTTCACGATGTCTATGTCCCACGGGTCCAGCTTCTCGGTGATGACCAGCTCTATCAGTAGTTGCTTCCAGCTGGGCTTTCCGACAATGGACGTCAGGGGGAGGTCCATGCTATTGAATAGGGCTGGAATGCTTATAAACCTTTTCTGCCTCTTAAACCACGGTGAGAGTATGCGTATGTTAAAAGCAAATGTAATCGACGGCGAGGAACCCCTTTCAAAGGCACTGAACATGTATCTTACAAGCGGAACTGTTGCAGTCGTGACTTCCAAAGGAAAATATTACGGAATCATAGACGACCGCAATATACGCCAAGGGATCAAGGATGCGAGCAGGACCAAGTCGATCCATGCTGCAATACGCGCACCTTCCCTGGAAGAAGGCGCAACACTGGACGAGGCGATCCGCTCATTCATGGCAGGGCATTTCAAGTCGTTGCCGGTTGTGCGCTCCGGCCAGATTGCCGGGGTGATGACGCGCGCGGAAGTGATGGGGGAGATGGTAACGCAGAGGGTCGTCCCCAAGACGCGAGTTTCCGCATTGATGGCAAGCCCGCTATATACTGTTGACAGTGAGGAAGAGCTCGGGGTTGCGCGCACTTTAATGAAGAAATGGAACGTGCACCGCATTGCGGTTACACGCGGGACAAGGGTGGTGGGGGTTGTTTCCACTTTCGACATTACCTCATCGCTTCTGAAGCCCTCTGGGCGCGACCGCTTCATGATGATTGCCGACATCACGAACCCGGACATGAAGCCTGTGCACGAGTTCATGCGCGATAAATTCATAATCGCAAATGCTAGCGACCCGCTCGAGGATGCGGTGCGCAAGATGGCAAAGGAGAACGTTTCGGATGTAATCATAATGGAAGGGAACAACCCTGCAGGAATACTCAGCGCAGTGGACGTGATGAAATTCGTGGTAAGCCTGATCTCCGAAGGCCCCGTTGTCTACATAAGCGGCCTTGGGGAAGACGATATGTCCTTCTACGGGGACATAAAGGAATCCATCAAAGCAATCCTCAAGAAATTCGGCAAGACCTTCGAAATAGGGGATGTGCAGGTGCATTTCAAGAAAGGGAAAAAGATGTACGAGATGAACACGCACATCGACCTCGGGAACAATTCTTTAATTGTAAATTCAGAGGGGTATGACCTGAAAACCGCCGTGGATGCGAATGTAAACGAAATAAAAATGCTTCTTACCAAGAAAAAAGGGTATGCGAGGGACAAAAAGAGGTACGCAGAGGGCTTCTATGAAGGGCCAGGTTAGCAACGAGCTTCTCGTTGTTGTCGGCTTCATATTGCTGATAATGATACCTCTGCTCTACATTATGTACTTCCGCATGGATACGATTCGCGGGGATTTGGGCATGCTGCAAGCGCACTTTTCGGTTGCGCGCATCGCTTTCCTCATTAATGCAATCGGGTACATGGGGGACGGCTCTGCGATGATTACGGAAATTTATGTGCCTCCGGAGGTCACTCAGTTCAGTATCGGAGGGGCGCAAAAAGAAGTGGTGTTCAGCATGAGCACCCCCTCGGGAAAGAACGATCTCGTGCAGCCGGTTGCATTCACGGTGAAGACAGACCCGGCGTTAGTATGGGGGCAGAGCGGAAAGTACAAGGTCGAGTTATATAACGACCAAGGCACAGTATGGGTTTCCCCGCAGCCCCTGCCTTCTGAAACCTAGAAGTCCATTAGGCTTTTTTGCCCGTGCACAACTGATGCGGGCACGTTCTTTTTATCGAGCGAAAGCTCCCCGAATTCCCCATCGTAGCCAGGGCGCCAGTAAAGTTTTCCTTCCCTCGCGTTCACTATTGAATCAGCAAGGCCCTTGTCGGTTGCAAGCCTGAGCTGCTCTTTTGGCGCTTCCAGGGCCGCAAATTCGTTTCCGAAATAGTTTACAATCCTGAAGTATTCTTCCTGCACTTCCTTGGTTTGCCCGCCTTTGTTGCGAACTGCCGCAATTATTGTTTCGAGGGGAACGAGCCTTGTGAAGGGAACGGAACGCTCGGGGACGTAGCCTTGCGGGCGGTCGCCCAAATCCAATACGCGGTGCATCACTCCCACGGTGACCTGCTTTCCACATTTCGGGCAGCGGTTTCCCACCCTCTTTGCATCAACCGGGTTCATGCATACGTTGCAATTCCTGTGCCCGTCCCAGTGGTATTTCCCTTCTTCCGGGTAGAATTCATATGTTTTTACAAACCCTTTCCGGGTAACGATTGCGTCTATTACGGATTTGTAGGTGATTTTTTCAAGCTCGAATACGTTCGCTTCCCTCCCTAGTTTTTGCGGGGAGTGCGCATCGCTGTTCGAGATGAGGGAAACGGAATCCAATTTGCTAATCATCCAGTTCATTTCCGGGTCGCTTGAGAGCCCGGTTTCCAAGGCTTTTATGTGCGTAGCTTTTTTCCCGAATGCCTCTTCCAGGGAATCGAATCCGCTCTTTGAGCCGAAAATCCCAAACCAGGGCGTCCATGCATGCGCAGGGACCATGAAGATTTCTTTTGAGATCCTTTCGCAGGTGTCCAGGAGCTCTGCCACATCCATCATGAGAATTGGGCGGCCGTCTTCTGCGAGGTTTCCGTATCCCTTGATTGCATCATTTAGTTGCTCGACTACTTCGAAAGAGGGGGCAAAAAGCACCGTGTGGATTTTCTTGGTTTTTCCCTTCACTTCAAAAATATTGCTCACTTCTGAAGTGAGCATGAAATTTATATCGTTGTGGGTCAAGATTCCTTCCCCTACTGGTTTTAGGCCCTGCTTAAGCTCCCTGAGCCATTTTGGATGGGTGAAATCCCCGGTCCCGAGAAGGGAAATCCCTTTTATGCGCGCCCACTCCGCAAGCCCGTCCAAATCAGAGCGCGGGCTGGTCGCACGGGAATATTTTGAGTGCAGGTGGAGGTCCGCGATTATGCGCATAACCTGATTTCGATAGGGGATTTTTAAAAAGAATACTGTTGCCTTACCCGGTAGGATTATCCGCATGAATCGATGATCTCTTGGAACATGATGAATGCTTCGGAATCAGAGAATTGCCCTGTGGGGACTTCGTCAGAAAAGCGCATACTGGAAATTTCAACGGGTGCTTTTGTGAACCTCCCGGCCGTTACTAGGCAGGGCTTCCTGCTTCATTGAGGATGCTTGCGCTTTTTATGGAAAGCATAGAGGCTTCCTCTTCACAGGCTTGACATTCCGCAGTTCCTGCGGTAGCTCTTCTGAGTATGTTAATTGCTGCGTTAAGGTCGCGGTGCATTGATGCCCCGCAGGCACAGGAGTGCCACCTTTCCGCAAGCGTTTTCTTTTTCACTGAGCCGCACTGGCTACATTCTCGGGTAGTTCCGGCAGTGTTCACAAGCACTACTTTGCAACCAGCTTCTTCCGCTTTGTATGCAAGCATGCGCGCAAACTCTGCCCAGCCACAGTCCAATATTGATTTTGCAAGGAAACTTCTGGACATCTTACCAGTTTCCAGGTTTTCCATCGCAACCAGGGAATATGAATCAGCTAGCATCCGGCTGGCTTTGTGTAGGAAATCCTTTCTTTTATTTACGAGTTTTTCATAGGAAATGGCTAAACAGTGTTTCGCTTTAAAACGATTTTTGCTGCCTTTTTTCTTTTTGGAAAGTAGCCTATTCGCACATTTTAGCTTATGCTCGGCTTTTTTGAGATGACTGGGGTTCTTGACAACATTCCCATCGCTCAGATATGCAAAGTGTTCTATTCCCAAGTCAATCCCAACTAGGGGTTTTTCTTCTCTTTTTTCCAAGGTTTTCTCTGTTTCAGAAGTAAATATCGCAAACCATTTCTCGGAAGAATATTTCTTTATAGTGAGGGTTTTTATTTTGCCTTCGATTTCCCTGTGCTTCCGGATGTTTATGCTGCTGATTCCCGAGAGTTGCAGCTTGTTATTAAGAGTGAACCCGAACTGCGGATAGGTAAACGATTTTATTCTTTCTATTGGCTTGAACCTAGGGAAACCGGCCTTTAAGCCGGCTTTCTTTCTGGACTGCATCCCTCTAATGGATTTGTAGAGGCGGTCTGCAACGTTTTGGGCGGTTTGCGAAAACAGGAGTGTTCCTTTAGTTTTTGAGTATAGCTCCTGCCTTATTGGGGCCCTGCCGGTTTTTTTATATCGTTCTTTTACATATTCAAGGAGAGAATTCCAGACGTTCTTGCACTCAACAAGATATTTGTTGAGCTCCTTTTCCTGGATTTTTGATGGGTATAACCGGTATTCCCAGGACCGTAATAACTTCATGAATTAATGTGAATTCTATTCTTTATAAACGAGCGGAGAGGGTGGGGTTCCGGTATTCCAGTGCTTTTAGTCTATTCATCCCCGCTCTGAAGTGCACGGATTTCTTGGCATGTTTATTAACCAAAATTTCTGAGTTAGAGTTAAGTATTTATAGGAGAACTTCCTATTCTTAATTATGGCTTTTAATCCTGAGAATTTCATCAAGGAGGCAACTTCAGATATAAAGACCAAAGTGGGGAAGAAGCGCGCAATAATTGCGGTTTCCGGGGGAGTGGACTCCATGGTTGCCGCCACGCTTGCATCAAAGGCAATCCCCGGGCAACTGGTTGCTGTTTTTGTGGATACCGGCTTTATGAGGAAAAATGAGGCCATCCATGTGAAGGAGGCTTCGGAAAAGGTAGGGATTCCGCTTAAGGTTGTGGATGCGTCTGAACGCTTTATTGGAAAACTTGAAGGAGTTAGCGACCCGGAAGAGAAAAGAAAAATCATTGGTGGGCTCTTCATCAAGGTATTCGAGGAAGTTGCGAAAAAGGAGAGAGTGGATGTGCTTGTGCAGGGAACAATCGCCCCTGATTGGATTGAGAGCGGAGGCTCAGGGAGGCAAATGATAAAGAGCCACCACAATGTGGGTGGCCTTCCGAAGAACATGAAGCTGGAGCTCTGCGAGCCCCTGAGAGAGCTCTATAAGCACGAGGTTCGCATGACCGGGAAGGCGCTTGGGCTTCCCCCATATGTATTTGAGCGGCAGCCATTTCCCGGGCCTGCGCTTGCGGTGCGCATCGTAGGCGAGATTACGCGCGAAAGGCTGGAAATTGTGCGGGACGCGTGCGCAATAGTCGAAGAGGAGATTGATTCCGCTTCCACAAAAGGGAAAATGGAGAGGCCCTGGCAATATTTTGCCGCGATATTCCCCTCCAAGACCGTCGGGGTTGCCGGGGACGAGAGAATTTACAAATATACGATTGTTGTGCGCGCAGTGCGGAGTTTAGATGGGATGACTGCAAACTTCTCCATAATTCCGCATGAGGTGCTAGGGGCGATTTCCACCAGAATTACTAATGAGATTCGCGGTGCCGGAAGAGTGGTTTACGACATTACGAACAAGCCGCCATCAACGATTGAGATGGAGTAAATTTTTCTTTTTATTTCTGGAGAATTACGCCTTCTTATTTTCAAAAACATCCAGAACAACGCGCTTGAAATTGCTAAAGAGCTGCCTTTTCGGGAAATAATCCCCCTCGTGGTAGATGGGGAGGGACTCCCATTTGTGCTGGAGATTCATCGCCTTTTCCGCGTGGGCCATGTTCGTGTGGTGCCCTGCACTATCTGCCTTTGTAATGGAATCGGCAATCCTTTCCAGGGAGAAATCTGAAACTACGCAGGGGCATTTGTCCGTGCTTTTCTTGTAAACCAGCTGCTCTTCAGGCATTTCGGTTTTCACTGGGATCATCGAGAGCATTGGGTGTTTCACTTTCTCTTTCCTTGGCATGGTCAATCCCTTCTTAGTTGATATTTATAATTACTTAGGAAGGATTTATAAATACCTATGATTATCCATATTTGACCACATCCAACCGAGAAAAACCGGGCGTAAGGAGATGCTCAAAGAGTTACGAAAGGAAATTCAAACTGATATTCGATACTGTTTTTTCTTTGGGGGAACCGGCCCTTTCTTTTTTACAAAAAAGAAAGGGCAGAAATGCTCCTGCCGGGATTCGAACCCGGGCTACCGGAGTGAAAGTCCAGTGTCCTTGGCCGGGCTAGACTACAGGAGCTAATTGTGAGCTAGCGAAACAGTTTATTCATAGGAAAATATTAAAAGGGTAAGTAAGTGTTTGGGGGGTTTGGGCGGTGACGGACTAAGGGGGCGCTCCCCCTTGGGCTGTCACTTCTGCCCTTTCAGCATCATCAGGATTTCGGTGTGGATTTCCTCTGCCGGCCGCGTCGCATCAAGCGTGACCCACCTGCTGCACATGAAGGAATCCTCCTTGAGCATAAGGAAGCGGTTGCGGACCTTGGAAAGGTAATCCACATCTAGGTCGTAGCGGTCCGGAGGGACCCCCTCGTTTTTCTTCTGCTCCTGCTTGCGCGAGCATGCGACTTCCGCCGGCAAATCCAGGAGGAAAACTATGTCCGGGCGTATGAAGCCGATATCCGAAACAATGTCCTTTGCCTGCCCATAGGAGAATTCATCGACTTCGTATGCGATTGTGGACATCACGTAGCGGTCGATTACGGAAAGGCTGTGGGTTTCTTCCATCTTCTTCTGCTCGTTTGCGATGTCCGCCAGGAAAAGGAGGAAAAGCCCGCGGGGGTGCACCGCTTCCTTGTTTCTGAGGTAATCCCAAATCGGGGAAAATTGCTTGGTGGGGTATTTGAACGAAGTGATTTCCATCTTTTTCTTAAGGAGCGCAATCTGCGTGTCCTTCCCGCATCCGTCGATTCCCTCAAATAGCACCCGCATGTAAAATCCCCACCTTGAATTTTGAAGAAAAATACATTAGGAAACGCATAAAATAAATACCTTATCTATGCGCGCACGCGATGGGTTTATATGCGTATATTTGCAAACCCCTAAAGAAGGGTGGGTTAATGGACTTAATATCATTCAGGGAGCTCGAAAAGAAGGATGTGGAAGACTATTTCCAGCGCGCTGAGGAAATGGACCATCAGCTTGCAAGGAAAAAGGTGGAGAAGCTCGACGGGATCGTCGCAACGATGTTCTTTGAGCCATCCACACGGACGAAACTCTCTTTCCAGTCCGCCGCGGAAAGGCTAGGGATGCAAGTGGTTGATTTCCTTGGGGAAACAAGCTCGCTCAAAAAGGGGGAAAGTTTTGAGGATACGATCCGCACGGTGGACGGGTATGCGGACGTAATTGTGATTAGGCACCCGATGGAAGGCTCGGCAAGGCTTGCCTCCGAATTCGCAAAGGCCCCGGTCCTAAACGGCGGGGATGGAGGGAACCAGCACCCTTCGCAGACTCTTCTCGACCTTTATACCCTCAAGAAAATGAAGGGGGAATTTAAGGGGATGAACGTGCAGCTCGTGGGGGATTTGAAGCACGCGCGCACGATGAGGTCTCTTCTTTTCGGGCTCTCGATGTTCGGTGCGAACGTGAAGCTTGTTGCCCCGCGCGGGCTCGAGATGGCCCCTGAAGCGGTTGAGGAAGTGAAGAAGAAATTCGGGGCAAAACTGGAATTCTCCGAAGAGATCGATTTTGCCGGAGCGGATGTCGTGTATGTCTGCAGGATCCAGGAAGAGCGGTTCGAGGACAAATACGAGGCAATGAGCATGAAGAAGAAATTCACCATCAAGCCGGAGTATCTGCGCGGGGTGAAGAATGATATGATAATACTGCACCCGCTCCCGAAAATCGATGAGATTCCTCCGGAAGTGGACAAGAGCCCGCATGCAAGGTATTTCGACCAGGCAAGGAACGGGATACCGATGCGCATGGCTATCATAAAGAAAGCGTTGGAGGGGTGAAGAAAATGCTTACGGTAGATACGATAGATAACGGGACTGTTGTGGACCACATAAAAGCAGGAATGGGAAGGAAGGTCCTGGATTTGATGGGAATCGACCAGAACTACCCGCACAGGGTCGCCCTCATGATCAATGTGCCGAGCAAGAAGACCGGGAAGAAGGACATACTGAAAATCGAAGGGATATTGGTCTCGGACGAGAAAACGGACCTGATTGCGCTCGTTTCCCCGAAAGCAACGGTGAACCATATCCAGGGGGGCAAAGTGGTGAAAAAAAGCCAGGCAGAGCTTCCGGAGAAGATAAGCGGGGTTGGGAAATGCCCGAACCCCAAATGCATATGCAACTCCGAGAAAGTGCCGACAAGGTTCACTGCGGAGCCGGCGGATGGATACCGCTGCGGATACTGCGAAAGAAGGTTTGCCGCGAGCGAACTGGTCTGAGCGGGGGCTTCCGCCCATCTTTAAAATTCTTTCTTTTACCGTTTTTGGCCTTCTGTATCCCTACGGCAAAAACGGTTCGCCAACGCAATTGGCGAGAATTCGCCCGCAGGCGAATCAGATATCCAAAAACCCTTAGGGGTTCTGCGGGATAGGTTTATCTTTAAAACACTTTCTTATATCTCTTATTTATGCGGTTTGTGTGCCCGTCTTTTTCGGATATTTACGCCCCTAATGTGGAAGTGAAGAACTTCCCGGATGGGGACTCATATGTTAGGGTTCCCGATGCAAAGGAAGGGGCTGGAAAGGACGTTTTCCTCTTTACAAGGCTTTATCCGAACCAGGATGCATCCATATTCCAGACTATTCTAGCGCTTAGAGCAATAAAGGCGGCAAAGCCAAAGAGCATAACGCTGGTTGTGCCTTACCTTCCTTATTCTAGGCAGGATAAGGTATTCAAGGACGGGGAAGTGAAGAGCGCGGAAATCCTCTGCGAAATTCTTGCGCGCGAAGGGGCTGGAAAGCTGGTAACCTTTGACTGCCATTTCCTAAAGAAGGAAGGGGAATTCACTTACGGCGGCTTGAAGATAAAGAATATTTCCCTGAATAAGAAGATAATCGAGAAAGCGAGGGAAATTGCGGGCGGAGAAATCGAGATAATGAGCCCGGATGAAGGGGCGAACTACCTTGTGAGTGATGTGGGCGGGACTAGCATGAAGAAGGTCCGCGGCGATTACGTTAAAGGCAACGAGGCTTACCGGGAAATAAAGGAAATGAAGATGAGCGCGGATGTGTTGGGAAAGAGTGTGCTCATAATTGATGATATGATTTCTACGGGCTCGACAATGCTGAAGGCGGTTGAGAACGTTAAAGGGGGCGGGGCAAAAAAAGTGATTTGCGCGGCTGCCCATGGGTTTTTCCTTAAGGATTCGCTCGCAAAACTAAATGCGAGCGGGGAAGTTTTTGTTTCGGACACCATTCCGTCTCCGGTGTCCGCGGTTTCAATAAAGCCGGTCCTGGATGGATTGTTCAAATGAAGATTGCATATTTTACCGACACCTACCTCCCGAATAACGACGGAGTGGTCACTGCGCTCCTTAATTACCGCGAGGGATTGGAAAAAAGGGGCCATGAGGTATTTATATTCACTCCGGGAAGCAAGAAGCAGAAGGAGGAGAACGCGGACAAGCACGTCTATTATTTCACTTCAGCGGTTTTCAAGCCTTATCCGGATTACAGGCTCTCCCTCTTCCCTTTCCTCTCCGCAAGGAAGCTTGTGAAAAGCGTGGGCGTTGATTTGGTGCATTCGCACGGGATTGCAACCACAGGGCTTGCGGCAATCCAATGCGCAAACGCAATGAAGGTGCCTGCGATTGCCTCTTTCCATACGATGGTGCCAAGCGCAACCCATTACCTGACCGGAAGAAAGGACATGCAGGAGATGCTGGAGAAAGTCGCATGGGGATACCTGAAATGGTACTATGGCTTCTTCAGGAAGGTGATCGTGCCGAGCAGATTTACCGAGAAAATCCTGAATGAGCACGGGATAAAGCACACCATCGTTATCCCTTCGGGGATAGATTACAAATTTTACAGCTCCGGAAACGGGGAAGCGGTGCGCAAAAAGCACAAACTCGGGAAGAAGAAGGTGGTCCTGCACGTGGGAAGAGTCGTGAAGGAAAAGAACCTTGAGCTGATTATAAACGAGGCGCAGTCCATCATAAACAAGGAGCCTAACGCGGTTTTCCTGATTGTCGGGAAGGGGCCTGCAGAAGAGGAATACAAGAACCTTGTGAAGATGAAGGGGCTTACGGAGAATTTCATATTCACCGGATTCGTCCCGAAGAACGAGCTCCCCGACTATTATGCTGCTGCGGACGTGTTCGCATTCCCTTCCTATTTCGACACCCAGGGGCTGGTCGCACTTGAGGCGATGGCTGCAGGGCTTCCGGTGGTTGCGCCTGAAAAATCAGGCTCGGGAGACTTCATAAAGGACGGGGTAAGCGGCTACGCATTCAAGGAAGAGGTGGATTTCCGGGAAAAATTGCTCCTTGCCCTTGAGAATGGAAAGGAGCTCGGGCAGAAGGGCAGGGAAATCGCAAAGGAGTACGATGCGGATGGCAGAGTGGAAGAGCTCCTCAAGTTCTACCAGGAGATATTGAATAAAAAATAGGAATTTTGGGCAGGGAGGCAATCCCTACATCTTCATTTCCTTTATCATGTCCGCGAATTCTCCCCAGGTCTGGAGAAGGACGGAACCCGCCTGCACTTCGAGCTTGAGCATTGTTGCCTCGGGGTTTCCCGTTGAAATGTATTCGTAGAAGGAATCCTTCTCGCCTTCATCCTCGAACACAACGATGTTCAATCCCTTGTTTATTGAAGAGAGGATGCCTGGGACGATGCGGCCCGGCTCATCATAGAGGTGGACATACATGTCCTGCCCGATTACGGTTATCCGCGAATCATAGCCTGGCTCTTTCCCGAGCGGGCTGAACGGAATCGCGTTGTTTATGCAGATATCCCTCAGTTTGCGGAAGAACGCGAGCTGCTTCATGCCCCTTCCTGTCTCCTTTTCCCATGAAGAAATCCCGTAATATTCAAGCTCCTTCTTCACAAAGCCCATCCCTTCCAGCCTTGAGAGCACGTACTCGAGGTTATAGTCGCTGATGAATATGGGCTTCCCCTCATAGAGCATTCCCTTGAATCCCCCCTTCAGTTCTCCAAGCTTGAGAGGGGTGTTTTTCCATTTGTAGAGTTCGTTTATCTTCTGGAAAATGCCCAGCAGCACTTCCTTCTTCATCGGTATCTTGCGGGTGGATTGCGGCGGGAAGTCCGGAATGTCAAGGCCGTACATCGCCACCCCCTGCTTTGCAAAGAGAACGCCGACTATCAATGCCACAAAAGCGATTCCCACGGACCCGAGGAAGAATGGCTCGGTGAATATGCTCTTCATCGATGGCTTGCTAACGGCAACATCGGCAGAATAAGTTCCAAGCTTGAACGTGAATTTATTCTTCCCTGAGTCGAGCGGGGCGCCATTCACCTTTGCGGCTTCCACCGTGACTGACTGGGAACTGGTGAAAGTTTTTGACTTTGCCTGGTTCCCGTTTATGTAGTAGCTTCCGCTCAGCGGAATCGGCTGCCCGTCAAGAAGGAATTTGAATGTGTAGATGTCTTCCCCGTAGTTTGGCTTTACGGAGCTGATTGAGAGTTCGCCTACGCGCATGTATGAGCGCGCATATTGCTTTTCTTGGGCATCAACAATCTCCAGGATGTAGTCCCCCCCCGTGAGCCCAAAATTATATGCAAAGGTGGGCTGTGAATTGAGCGCAACCTTGCTTGTGGATATCGATTGGCGGTCCACTTCCCCGGTTGAATTCTTCACGGAAAGGAACAGCCTTTCCTCTCCCCCCTCCTCCCTCAAATCTACGACAATGTCCATCTGGGTGGGCTCGACTGCGGCCGGGGGGATGCTGTGCCCGAGCGTGTAGATGTCTCCATTGGTGCTCTTCTGGATGTAAGAAACAATGAGGAAGCCCTTTTTGCTCTCGTTGTCGAATGCGAGTATTCTTGCATATTTCTGGTCCCCCTCAAACGTGGTGGTGAAGAACTCTACGGTGGAGCCTGCTGCGCCGAGCGGCACCATTTCTGCGTTTCCTGCAATTGAATTAAGCCAGGGCATCGTGAGTATCAATGCATAAACATCACTTGCCGCATCGGTCCCGTTGCCCCAGCCCCCGTCCAGCGTCTGCGGGAAGAAGAGCATCGTCCCGCCTCCGTAGCTGAATGAACCTATGCAACCCTGGATGGGAACCCCCCCGCCAACTGAGTAAAGCGGGCTCCTCATCGTTATATTCGTGCATGAAATGGAGCTGGTTGGCTCAAACGAAATCTTCATTTTTCCAAGGGACGCGGTGTTGGCCCCGACAACCGCGCCCTGTTTGCTGTACATCTTGTCAAAGGGCTGGCCGATGTAGATCACGGTTACGCCCCTGGAAAGAAGGTCGTCCAGCTTTGAGCCCTTGTCCGCCAGCATCTGCTCGGGGATGTATCCGCTTGGAACAATCACGAGCGATTGCGATGGGATGGATTTGAGGTCGTCAAAGCCTATCTCGTTAACCGTCATATGGTAGCCTGAAAGCCTCCTCTCAAGCGAAGCGGCGAACTCCGGGTAGTTCTCTGCCTGGTAGCGGCTGCTCCTTAGAATGAAAACGGAGGATGGAACCGGAGTGTTGTAAATGTCCACATAGACCGGAACCGCTTCCGCAGTTCCATTGACTGCCATCTGCAGGTACGCGGTATGGTAGGGCTTTCTCCAGTCAACTGATTCGCTCGCCGTGAGTATGTCCTGCTTTATTATGTTCCCTGAAAAGGACTGCAATTCCTGCGGGTTGAGGATTTGGTAAGTTGGGGAAATGGCTGACTGCATGAAGATGGTCATGGTTGCTAGGAGCAGGACCACGAGCAACACTGCGCCGCCGGCCTTCTGCACCAGTCCGGATTCAAGTATCGAGGGCTTTCTTGGGGGCGGGGCCTCCTTTTCGTGCCCGGGAATTCCTTCCTCTTCGATCTGAACCTGGGCTGCCGCGCCCTTTGGCTTCAGGAAAGAGAGTATGGAGTCTTTCACTGTGTCGGCAAGCTGCTTTTCCACCTTGCGGTACTTTGATTCGTAGGAATACCTTTTCCGCACCTCAAAGCGGAAGGATTGTTTTTTTATCTTTATGTCGGGGGCCGCCATTCTTCTCACTGCACCTGCTCCAGGTAGCCCTGGCGCACAAGCTTGTCGAGGGCTCCTTCAACCCTTGCTTCCGGAACTAGGTTGTGCTTTGCGAATTCCGGGATGTTTATGGTGCCGTTATGGTCCATTATCCATTCCTGTATCCTGGAAATCAGCACCCCTTCGGAAACCGCCCCGTGCAGCTTGTCGAAGCTGATTTTCAATTCATCGTTTTCGTTCTTCATCTCGTAGTTTTCCTTGCTCAGGCTCTTCACCTGCGCCTTGTAGAGGAGCGAGGACCTCCGCAGGTTCTCAACCTCCCTCTTCAAATCATCATAATCCTTGTAGAGTTTCTTATAGTCCGCATTCGCATAGTCGTCCAGCTGGCGCATCGTTTCCTCCATGAGCTGGTAGACGACACTGTTCTCGATTTCGTAATAAGGGTCCACCAAGGTGAGCATGTTGAGGAGATAGCGGAGCAAGTCGAGCTTTCTCTTTGTGGGAGCGATTGTAGTGGGTATCGAATATACCACTTCGATCTCGCTTTTCTTGAACTTCATCATGGAGAAGAGGTAGGGGGTCTTGTCTATGCTCCTGCTTTCTACGTAAGCGATGCTGACCCCTTCTTTTTCCTGCGCAACTTTGAGGAATGAAATCGAGCGGAGCGCCTTTGCAACGTCTGCAAAGGTTCCCTTTAATTTCACCCTTATGCGGAATCCGTCTATTTTTGGAGGGGAGAGCGATTCTTCTGGCATTCAATCACTTCTTTCTTGCAGCCTTCTGGGCAGGCTTTGGAGCATGCTTCGGGGCTGCTTTTGGCGCGGGTTTTTGCGCGGGTTTTGGAGCATGCCTGGGACTCAGCCTCTTTGCGATTTCCTGCGGGGTTTCCCTCTTCTTCCCTTCCTGCGGGGAAAGGGCGCCTGCAAGCGTTGGCTTTGCGCCTGCCCATTCCCTGGTTTCAAGCCCGGGAGTGTAGCTCAGGATTGCGAGCGCCGCAATCATGATGCCGAGCACGAGCGCAAAGAAAAGGTTCACGAAGCTGAACGGCGCGCCCAGCAGGAGCGGGGCGAGGAATAATATTGCGACCACTATCACTGCGGCGGTTGCGTGAAGGACCGCCATCTTCTCGAAGTTCTGCCTCTTCTTCCTGTAGGTTTCAAGGTCGGCATCGCAAACCATGAGCACGTTGTTCTGGAGTGTCCCGGTTTTCTGCTTCATCTTCTTTATGAAGCGTATCACTGCATCTTCCTTTATCGGGTTCCCGTTTTCTATTTCCTTCTTGCAGACAATGCAAACGTTTGCCATTTTCATCCCCCTATTCCTCCAGTATAACCTGGGTTATGTCGCGGTCCAGGATATCCGCCTTTCTTTTATCGCTCATCGTGAATATGTTGATGATGATCGTATCCTCAATCCCGACTTCCTTCAGGAACATCGTGAGGTTAGAGCGGTCCACCCCGAACCTTTCCAGCAGGATGATGAACGAAACCACGTCCAGGTGCCTGTTCTTCTGGTCGAAGAGGCGGACAACCTCCTCAATCCTTGCCTCGGAGAGGCCGAATTCAAGCAGCCTTCTCTTCAAATTATCCTTCTGGAATGAAACGCTTCTTGCCACATCAATCGACTCCCTTTGCTCCTTTGAGAGGGCCTTCCCAAGGTCCAGGAAGAACTCTCGCAGGGGCTCTTCCCCTTCTATCTTTTCTACAAGGAACGTGGATGGGTAGGGTGTTGCGCCTGAGAAAGACATGTTCACTGCGCAGGAACCTACCCCTACTTTTGAGATTTCCTCCCTCATGAAATCGCTGAAGTTCAGCGACCCTTGGAGGTAATCGAGGAATTTTTCGAACTTAACTTTCAGTATGAACGTTGTGCCCACGTTTGAAAAAATTGCTTCCGCAATGTCGGTTGGGTTCTGGGACGCAACTATGAGCGCGAAGTTGTATTTTCTTCCTTCGCGGATGATCATTACCGCGTCGCTGGTTTCCTCTTTTGCGATTTTCCATGCTTCGTCCAGCACCACGATGAGGCGCAGGCCCTTTGTCTTTGCCCAACCAGTGACACGCATGTGCTCCTCGATGAATTGGAGCATTGCAAGGGCGCCGAGCGCCCTGAATTTCTCATCCGGAAGCCCTGAAAGGTCCAGGGCGACTAAGCCGGATTCCGTAAGTTCATCCAGGCTTACCGTGCTTTGCTGCGCGAAGAAGTCCTCCCCTGATTTTGTGAATTGCTTGAGGCGGTAAATTGCATTTTCGAGTTCTGCCGGGAATTCATAAGTGCCCATCGAGGCCCGCTCTTCCAGGAGTTTTACTACGTCTTTGAGTGTTGGCGGCTGCAATGGCCGCCCTAGTTCATCCCTCTGCTCGCGCGAATCCATCTTGAACTTGTTGTTCGTGTATGCCTTTTCGATTCCCTGTTCCGTGAGCCTTTTTTGTTCCGGGTACTGGTCGATATCCGTGAGGATTCCGACTGTGCGCATTACCTGTTTTATCCGATCATACGGCTTCATGCCTCCTAGGTCCAGGAGGTTCATGTATGAGCCTTTTCCGAGCGAGATTACCTTCCCCCCGGTCATGCGCACCCAGTCCTTGTATTCCCCTGCCCAGTCGATAATGAGCGCGTTGGAATTCCAGACGAACGAGGCGCGGCTCAGGAACGTTTTAATGAAATATGATTTGCCTGAACCTGAAATCCCCACGATTGCGATGTGTGGGTTCGTAACGTCCTGGTAGGTCCAGTAGAACGGGACCTGGAGCATCTTTGTCCTTCCCACGTAAATTGAATTGGACGGGTCCTTGCAAATCATGCTCATGGGCGGTTCTGGCGGGTGCACAAGGATGTTCCTGCTTGACAGGTCCTTGTTCGGAAGCTTGTTGATTGATAATCTTCCCATGGAATTTCCTCACAATGTGCTCTCTTCAAGCTCTCTCGGGCCCGAGGGGAAAGCGTATTCCCATTCAAAGCACTTCTTCATTTCCTCTGCGGTAAGCTGTTCCACCTGCACGTTAAGAGAGTTCTGGAGCGTCACTTTCAGCTCCCGGACCTGTGCGCGAAGGGTTGCAACTGCCGCATCCTTTGAAACTCCGGAAGCGGTAGTCATTGCATATGCGAGAACGCCCATTGGGCGGACTCCTTTTATGAGGCGTTGCAGCTGGTTGTCCCACATCGCGATTTCCCTCTCGTATTTATCCACTTTGAGCACGTCGGGCTCTGCCTTGTCCTTTTCCCGTGATAGGCGCAATTGCGCTTCCGCCTTCCTTGTTTCAATTAACTTTCTCTTCTCTCCCACGTCCTCTGCATAGAGGAGGTAGGCAATCTTCACTACATAACGCATGTTTGAGATTGCGCGCTCGAAGTACTGGTTGTATGCGATGTTCTGCTCCTGGGAGCGCTCGGTTGCGGATTCGAAAATCCTTATCCCTAAAAATGCGGATGCGTAGTATTCCTCCCCGACCTTCTTTATTATTACGTCCTGCGTAGATGGAGTCTCGTAGCCGGTGTCGGTGAGCATTACTATTCTTGCGCGTTCAGTGATTAGCGGGAGCGCAAGGTAGCCGTATTTGAAGAAAATTACCGCGCCTAAGCAGCCGAGCCCTGCGAAAAGGCCCCCGAAAAGCCCGAGGAAACAATTTGCGCTTGAGGCAAATGCCATAATCGCGCCAAGGGCGCAAAGGCCGATGGACATCATCATTATCTGTTTAGACTGGAACTGGGGCATCTATGAACACCGCGAGAATATTTCATTTAAGGTTTATAAATATATATAGAAGGAAAAGAAGGATAAGTGAGGAAAGGTGCAATTTTATTTAACTGCGTTTTCCACTATTTTTTCCGCTTCACCAGTGTAGGTGGAGGGGTCGAAAAGCGCATCCAGCTCCTTCTGGCTGAATTTCTTGCCTTGCGGTCTCGCTGAGAAAACCTCCTTGAAGTCTTTCTTTTCGCTGAATGTCTTTTGGGCAAGTTCCCGGACCAGTTCGTGGGCTTCCTGCCTTCCGGTTCCCCTCATTACCAATTCCATCATTACGCGCTCGGCCATTACGAGGCCGCGCGTGAGTTCCAGGTTTTTCTTTATGTTTTCTGGGAAGAACTGCAATCCTTCCAAAACCGCGGTCATCTCCTTAGCCATGTAATCCGTAACTATGAAGCTTTCCGGGAAAATGAAGCGCTCGTTTGCGGAGTTTGTGAGGTCGCGCTCGTGTTCAAGCGGGATGTTTTCGAGTGCGGTCTGCACATTCGCCCGGACAAGTCTTGCAAGCGAGCAAATCCGTTCAGATTTGTGCGGGTTCCTCTTGTGCGGCATTGTGGAGGAGCCGACCTGCTTTTTTCCAAAGGGCTCGCCAACTTCTCCAATTTCAGGCCTGGAGAGGTTGCGGATTTCCTTTGCAATTTTTTCGATTGTTGCAGCAGTAATCGCAAGTGCGCAGAGAACCTCCGCGTGCCGGTCCCTCTGGATTACCTGGTTTGCAATAGGGGAGGGGGAAACGCCTAATTCCTTCATTACGAGTTCCTGCAATTTCATCCCGTCCTTTCCAAAGGCGGCCATCGTGCCGGTTGCGCCGCTCATCTTTCCAAATGAAATTCTTTCCTTTGCTTCCTTCAATCTTGCGAGGTCACGCTGGATTTCCGAATAATATAGCGCGAACTTCATCCCGTAAGTGGTCGGGTTTGCGTGCTGGCCGTGCGTTCTTCCTATGCACACGGTTTTCTTGTGCGCAAGCGCAAGCTTTTTCAAAACCGCTGCGAGTTTTTCGAGGCGGGACTCCATCTGGGAAATTCCTTCCCTAAAGATGAGCGCGGTCGCGGTATCTTCAATATCATAAGAAGTGGAGCCGATGTGAATGTAGCCGCCTGCGCTTCCGCTTTGTTCAGCGAGCGCCTTCACCATCGCCATTAAATCGTGGTGGATTTCCTCTTCAATTTGGAGGACGCGCTCAAGTTTTACTTTTTTCGAGCCGGCCTCGATTGCAGAAGGCGCCTCCTTTGGGATGTGCCCGAGCTTTGCGTGCGCGCGTGCCAATGCGATTTCTACATCCATCCATTTGCGGAGCTTGTTTTCCTCGCTGAATATTTCGCTCATTTCAGTCTTGTATCTGGAATCTAAAGGAGAAATTGCCATAATCCCACATGAATATAGAGAAGAAGTGGATTAAAAAGCTTGCTTTAAGCCCCTTTAATTGGTTGCCAGTTGCTTTTTCTTCTGCTCCGGTTGGAATGATGGAAGTGCTTCAATGTCCTTCTTGATTGCTACCGAGCCAACGTTATAATTATTCGCCGGGTTAGTAAACGAAGCATGGGGTTGATTTTTGAGCAGAGTTTCCCTTTCTTTTGTTTTGGTTGCAAGTTGTGAAACGCGATCTTCATGTTGTTTTACTTCTACAGGATTGGCCATACGGCGAGCGCCAAAGAGGAGATCTTTCGTCTTGTCGTGCTCTTTTTTATTCAAGGAGGCGATTTCTTGGTCGAGTTGCATTAGCTTCTTTGCTGTCTCTGGAGGTACAAGAGCGGCAGAATATGTAGCAGTCCCATCCTGTTGAAGCGGGGATTTTGCTTCAACGTAATAGACCTTTTCCTTCTCCATTAAAGCACCAAATGATATTCGCGCTTAAAGAATATATATATATATCGGAAAAACCGCCTTCCGAAAACGTTAGTTTTAAAATAACAACCGTTAGTTAAAAACTAACATGTTGGAAATGCTCCTCCGCTCAGGTGCGGAAGTGAAAGTGCTCGGAGTGGTCCTTTTCTCGGATGGGCTCCACCTGCGGGAGATTGCGCGGAGGGCGGGAATTTCCCCTGCGGAAGCGAAAAAGGAGCTGGGCACGCTTGTTTCCCTAGGGGTGCTGAAGCCGGAAAGAAAGGGGAACCTTGTTCTCTTCCATACGGATTCCTCCTGCCCTTTCTTTGCGGAATTGAAAGGACTCTACCTGAAAACCGAGGGGGTTTTCTCCCAGCTGCGGGAGGGGCTTTCCGAGATAAAGGGGATAGAATTTGCATTTGTTTATGGGAGCTTTGCGCGCGGGCAGGAGAAGGAGAAGAGCGATGTGGATTTGATGATTGTTGGGAAGCCGGATATGGATGAGCTTCACCGGAAAATAATGAAAGTTGAGGAGAAAGTTGGGAGGGAAGTAAATTACTCAGTTTATTCTGCCGACGAATTTCACCGGAAACGTACCCTCAGCGGATTTTTAAGGGAAATTACCGCAGAAAAGAAGGTATTTGTGGCCGGTGGGGAAAATGAATTTGAGCGACTTGCTGGAAAAGAAAGCAATCCGAAAGGCGGAGCCGGACCCTCTCCAGGCAAAGGAATGCCTAAAGGCGGCGGAAAGGGACCTGGAAGTCGCAAAGGGAAACCTTGAGAAGAGCCATGATTGGGCTTTCAGCATTGCTTACAATTCCATGCTTCTTGGAGCGCGTGCGCTCATGTTTGCGGATGGATACCGGATTATGGGCGAGGAAAGGCACAAGACCGCAATTGAATATGCGGATGTGAAATTAGGTGAGAAAAACCGGGAATTAATTGCTCTTTTTGACCGCATGAGGTCCAAACGGCATACCGCGGTTTATGAGAAAGCGGATTCCATTTCTGGATATGAGGCAAAATTCGCAATAAAAACCGCGGAAGAATTTCTTGTTAAAATTAAGGAAAAGATGCGGTAATTTCTTGCAAAATCAGTCCTGCTCCTTCCTTCTTTTGCCGTAAATCATCTTCCTTCTCGGCTTTGCATCCGCAGGCTGCATCCCGTAGTTCTTGCTTTTCTTCATTTTCACGGGTTCTCCAGAGCTTGATTTTCTTCCGAAGAAGGGGATTCCCTCCCAGAAGGAGAGCGGTTTTTTGGGCTGCTCTTGCTTGGTTGAAGAAGGCTCGTTTGGAAGCGGCTGCTCAACTTGGGAAGGCTCTTTCTGGACGTGCTCTTGAATGGATGGGCGCTGCCCGGCCGCCTCGGAAAAGTCTTCGGGGGAGAGAGGTTTCCGGCCTTCAGCTGCGGTCCGTCTTCCCTGGGGTTTCGGATTGCCAAAATTCAATTTCATTGGGGGCTTCTTCCCTTCAATGTCTATGAGCATCCATCTTCCTTTTTCCTCCAATTTCTTCTTGAGGACTGTGTAGATTGCCTCCATCTTTATTGCTTTTACGTTCGAGCTGGTTGCAATCACCTTTATGTCTGCAGGAGTTTCTCTCAGCGCAGTAATCGCATTGAAGAATTCCCACCGGTTTCCGAATTCAACCCTTAAGGCGAGCTTTACGGTTTTCCCGCTGAAAACTATCCCCTTTTCAGTGCGCTCAATCTGGAAGCCGTCCGCGCGCCCTATTGCCTCATATGCGTCCAAAAGTGACTGGGGAAGGCCGGTTTGCGGCTTTTTTGCTGTGAGTATTTTTTCGAGTAGTGGAAGCACAGGAAACTAACCCAGAAAGCAATTATAAACCTACCCGCGGAAATCTGCGCATGCGGGAGGAAGAGGGGCAGGAGCTCGTAAGGGCTGCTCGCGAAGCGATAGAATATTATTTCCAGTATAATGACGAGCCGCAGGTTTTGAAGGGCGTGGATTTGGATAAATATTCCGAGCCGCGCGGGGTTTTTGTAACGCTCAAAAAGAAGGGGGAACTCCGCGGATGCATCGGTTATCCGCTTCCCATGTTTCCATTAGGAAAGGCGGTCGTGAAGAGCGCGCTTGCGGCTGCATTTGAGGATTTCCGGTTCACTCCGCTTTCTGAAAACGAATTGAAGGACTTGGAAATAGAATTAAGCGTTCTTACCGTTCCGGAAAAGATTTCAGTGAAAAAACCGGAAGAATATTTGAAGAAAATCAAGATTGGGAGGGATGGGCTAATAATCGAATACGGAATGTATTCCGGGCTTTTCCTTCCGCAGGTTCCAACCGAGCAGAAATGGGGAATGCAGGAGTATCTGGACCATTTGTGCATGAAGGCGGGAATGCCTCCGGGAACCTGGAAACAGCCGGGAGTTGTATTGAAATCCTTCCAGGCGGAAATATTTGAGGAGAAACGAAAGAAATGAAATCCGAAGTGATAAAACGGCAAAAAGGCTGCTATCTCCGGCTTCCGGAGGAATTCTCCAAATTTGATGCTGTGGAAATGTTTGAACTGAAGCCGGGATATTATTTGCTTTCGGTTCCGCTTGCGGAAAAAGGGGCGGCCCCTGTTGCTGGAGCGAAACCTCAAATTCCTGAAATTAAGCCTTCTGCACAAGAACAGAAAGAGGCGGCGGTGCTCAGCAAGCTTGCCTCTTTTGGGTTTTCGAAAAGGTCGCCTTCCCAATTGAACAAGGTAATGAATGCAGAAGAGAAGAGAGTACTAGAGGAACTCGTGAAATCCGGAAAAGTCCTCTATGTGCACAACAAGAAATATGAGGAAGGAATTTACATAATTGAAACCGGCTCGCAGAAATCTCCGCAAAAGCAGGCGGAGCCCAGCGCAATGGAAAACCAGCTTTTTGCAAATGGATACCTGATTCTGGATGGGAGCAGGGATGCGCAGGCGCTTTCTGAGCGGCTGATGAAGCAGAAGAATTCGGTGGTTGGGATAAGGGGATTTGACGGGAAATACTATATCGTGACTGCGGTTTATTTTGGGAAGGTTGCTGAAGCGCTTTCTGGAATGGGGGATGAGATAACTCCTGCGGATGCGGCTGCAAAGGGGGGCCTTGCAATAGATGGGTGCAAAGCGGTCCTTAAACTGCTTGCGGAAAAAGGGGACTATATAGAGAAGAAGGGCGGCTTCTACGTGAGGATATAACTATGATAATAAAGGACCCGGTGCATGGAAACATTCCTTTCAATGAGTTTGAGGGGAAGATAATTGATTCCCCGGAATTCCAGCGCTTGCGCGGAATACGGCAGCTTGGGATGACTTACCTTGTTTACCCTGGAGCGATGCATACGCGCTTTGAGCATTCGGTTGGGACGATGCATCTTGCTTCGCGCATGTGCGACCGCATGGGGATTTCCGGCGACGAAAAGGAATTGATAAGGATTTATGCGCTCCTGCACGATGTGGGGCATGCGGCATTTTCGCATGAGAGCGAGAAGGCGCTCGGAGATAAGTTCGGTGAGCACGAAGAAAGGGGCAAGAAAATAATCTCCGGCCCGCTTAAGGATGTGCTTTCTGAAAAGTTCTCGGCTTCTAAACTCCTTTCCGGTGGAAAGGGGCTCTGCGGGATGATAACTGCAGGGGATTTGGGCGCAGACAGGATGGACTATTTACTGCGTGATGCGCACCACATCGGGGTATCTTACGGGGCGGTGGATATTGACAGGATACTTTATACTCTTAGAATTGAGAAAAAGAAAATAGTTTTGGAAAGAGGCGGGCTGGAGGCTGCTGAATCTCTCCTTGTGGGAAGGTTCATGATGTTTTCAACCGTCTATTTGCACAAGACCGTGCGCATAGGTTCGGCAATGCTGAACAAGGGTATTTCCCTTGCACTTGCGGAAGGGATGGACCCGCAGGTTGTGCTCAGCGGAACGGACGTAATCGCATTGAACGAAATCCTGAAAACAAAGAACGGGGGGGCCTATGCATCTGCTCTTCTTGAGCGGAGACTGTACAAGCTTGCCTATGCCGCGGATGGTGTTCTGGGGGAGCCGGACAGGATTGCTGCGGAACTCTCGGATTCCTGCGGATGCGATGTTCTTGTGGATTCGCCGCCTTCCTTTGCAAAACGGGGGGAAGTCGAAGTGAAGGCTGAAGGCGGGCTGCGGGAGATTGCGGATGTTTCTGATTTGGTGCAGTCGCTTGCGCACGCGGAAGAAAGAAGGAAGAAAACGCTCATCCTGTGCCCGCAGGAGAATAAGGAGAAAGTAAGAAAAACCGCTGAAAAGCTCCTTAGGTAAGGGTTGGCACAAGAATTCCCGCAATGTGGATTGCAATCACTATTACGACTACCGCAATCAGGAATGCTTTTGCGTCCATCGACTTTCCGCCAAGGTCGGTTGTGGGTGAAAGCCCCATGATGCCGGCAGAAGCCATGGGCATCGATACGTTATCTCTTTTCAAAGACATGGGGAATACGGTGTATAAGAATAATTAAAAACCTTATATCCGGAGTAAACGGCATGCACATCGAATATAAGCAGCTCAAGCCCATTGACCTCGAAGGGGCGACGACCATCGTAGGGTTCCCGACTGCGGGGCTTGTGGGAAGCATCGCGGCTTCCTACCTTACTTCTAAACTGGACATGGAGATGGTGGGGTACTTTTCAAGCGAGAAGATACCGCCGGTAACGGCAATACACGACTATAAACCTATGCCGCCTTTGCGCGTTTATGCGTCCAAGAAATTCAAATTGCTTGTGATTCTTTCCGAGATAGTCACCCCGATTTCCATTTCGAACGAGATGGCGCGGGAAATCTCCAAGATGGCCCTCAAAGTCAAGTCCCCGCTCGTGATTACCCTTGGCGGCATTTCCATGCACCAGGACGAGAATGCTGTTTACGGGATTTCCACCAATGAGGAGCTTGTTGCTTCCCTTGAGAAGAAGGGCGAAATAAACAGGGTGAAAGAAGGCGCGACCACTGGGGTTGCAGGGCTTCTTCTTACTCCCGGGATGACTAAGGCGCCGGTGCTTTCGCTCTTGGCGGAAACAATGGAGGAGCAGCCGGACCCCAAAGCCGCTTCGAATGTTTTGCGGGTGCTTGCGAAATTGCTTGGAATAAAATTGGATACTGCGGAACTGGAAGCGGAGGCGAAGATACTTGCCAATGCGACCAAGGAGGCGGTTGCCGGGGCAATGCAGAGCAAGCGGAAGCAGATGGGCTCGATGTACGGTTGAACCCCAACTCTTCTATTTTTATTATTTTATAAGCGTAAATAGACTGCTCCTTTAGACTATTTTTCCACGCAGGGGTGGCGGAGCCTGGAAAACGCGCAGGACTTAAGATCCTGTGGCTTAGTGCCTACGCAGGTTCAAATCCTGCCCCCTGCATTTTTTTGTTTTCATCACATCCGATAAAAACATAAAAAACCACAAATACATACCTTTATTAATGCCAACTTCGTAAATAACACTAGAGAAAACGAAAAAATTCTGGTTTTCTTTATCCTCCTATCGAAGATTAGAGACGATAAATGAAATCAAGTTTTTCGAAGATATAGGTGGATAAAAAATGAAATTCGGAGAGATGAGCATAAGCGATAGAACAATCGCTGCGCTCGAAGAAATGGGATATGTCGATGCAACAGAGGTTCAGGAGAAGACAATACCTCTAATGCTTGCGGAAAGGGACGTGATGGTGCGCAGCCAGACCGGCACAGGGAAGACTGCGGCATTTGGAGTCGGGCTAATCGAAGTGATAACGAAAAAACGCGGGCGTAAGGCGCTCATTCTTGCGCCAACGCGCGAACTTGCGGCGCAGATTACCAAGGAACTGCGCTCGATTGCAAAACACCACAACCTCAATATATTTGCGATCTATGGCGGAACCGGAATGGGGAAGCAGGTTTCGCTTTTGCGGAAAGGCTTTGACATTGTAGTTGCTACTCCGGGAAGATTGCTTGACCACGTGCGCCAGGGAACGATTAGATTGGAATACGTAAACTGGATCGTGCTGGATGAGGCGGACAGGATGCTGGACATGGGCTTCAAGCCGGATATTGACAAGGTTCTCAGCCTGATTGGGCAGGAAAGGCAGGTTGCGCTTTTCTCTGCAACCCTCGATGGGGAAGTGCAGGGGATTGCGCGAAGGTTCATGGAAAATCCGGAAATAGTTGAGGTAGGGGAAGTTGGGAAGGTCGAGCAGATAGATGAACACTTCATAGAGCTCAGCAGGGCCGAGAAATTGGACCGCTTAAAGGAAATATTGAAAAGCGAGCCGATGTCAAGGACATTGATTTTCCTGGGCTCGAAAATAGGAGTCGAGAAAATCTGCAGGAAGCTGAATGCCGCAGGGATTTCCGCAAACTACCTTCATGGGGGGCTGAGCCAGGGGCAGAGGGACCGTGCAGTGCGCGGGTTCCAGGAGGGCTCATATAGAATACTCGTAGCTACGGATGTTGCTGCCCGCGGAATCCATGTGGACAATATCTCGCACGTGATAAACTACGACCAGGCAGAGTCTGACAAGATGCACACCCACCGGATAGGAAGGACCGGAAGGATGGGAAAAGGCGGAAAGGCAATTACTTTTGTAGAAACTGACCCGCTTCCGAAAAAGCACTATGGGGGGCACGGGGGCAGGCCGCAATCCTCAGGCTATGGAAACAGGCCGGAGCGCGGAGGATACGGAAGGCCACGCCAGAGGGAAGGATATGGAGGGGGCCCCAGAAGCCGGGATGAATCTGGAGGGGAATCCGATTCGTACGGAGGCGAGAGGCGCTCTTCTTCGCATTCTTCGGGATTCAGGGGCAGGCCGCGCGACCGCAG
>CAIKOA010000003.1 GCA_903828955.1 uncultured Microcaldota archaeon
ATTTCACTACGAAGCACATGTGGTACTTTATCTCGTACACCTTGTGGCAGGCACGTATGACGTCACGCATGGTATAAAAACTACGCGAGGATTTATTTAGCCACTGCAAGCAGTGGGGAACTAACCCCAACTAGGATTAGAGATGTTTTAGGTATTCCTTCTGCATCTTCAATGCGTCTATTTCCAATTGGGGGGATTCGGAAATTATCGTTCCCCCGTATCCGTTTTCTGCAAGAACTTTCATGAGAGGCTTGTAGGGGGGGACGCTCTCCTCATCCACGGGAATATGGTTTCTTTCTCCCTTATCCGAGAAATTGATTCCTGAGAAATGGGAATGGAAATCCTTCAAATAACCTGGGAGTGTTTTCTCCACATGCGCAAACATTTTCCGGTAATCGTCTTCGCTCTTGAACTTCCAGTCCCCTCTTGCGTGGAGGTGCGCGAAATCGAAAACGAGCATTATTTCCGGAACTTCCCGCTGGAGTTCCATGCATTCGTCCAGGCCCCCATATTGGGATTTCTTTCCGACTGTTTCCGCGCCAAGTTTTACTCCGCTTACATCATGGTGCTCCATGTGCGTTTTCAATCTTGCGAATAAATCCTTCGTAATCTTGAGGCATTCCTTGGAAGTTTTTCCCTGGTAGTAGCCGGGGTGGAAAACCGCAACCCTTGCCCCTGCCCACATGCACGCCTGCGCGGAAAGGAAAAGGTTTCGCTTGGTTGTTTCCTGCTTTATTTTGTCGCTTGTGCAGCAATTTATCCAGTAAGGAGCGTGGGCGGAAAGGCGGATGTCGAATTTTTCAGAGGCGGGCTTTAGTGCGCGCGCATTTTCCTCAAGCAGTTTTACGCCGCGCACGAATTCCAATTCGAGTGCGCCGAGGCCCAGCGAATGCGAGCATTCGATTGCGTCTAAGCTGCTTCCCGGGCATTGAATAGGGATTCCCGCGGAGCCGAAGCGCACCTTTGCTTTTCCCATGCATCCCCTTAGGAATGGAAATTTTATATTGGTTTTATTACTCAAAACTCCACTAATAATAACATTTAAAAGTCCTTCGGACCTAAATTAGCTTATGAATGCTCAAAAAAGCAAAGTTTCTGGTGGAAACGATGGTGCAAAAGGCCCCGAGGGCATTTCCGCATCTCCGAAGGTTTCCGGAAAAGCGGACCGTGTAAGGGACCCTGAAGAGCAGAAAAAACTAAATGGCGCTTTTTGGAAAGCGATCGAAGAAGCAATATGCGGGAAGGGCGCGGCCGGAGAATGCCTCGATTCGATTAAAAGGCTCCTTAAGGCAGGCGCGGATGTAGATGCCAGGAAGGAGGGGGATGTGGGTACGTCGATACTTGTGCCTGTGAGCAAAGAAGACGAGAAAGATGCCAGTTCCAAGTTTCTTCCATGCAGTTTGAGGAGGATTGCCTCGGCTGATGGGACCGAAAGCAGGCTTTTTTCTGAATTCTTTTTTCCAGAATATAGCGGGACTGCGCTGATGTGGGCTGCTTTTGACGGGCAAAAGGAAATTGCGCAGATGCTGATTGATGCGGGCGCGGATGTGAATGCGAAGGATGCTGATGGGAGCACTGTGCTGATGCATGCTGTGTCCGGTGGAGAAAGGGAAACTGTTAAACTGCTCCTTGATGCAGGCGCGGATGTGAATGCCAGGGATGATAGATACCATGGGACGGCGCTGATGGTGGCCAAGATACACACGAAGGTGGATGGCCTTTCCGTGCAGCTGGAGCTATTAGGCGAGGAGGGCGCATTTGATAAGGATGGGTTGACCGAGCTGGGGCGGACCAAGCTAAAAGAGCGTGTGGAAAAGTATACGGGAATTGCTGACCTTCTCAAGACCTACGGGACTAAGGAATAATTTCCAATTTCTTTATTCAATTTTTCTTATCTGCAACGTAAATGTCCGCTTCAATCATTGTTCCGTTTTCGTAGAAGTGGTGCGTGAAATAGAGGTTTCCCTCATTATCTAAAGTAGGTTCTCCTGCAAACTGGGAAACAATTAGTTCCGGTTCCTGCCAGGTTCCGTTTATTCTTTCTGATTTGAAGATTGCCGGGCTTCCCTCGTAAAATCTCGTAAACCAGAGCTCGTTTCCATTTTCCGAAATGAAGGGCCATCCTTCCATATCACCTGTATTCACTGCATCAACTGGAGTGGGCGGCTGCCATTCCCCGTTTACTTTTTCGCTTACGTAAATGTCGTAGCTGCCTTTTCCTCCGGGGCGATCTGCGTGGAAATAGAGTTCATTTCCATCGGAAGTTATGTGCATTTCGCCAACTTTATATTCTAAATTTATTTTTTCTCCCGCGTCCTTCCAGTTGGTCCATTTTCCGTTTACTAATTCTGCTGTGTAAAGGTCAATCTCCTTTAGGTTTCCTGCGCGAACCGAGCAGAACCACATCGTGTTCCCCTGCACGAATTCGCAACCATCCAAAGAGAGGTCATTGTTCAGGACCACTCTTTCCGGAGTTGACCACTGCCCGTTTACTTTTTTGGACCAGTAAATTCCGGTAACTCCATCAATGAGTTGCTTCTCTGCAGGAATGCTTGTGTCCGGAGTAAAGAAGAAATAGAAATTATTTCCATCCGGAGTAATGAAGGGGGAATCCTCTGCGCCCGCGGTATTTATTGGGTAAGGCATGGGCACTGGCTGCTCATATTCATCCGAGTGGAGGATTGGCGGGTAGAGGTCCGTCTCCGGAGTCATTTTTACCGCATTGACCGGGATTTTGGATTCTCTTGGAAGGATTTGCAGATTGGATTGGGGCTCGGGCTGCACTTGCGTTCCGGGTTCCTGGATGACTGGACCGGGCTCAACCGGAACAGACTTTCCCTGCTGGGAGCACCCGCTAAGCATAAGAATGGAAAAAATAAGGAAAGCAAATACTCTTCTCATAAATAGTTAATTTAGTTTGAACATTTAAAGTTCTATTCTCCCTGCAAAAAACCAGAAAAGGCATTTTAAATGATTGCGCCCAAAATAGGTGCATGGCTGATGTGGGATTGTTGGGTTGTTGCCCGAGCATAGTGTTCATCGGGATTCCAGCGTTGATAATTATTTCGCTGTTCGTTCGGGTAATATACGATTACCAAAGGGGGCTTGTCCTGACTTTAGGAAAGTTCTCGGGAATGCGGGGAAGCGGCCTGCAGTTCATCATTCCGTTCGTACAGGAGATGAGAATTGTAGACCTGAGGATACAAACCATTGATATTCCAAAGCAGGAGGTCCTTTCCAAGGACAATGTGAGTGCATTCATCAACGCGGTCGTCTATTTCAAAATTGTTAACCCGGAGAGCGCGATCTTCAATGTGCAGGATTACGCAATGGCGGTATACCAGCACAGCCAGACCACAATAAGGGACGTGGTCGGAAGCAGGACCCTCGACCAGCTTTTGACTGACAGGAAGGCCATAGCGGATTCAATTGCGGAATCGGTTGAGAAGGATGCGAAGGAATGGGGGCTGGACATAACCGGCATTAAAATCCAGGATATTGTTTTGCCCGATACGATGAAGAAGGCGATGGCGAGGCAGGCCCAGGCAGAAAGGGAAAAGCGGGCTTCTATTATTATCTCGGAAGGAGAAAGCATGGCTGCGGAGAAGCTTTCGCAGGCTGCGAAGATTCTGAGCGAATCCCCGGGCGCATTGCATTTAAGGACTCTTCAGATGATTTCCAGCGTTTCTGCGGATAAGACGAACATAATGAATTTCGTCCTTCCTATAGAAGGGGTGCAGATTCCGGATAAACCAGTCAATAGGGCTGCTGAGAAGCCTAAAAAAGGCAAGGAGGAAACCAGGTGATTTGAATGGTGTTCACAATCATTAACCAATATGAGAAGGGCGTGCGGTTCAGGTGGGGAAAGTACGATACGGTCCTGAACCCTGGTTTTGCCTGGAACATACCTTTCTTCCATAATATCCGAACTTTGGATATGCGCATTAAAACAGTTCCAATAGAGCCCCAGGAGGCAATGACCAAGGACAATGTGCCGGTCAAGATTGCCGCAGTCGTATATTACAAGATAGTGGATCCGCTCAAGGTTGTGATGTCCATTGCGGACTATAATTTCGCGATCGGGCAATACGCGCAGACAGCGGTCCGGGACGTGATAGGAAATAATGAGCTTGATTTCGTGCTCTCAGACAGGGACAAGATCGCACTTGAAATAGAAAAGCTTGTGGATGAGGAGACCAAGGACTGGGGCGTGGATGTTTCTGCGATAAAGCTCCAGGATATCGAGCTTCCTGAAGACATGAAAAGGGCCATGGCAAAGCAGGCAGAGGCGGAAAGGGAGAAACGCGCGACCATAATACTCAGCGAAGGGGAGTTCCTGTCGGCAAACAACTATGCGGATGCGGCTAGAAAGCTTTCTTCTATCCATGGGGCATTGCACCTGCGCACATTGCAGACGCTTGCAACCAATGTCTCTGCCGAGGATTCGCCTACGCACCTCTGGATGCTTCCCACCCAGATAATGAAGTTCTTCGAGAAAGAGGGGAAGAAATAGACTCTTCTTTTTATTTTTTCCATTTAGTTTGAGTTGAATACTTAGAGTAAAATTTACCTACAAAAGACCAAAAACTACACCTTTTTAACCTCTATGCTACCCAAAAAAGGTTTGGAAGTGTGCAAATGAAGGTAAAAGCTCCAGAAGCGAATAAGGTTTCGCAACCTCCGCTAGAGATAGGCCTGAAAGGGGGCATTAAGAAAGCGGAATCCGGGCGGGAAAAACACCCTGCGCCAATCAGCTTTCAGGACCAGAAGGAGCTGGATGCGGCGCTCCTGAAATATGCAAGGAAGAAGGAGTGGAAGGTTGTTGAGGAACTCGTGCGCAGGGGCGCAAAGGCTTCGGAAAAGGACTTATTCACGTATAATGCAGCCACCTATGCCGCGGAAGATGGGAAAACCCTCATTCTTGCATTAATGGTGAAGCAGGGGCTGCGTTTTTCAATAAACGAATGTGCATCCACGGTCGCGTACATGAAGGCGATGGTAAAAGGCCACGCTGAAACCGCGAAAATCATCCTCCGTAACAGCGATTTCCTGACCGGGCAGGAACGGGGAAGGTATACCCCTGATGAGATGGGCGCGGTTATGGAATTCATAGCGAAAAATATGATTGATTAGCTTCCTTGGCGGAAGCGCAAGCCATTTTTAAAGTTTATGCATTAAATATTCCAAATCTGGTGGCTTATTATGTATTATGAAATCAAGGCTGAAGACACAGTGCGGCTCCCTCCGGCAATGCTTGTTATGAAGCTCAAGGAGGCAGTAACAAAAATACTCAGGGAAAAATACGAGAGAAGGATATTCAAGGAGTTCGGCATGGTCGTCGCAGTGGACGATGTGGAAGTCGGCGAGCAGGGCTCCGTAATCCCGGGGGACGGGGGAATCTACTATTCGGTTAAATTCAACGCGATTGCGTTCATGCCAAGGATAAACGAGGTTTATCAGGCGAAGGTGAGGGAGATAGTCGAGTTCGGCGCATTCACATCGATCGGGCCGCTGGACGGGCTCATCCACGTTTCGCAAATCGGGAACGAGAAGTATTCATATGACAAGAAGATGAAGACGCTCACTACCAGAAGGGGAAGCTCGCTAAAGAAGGACGACAATGTCATTGCGAAAGTGTCCACGGTGAGCATAAAGAACACCACTTCTGATACGAAAATAGGGCTTACGATGAGGGCGGACGGGCTCGGGGTCCCGAGGTGGGAATCTGACAAGAAGGAGTCCACAAAGGAAGCGAAGAAAAAGAAGAAAGAGGAGAAGGCGGGTGAAGCCAAATGAAGGCATGCAGAAACTGCAAAAGGATAATCGAAGCGGATGAGAAATGCCCTGCGTGCGGCTCGGAGGAAGTGAGCGACCGCTATTCGGGACTGCTGGTAGTGATTGATGCGGAGAAATCAGAAATCGCTAAAATAGCGGAAGTGCACGCGCCCGGAAGGTATGCGGTCAAGGTAAAGTAAATAGAGTGCTTATGAAGCTTAATTTTGTTTCAGGAATAGAAGCCGCGGTCTATGGGAAGGCAGCAATAATTGCGGATTTGCATCTGGGAATGGAGAGCGCGCTGTTTGAGCGGGGGATCCGGGGCGCGGAAATTTCCGGGAAACTGGTTGAGAAAACAACCCTCTTATTGGAAAAAACAAAAAAGAAAGAGCTGATCATAAACGGGGATTTGAAGGAGAAGGTGGTTGGAATCCCTTTTGAGGCGCGGGATTTTATTGAGGAGGTTTCCACGCGCGCAAAAATAATTTTGGTGAAGGGGAACCACGATGGGGGGATGGAAAGGGTTCCTGGCATCGAAGTGATCGGCGCGGAAGGTTTTGCATATAAGGGATTGGGAATCTTCCACGGGCACGCGTGGCCAAGCGAAGAAGTGATTGAATGCGGAAAAATCCTCATGGGGCACAACCACCCCGCAGTAAGGACGGGGAGCGGATGGAAGCCGGTCTGGGTGCAGTGCACTGGACAAAATAAAAAAATAGCAGAAAAATATCCGACGTGCAAAGGGAAAAAAGAACTGATATTGATGCCTGCATTCAATCCTCTCCTGGGCACGAATATCGACGCTATGGAGGGGCTCGGGCCAATCCTCAAGAAGAACCTATTTAAAATCGACGGCGCAATAGCATATACATTGGGCGGAGCCAAAATACGCCGCCTTAAAAAAACAGTTTGAGGGGTTCACATGGGGGGCAACAGAAGAGGAAAAGACCGGCTAATGACTTGCGTTTCCTGCGGCAGGATGGTGCCAAGGACCAAGGCAGTGGATTACGAAAAGAGGAGCTTGTTCACAACTGATTTGAGGGACCAGGAAAACGTAACTGCCTTCAGCACGACCACAGAATATTACTGCATAAGCTGTGCAAAGCACAGGAAAATTTTCGAGAAAAAGAAGCAGCAGGCTGCGAGGGCGAAGGAAAGGAATCAAGCGAGGTTCTAGCTATGGCCGAATCCGTTAAATTTGACGGCAAGACATATGTTGGAATCAAGCAAAACCTTGGAAATCTCCCCCTGATAATCGTTTGCGCAAAGAGAGGGTACATCGCATGCAGCTATGTAGACAAAGCGACCGCAGAAAAAGTCGGAGACGTCGCTGCATTCGTTTCCGGAGTCAAGGAATACTCGGATTTCTTCAATGCAAAGATAAAGACAACCACCACCTGGGCAGAAGACCTTGGGATAAGGGAAGGGATGAGCGTGCGGAAAGCGCTCGAACTGATGGACCAGGAAGAGCAGGATTAGATTCCAATCCTAATTTTTATTTTATTTCCTCATTTTTGAATTTGCGAATAGGAATGCGCCAAGCCCCGCAAGGATGAATATCGTGCCGCTGCATATCTGCCGGTTATCCAGGTCTGAGGCCTTTTGCGCTTGGGTGATGCAGCGTTCCCTCAGGTATGCGTTGTCAACAGTATCCGGAATGTTGTCGCAGAGGCTCTGTTCCCCCAGCTTTTCCGCAATGTCGCTTATGCAGAGGTTGCGTTCGTCATCCCTGAAGTCTTCCACCGGCCAGTCTACGTTATAGACCCTCTGGCAGCAGTCGGTTGCGTTCAGTACGTTGCCCTTTATCGCGTACCAGATGGCGGCCTCATGCCAGCAGCTCATTTTCTCGTAGGCCCATGCGTCCTGGTACTGCGAAGTGTCGCTTCCTGCCCAGTTTATGCTGCCAGCTGGCTGCGCTCCTTCAAGGGCGTTGCAATCATCAGCTGTTTTTATTGATTTGCTAAGGCAGCCTGGGAGAAGCAGGAGGGCGGATGCAAGCAAGACGAGGATGAACATTTTTTTCATTTTCTCGCCTCAAAAAGCCAGCTGAACGCATCCCGCTTTAGCGCTTTTGCGCAGAGCTTTTTTGCGGATTTTGTCTTCAGGGCTGCGGACCCTTTTTTTATCCATTCCTGTACGTATGGATTCCCCAAATCCTTGTATTCCTTTGCCTGGAAAATCAATTCCAGCTTATCCGCATCGTGCACTATTTCCATTATTTTCTTGTCTTTGAATAAGCGTGCGAACTCTGGAAACGGGGCAAAGGAATCCTCCTGTGCCCTCTTCTCATTAACTGTAGTATACTTTTTAGCGATTAGATGCAAATCCGAAATGCGCACTTCGTGCAAATCGTGCAGGAGTGCGGCGAGAAGAACCCCTTCCATATCTTTTGCCCCTTCTTCTTTTGCAAGGACGTATGCAACAAGAGCGGTGCGGAAGCTGTGCTCGGAAACGCTTTCCGGGGAGATGCCTATTGTTTTCCAGCCCGAGCGCTCCACATCTTTAAGCGCGCCTGCCTGGTAGAGGAAATCAACGATGTCCATTTCAGCCGCCTCCTTCCATACTCTTGGAAAGGATGCGCATCACTTCCTGCGCAGGGTGGCCGAGCCGTATTAGCTTGGTGTGCCCCCGGATTCCTTTTCCGCTTTCAACAGTGGTAAGAAGCCCGAGCATTTCCAGATCGTTCAGGTAGCTGCGGTAGCTGCGCGCGGTCTTGGAGGGCCTGCGCAGTTTTTTGGAAAGCTGCACATATTCCTCGTAAATTTCCCCCGAGAAGAGGTAGCCGTCGTTTTCCCCTTCCCCTTCTAATCGTGCGTACCTGCTTCCTGTGGCGGAAAGCTTTGCGACCGCATAAAGAACCAGCTGGTGGTTTTCGGGGAGCTTTTCGATCTGCTCCTTCACGATGTCCAGTTCAACCATGTCGCGTGCGGATTTAACCTCGGCATCCGTAATTTTATCCTTGCCGGTTTCCTCCGCGATTTCTGCAGCGCGGGAAAGGATTTTCAATGCATAGCGGGCATCCCCGGACTCCTGGCCGGCGATTGCTCCTGCAAGGTTGATTGCGCCAGGGGTGAATGCGCCTGCCTTGAAGCCCAGTTCGGCCCTCTGCTGGAGGATTTTCTGGAGCTCATTAGCCGAGTAGGAGGGGAAAACGAGTTCCCGCTCATAAAGGCTGCTCTTGGTCCTAGGGTCAAGCTCGTCCTTCAGAAGGGTCTTGTTGGAAATTCCTATTATGGAGATTCCTCCGCTTTTCAATTCATCGTTTGCGCGCGTAAGTGTGTAGACGAGTTCATCCAGGTGCTTTATCATGTCGATCTCATCAAGGATGATTATGAGGTGGCGGCCGTCCCCCGCCCATTTCAGCAGCCCTTCGTAGATTTGGGGGAGCCCATAGCCCTGCTTGTCAAAGCCTGCAAGAACTGTTTTTGCAACCTTGTCCATCACCCGGTAAGGCTTGTTGTGGATTCTGCAGTTTAGGTAAATGATGGCGGCCTTCCCGTTGGTGCTCTTTTCCTCAAATTTCTTTGCGACCTGCCGCACTGAGCAGGTTTTCCCTGTGCCGGTTTTTCCATATATGAAGAGGTTCCTGGGCTTCTTCCCCATTAATGCCGGGGCAAGGGAGGACATCAGCTCCCTCAGCTGGTGTTCGCGGAAGGGAAGAATGTCCGGAACGTAGTGGGGAGACAGCACGTCCCTGTCCCGGAAGATTTTGGATTCCCGCGTGAACTCATCAAAAGAAGGCATTCGATCATCAGCAGTAGGGAATAGTGGAAATAATATTTAAAGATATCTTCATTGGATTGGAAGGGCAAAAAATGCAGTAAAAAAGAAAAGTTTAGGCAAGGTATTTAAATATAGTTCTCCAATAAGGCTATTGCTCTAAACAGGTGTTAACATGGGCATATTTGACAAGATTCTTGGAAAGCCTAAGGAAGAGGCTCCAAACCTCGAGCATTATCTCGAGATCGGGGAAGAAAGCGGAGATGCGGTCAACCCGCCAGCGGATTTCTACGTAAAGAGGGTAGACCTCAGGAATGAGGGAGATGCAAGCCTTGTTGTGAAGGAACTCACTTCAAAGAACATCATTGTTCTCAACGTTGCGCCGCTTACAAAGCAGCCCAACAGGCTCAAGACGATTGTTTCCAAGCTGAAATCTATTACGGACAAGGCAAACGGGGACATGGCGCTTTTGACTCAGGAGCTCGTAATCATTACTCCTTCAAAAGTGAAAATCGTTAAGAGCAAGCCAAAGGCCCCTAAGGAAGGAGCCTGAATTTTTCCCTTTTTCTTTAATTCTATATTTTAAACTCTTATTATGGATAGATTCTCATGCTTAAAGTTACTTTTCTGGGCACTAGTGCTGCGGTTCCAAGCGCTGAGCGCGCTATGCCTTCAATTGCATTGAAATATGATGAGCTCTTCCTCTTTGATTGCGGGGAGGGGTGCCAGCGCCAGATGATGAGGTATGGGGTTGGGTATGGGGCGGTTAAGGCGATATTTATTACTCATCTGCATCTGGACCACTTTTTGGGCGTATTCGGGCTGATTGAGACAATTAGGATGAATACGGAGAGGGGATCCTTGATTATATTTGCTCCGCGCGGGCTTACCCGGATACTTGAGGCAATGAGCCCCACAATGAACTGGAAGCCTTCCTTTTTGGATATTAGGGAAATGCATGAAGGGGAGCTGTATAGGGGGAGGGGTTACTCGATTTCCGCTTTCAGGGTGGAACATCAGGGGAGGCCTTCCTTTGGGCTTGTATTTGCTGAGGACGATAAGAATAAATTCAACGAGAAAAAGGCAAAGGGGCTCGGTCTTGCTGGAAGGATGTTCAAGGACATCCAGAAGGATGGGTTTGTAGAGGTTGGGGGGAAGAAGATCAAGCTTGAGGACGTTTCCTGGGTCCGCAAAGGAATCAAGGTAGTTTATTCAGGGGATACGGGCTTTGATGAACGGATTGCGGAGTTTGCAAAGGATGCGGACCTTCTAATTCATGAGGCTACTTTTGGAGAGGATTTAAAAGAAGAGGCGGAAAAGAGGGGGCACACCACTGCAAAGGGAGCTGCGCGCATTGCGAAGAAGGCAGGGGTGGAGAAGCTTGCGCTCACGCACATAAGCGGAAGGTATAAGGGCGGGAAGGAATTAGAAAAAGAGGCGAAGGAAATATTCAAGAACTCATTTGTAGTGCAGGATGGGGATGAGGTAGAGGTTAAGCCGGGGAAAGAGGAGAAATAACGGAAAACGCAGTTAGAAACACTAATTCTCACTTTTTTAAACCCTTCTGACCATAAAAATAACGGGTTGGAGAAATGGGAAACGAACAAAAGACGCTGATTCATGAAGGAATAGAAAGAACCAAAGCTCCAATAGAAAGAAAGAACAGAATTTTTGCGAGGGCTTGCGCACCCATTCTTGTGGCTGCGCTCGCATTCGGAGGGAGCGTTGTGGCAGGCTGCAAAAGCAAAGAGAACGATGGCTATGGGGCGGCGCTCAGCACTGCGCAAGCTGCCCTAAGGGAAGAAGCCAACCGGTCTCTTGTCAAAGGGGCGAAAAACAACAGCCTGAGAAGGGTTAGGCAAGCCCTTGAGGATGGTGCGGACCCGAATCTTGGAGAAAAATACAACACCAGCATACTAAAGGCAGCTTGTGAAGTTGGAGAAACCAAAATCGCGGAAGAACTGATAGACCACGGGGCAAAAATAAACTATTCAAATGGAAGCAGCACTCCGCTCATCTCGGCTGTGGAAAACAAGCACTTTGAGACGGCAAAAATGCTGGTCGAGAGGGGCGCGAATGTGAATCGGTCCTGCTACAACGGATCGGCGCTGACGATTGCCATAAGAAAGAAGAATCTGGAATTGGTAAAATTGCTAGTTGAGAACGGGGCAGACATTGAGAATGGCCGTAATGGCAGCGCCACGGAATTTCTGGTCGCTGTACAGGATGGGAATCTGGAGATTGTAAAGTATCTTTTTGCAAAGGGGGCAGATGCAAAAACCGAAGTTAACGGAAAGAATGCGATAACCCTTGCGCTAGAGTATGGAAATTCCAAAATAGCGGAATTCCTGATAAACAATACGCAGTATATTCAAGGAATAAACGAACTTAGGGAAGCTGCGAGAAATGGAAACATCCCGCTCGCAAAGAAATTGGTGGAGAAAGGGGCGGATTTCACGGTGTTCTCTGATGTGGAAACTCCCCTAATGGCGGCTGCGGAGGCAGGAAAGGCTGAGATGGTGAAGTATCTTTTGGAAACTCCGCTCTTCCTAAATGCCCTTAATGCTAAAGACAAGATTGGGGAAACTGCGCTGATAAAGGCAGCGGGAGCAGGGAATTTGGACGTTGTTCGTTTGCTCGTAAAAGAGGGTGCTGACCTGAATAAGAAAGACGATTCTGGCAGAACCGCGCTTGCGCATGCAGAAATAAACGAAAGAAAACAAACCTATGAATTCCTGCTTTCCAAGGGGGCCAAATACTGAGTTTCTTTATTTTTTGCTTTTCGCGTAATCCTCTTTGAATTTTGCGATTCCCTTATCAGTTAATGGATGGTTCCACATCTTTTCGAGGACTTCAGCCGGGATTGTTGCGATGTGCGCGCCAAGCTGGGCCGCTTCGGTCACGTGTATTGGGTCGCGGACTGATGCGACTATCACTTCGGTTTCCAATTCCTCGTAATTGTTGAAGATGTTCATTATCTCCTCAACCAGGAGCATTCCGTCTTCGGAAATGTCGTCCAGCCTGCCTACAAACGGGGAAACGTAGGTGGCGCCTGCTTTTGCTGCAATCAGGGCTTGGGAGGCGGAGAAAACTAAAGTTACATTGGTCTTGATTTTCTTTTTGGAAAGGATGCGGACCGCCTTTATTCCTTCCTTGGTCATGGGGACCTTTACGACTATATTTGGAGCCCAGGTGGCGAACTCTTCGGCTTCCTTAACCATTCCGGGGGCATCATCGGAAATCGCTTCAACGCTTATCGGGCCGGAAACAATTTT
Source organism: uncultured Microcaldota archaeon (assembly GCA_903828955.1). Classification (GTDB taxonomy): domain Archaea; phylum Micrarchaeota; class Micrarchaeia; order Anstonellales; family Bilamarchaeaceae; genus CAIKOA01. The sequence goes on from CAIKOA010000003.1 coordinate 12,771, forward strand.
TGCAATCTCTTTTACTACCTCTTTCTGCACCCTGCCTGATTTCATGATGAGCGAAGGGTTTGTAGTTACTCCATCGCACATTCCGAGCTCGACTGCCTTCCTTATGCTTTCCACGTCCGCGGTATCCAGGAAAAATTTCATTTTTAGCACCCCACGCCTGTTCCGTTGCCCATCATTGAACTAGCAAGGGACGGAACAAGAAGATAAATGATTACCCCAAAGACTGCTCCGGCGATGCAGAGTACGCCAATCACCAAAAGAACAATGCCCACTAGTTTCAGGTTTTTGCTTTCCTTCTTGAAAAAATACAAAAACGCCCCAATCCCCAGAGGGATTATGGATACGATAAAGGATAGCATAATGAACGCCGCTAGCGTGGACTTGGTGGTGCTGCAAAGCTGGTGGAGGCCGCTGGCTACTGTTGTGGGGCCGGATGTAGCTGCAAAACAGATAGAAAGAAGCGCCAGTAAAATTATCATGCGTTTCAACATATTCACCTTTTGTTTTTCTTTACCTCTTCGCGGGCAACGTTCGCTATTCCCCCTGCATCAAGAGCGTATTTCTTCATAAGTTCCGGAGCCTCTCCGGACTCGCAGAAACGGTCGTAAATTCCATGTATTCTAAGTACGGAGTCATGCTTGAAGGAAGAAAGAACTTCTGCAACTGCGGAGCCCATCCCTCCATGAACCTGGTGGTCTTCTGCAGTTACAATTATTCCGAATTTCTTTGCAACCTTCTCAATGCGGGCCGAATCTATTGGCTTTATGGAATAAAAGTCCACCACGGATGCGGAAATCCCTTCCTTTTCAAGCTCTTTTGCGGCAACCAGGGATTGCCAGACCTGCGGGCCGCATGCAAGGATTGCAACATCGGTTCCTTCGCGCAGAAGGTTGGATTTACCTAATTCCATCGGAGTATCCTCCTTGGTGAAGACCGGGAATTTCTCCCTGCTTGTGCGCAAATAGCCGGGCTTTTTCTGCTCGTAAAGAATGTGGGTGGCTTTCTTGGTCTGGAAGAAATCCGAAGGAACGATTATGTTCATGTTCGGAAGCGTGCGCATAAGGGCAATATCCTCAAGAACCTGGTGGGTCGCCCCATCCGGGCCAACCGTAATTCCTGTGTGCGAAGCATGGATAACTACAGGAACATCGTTGTAGCAGATGGAAACCCTGATTTGGTCCCAGTTGCGCCCTGGGGAGAAAGCGCCAAAGGCGGAAATGAATGCCTGCTTTCCGCAGGATGCAATCCCTGCGGCAACTCCTGCAAGGTTTTGCTCGGCAATTCCGGTCTGGATAAAGCGGCTTGGGAATTTCTCCGCAAACCAGTGGGTGCGCGTGGATTCGGAAACGTCAGCCGAAAGCGCCCATACGTTCGGGTCCTTTTCGCCAATTTCAACAAGCGCTTTTCCAAACCCGTCCCTGGTCGCTTTCTTTTCTTCCGGGTTTTCAACTATTGGAATGAGCGGCATGTTCAGACCTCCTCGATTTCCTTGCGGTCAAGCTCAAGGAACCTGCACGCTTCGACCGCCTGCTCTTTTGAGGGCGTTTTCCCATGCCATTCGGTTAGGAACTCCATGAAGGGGATTCCCTTTCCTGGGATGGTGTGCGCGATAATCATCGTGGGGCGCTCATAAACCGCCTTGGATTCCTCGCAAGCGTCAATTAGTTTCTGGATGTTGTGGCCGTCGACTTCGATTACGTTCCAGCCGAAGGCGCGGTATTTTGCAATTATTGGCTCGATTGGATTGACTTCTTCGGTGAAGCCGTCGATTTGGATATTATTGCGGTCCATAATTACGGTGAGGTTGCCGAGCTTGTACTTGTTTGCAAGCATCACCGCTTCCCAGGTCTGGCCTTCCTGCTGCTCCCCATCGGAAACGACTGCGTAAACCCTCCAGCGTTTTTTATCTTTCTTTGCAACGAGCGCCATTCCTACTGCAATGGAAATCCCCTGGCTGAGCGGGCCGGAAGTATTCTCAATCCCTGGAAGTGCGCCCCGGTGCGGGTGGCCCTGCAGCCTGGAACCCAATTTGCGCAGAGTTTTCAATTCCTCCTTGGGGAAATAGCCTGCATTTGCAAGGGCTGCATAAAGGACCGGGCAGACGTGCCCATTGGAGAGTATGAAACGGTCGCGGTCTTCCCATTCCGGGTTTTTCGGGTCATGGTAGAGCACGTTGAAATAAAGCGCGGTGAAAATGTCGGCAAGGCCGATTGAGCCTGCGGCATGGCCGGACTTTGCCTCTTCCAGCATCTCGATTACATCTTTCCGGATCGTATTCGCAATAAGCTTCAGCTTCCTGTTGTCGGATATCCTGGGGGCCCTGGTCAACGCAACGCACCTTCTGCATAATTCTTGAGCAATCGGATTGCCTCCCCTGGGTTTTCAGAGCGGAAAATCGTGCTTGCGCTTGCAAGAATGTTCGCTCCTGCTTTTACCGCGCGGGGCGCAGTGTCGAAATTTATCCCCCCATCAACTTCTATTTCAATATCCGGGCATTCTTTGCGAAGATGGGTAATCTTGGGCTCGACTTCCTCCATGTATTTCTGGCCGTCGAAGCCTGGAATTACGGCCATTACCAGGAAGCGGGAAACCTTGTCTTTGTATTTGAGGGCGTCTTCAACCGGAGTATCGGGATTCATGGAAAGGCCGAGCCTTCCGTTTGATTTTTTCGCGGCTTCTTCTATTTTCTCCCAGGAGTGCACGGTCTCTATGTGGACTACGTGCATGTGCGGGCCAGGGAGCTGCGGAATGTAATCTTCGGGGTTTTCGACCATCCAGTGGAAGGAATAGCCGAGCCCATAGGGAAGGGGCAATAAATCCTCAACAGAAATCGTTTCGTTGGGCACATAGAGGCCGTCCATCATGTCGATGTGCACATTCTTCACAAAGGGCTTCACTATGCCTATTTGTTCAAGGAGCTCTTCGCGGCTTTTGACAAGGATTGCGGGAAGAATCTCTATCTCCCGAGTTTTAAGGCTAGCCGGCATAACTCAAAAACCTCTCCACACCAATGAAACTATCAGATTATATTAATTTAAAGGTTGCCTTTCTGCCCGGGTGCGGATAGGAATATATACTTTATAATTCCTTGCCCACAAAAATGCAGAGGGAGGTCTCTAATGCTGAATTATTCAAGGCTGCGCGAAATGCAACGGAGCGAAATGGCTTCAAGCGAGCTTTGCACAGTCGAGGAAGGGTTCTACGCGGAGCTCAAGGAGTTCCTGGAGGCTAAACGCACTGAGGCGGTCAGCTCCTCGAACCTCCTTGTAATCAAGGAATATGAGAATCTGCGCAAGATCGCGAAGGCAATAGTCGGAAAACGGACAGAGAAGGTCGTTCTGCTTGCGCTGCGCGGCAGGAAGGAGGCCAGCGGGATGACGAGGGAGGAGGCGCATTTCCTCTCGAAAATCGCAGGAATAATTGAGGAAAATGATGCGGAGATGGCCGTTCTTTTCGAAGAGGGCGAGGGTAACGGAAAAAAGGATAATATTAAAAGAGTTAAGTTCATCAAAGATATGGACCCGTACAAAGGGCTTGATGAAAAAGTATATGGCCCCTTTAGGACGGGCGAAATTGCGCAGCTCCCTCTTGATGAGGCGCAATGGCTTCTGAAAGAAAAGATTGCGGAGCTGCTCGCATAGGAGAGGAAAGAAAGGTGTTTTTATGAAATTTCCGAAAGAAATCAGGACGTACTGCCCGAAATGCAAGAAGCACACCCTAATGAAGGTGAAGATTGCAAGCAAGGGCAGGGCCAGAAGCATGGCTATTGGAACAAGGAAGCACGACCGCTCCCTTCTGGGCCACGGAGGAAAGAGGGCCGGTGAAAAGACCGTAAAGAAGCAGGGAAAGAGGCAGAAATTGATGTTTACCTGCTCGGTCTGCAGCAAGAAGATCGAGAGGGTGCTCCAGGGAAGGACTAAGAAGAAGGTGGAAATTGAAAGGTGAAGTTTATGGCAGGAAAATTCATTAGAGTGAAGTGCGAATGCGGAAACGAGCAGAACATATTCTCAGCGGCTTCAAGCCAGGTAAACTGCAAGGTTTGCGGAAAGGGGCTTGCGTCCCCTGCAGGGGGAAAGGCAATCATCACCGGCGGCAAGATAGTGAAAGAGTTGGGATGAAATGAATAAGCTGCCGCGAAATGATGAAATTCTAATTGCGACAGTAAAGAAAATAATGCCTTATGGGGTTTTCCTCTCCCTCCCTGAATACGGGGGGATTGAGGCGTTCATGCACGTATCCGAAGTTGCGCCCCGCTGGATAAAGAATATCCACGAATTCGTTTCGGAAAACCAAACCCTGGTTGTAAAGGTCCACCATGTGGATGAGGCTAAGAATCAGGTGGACGTATCCCTAAAACGGGTGAATGAGGGCGACAAGAAAAGGAAAATCATGAGCGTGCGCAAGACGAAGCGCGCGGAGAAATTGCTCGAGGTCGCAATCAAGAACTCCAAATCCAAAAAGAAAATAGAGGCTCTTCGCGAAGAGATACTCGCCCAGTATGATGAACTGGGGGATTTCCTTGAAGACATCCGGGATTCCGGGGAAAAGGCCTTTGAGGGGATTGATGCAAAGGGCGCTTTGCAGGAAGAACTGGTTGCGCTAGTTGCAAAGTACATGAAGAAGCCGGAAGTTGAAGTTTCTACTGTTATTTCAATAAAATGCTTTGAGCCTAACGGGGTGGAGCTGATACGCGCTGCCCTCGCAGGCAAAGAGGCGCACTACCTGGGCTCGGGAAAATACCTGATGAAGGGAAGGGGCGAGGACTATAAGGCGGTCCACAAGGCAATGGAGAAGAAGATAAAGGAGGCCGAAAGCGCCCTTAAGGGGAAGGATTGTGAATTTTCCGCGGAGGAAAAGAAATGAAGAAGATGCGCAGATGCGTTTCCTGCAGAGAATATACATTGAAGGAGGAACATTGCGGAATTGCTTCTGTTTCTGCGCACCCGCCTAAATTCAACCCGAACGACCCGTACGCCAAATACAGGAGAAAAGAAAAAGGGATTTTGCATGGATAAAACGATTATTGTTGAGAAGAAGGAATACTCGCTCAAGAAGCCGATACTGATTACCGGCCTTCCAGGGATTGGGCTTGTGGGCCAGGTTGCGGCGCGCTATCTGATCAAGAAAATGAAGGGGGTGAAGGTTGCCGAGATTTATTCCCCGCATTTTCCGCACCAGGTATTGATGGGGAAGAAGGGGTTGCTCAGGATGCTGAAGAACTCCATCTACAAGGTTCCGACTCCTAAACGGGATTTGCTTGTGATTGTAGGGGATGTGCAGGCGATTACGAGCGTCGGGCAGTACGAGGTTGCGGACGCAATTCTCGAGTATGTTTACGAAAAGGGGGTGCGGAGAGTAATAACAATCGGGGGCTACAGCACCGGAAAGATGGAAAAGGAGAGGAAGGTGTTCGGCTCCGCGAACAACAAGAGGGTAATGGAAGAGTTCAAGAAGAAGGGGATTGTTTTTGGAGAAACTAAAGGCGCGATTATAGGGGTTGCAGGGCTTCTTCCGGGGCTTGCGAGGCTTCGGAAGATGGACGGGGTTTGCATCATGGGGGAGACCCATGGAAACTATGTGGATTCCACTTCTGCAAAGAATGTGCTTGAGAAGCTTTCGGAAATACTTGAATTCAAAATAGATATTGGGGACCTTGAGAAGGAAGCGAAGACGAGGGAAAAAGTAATCAGGAAGATTGAAGGCGAAATTGAGCAGCAAATGACGGGTTCTCCTAAAGACATTACTTATATCAGATAAATTTGGGTGAGGGGAAATGGGAAGGAACATGAAGGGGCAGGTATCTGCGGAAATGCTGATATTGCTGGCGGTAGTTGTTGCGATTGTTGCCATTGCCGCCACGTATATGCTGAATGCGGGAAAGACTGCGGGTAACCAGGTGGAATCCCAGACGAACAGCACGCTCAGTAAGATGAGTGATATGTCCAAAGGGGATCCCGGGGACTATTGCGCAGACGGGCAACGCGACTGCAAATCCGGAACTTGCGAAGGCGGCAAATGCACGTGACCTAACCCATGAAGGGCCAGGTAACGGTAGAATACCTTATTCTTTTTTCAATAGGTTTAGCGCTGATTGCTTTTTCTGTTGGCGCTTTGGCGACGATAAAATCAACGGAGAGCCAGCTTACTGATTTGGAGAAGGTCAGGATTGCGGCTGCGCAGCTGCGAGGGGCAGGGGATGAGGCCTGCGCGCTTGGGAATGGGAATACGCGCGCGGTTGAGCTTGGGTGGAGCGTGGAGCTGAATTGCAGCGGAGAAGGGCTTGTTACGGCTGGGGCGCAGAGTGCAGGGTTTGCGCTTGAGCATTGCGATATTACTTGCAGTTCTATTTCGGGAAAACGGTTTTTGATGAAGAATGAGATGGGGGAAGTAAGAATAGAAAAGATAAGCCCCTGAATTGGATGGGAACTAGCTCTTTGCCTCAATCCAGAAAGTTAAATCCGGATGCACCTTTTGGATTTCCGTAAGCATTCCCTTTGCAACCTCCCTTATCGTGAAGTGTGCCCAGGGGGTGGAGCGGAGCCGGATGAAGTGGTTGAGCTCTCGCAGATTCATTGTTGCGAGGCACCTTCTGTTGTGCGCATTTGTGGAGATGTAGCCTGCAACGAATGGGAATTCCTTTTCTATTTCTGCAAATGCGTGCGCGCTCTTTTCCATTGCATCTACGAATAGTTTTTCTGCGCCGGCTTTCTTTACATCTTCTGGGATTGTGTAGCCTAGATGCGTTGTTGGCTCCTGCGGGGAAAGGGTGAGCATCCTGTGGCGCTTGAATTCGCAGAAGGCGCCCTGGTCCATTACCAAATCAAAAGTATAGTAGGCGTGCTCGAACTCGCGGAGCGGAGGCTCCTTGGACAAACCTTCCAAAGATTTGGAAATAAAGGCTTTCTTTTCAGAAGCGCTCATTTTGGAGGCGTGTGCATACGCATCATCAAAAGAGATTCCACTGTGCCTGTAGGAGAATGCGGCAATTATCTTTTCGAGCGCATCCTTTTCATAGGAAACGAGTTCGACTTTCTTTTTGAATTGGGAATTCTTTCTTCTCTCGGAATCTTGAAGGATGTTGTGCGCATTTGCAATATATGCGCTCGGTTGTGGCATTCCGCCCAAAGTGGGAAGGGCTTCCTGCGCTGCTTTTCCCATTTCTGCTCCGATTTCGCGGACTTCAGAAAGAGGCGATGAGAGCATTTTTACTAGGGCGCGTTGCAATGTTCGCGCATTCATGGTGATTCCTACGTTTGCAAGGGTTGCATTCGGAAGTAAGAAACGTGCGGAATCAAGCGCCATGAGCTTTATGTTGGCTTCGTATCTTTTCTCGGGCTCTTCGGGCTTCCTTGGGTTTTGGGATTTGTAATATTCAATTAATACTTGGAGAAGGGATTCGTAGGAAGAGAATAGGTATTCTATCGTTTCTTTGTAAAGGGATTCGTATTTCGTTCCGTTCAGCTCTTTTGGGTAATGGACGTGCTCCCTATCCAGCTTCTGGTAGCGGGTGGATTTTTCCGTATAAGCGGCGAGGCGGTTGCCCTCTATGCATTCAATTGAGAGGCGGGAAACATTTTCGGCTGCGATGTGCGCGGAGGCGTGCTCCGCAACGCTTCCATGGCCGAATTTTATTACCCAGGTCTCGTGGAATTTTTTCGTTGCCTCCATATCCATTTCGGAAATTATCTTATCGAAGGGTTCAGGGCTCCTGCTTGTTTTTGCAAAGGAGGCGGAAACGGTCTCCTCTGGGTAGCCCTTAAGCGAATAGATTCTCCGCTGCGCGCACATCACTTTTCACCTGCGACGAAATCCTTGGGCGTTTTCCCTGCAGGGAAGAATAATCCGTTTTGTACTTTCAGGGGGAAACCCACTTCGTTTGCCACTCTCAGGGCTTCTGCGGCCATGATTATTCTATCCAGGCAGAGCATGTAGTAGTCCCCGAAAGCGGATTTCTCCTTCTTGAGCTCAAAACGGTGCTTCTGAATCATTCCGGAAACGCGGAGGCGTATGTCCGCAAACCCCTGCTTGATTATCTTCTTGTTCATGCCTACCCAAAAAGCTTTGGATGGAATGGTTATAAAATGCTAGTGAAGGGGGGCAAAATAACGTCGGAGCGGTTGGACCGGCCCTGCGGAAGGGAAACTTAGGCTAAAACCGAAGGAACGCGGCGGGGTTTTTAAGGGTTTGAGGAGAGGGGAAAGGCATGAACGGAAAAATAGCATTCCTGGTTTTGCTCCTCTGCCTTGGCGCGGTGGATGCGCTTTGGGTATCTACGGACAAGGGGGAATATATGCCCTTGGAGACAGTCCACTTAACGGTTAGCGAAGGAAAGGGCGTCATAATTGTGGATGTCCTCAATGAGAATGGGGAGAATGCCTACCATGCAACCCGCGCTGCGAAGCAGGGGGAAACAACGCAATGGGGGTATACCTACTATTACCCGGAGGAATTCAACATTTCCCTCAAAAGCGGCAGATATGATGTGGAAGTGAGGGATGACCTTGGGAATGCGAGCACTGCTTTTGATATTACTTCCATAGGGATTGCGGCGGTTGTGGACGGGGTTGGAAAGGGAGTTTTCCTCCACAAGGAGAACGGGGCCGCAATTGAAGGCGGAAAGATAACGCTTTACTATAACAGGAGCGGAACCGTTGAGACCGCTGGAACCACTTCGGGAACAGGGGGCTATTTCTCCTTTGATACGAAAAACTTAACCAAAATAGTTGGGGAATATGAATCGGAAAAGGCGGAAATAGAAATCTACCAGGATTACTATGGGTATTATCCGGCGTATTATGAACAATATTCCTCATATGTATTTAGCGACAAGACGCTCTACCAGCCCGGGGAAACGGCACATATTTCCTCGGTAATTTTGCTTGTGAATGAGAGTGCATACGAAACCGTTACCGGGCCTTTTGAGGTTACGGTGCGCGGGCCCGACTACAATGTGCTTTATTCAACGAACGTGAGCTCGGTGAATTCCAGGGTAAGTTTTGATTTCCCGATTGAGGCGGAAGCTGCATTAGGCTACTATAGCGTGGAAATAAGGAGGAACGAATCAAGCTATGCGGGCTATTATTCCTTCCAGGTGCAGGAGTATAAGAGGCCGGAAATAAAGCTGGAGCTCACTCCGCAGGAGAAGATATTCGAATTGAACAAGACCATGAAGATAAATGTGAGCAGCGATTACTATTTTGGGGGGGCTGCGGATGCGGAAGTGCACTTTGAGATTGACCGCTCGCCATATTATTGGCCGCTATTCCGGTGCGGGGGAAGGTGCATTCCGCCGTATTGGGGGCAGGAAAAGGTTGCAGAGGGGCTTGTTTATACCAAGAACGGAGTCGGGGAGATTGACTGGGGGGGCGCGAACCAGACCGGGGACTATACTGTGAAGGCCTGGGCAACCGATGAGAGCCAGATCCAGACGGAAAGTGAGACTACGATTACTGTGCTCGAAAAAGTGAATCTGGATGCAATTTTTTCGGAAATGAACCTGAATGAAAGCGGGCTCATTACGGTTCTTACATATGATAAGGATGAGAAGCCGCTGGATTTGGATGTGAACGTGAAAATTTACAGCGAGGAATGGAATTATCCGCCAATCTACTATGCGGAATCCGCAAAGACAGATGTTGCACCGGTAAATGAAGAGCCGACTTACAACAGAACCCTGGTGTTCGAGAAGAACATAACTACTGCAGGGGGGCAGGAATCATTTGAGTTTACACCGCACCAATATGGAAATTATGTGATTGTAATGGAAAGCGGGGAATACAAGAGCGAGAAGACTTTCTACGTATCAGAATATGGGTGGTGGAACTCCGGGAGCATCACAGTCGAATTGGATAAGACTGAATACGCAAAGGGGGAAACGATGAACATGACGGTGACCTCCCCAACCGGGGGGAAACTGTTCGTGGTTGCAATGGGCGCAACGCCCTCGCTCACTGCATACTCGGTAACTCCGGGGATAAACTCCATCCAGATGCCTGCGGTGGAAACAAGCAGCCTGGAATTCTTCCTTGTGGATGAGGGGAAGAGGTATTCTGCTTATGCAAACTATGTGGTGCGCGGAAATGATTGGGTGAAGGTCGATATCGCAAGCAACGGGACGTATAGGCCCGGGGATGCTGCGCGCCTTGTGATTAGCGCAACGAGAAACGGGGTGAACTCGAATGCCGCGGCATCCATTGCGATTGTGGACCAATCAATAATTGACCTTTCAAAGGCGGATTGGAACGACATCTATACCAACCTGTATGGATATCCGCGCGCGCAGTACCAGCTCCTCTTCAGCTGGGATTATTACGGGGGAGTAGTTCCCCTCTATAAGGGAGGCGTGATGGTCGATATGGCCGAGGAAGCGCTTCCCGCTGTTCCCGGGCAGGCAACAAATGGAGGGGCGCCCCCTAGCAGGGCGGCGATCTCCATAAGGCAGAAATTCCCAGAAACCGCCTTCTGGATTCCCTACTTCATGATTGAGGATGGGAAGAAGGAGATAATCTGGCACATCCCGGATACGCTTACAACATGGAACGTTACCGTTGTGGCGAACGAGGGGGCCAATGTAGGGATGGGGACCTCTGCAATAATAGTCACCAAAGATGTTATTGGAAGGATGAGCCCGCCTCCAGCCCTTGTGGAAGATGATGCGGCGGCAATTCCGGTAACCGTATTCAATTACGGGAAGGAAAGGAAAACCTTTACGGTTACCCTTGAGGCAAGCAAAAATATCGAGATTATTGGAAGCCCGAAAAGATATGTGAGCATTGAGCCGGATTCTTATGCGAGCATGGACATCCCGGTGAAGGCGATTGGGAACGGAACCGCAAACTTCACACTCTGGGTTGAAGGAGGGGAAGGGGACGCGGTATTCCTTCCGATTGAAGTGAAACCCTTGGGGGTGGAAATCATAAAGGGAGAGTCGGGGTTAGTTGATGGAACTGAACAAACAACTCCGGTTGAAGTGAAATACGCCACTCCAAATGATGCGGAGGTGAAGCTTTCGCTTTATTCATCTGTGCTTTCCTCTGCGTTTGGGAGCCTGGATTACCTTGTATCCTATCCGTATGGGTGCATTGAGCAGACAATGAGCGGGTTCCTGCCCACGGTGGTGCTTTTGCACACTACGCAGCAGCTCGGTCTCAATTATACCGGGGATGCGAACATTAGTGGGATAATTGACGATGGATTGGTGAGGATTTACTCCTTCCAGAACGCGGACGGAAGCTGGGGCTGGTTCAGGGGGAGCGATGAGCGCATAACCGCATACGTAATGGATGGATTGCGCGTTGGAAAGGAATCAGGAGTTGTTGTGGATGAGGGCGTGTATTCCAAGGGAGAGCAATGGCTGGCTGCAAATGCAAACAGCTCTTATGGGAAATTCGTATTGAATAGGCTGGACGATGGGGCAGTGACTACGTATTCAGGAGATGCGTTCGGGGCATTAACCCAGTGTGAAGATGGGAAGTGCGATGCGCTCCTGGCGAAATTGCAGTGCACTGCGAAATACTGCTCGCTTTCGTATGATGGTGAGATGGACTGGTACCATGACGAGACCGAGCTCACTTCGTACGCGGTGAGCGCGCTAGTGAAGAATGGGAAGATGGAGGAAGCGAACAAATGCGTGAACTGGCTCATGTTGAATAAGAAGAGGCAATACTGGGTGAGCACAAAGGATACCGCAATCAGCGTGCTTGCGCTTTCTTCCTACGCAAAAGAGACCGGGGAATTGAAGTCAGATTATATTGCGACCGTAAGCGTGGATTCGGGGAAAGTGCTGGAAGAAAGGCTCGGCTACCAGACAGTTGGAACTGAAGAGGTAACGCTCCCCGCAGGCTGGCATACGATTCAGCTGCAAAGGGACGGGTTTGGGCCCCTCTACTACACGCTTACCCAGAGATACTACAGCATGGACATTCCTAAAGGAGACTGGAAAGTGAGCAGGAGCTATGACAAGACGATTGCGAAGGTCGGGGATGAGATTACGGTAACCCTTAAAGTGAACGGGACCGGGCAATACGTTGCAATCGAGGACCCGATTCCGCTGGGGACCGAAATAGTAAAGCAGAGCGGGAACGAGTGGATGTATTACGGGAACTGGTGGTACGGAGGATACCGCATGGAGGCAAGGCAGGACCGGGCGGTGTTCTTCTTCGACAGGATGGATAGCCCGGAGATAACGTATAAGCTGCGCGTAACGCACAAGGGGGACTTCACCGCGCTTCCGACACACGCATACAACATGTATGCGGAGGAAGTCGGGGGGTATTCGGACTTCCAGCACTTCACCTTCTATGAGAAAGCGAGGGTGGAGCCGTATGTGACCGAGTTCAACACCACCTTGCGCGTGTACTGGGAAGGCCCAGGGCCCGCGGAAATGATTGTGAAGGCAAACGGGGCTGAGCAGACTTACACCGTGCAGGAGGGCCAGAACGACATAGTCGTGAACACGACCGGACCGGTGGAGTACGCGTTCAAGTCGGACAGCGAGTATTATGAGGGGGAGGCCGGGAAGAGCGCAACCTCTTCTCCTGCGGCGGCTGGAAACGGGGGAACGCAGACCGGAACTAGCGCAAACTACCTTCCGCTTCTTGCGGTACTCACCGTGCTGGGAATTGCCCTCATAGCGGTTTACTTCTGGAAAAAGAAGTGAATTTTTTCTTTTTTATTTTTCTAAATTTATATTTTATTTTTTGGGAGTTGCAAACAAGAAGTTCTCCTTGTGCCTTGAGATTTTCACCTTTTCCCCTTTCTTTATGTTTATTGGGGCCTCTCCGTCTATTACCAGGTGAGAATCGGTATTTGCGGTGAGGGTTATTTCGTGCGCAGAGGAGATTATCATCGGGTCGAAGAGGCGCTTGTATGGGGCGACCGGGACCAGCTCGAAAACGGGAAGGGTTTGCTCGATTACGGGGCCTCCGGACGAGTATGCGTATGCGGTGGAGCCGGTCGGGGTGGAAATGATTAACCCATCTCCTTCAAACGGGCATTCCTGCCCTTCTATCCCTATGGAAAGTGAGAGCATCTCGTGTCTTTGAGAAAGGATTGCGGCGTCGTTTATTGCACGGTGCTCCTTTCCCTTGAATTTTACGGAAAGCGCGACCCGCTGTTCGGTTGAGGGGTTTACCAGGAAGGCGGAAAGCGCCTCCTCCCAATTCTCCTTTGTGCATACGCAGATGAAGCTCCGGTCGCCGCCTATTCCGAAAACAGGGCCTTCCAGATGCTTCTTGCAGAAGAAGATTGTGCCGTCCCCGCCTATCACTATGGTGAAATCCGCATGGGCGGAAACTACCTGCACGTGGTTGTCTTTCAGGAACTCCTTCACTTCCCTGGAAACTTCGACCGCCCAATCCTTTTTTGGGTTGTGGAGCACTTTTGCCTTCAAGCAGAATCACCTTGGAATGGAACACTTGGGGCAAAGAAGGAATAAATACTTAAGCCTCGGCCCTAATCCCGGAGGGCCTTGATATCCCTTATGTTGTCCGCGGTTATTTTTGAGAAAATCTCGTTGTCCTTGTGCACCCTTGTGAACGGTTTTATTAAGATGAGGAATTTTGCGGGCCGTGTTATGAAGAACGCGCCCCTTATTTTTACAAGGTTAAAGCCGAGCCTGGAAAGCATCATCTGGTCTGCCTTGCCGATCCCTGCCAGGTAGACCTTTCCCCCGGCGGTGGTGCCCCCGCACCCATCGAAAATGCCTGCAAGGAAGTTTGCGCTGTATTCGTTCTTGTATTTGAAGCGCTCCAGTTCCTCTTCTATCACTTTCTGGAAGAATTTCCTTTGCGCGGTGTGGTAGAAATAGATGGATTCTTCCCCTGCGAGTATTTTGCCGGGTTCGGCCAGCTTGTTTTCAATTGCGGAGTGGACGAATGCGGCTTGGATTTCCTCGGGGCCCTTGACCCCTATCCCTTCAACGGTCCTCCTCTCCTTCCATAGGCCTATAAAATAAGCAAGCGAAGGGGTGAGTTTTATTTTCATTTTTATTCACCGCGAAGCGGTTTCCCTTTTCTTTGCGGGCTGCGTGGTTTGCTCCTCTTTTTTCTCCGGGACGAACCTGAAGTTGCTGGTGGTGCTCATGTGGATTGAGTTCGCGATTTCGCTCGCAAGGAGCTCGTCCTGGTCCGAATCCATGTTGTAGCGGAACCTTGACTGGGCTTTTTCTGGAAGGTGGGCGCTGCGGAAAATTCCTGCGAGCTGCCTGCTTTCCTCTTCAGTGAACGGGTTCTGGCCCTCCAGGATGCGGTCGTTTGCCCGCTCGAGAAGCGTTGAGAGATTTGTGATTTCCATCTCCCCTGCGCCTCCGGCTTTCAATGCGGAAAGGAGGCCTGCTGCTAAGACGCGGTTCCTTTTCTTCACCCTGCCGAGCATCCTTTTCAGGGTCCCGGTTTCCTGTGGAGTAAGCTTTCCGCTCACCGCATTGAGGAGCCGTTCTGAGAATTTGTTGAAATCAACTATCCCCATGAGAGTGGTTTCGTATTCGTATATTTATAAAGATTGCTAAAGGGAGGAGGGGCCGAGGCACTCTTTAAAAAAGTGTTGGGGCATTTATAGAAGACGCTATTTAGCCGCTTCGAAGCCCTTGTGCCGCACTGCTGTGCGTGGGCTTCGAAACGTCTGGGCCCATAGCTCAGGCTGGTTAGAGCGACGGTCTTATATGGCCAACTCTAATACAATGGTCTAAGACAGCCGTAGGCCAGGGGTTCAAATCCCCTTGGGCCCATTTTTTCTTTTTAGGAGCCGCCAATCTATTTCTTGCCCACTATTATCTGGTCCAGAGGAACAAAGACACCAAAAGCAGGATCGCCGCAGATGCGAGCATCATGTAGCGAATGTTGGGGGCGGGATTCTTGAGGAGTACGGCAAGGGTCTGGTCGAAAAACAATGCGTAGGTTAAGTCGCAGAGGAAACCGCCAAATATTACCGCTGCTGCCATCTGTGTGCCTGCCAGCTTGAGAGTGAATGCACCTGCCAGGCCTGCAAGAATAAACCAGGAGGGAACTACCGCCCGGAGCAGATCCATGGGCGCGGGCTTCTTCTCTTGTTGCTCCATAAGGAAGGTATGCAGCCAATTTGTTTAAAAAACCGAAAGTGCATTTAGGTGCAGGAGACCCCTTATGTATGCGATAGAAACCCAAAACCTCACGAAAAAATTCGGAGATCTTGTGGCGGTGGATTCCGCTTCCTTAAATGTGAAGCAGGGGGAGATATTCGGGCTGCTCGGGCCTAACGGGGCGGGCAAGACCACGCTCATTTCCATATTGGTCACGATGAAGAAGCCCACTTCCGGGAAGGGCATGGTCGAGGGGGTGGACGTGGTTGCGAATCCGGGGGCGGTGCGCAGGAATATAGGAATTACTTTCCAGGACCCTTCGCTGGATGAGGAATTAACGGCTTATGAAAATCTGGAACTTCATGCAGCAATGTATGGGATTCCAAAAAAAGAGAGGGACGAGAAAATAAGTGAAATACTCAAAATGGTGGAATTGGAAGACCGGAGAAATGCGGTAGTGAAAACATTTTCCGGAGGGATGCGCAGGAGGCTCGAGATTGGAAGGACGCTCCTGCACTCCCCGAAAGTTCTTTTCCTGGATGAGCCCACCCTTGGGCTGGACCCGCAAACAAGAAATCATATTTGGGAATATGTGAAGAAACTGAGGGATATGCACGGGGTAACCATCCTGCTCACCACGCACTACATGGATGAGGCGGATTTGCTCTGCGACAGGGTTGCGATAATAGACCACGGGAAAATAGTTGCGATGGATACGGCAAACGCACTGAAGGATTCGCTTGGAGGGGACATAATAGTGATTGAGACCCCGCAGGCGGAGAAATTATGCAAATTGCTTGGGGGGCTGGAATGCGCAAAGGACGCGGTCCCTCATGATGGTAAAGTGACCTTCAGGGTGACACAGGGAGAGAGAGAAATCCCGAAAATACTGCAGTTTGCAAGAGAGAAGAAGATTGATGTGGAATCTGTGAGCCTGCATAAGCCCACCCTGGATGATGTGTTCCTGCACTATACCGGAAAAACAATCCGGGAAGAAGAGGCTACCGGAAAGGACAATATGCGCATGAGAAGGAGGGCATGGGGGCATAGA
>CAIKOA010000004.1 GCA_903828955.1 uncultured Microcaldota archaeon
AGCTAGGAGAATAAGGGTGTGGGCAAGACTGGTGGCAGCCGCCGCGGTAACACCAGCGCCTCGAGTGATACCCACGAATATTGGGCCTAAAGGGTTCGTAGCCGACCCTGTAAGTCCGCTGTGAAATGTTGGGGCTTAACTCCAACGCGTGCAGTGGATACTGCGGGGTTTGGGAGCGGGGGAGGGAAGAAGTACTTCTGGGGTAGCGGTAAAATGCGTTGAGCCTAGAAGGACTTTCAGTGGCGAAGGCGTCTTCCCAAAACGCGTCCGACGGTGAGGAACGAAAGCTGGGGGAGCAAATCGGATTAGATACCCGAGTAGTCCCAGCTGTAAATGATGTAGACTTTGGTGTTTCCATGGCGTTAAGCCCTGGAAGTGCTGTAGAGTAGTTGTTAAGTCTACCGCCTGGGGAGTACGACCGCAAGGTTGAAACTTAAAGGAATTGGCGGGGGAGCACCACAAGGGGTGGATGCTACGGTTCAATTGGATACAACGCCAGGAACCTCACCACAGGCGACAGCAGTATGAAGGTCAGACTAAAGATCTTGCCTGACAAGCTGAGAGGTGCTGCATGGCCATCGTCAGCTCGTGGTGTGAATCTTGCACCAAGCAAGAGCACAAACTGTCTGGTTAAGTCCAGCAACGAGCGAGACCCATGCTGTTAATTGCTACTTTCATCTTCAATGAGAGGCACCTTAACAGGACTGCCCGCGTTAAGTGGGAGGAAGGAGTGGGCGACGGTAGGTCAGTATGGCCCGAATCCCTTGGGCTACACGCGGCATACAATGGCTGGAACAATGGGTTGCTACTTCGAAAGGAGGCGCCAATCCCCTAAATCCAGCCCTAGTTCGGATTGAGGGTTGCAACTCACCCTCATGAAGCTGGAATCCCTAGTAATCGCGTGTCATCATCGCGCGGTGAATACGTCCCCGCTCCTTGCACACACCGCCCGTCAAGTCACCCAAATGCGGTATAGGTGAGGCTCCGGTTCTTGCCGGATTCGAACCTATGTTGCGTGAGGGGGGCTAAGTCGTAACAAGGTATCCGTAGGGGAACCTGCGGATAGATCACCTCCAAAATATTATACAAGACTTGATCTTGTACAGTATGAGGAACCAAAATGTCAAGGGAGTATTGGGAATCATCGATGGTACTATTTCCTACGGTTAACCTTGAAGCATGTGCGAATTTTATTTTTTATAATTCCGTTAGCATTAGCGTTAGCCATTTTTCCGGAGTTCTCTGCATCAATTTAGAATATTATCAAAAACAGCCCTAACGCAATAAGGGCAATGCCCCCGACAATCTGGATGATGAAGCTGCTTCTTGATTTGGATGCCAAGTCAGATTCGCTGGAATATCCAAGCTCTTCCATTTCCACCGTAATATTCTCATCGCTAAAGTCACTTCCTTCTTTCCCGCTCGGGACGGCGCGCCCCAAAACATAAACCGGGTCGCCATCTTTGATATAGCCCTCTGTTGCCCTGAGGTATTTGTGGCTGTTCTGCTCAAACAGCATCTGAACGCCCTTCGGCTGGAGTTTAAGATAGTCCAGGAAAGGTTTTTCTATTTGTTTTATGCCAAACCATTCTCCGGGCAAGAAACCTTCGTACTCGTTGCGGTGCGGAAAACCGAAGCCTTCTCCAAACAGCATTTTTTGAGAAGGCTTTATCAGGATCTTTCCAGTTTCATCCTCAAGGTAGAACCCTTTCCAGGACTGGTCCATTAGAAGACGATCATCTTTTGTTCCCGCAAAAATCCTCCAATATGCGCATTTTTCGTTGCTTATCGGCCCCATCACTTCTACTGCCGGCCTTGCCTTCCCATATAACTCAACGAGCCCGACCGCGGCAGAGCGCACTTTGGAAGTTGGCGTGATTGCCATCTTCTGGACCGTCAGGTATTTTTTCAATCCGCCAACGAGAAAAAAAAGCCCCATTATCGCGATAATGGCACCGCTAAATTTGGAGCAACCAGCTTCCTGCGGCAAGTGAACCTTTGAACTTACCATGCGTATCATCTAGCCATTTTCTCATTTTGTTTCCTGTTTGAGCATCTCGTAGGCGCCCATAATGTATTGTGCACGCTTTGGATTCTCCTCCATCTTTTTTTCCAGGAGCTTCAATGCCTCTTCCTTTTTCCCCATCTCATTAAGTGTCCTGGCCTGGAACATCGTTCCAAAGGGAAGCTCGGAGGGGCTCAATTGGTCTGCCTTATCAAAATCTGCGATCGCGCCATCCATGTCCCCGTTTTTGGCCTTTTCCTCGCCCCTGAAAGCATAGAAGGTGTTTTTTTTTGGATTGCCCTCTATCAGCTTGTCATACAATTTTATTGCCCCTGCGTGGTCCCCTGCTTTGGAAAGCTTATCTGCCTCCACAAGCAGAGGATTCGCCATTTTTTCCAGTATTCCTTCAAACGTAATCTCGCCCTTTCCCAGATATTCCTCTCATGGATTTAAACCTTTGTGTAGAATTCTATGTCATGTGGAATCGAAACAGTCTGTTCCTGGTTTTGTTGATTCTTTTTTCCTGCCTTCACGCAGCATTTGAGAAGGAAGTTTTGGATTCTAACAAGCTCTCCCGCTACCCGTCACTAGGCGTGGGCCCGGATGGAATGCCGCAAGTAATATACGGGGGCGGATCCTTTGGATTGACATATAAGTATTGGGACGGAACCAGTTGGGTTTCAGAACCGATTGGAGACCAAGAAAGAGCCACAATGGTCACTTCCCTAGCCGTGGACTCTAAAAATTTTCCGCACATCTGCTATTCGCCTTTTGGTTTTTATGCGGAATACCTCTTCTGGGATGGAGGCAGCTGGGGAACCCAGGTTGTTGATCCAGAAGGGAAAAAAGTTTCGCTGTGTTCAATTGCCCTGGACAGCAATGATGTTCCGCATATTGCATACGTATTTGGGATTCATGATACGCTGAAATATGCGGCCCTCTCCGGAGGCACCTGGAAAATCCAAGAAGTAGACTCAGACATTGACGCCCCTTATATTTCCTTTGCAGTAGACAATAAGGGCCTTCCCGGAATAATTTACTTCAACCGCAGCCAGCTTCAATATGCACACTATGACGGAACAGCCTGGGCAAGGGAACAAATAGAGGATGAATGCATAGACGACCTGCCTTCCCTTGCTTTTGACAGCAAGGGTTTGCCGGGCATAGTCTACCACCACTGCCACAGCGCGATGAACTACACAGGAAACGCCCTCAAATATACGCACTTTGACGGCGCTTCCTGGAACACCCAGATTGTCAGCGAGAGAGAGGAACAGGGGCGCATGTCCATACTCAGGTTTGATTCAAGCGATTACCCCCATATTTTTTACCAAAACGAAGACGACGGCACCGTGGATTATGCCTCCTGGGATGGGGAGAAATGGAACATAGAAGTGGTTGATTCGTATGAGTTCCTGCAAGCAATTGAATTTGCGCTGGACTCTAAAGGAAATCCCAATTTTGTGTACATTGATGAGGGCCTCAAGTATGCAACCAGGGAGAAACCAACGGCTCCTGCAGGCACTGTTGCGCCCAGGCCATCCGAAAACCAGCAGCCCAGCGCTTCTTCTGAAGGCTTAGGAGAAGAGGCAGGGGGCGGGGGTTTATGCGGCCCCGCCTTTATGCTGACGGCGCTGCTGGGGGCATTCTTCCTCAGGAGGACCTGATTCCCCCCTTTCCCCTATTTTTTTCATTTTGAAATAAATTTCCACAAGTTTGAATTGCTGTCGGCTCATGGAGCACCTTTAAATTCATTTCCATACACTATATTACACATGAATAAGCTAATGGCACTTCTGTTTGGAGTAATCCTGCTTTCCAGCTCCTCCTTTGCGACAAGATGCCTGGAGGACTGGGACTGCAATTCAGACCAGGTCTGCGTGCTCCGCGACTGCTTTGTGCCCAATGAATGCACCTCGCTTTCCGACTGCGGCCCGACTGAAAGCTGCGTGAAGGGGGTTTGCGTATCCATGTCCTGTTTTGTGACTTCCGAATGCCCGACCGACGAGCTTTGCAAGGACGGCAAATGCGTCCCTATGGAATGCATGAATAATACTGATTGCAAGGATAACCAGCAATGCCTCAATTACAAATGCTATAATGTCGTAAAGGAAACCGCGCCGCTGCAGCCGGTGAAAGAAGAGCCCAAGCCCACGGAGGTAAACTCTTCAACCGCGCCTGCGGCATGCACTCCCCAGCAAACCGGAGA
Organism: uncultured Microcaldota archaeon; assembly: GCA_903828955.1. GTDB lineage: Archaea > Micrarchaeota > Micrarchaeia > Anstonellales > Bilamarchaeaceae > CAIKOA01. Next base: position 4,215 of record CAIKOA010000004.1, read on the forward strand.
ATGCCAGGTGCTCAGCTGCCCGAACAAAACCTGCGCGGCAATCCCCGAGCAGAGCGTTTTTGAAAAATACACCCTTCCGTTCATCTTTGTTGCATTAATCCTCGGGGCTTTCCTGGGTTTCTCAGCATCCAAGATAATTTCCGATAATCCAAACGGCTCTTCCACAGAAAAGAAGGAAGAGAGAAGGAGTTCGGATAAGGCAGAGGAAACCGACTTCGATGACGAGGGTTCCTACAGGTACATCTGAATGCATCCGGAGGGCGGCAGGAATGAGAAACTCTGAACCTCCTCCAAGGAGGAGCTCAATCCCGCCAGCAACCGCGGACTATCTTCGCGCATGTTATGAGGGAAGGCACCCCTCTCCAGCCGTTTTTAAAAAACACAAGGAACTCGCTTCATTTCTTGCCGCAGACAGCACAAAGATTTTTCTAATCTTTATTTCCCATCCTCTCAAAAAAAGCATTCCATCTCCAAAAAAAGAGAAGGAGAAGGAGGTTTTGCACGAACTTAATTCAAGGATGCCAAACCACCTTAACCATATTTTTGCAGAGCTCAGCGCCCCTTCAAGGGAGGCAATATTCGCCCTCAGGAAAAAGATTGCCGATTATTCTGCCCTTATTCTCTCAGGGAAAGGCTTTCCAAACACAGAAAGACTCGAAGAGGCAATCCTGCTTGCGCGTTCTTTAGGAAAGAATGCAGAACTCAATGGGGCAACTCCTGCGGAAACCTCGCTGGTTGTTTGCGGCGTCTTTGGCGCCTCTGCAAAGGTTTTCCAGTCCCAAAATAAATTTGCGGCACATGATTTCATCAGGGCCACAGAAAAAATCTCCCTGCAAGTGCCAACCCAGGCCCTAATAACTTTCCTCTGGAAAATCGCGGATTCAAAAAACGCTGAAGAGATTTCCACAACTATCTCGGGGATACGTTCCGCCTGCAGGGAAATGAGAGAAGAATGATCCGGACTTCCTCTTCCTAATCAGCCCTTTACTACTCCGAGCGGGCGCAATTTCGCAACAATGTCCGAAATTCCCGCTTCGGCTACGCTCGCAACAACATCATCCACATTCTTGTATGCATCCGGGGCCTCTTCCGCAACCACCTTCATATCTGTTGCGCGCACATAAATCCCTTTCGTATCCCAGAGCCCCTTTGCAACATTTTTCCCTTCATGAAGCCGGATTGCCTCGTGCCTGCTCATCGTGCGACCGCTCCCGTGGCAAGTAGTTCCAAAACAAAGTTCCAATCCCTTTTCTTTTCCTACAAGTACATAGGAGGCGGTTCCCATGCTCCCCGGAATAATTACGGGCTGCCCGACTTCCCTATAGATTGGCGGAAGCTCCTCTCTCCCCGCGGGGAATGCCCTGGTTGCTCCTTTCCTGTGCACAATCACTTCGCGCATTTTCCCGTCTATTTTGTGCTTCTCGAATTTTGCAATATTATGCGCAACATCATAAACCAGATCCATTTTCTCCCCGGTCCCCTTTCCGAAAACCGAATCAAAGCTTTCGCGCGTCCAGTGCATAATTACGTGCCGGTTTACAAATGCATAATTCACCGCGCACCGCATTGCGCCCAAATATTGCTGCGCTTCCCTAGTATTCAGCGGCGCATACACAAGCTCCCTGTCCGGCATCGGCAGATTAAGCTCCTGCGCCTTCCTCATCACAATGCGCAAATAATCGTCGCAAATCTGGTGCCCGAATCCGCGCGAGCCGCAGTGGATCATTACAACCACCTGCCCCTCGAAGAGCCCGAATTTCTTCGCAACCTCAGGAAGCATTATTTTATCCACAACCTGGATTTCCAAAAAGTGGTTTCCTGCGCCAAGGGTTCCTATTTGCGCCTTCCCCCTTTTCCGCGCCAGATCCGAAACGCAGGAATAGTCTGCCCCGGGAATTTTTCCATATTCTTCCGTCCGTTCAATATCCTGCTTGCGCCCATATCCTTTTTCCACCGCCCATTCAATTCCGCGTGTGGAAACCTCTCCCAATTCGGAATCGCTCACCCTCAATTTCTGGCTCTTGCTCCCAACCCCCGAAGGCACATTCTCAAAAAGAACGTCGCAAATTTCCCTTATTTTGGGCTTTACTTCCTTCTCCGTTAAAGGAGTAGTAAGAAGCCGAACCCCGCAATTAATATCATATCCAACCCCGCCAGGGGAAACAATCCCTTCATGCGCATCAAATGCCGCAACCCCTCCAATCGGGAATCCATATCCTTCGTGCCCATCAGGCATAAGCATCGCATGCTTGATTATTCCCTTCAAGGAAGCAACATTCCGAAGCTGCCAGAAGGTCCGGTCCTTTCTCATCTGTTCAACCAGTTTGGGAATTCCGAAAACCAGGGCAGGCGCCTGCATTTCCCCGCTCCGTTCCATTTCAAAAATAGCTTTGCCGACCTGCTTAAGAGTCTCCCCTTCCATCAAAAAGCACCTAGAAGAATACGGGCTCCCTGCTCCCTTCCTGGAATTCCATTTTGGCTGAAGGCAATTTACCCACGGATTTCTGCGCCTTTATCTTCACATCCATCTTCCCGAATTTATCCAGGTATTCCCTGTCCAGGATTCCAAAAGTGATTATGTTCAGGTATTTTCCCTCGTGGAATAAATGCTCCCTATATGCCCCTTCCGGGGTAAACAGCAATTCCTTCTGGTAGAGCGATATCAATACCGAATCGTCTTCTGCTGTCCTTGCATAAACCCTGTGCAGGCCCAGTTCCGCAAATGCAAAATGCAGCAGGGCAATCGCGGCCTTCTTCTCATATCCTTTTTCCTGGAAAGCCCTTGTAATCCATAAGCCCATCTCTGCGCGCCTGGACCTCCAGTCTATTCTCCCGAGCTCCGCAAGCCCAAGGGGGCCTTCTCCGTCTATGTAAATGGAAAACAGGAATCCGGTTTTGTTTTTCGAATTATCCCTCTTTCTCTTGAGGAACTCCTCGCATCCAAGGCTCATGAGGGGGCCGTATGCGCTTGCAAGAAGAGGATTCACCTCTGCCTCGCTTATGTTCTGCTGGAGCGATTCCATGTCCTTCAAATCCGGCCCGCGGAGTTCAACTTCCTCAAAAGTAATCATGATTTCCCCTTACTCCATCCTTTACCCATTCACCTTTTTATTCTTTCTTAAGTGCAAAAATCCCAAAATGCCCGTTTCCTGTCAGATTTTTATATCTTGTCTTCTTTACTTGCACAAGGTGAACCAATGAACAAGTACCTGATATTGCTAGGATTGGTGCTGATTGCAAGCCTCTCGTTTGCGGGCAAAGGCGGTCCGGAAAACTGGATGCAGATTTCAGAAGGCAATTATGACTGCATGTATAAGTACAACCTCGACCTGCTGAATTTGATCGGGCCGAGTTGCTACATAATCACGGAAGGGCAATACTTCAGCATCTACGACACGTACTTCGACAGCAAGGGCGGCATGTTCGGAGCAATGGAGGAGATGTATTATTATTCAGGCTGCGACGGGCCGGTATCCCCTTCAGACTTCAAGTCGGGGATGCTTCTGTTCAACACGAACAATGTTGCGTTCAAGCAGATCTACCTTGCAAACATAAAGGAATGCGTTGCTGACCCAGGATGCTATTGCAGCAAGGGAGAGGTCCTCGGATACCTTAATGAGTTCAAGTCCAGCTACCAGGGATGCGTTTCTGATAGAGCATACTGCGTGGAGCCGATGACCGGGACCCCTTAGCAGCAATTTTCCTTTTTTCCCTTTTTTACAAGTTCCAATCGATTTCGCCTCTTCATAAAAAGATTAATATATCTTCTCTTCTTTATTGCACGCAGGTGACCAGATGAATAAGTACCTGATATTGCTAGGATTGGTGCTGATTGCAAGCCTCTCGTTTGCAAAGGGCGGTCCGGACAACTGGATGCAATCAGTGCAGGGAAAATATAGCTGCAACGCACTGTATATAGAGCATCTGTACGGCCTTGCCCACGACTATAAGATGGGCACGATAGACCAGAGGAACGCTCTGTTAACCTATGGATCGGGCAGCTATGGCCGCGTATACGGCCCGATGTATGCGTATGCAGGATGCGGAGGGTCAGAAGACCTATCGTCATTCCACTCGCAGATGATTTCCTACAACAGCGAGGTGTCGTCTTTCAATCAGATATTCACTTCGGTCTTGAAGGGCTACCTCACTTCGCACCCGGGAGATATAAGCGACATACGAACATTTCTCTCAAACGAAATGTCCAGCTATAGGGAATGCATCGCCTCCAACCCATTCTGCGTAGAGGGCGGCGCATAATAACCTATTTTCTTTTTTCTCTTTTTGCAATTCGGAATTCTAATCCTAGTTGGGGTTAGTTCCCCACTGCTTGCAGTGGCTAAATAAATCCTCGCGTAGTTTTTATACCATGCGTGACGTCATACGTGCCTGCCACAAGGTGTACGAGATAAAGTACCACATGTGCTTCGTAGTGAAAT
>CAIKOA010000005.1 GCA_903828955.1 uncultured Microcaldota archaeon
TCCTCTCGCGGAGGGTTGTGCGCCGCCCTAGGCGGCGCGCCCGCTACCCAACGAAAACTAGTTCTCAACAATTAGAAAATTATGCCCGATTCAACTGCTCGGCTTAAGCCGGCAGTATTCTCGGGGGTGTTCACAATAAATAGAAAAAAATATAAAAAGGAAAAAATTTACTTTTTCTTCTTCGCGAAGAACGCCTTGTAGAGCAGGTAGAGGACCGCAAGCACTATTAAGCCGGGGATTATGAACCCGAGTGCGCCTGCAATGATCATTATTGCCGCCCCCATTGCGCCGAAGAAGATTGCGCCAAGCTGCTCAAGCGGGACGAAGAGGTCTTTTTCCACAGCGGGCTTCTCCTCCGTGAGGGTGACCGTTATCGTGGACTTCGCGGTGCGGCGCTGAAGGTCCAGCTTCTGCTGCTGGTAGCCCTCGAGGTCGGTCTGCACGCGCGTAACTTCGCGCTCGATTGAGAGAATCTCGTCAACGTTCTGCGCCTGGTCGTAAAGCGTGTTCAGCCTGTCCAGCTCCTTCTGGAGGTTGGAGATGTGGGTGTCGATGTCCGTATACTGCTCGGTCACATCTTCAAGCGAGGTGTCTATGCTCTTTATTTCCCCAAGGTCCTTGAGGGAGTTCGTGAAGGAGTCGAATTTGTCCGGGGCAATTTTTATCGTAACCCAGTATTGGGTCTCGGTATCGTATTCATTGTAGCCGACATAGGCGACAGTTGCCCCGCTCTTCTTTATGAGGTCGGTGAGCTGGGCTTTCTTGTCTTCAAGGGTTCCCTGCGCGACTTTTACTTTGATGGAGCCTTCCTTGATCACCATGTTCTGGGTGCCTGAGGAGGCTCCCTGTGCAGAGGAGTAATCCATGGTAGGTGCAGAAGGGGCCATCTCGGAGGAGACGCCCTTGTCGTACCCTCCAGTGCTAACAGGAGAGGATACGCCGCTGCCTTCCAGGGCTGTGCAGCCAAAGAAAAGGAAGGCAAAAACCAAAGCCAGGAGTATTAGTTTTCCTTTCATGGGTTTGGTTGGGACTGCAAAAAATAAAAGGGGGGCGGGTTTGTTCGGGATTGCCCGAAACACAGGGTTTGCGATTTTGGGACATGCGTTTGGGCATGCAAAGCTAATTAAAAATGAGCAATAAATATGCGCATGCGGAAACTTGCGGCGGTGTGTCTGCTGCTTTTGCTCTCTGGCTGCACCGGAGAGCAGGCTGGAATCGGCGGGCAGGGGGCTGCTTCCGCAAACGTAAGCAATGACGGTGGAAACATGAAAAAAATAGTGATGATAATTGCCCCGGCAATGTTCAGGGATGAGGAATTGCTTGTTCCGAGGCAGTATTTTGAAAGCAGGGGAATGAAGGTGACGCTTGCGAGCACGAAGAGGGGCCCATGCAATGGTGCGCGGGGCGCGGTTGTGAATTCCGACTTGACGCTGAATGAAGTGAACGTATCCAATTTTGATGCGGTGCTTTTTGTGGGCGGAGGCGGAACCCCAACGATAAGGAAGGAGGCGCGTGCACTGGAGATTGCGCAGGAGGCGGTTGCGCAGGGGAAGGTGCTGGGGGCAATCTGCTGGGCGACAACAACGCTCGCAAAGGCAGGGGTTCTCGAAGGGAAGAATGCAACCGTGTGGGTTGGGCAGGATTCCGAATTCGGCATGGGTACTAATGAGTATATCGAGAGCATGGGCGCGACCTATGTTGCAAAGGGAGTAGTTGTAGATGGAAAAATAGCCACTGCAGACGGGCCTGCGCATGCACAAGAATGGGCAGAAGAAATTGAAAAGCTGCTTAAGCAATAGTTTTAAATGCGCTAAAGCAATAGCCCCCCATGGACCTTGGAGACAGCTTAATGAGGGGATTCAGGCTTTCTGGAGAAGGAATAACCGAGGGCTTTGCGTTTGCGAAAACAAACTGGAAGAATGTTTTCTTTTATTATCTTGTTTCTTTGGCAGTAATTGCCCTGGCTGCCGTGGCAGGGGCGGCTATAGGCGGTGGCGTGGCGTATTTCACCTATCAGTCGATTGGGTGGATTGCGGCCTGCGCAATCGGGGTTGTCCTGTTCTTCATCCTCTTCATTGCAGGGCTTTCCTATGGGTATGCTTCTGTTTTTGGGGCGATAGAATATATTTACAACAACAAGAAGGCAGGGTATTTTGAATCCTCTAATGTCGGGACTGCATTCAAGTGGGCGGCCCTGGGGGTTGCCGTGATTGCTGCAATCGCGCTCGTCTTTGGAGGCGCGTTTCTGTCGCTGGCCGCGATACCCCTTCTTGGGATTGCCCTTTTCATGCTGTTTTATGTCTTATTCTTTATTGCAATGGTCATAATCGCAATAATCGCATACTATGCGATGTATGAGGGGGCAACAAGGAAAAGGGGCCCCATAGACGCGATATGCTCATCTTACCGGCTGCTGAAGGCGAATTTCTGGGAAACGGTTGTTTTTGCAATCATGATGGGGGTGATAGGATACGCAACCGGGCTCGCGGTTGGTGCTGTGTTCTATGCGTTATACTTCCTGGCCCTGATTGCGATGATAGTAAATCCAATTGCGTCAATCGCATTAATTGCGGTTGCATTCGTGGTGTCCATCATTCTCCAGCTGGCGATATCCTGCTTCCTCCTGCCCATGCAGGTCCTCTTCTACAAGAAGATTGTCGAGGGAAAGGGAATGGAAACTCCTAAGAAAAAGGAGGGGCCAAAACCCGCAGGCGGAGTTGGGGCAGAGAAGAAGCCCGCGGCAATTGCAGCTAAAAGGAAGTAAGCCTCTTTATTCTCTCTTCGATTGGCGGGTGCGTTGCGAACAAGCCAACTAACCTTTTTCCAATCGGGTCTGCAAAATACATCGGCGCGGTTGTCTCGGTTGCGGTGTGCACGCGCTGAGGATTGTTCTGTATCTTTATAAGCGCATTCTTGAGCCCATCTGGATAGCGCGTGAGCTGGACAGCGCTTGCGTCCGCAAGGTATTCGCGCTGCCGTGAGATTGCAAACCTCACCATCATTGCGACTATTGGGGCAACGACTGCAAGAATGAGGCCAACGATCACTATTACCCCTCCGCCGCCCCTGCGTTCGTTTCTTCTTCCGCCGAAAACGAATGTGCGCACGATTATTTCGGAAAGGAAGCCTACCAGCCCCACCATCACTATTGTGAGCATCATGAAGCGGATGTCGTAATTTGCGATGTGGGACATCTCGTGGGCGATTACGCCTTCGAGCTCCTGCCTGTTCATCGCGTCGCGAAGGCCGCGCGTAACTACTATTACGGAGTGCTGCGGGTCCCGTCCGGTTGCAAAGGCGTTCATTGCAGGGTCTTCAATTATGTACGGCTTGGGCGCGGGAATCTGCGCTGCAAGGGCGAGCCCCTCAACTAAATTGTAGAGGTAGGGGTCGTCCTGCTTCTCCACGGGTTTTGCGCCGCTCAATGCGAGCACCATCTGCGAACCCAGGAAGTAGGAGAAAACCGCGTAAATTGAGGCGATGAATATTCCCAGAAAAAAGCCGTAATAGCCAATGTCCCAGATGTAGCCAAGGAACATGCAGAGCCCGGAGATTATCAGGCAAACCCCGATTATGAGGATCCAGGAGTTGCGCTTGTTCGCATTTATTGCGTCGAAGAAGCTCTGCTTGCGCTCCGGAGGGGCGTATCTGGATGGAACGTATTGGGGCGGCGCCCTGCTTGGGGGAGCCGCGCTTTCTCCGCTCATTCCTTACCACTCTAGAACTTCACTTGCGGGTTTTCCCTTTCCTTTCCCTCGATCTGGAAGTACGCTGCCTGCTTGTGGCCGAGGATTCCTGCGAGGAATACATAGGGGATTACCTGCTGGGTGTTGTTGTACTGGTAAACCGAATCGTTGTAGGCGGTCCTTGCGTAGGCAATCTTGTTCTCAATCCCTTCGAGCTCCTCCTGGAGCATCGCGAAGTTCTTGCTTGCCTCAAGCTTCGGATAGTTTTCCGCAACCGCAAACAAGGATTTCAAGGCAGCCGAGAGCTGGTTGTGCGCCTTTATCTTGTCGTCGACGGTTTGCGCGCCCATCATGGAGGCCCTTGCATTTGTTACGTCCTCGAAAACGGTCTTCTCGTGCTTCGCGTATCCCTTTACGGTCTCCACGAGGTTCGGGACAAGGTCCGCCCTCTTCTTGAGCTGCACATCGATTTGCGCCCATGCGTTGTCAACCCTGTTTTTCCAGGTGACCAGGGTGTTGAAAATCATGAACAACGCGCCCAGCACCACAAGCGCTATCGCCGCGATGCATACTACTCCAATTAGCATTGTACCCATTCCGAGCATGGGTATAAACGAAGAGTAAAGGTATTTTAATCCTTATCTCTCTTTGAGGGCCCGAAGGGTGCCGCTGGTCTTTTTTGCGATTATGCGCGCACTCTTTCCTCCAATCTCACTAATTAAGGCGAGCATTCCGAGAAGGTTGTTTGCCGCGTCGCGGTTCACAAGAAGGATTCCTTCCTTTTTCTTTTCATCGAATTCAATCAGGCGGATTATGTGGGTGGAGAGGCCCTGCTCTCCGAAGAAACGGAGCGAGTATTTGTAGATTCCGTTTGAGAGCTCATCCTTGCCCAGATCTCCCTTAAGAGTGAAGAGAACGTAGCGCTTCTTCATCCTTTCTGTGGGCTTGAGGGCCATGGGTAGATGATAAGGGTTTGGGATTATAAGTTTTGCACTTCTTATTTTTCCATGGCAGAAAAAATACTCATACTCTCGGGAAGCAAGAGCGATGCGGAAATAGTGAAGAAAATAACTGATGTTCTTGATGAATTCAAGGTTGAATACAAATGCGAGGTCGCTTCCGCGCACAGGAACCCTGAAAAGGTGGAAAAGCTGGTGAAGAGCACCTTTGCAGAGGCGATTATAGCCGTTGCGGGGCTCTCCGCGGCGCTTCCGGGGGTTGTTGCATCGCACACCCTCATTCCGGTAATCGGGGTGCCCGTTTCCTCCAAATTGAGCGGGCTGGACGCATTGCTCTCGATTGTGCAGATGCCTCCGGGGGTTCCGGTAGCAACAGTAGGAATAGACAATGGGAAGAATGCCGCAATCCTCGCAATCCAGATTCTAGCGCTAAACGACAAGGGATTGGAAAAGAAGCTTCTTGAATACAGGGAGAAAAATAAAGGATAAAAATAAAAAATTAAATTTAGTCGGACGGCTTCAGGCGGATGTTCGTTATTCCGCCTGTGCCAACCACAACTTCTGAGCTGTAGATGACCCCGTTCAGGTTGGACTCGCTCCCGTTTCCGAGAACCGAGATCGCAAGCGGATCGAGCACCTTCACGTCCACCATGTCGTCGCCCTTGTTGTTGCTGAAGCGAACCGCATATGTCTTGTTGGTGTCTCCGGAAACAACGTTCACGTTGACCTCGTTCGGGTTCGCGGTCGCGGTTGTCCATATCTCCGCGGTTTCGTCCGGATCATATCCGTAGGAGAAGTCCGGGGCCTCGCCGTTGAAGCCGTTCAGGGTTATCCTGAGTTCGTCATTGGCAACCATCGAGTGGCCCATCTGGAGGATTGCTACGCCGAGGTTTTCGGTTGCAATCTTCACTGTGCCTGCCTCTGCGTCCGCTTCGAGAAGGTCCACATCGAATGCCTGGAGCAGATTGTCCACCATCCTGTGCACCTTCAGCGCCTCTGCGCTCCCGATCAGGAGGTTGTTCCTTGAGCCGAGGGCCGAGGGAACACCGTCCAGCGTCTGGAAGCTGATGTACTGCTTATTGAGCGTTGTTACGTCGGGATCGCAGTCCTCGGTGTCACCGTCTTCTGCGAATTCCCCTGTGGAGCTTGTATTTGTTACGAGGACTTCCTGCAAATCGCCGTTAAGGTCCTGGTAGACCGGGACAGAGTCCGCGCCGCTGTCGACCGGGTCGCAGTGGACAAATCCGTTCTCCCTGTCTGTTGCAAGCCTGACCGCAACGCCTTCGCTTGAGCTTTCCTCGATTCCGCAGAACACGACCGTTTGGGTCCCTTCATCTGTTCCCACCTTCTTAGTGGCGTGGTCATTGTCGACCACCTCGTAGCCCGATCCCATGATCACGCCGTTAGGCTCATCGAATTCAAGGACCGCCTGCCCGATATCCTCGCTGACTTCCAATGCCTTCACTGTGTTCTTGGCCTTTGTGAAAACTGCGCTTTTGCCTCCAACTGAGAGGAGCGCTTCGTTGTCCGCAACCGCGGAGCCTGCCTCACCGCAGAGGTCTAAATAAGTATCTGTGTCCGAGGAGTCGGTGTCTTCTCCGGCATCCCATCCCGCATCCGGGATATCGTTTGAACCTTTTCCCTTGTCGCAGCCGCCTATTGCAAATCCTGCCGCAGTAATCGCAAGAATGGTTCCTAATACAAAGCCTGCCCTCTTGGGTGCGGTGCTTGCCGCGCGGCCCAGAATCTGCTCGTCTGCGCCAACAAGCGGGTCTTTGTTCGAAAACCTTCCCTCGTTTGCAGGGCGAGGCTTCGCTCTGGAAGCTAAAAGCTCATCCCGTACTTCCCCACCCTTCATCTCAGTTCTTTCAACCATTTGATTCACCATAATACACAAAACTAGTGATTATAGTTGTAAGATAATGTTTATAAAGATGTGCTTTTTCGCACTTTCACCTAAAAATGTGTCGGGGCCGGAATAGAGAGGCATATAATATTTACTAATTGAATAGAATGCTCATGAGCAAAAAGAGGAGGGAGGGGCTTGCGATAAGGCTTGCGCCCATACTTAATGGCATGAAAAGGGGACCTGCGGTTATTCTTCCTAAGGACATAGGAACAGTTATTGGGTATACTGGAATTGGGAAGAAGAGCATTGTTGTTGAAGCCGGGGCAGGTTCAGGTTTTGCGACCGTGATACTTGGAAACATGGTGAAGAAGATCACCTCCTACGAATGGAACGAGGAATTTGCAAACATTGCAAAAGAGAATGCGAAAAGGGCGGGCTTGCGCAATGTGAAGATAAAACTGGGGGATGTCCGCGAAGGGATTGAAGAGAAAGAAGTTGATTTGGTCCTTCTGGACATGCCGGAAGCAGATAAGGTCGTCCCGCATGCGCACTCTGCATTGAAAAGCGGCGGATTCTTAGTCGGCTTCCTTCCGCATTTTGAGCAGGCAAAATCTTTTTGGATGGAATGCGAGAAGGCGGGCTTCGGGGATAAATTCATGCTGGAATCCATTGTGCGCGAATACGAAGTGCGGGAATTCGGGGTGCGGCCAAAGCACATCGGGCTCACGCACACGGCGTTCCTTGTGTTTGCGAGGAAGTAAACAAACGTATTTAAACATAACTATACACAATTTATTACATGTCTCCAGTCAAATACACTCATGCCGAGCTAAAGGGCAATGGCTCAAATGAAAAAAAATTCCGGAGGAAGGAGCTTCCGCCTGACCGGCAATTTTCAGATACGCGGAAACTCATGAAGGTGCGAAGGCGGCTCGACGAGTACAACAAGATAGCAACACAGGTCAATTCGCTCGTGGAAAACATCGAGAACGGGCACGAGGGAACGAAGGCGATCGCAGAATGGGCGAAGAAAAACCGCGAATCCCTCTCCGCAAATGCGCACCCGATGCTGAAGTTCCTTGTCAGGGCATACGACTTGAATGACACTAAGTTCCGCGAGATGCACACGAACTTTGTGGCGCTTTCCGAAATCATAGGAAAAATGAGCGATGGCGCGCACGTGGAAAACCCTGAGGTGCTCAACGAAGCAATAACGTGCGGAAAAGAGGTTGCGCGGCTCGGGGAGGTCCTTGTCCAGACCGGAGACGAGTTCCAAAGAAGGGTCGGGATCCTGCAGCGCAGGATGACGGCCGCGAACTAGCGCGCATCTTTTAAGTAGTTTCGGTATTAACTCTAACACTATTTTCGGGCTTGTAGCTCAGCAGTAGAGCGCCCGCCTTGCACGCGGGAGGCCAGGGGTGCGAATCCCCTCAAGTCCATCACCACCCCTTTCTTTTTGAAAAAAGAAAGGTCTGGTGGGACGCTAAAGAAAAACAGAATCCAGATATCATTCTTCGGGGAAAATTAGGTTATGTTTATAAAACCGTCCGCAATAAACTAAACAATATCTCATCCTTATACAGCGGGATAGGGGAGTTTGGAGTTCCCGCCGGGCTCATAACCCGGAGGTCGGTGGTTCAAATCCACCTCCCGCTAATTTGTTTTCGCTTATTTTGAGAAATAAAGAAAAAATAACTCAGAATGTAAAATCATCAGAGCTGTCCTCTATCTGCGGTGTTTTCGGAGCCTGGGCGCCCGAACTGCAGTTTATCAGCGTGTGCACATCGTACCTTCCTTTCTGGTCCCCGTTCTGGTCATATGGATACACTGTTACAAGGCAGCGGTAGAGCCCCGGCATCGTGCGGTTGTTCGCATAAACCTTTATCGCCTTGGAAAGGATGTCCCTTCCGTAGCAGATTCCCAGCCTGAACCTTCCTGAGGGAATGTGGCCTATCTCTTTAAGGGAAAGATGGCCTTCGAGGCGAATCTCCGCCTCAAGCCACAGCGGGTCTTCCCCGCTGGATTCAGCATGCACAATGAGGTTGACGTGATTGTCTTTCCGGTCCGTAAGTTTTTCAGGATTAGTTGAGAGCGAGATTTTCATGGGCCCACCCAAATGAATATTGTGGAGAAGGGATTTAATAATTAATGATTGATATGTTGGCGATGATTCCGGAGGCAGAGCACATCAAAAAAGAAATGATACTCCGCAACATGGCGCTTCCAGACGAAGTCAGGCTCACGAGAAAATCCCTTGTGCGCTGGATTGCGCTATCCTTGGGCTTGATTTCCCCAAATGAGACAAGGACGATTGTAATCGATGTATTGGATGTGCTCCTCGATGAGTTCTCGCGCGGGAAAAAACCCACTACAAAAGAAATCCATGAAGCAGTCCAGAAGAAAAGGAAGGACGGGGTCTGTGAGAAAACAATCTACTACCATCTGCAGAGGCTTGCCGCAATGGGGCTATTGCAACGCGAAAAAGGACAGTACTTCATTTCAAAGGACAAGGAAAAGCTGAAGGATTCCATACGAAAGATTTATACGCGCGAATTCGACGAGGCTTTTGAGAAAATAGGGAAGGCGCTGGACACCATTGAGAAATAAAGGTAAAAAGGAAATTAAGAAAAAAAGAAAAATCTATTTTCTTGAGATGAACAATGCGCCAGCGAGCACCGCCAGGAGCGCGAATGAAGGGAGGCACTGGGACCGCTGGGGGGTGTCGCCGCATTCTATTGCTGCCTGCGCAACGCAGGTGTCAGCGTTGGCATAGCATACTTGTAGCGGGCCTCTACTGCAGTCCTCCTTGTCATTCCCGGTTGAATATTGCGAAGTGCAGGAGCGAAGCTCCGATGCACAAACATCGATCTTAGGGCACTGGCCTAAGGCATATTTCCCTGCCGTTATCGGGTAAGTGGTTGAAACGCAGGCCGTTCCGCTTGCCTGGTAGCCTGATGAGCACGACTGGTCGATCTTCCCGTTCGCGTCAAATGAGCATGAATAGCATGCATCCTGGTATGCCTTCAATGCGCACCCCGCGAAGGAAACCCCCGCAAAGAGGAGCACAACAAACAATCCAAACATGATTCTGCTGAAGTTCATGCCCGTATTTCCTATGCAAGCATAATAAAGGTTTTCGGGCATAAATGTGGGCATGGAAAAATTCTCCGGCTTCTACAAGCTATCGATAGAAGAGAGAATGAAACTGCTCAAAAGCGAGTGCGGAGTTACTGACGAGGAGGCGAAAACCCTCCTGGATTCCGGGGCGCTAACGCTTGAAACCGCAAACCGGATGGTCGAGAATGTGGTGGGCGCCACGCACATTCCCTTGGGGATTGTTCCGGGCTTCCTGGTAAATGGAAGGGAATACGTTGTGCCGATGGCGATTGAAGAGCCTTCTGTGATTGCGGCTGCATCAAAAGGCGCAAAGCTCGCGCGCGAATCCGGAGGCTTTTCCGCAGAAGCGGATGAGCCGGTGATGCTTGGGCAGGTGCAGATTGTAGGGGTTGGGAAGGACGCGCTCAAGAAATTCGAAGAGAACAGGGATGAGATTTACTCCGGCGCAAAGGAGCTCTGCTCCCAGATGGAAAAATACGGGGGAGGGTTGCGCGGAATGGGCGCACGCATCATTGAAAGTTCGCGCGGAAGCATGCTGATTGCGGAATTCGCGGTGGATGTGCGCGATGCGATGGGCGCAAATACCGTGAATACGATGCTTGAAGGGGTTGCGCCACTTATTGTTAGTAAATGCGGGGGGAAGGCCCGCCTGCGCATACTTACAAACCTAGCTCTTCTCCGCAAGGCGCGCGCAAGATGCACCTGGAAAAAAGGGATCTTGAGCGAAGAGGAAATCGAAGGGGTTCTCGATGCATACGAACTTGCCGCAAACGACATTTACAGGTGCTCAACCCACAATAAGGGCTCAATGAACGGAATTGACGCGGTCGCGGTCGCAACCGGAAACGACTGGAGGGCGGTTGAAGCGGGCGCTCACGCATTTGCCGCAATGGGAGGGTATAAGCCGCTCACGCGCTTCTATAAGGATGCAAAAGGGAACCTGGTTGGTGAAATCGAGCTTCCCCTTGCAGTTGGAACCATTGGAGGCTCGATAAAAACAAACCCGGTTGCGCCAATTGCCCTCAAAATCCTCGGAGTTAAGGATGCCCGCGAACTCTCGATGGTTATGGCGGCAGTCGGGCTTGCGCAGAATTTTGCAGCCCTTCGCGCGCTTTCCACTGAAGGGATCCAGGCAGGGCACATGAAACTGCACGGCGCAAACATCGCGATAATTGCAGGCGCAACCCCTGATGAGGTAGAGGAAGTTGCAGCGCGCCTTGCAAAAGATAAGGAGTACTCAGTTGAAAACGCAAAGAAAATACTGAAGGAACTGCGGGGTGAATGATTGGCAATTGCTCTTTTTAATTTGGGAAATTATTCCTATTTGCTGATATTCGTTGCCTCATTCATAATTTCTAACTTATCAATAAAACTCCTTGCCCCCAAATTGAAAGCCGCTGGAATGGTCGGGAAGGATGTGAACAAGGGGGGAAAGCCCGAAGTCGCGGAGATGGGCGGCCTTGCAATCGTAATCGGCTTTTCCGCAGGAATACTCCTTGCAATTGCATTGAATACGTTCAACGGTATGGAATTCAATATCCTCTACATCCTCGCAGGCCTCGTAACGATCCACGCGCTCGCATTTATCGGAATACTCGATGATTTGCTCAGCATCCCGCAATGGGCGAAGGCGCTCATGCCGCTTCTTGCGGCAGTCCCGCTGATTGCAGTAACCGCTGCAGGAAGCACCTCGATGGCAGTTCCCTTTATAGGGACGGTTGATTTTGGGGTATTCTACATACTTGTGCTAATCCCGATTGGGGTTGCGGTCGCATCCAACCTCACCAATATGCTGGCAGGCTTCAACGGAATGGAGGCGGGGATGGGCGCGGTGATTTTCTTCTTCATGATTCTGCTTGCGTGGAGCCAGGGAAATACCGAAATGCTTGTGTTCTGCCTGCCCATGCTGGGTGCATTGCTCGGATTCCTGCCCATGAACTGGTATCCTGCAAAGGTATTCCCGGGGGATGTGGGAACCCTCATGATTGGGGCAGCGTTAGCTACCGGGGTGATTATTGGAAATATGGAGAGCGCAGGGGCGCTCATGCTCATCCTCTTCGTGCTGGACTTTTTCATAAAACTTGCAAATAAATTCCCGAGCAGCAAATGGTGGGGGGAACCAAGGGGCGGGAAGCTCTACCCGGTTGAAGGAAAAGCAAGGGGCCTCTGCCAGCTCATTATGAAGAAGGCAAATGGAATAAGCGAAAAGAACCTCGTTATGCTGATGATTTTTGCGCAGGCAATGGTCGGGCTTATCGTATTGATCCTATTCGTCAAGCCGTAGATCTGCGATGCCTTTTGAAACCCCCACTTTTGGAAAAAGGCTGCGAACCCTCTCGTAATCTGAAACTCTTCCTATATCGAGCCAGTATTCCTTTTCCATTTCATAGGTTTGGAGCTTTTTGCCGGATTCCAGAATCCTAGGGAAAACGTCCTTCGCAAAATCCTCTTTCGGCTTTATGTATTCGAGAGCTTCAGGCTCGAGAATGTAAATTCCCGTATTTATGAGATTCTCAAGGATTGGTTTTTCCTTGAAGCCGGAGATCTGGCCTTTGGCGGAAACCTCGATTACTCCGTATTCAATCGGAGTTTGGATTGTTTTTGCCGCAATTGTCGCGACCGCTCCGCTCTTTTTGTGCACTTCTGCCATCCTCTTGAAGTCGATATTCGTTATCTGGTCGCCCATGAGAACCAGGAAGGTCCCCTTGAGCTTGCTTTTGTGCGGGTAGATTGCGCCTGCGGTGCTGAGCGCCTCATCTTCTAGAAAATAATCGATTTTAACGCCGAATTTCTTCCCGTCCCCGAAATAGTTCATGATTTTTTCGCGCAGATAGCCCACTGAGAGCACTATATCCGTAATTCCGCTGCTCTTCAGGTGCTCAATTATGTATTCAAGAAGAGGCCTTCCGCCAACCGGGAGCATGGTTTTTGGGAGAGTGTAGGTATACGGGCGAAGCCTTGTCCCTTCCCCTCCGCACAATATTATTGCTTTCAATTTTTTCACCTTATCAGGAAACCGAGCACCGCCCCAGTAACGGAGCAGAGCAGGTTCGTTGTTCCTTTAGTTCCGAAACCTTTTTCTTCAAGCACCCCAAAGAGGGTGTCTGCAAAAGAGCCTGCAAACCCTGCAAATGCTATCATTAAGGCTACCGTTGGGGTTATCCCAAAGAGGAAAATGGAGATTACCCCGATTCCTGCAGCGCCTACAAGCGACATTATCGTGCCCGTTGGGCTAACTGCCCCGCTTGTTCCTGGCTTTACCTTCTTGAATCCATCCAGGGAGATTGGGTCCCCTCCCAGAACCCCGAGTTCGGATGCAAATTTATCCGCCGTGACTGCCGCAACCGAGCAAATGTAAGGGAGCGGACCAAAACCGAGGAAAAAACCGACAACCGAAACAATTGTTGGCACAAGCCCATTGGAAAGGACGTTCTCCCAGCTCCGGTCATGTTCGTAGATGCCCATTTCCTTCTTTTCGTAATAGCCGAAGCGGGTTGCAAGGAGTGCAAATATCAAGAATGCAAAAATCAAGGCTAGGAACTGGAGCCCCCCTGTTGCAAATATTATTAGCGCAAGCAGGAAAGTAAGCAAAAGACCGGGCTTATCCAGCATCGCAACCATTTTTTCACTCGACCCATACTTCGTTCCCTTCTGTGAAAAACTTTTTCCCAAGGAACTTTTCTATGACGTAAATGCTCGTTTCTGTATGCTTTGAGAGGAGAGAGGTTTTAAACCTTGTTTTGCCCGCGAGTGCTGCGTATAGGAGCAGTTGGTCTGCAAGGTGACGGTCAACTTCCGCATCCCCTTCCCCTTCAAGATCCTCAATTGCAATCTGGGAGACCTCCTCCGAGCGCAAACCCTTCTCCCCAAGAACCGCACTTCCGCAGAATCCTTTCCAGAGCAGGACCGCATTTCCCGGGTCGGTTGCCTCGTATTCCCTCATATATACTTCATTGATATCATTAGTGAGCAGTATTTTCTTTTCCCTTACCGGGACCTTCAATGGAAGATTGGAGTAGATAAGCACTGCGCGCATGATTGATTCCCTTGGCCAGTAAGTTACCGGCTTAGGGGTTCCGGGATTCACTTCCAGGGTTATTTCTCCGCCCCCTCTTGGGAAAAAGCCCGCCCTTTCAATTGTGCACTTTGCCTCTAAGCCGAAAAGCGAGAGCGCGGGAAGGAAAACCTTCTCGAAATATTCATAAGTTGGCGCTTTGGGCACATGGGTGCCCCCTCTTATCTTGATTGTGCTCTTTTTGGAAGCGGCAAATAGGAGAGGAAGGATTGTCTGCGCAAGAAGTATTGTTGAACCTGCGGTTCCTATATCAAACTCATATTTCCCCCCGTAAATCTGCGCAGGGGAATACTTGAGCTCATCGCTGCCCTCTTCCGCGCCTTCCAGCGTTCCCCTTGCAATTGAGCGGACCGCCCTTGCGCAGGCAACGTGCTGGGGCTTGAGGCCAGGAGGGTCCCTGCCCGCCCTTATATTATATATGCTAAGAGGCTTCCCGGTAAGCGCAGAAAGGGATAGGGAGGTGCGGACAATCTGCCCGCCGCCTTCGCCCAAAGAACCGTCGATTTCAATTGAATCCATGAGATATACCCGAGGTTAAGCGGTATAAAGAATTAGGCCAGCGCACGCATGCGCTGGCTGGCAAGGCGACCAATTTCCTCCCCAAAATACGCAAGGGAGTATTACATGGCGGGTCTATTTAAAGGTTTCTCCCTTAGACCGGTTTTGTGGAAGAGCGTGTTTTTTACCTCCATTTTCCCCCATAACCCTTACTTAACCACTGCCTTCATAAAGATTGGCAAATTCTCCGACTGCAACCGTTTTAAACTTAATCATATACTCTTATTCCAGTGATTCTATGGGATTATTTGACTGGCTAGGTGGAAAAGGGGGGGAGCCTTCAAGCGAAATGCCCGCATCAAGCGGAAGCGGCACGCCTTTTAAGATAGCAACTAAGTTTACTCCAATGCGGCTGCAGGCCAGCAAGGAGTCGAAATTAACGATGAACGTCGTAGTCCAGAACCTCTCTGGAATGAAGCAGCTCGTTTCCGTTGATTTTGACATTGCTGCGGGGAACAAGGTGGGTTTTGACGTTACCTGCGCAAAGAGGCACCTTGAGAACAGGCTCGGGGAGCTTGCGCCCGGGGCAACAAAGGAGATCAACACCACTATCTATGGGAGTTCCATGTCCCGCGCAGGTGAAGTCGGGATGAAAGTAACAGCTTATGCGCACTACCAAGACTACAATAAAGTCCAGGGGAAGGCTGCAAAGGCATTGACCCTCAGACTAGTGTGAGTTCCTTTAGGCGCGGGAGAAGCTCCCGCACATAATTTTCTTTTGAGAATTTGCCCCCATGGCCTGGGCAAAATGCCTTTATTTCGTATTTTAGGAGCTTTTCATAGGAATCCAGCAGTTTTGCCGGGTTGCTTGTGGGGAGGGCTAGCGCAGGAAGGCTGTAATCCCCAAATACCGTATCTCCGCTGAAAAGGGTTTTTTCTTCCTTGCAATAGAAACAGAGCGAGCCTTCGGAATGCCCGGGGGTCTCGATTACTTCCAGCGAGAACCCCTCTTCCTTCAGGATTTGCCCTTCCGTGAGGATTGCTTTCGGGTTCCTGTCCGGGATTCTTATGCCCAGGTGGCCGCAGAGCGTTGCCTCTTCCCTTCTTCCAACGATTGCGTCTGCGGTGAATTTTGAGGCTGCATAAGGGACGTTTGAGTAGGTTAAGCCCGCAATATGGTCGCAATGTTCGTGCGTGATAAGGATTATTGAAGGGTTTTCGTACTGGACGCCTTCCGGGGCGTCTATCGCAATGCTTCCAATCATGTAACCGGTTGCGAGCACTCCCCCTTCAAGCCTGCGCGGGTCTTTGCTCAGCCCCGGGAATTCCCGTATCAGCAAATCTCCTCTTTATCTCTTCTGCGAAGTTTGCTACTTCCTTCCCTTTTTCTGTGAGCTTAACCATCTTCTTCTTTCCTTCCTTTGCGGTTGTGATGAGGCCCTTCTTCTCTAATGCGGTTGCCAAATTTGTAA
The DNA here is from genome assembly GCA_903828955.1 of uncultured Microcaldota archaeon. GTDB lineage: Archaea > Micrarchaeota > Micrarchaeia > Anstonellales > Bilamarchaeaceae > CAIKOA01. The sequence goes on from CAIKOA010000005.1 coordinate 15,657, forward strand.
TGTATACATAGGTTGTGCCGGTCTCTTTTGCGATTTCAGATAGGTATGCCTGCTCTTTTCCCTTTAGGAAGAGGAAAACCGCAGCCGGCTTGCTCCGCAGGAGTATTCCCATGCATTCACCTTGCAACCTTTGCCTTTATTTCCCTTCCCCCCTTTTCTTCTGATTCTTTAGCGAGTTTGAGGAGGCCCGGGACGTGCGCAGCCCCTACGACCACCACTGCGCTCTCCGGCTCGACTTTCATCAGTTTTTCGAACATGTGCTTATTCCTTGAGGAAACGAACACCCGGTAGGTCGTTGGGAATTCCTTTTCCATTTTTGAGAGGAGGATTTCCAGGTTTTTGGGCTCCATTATTTTCTCAAGCGTCATCTTTTCCTTTCCCTGGCCGGGCATTCTGCCTCCCCCGAGAACCAGCCCTATTTTCTCCTTTAATGGAATTTTCTCAATAAGTTTTGAAGTTAGGCGGATATCCTGGTCCAGAAGGAGCACCGGGCGCTGGATGTCCCGTGCGGTTCTCAACGCTTCCACCATTTCTTCCCCGGGCTTCAGGTTCCACCATTTCCCGAGGAGCTGCTGCGCCACGTACATTACCGCGGTCGTGGGGTGGCTTAATGCCATTGAAAGGGAGGGGCTCCTGCCTCCCCCCCGGACAAGCGCTTCGAGCCTCGGCCTGCACAATTCCAGCCCTATGTATTGCGGCATTTCCTTTTCAATTGTTTTTCTTACGAGCGCAGGGCTGCCCTTGGAAAGATGAGCTACTGGAACAAAGGTAATGCGTATTGGTTCTTTTTCTTCTCCCACGAACAAGTATTTGTGCGGCTATTCTTATAAAGGAAACATGTATTTTTGTAGAAACCGTTAAAATGCTTGGTTGGAAAAAGGCTCTGGGCGCAGGTATGGACTGGACGATTTCAATTGCATGGACTTTCGGCATTCTCATGGTTATTACTACTGCTTTCTGCCCGCTTCTGCGGAGGGAGTACGCATTCCTTCTTGGGGCGCTCCTTTACTCGCTTGTGGATGTAGTTATGGGAGCAGTAGGAGTCTGGACGATAATGTGCGCCCTTTCCTGGGGAATTGTAGGGATTCTATTCAACCGCTTTCAGCCTTCCGGGAGCCTGGTTAATTTCCTTGGGATGAGTTTTGCGGGGACGATTGCTTTCGATTTCCTTACCGGGGTAATTGGCGGGCCGCTCCTCTTTCCAATGAGCTTCACTGATGCATTCATCGGGCAGATTCCGTTTACGGTTAGCCACCTGATTGGGAATCTAGTAATCGTAGGGATTCTTGCGCCCCTTGTTTATGCATACATAGCACTGAATCCATCAATAAAGAAAGCCCTTTCAGCGCGGAAAATCTATTCCCCCTCAATTTTTGTTAATAAGAAAGAGTAGTGCAAGGAGAAGTTCAAAGAGTTGCAAAGGCGACGTCAGGAGATGCACTAAGAGTTTCAAAAGGAAATTAGAACCAATATCCGATACTGCTTTTTCTTTGGGGGAACCTCGCAGTGTGTAGCTCTTAAGATATCACTCATTTAGCGCGAGCTACACGCTGCGACCGGCCCTTTCTTTTTGCAAAAAGAAAGGGCAGACGGGCTTGGGGGGATTCGAACCCCCGGCAGACGGATTAAGAGTCCGTTGCTCTACCAAGCTGAGCTACAAGCCCACTGAATTAATCCTGATCCTCCCCCATAAATTTAGGTTTGGCTCAGAAGCATTAATGCAAGGGATAAAGATGGGGAAAAAGGAATAAAAAGGGTTATGCCGGCTGCACCGCTCCCCCGCTCACCTTAACGAAGCGGAAAGAGGCAACCCGGTCGCCGCTCTTGAAGTTTAAAGTCCCCCCGATTCCCATCCAGCTGTCAAGATTCGTCCAGTACTGCCTGACTTGATCGGAAGTCGGCTTGTAGCTGTAGAAACCCTCAGCCTGGGCAAGGAGGTACATTGCGTTCCTTGCGTTCCCCACAAGAATCTTGTCCTGCGGAACTCCATAGCTGGAGGTATAAGCGTTGAGGTAGAACGTCGCTGCCGGGTCGTTCTCATCAAATTCCGGCAATACTCCGTAAACTCCCTCCGCATTTGTCCCCATCCCTGAAATCCCCCCGTTCGATACGAGAACCCAGTCGCCAAGTATTGGCGCAGTGATTCCTGCATCGCGCAGCCCGTTCACAATTTTTGCCCCAATCACTGGGTCGGAAGCGAATACAACGACCGCTTCCGGAACTTCGCTCTTTATCTTGAGCGCGGTGGCTGCAAAGTTGGAATCGTATTTATCTGCAGGGAGGGCGCCCATCGCGTGCGCCTTTTCAGCCGCAGCGAAGAGGCCCGCCCTCTTGAGCGCATCCGCGCTCCCGTCCGTGACCACCATCGGCCGCCTCCATGAGCGGTCAAGGCAGAAAAGAGCCATCTGCTCCCCTAATGCATCAGGTGAGCCTGCAAAATTCATTATGTATTCGTTATCCGTGCTTCCGGTGGAGAGGGAAATCAACATCATTCCATCCTGCTGCAGTTTCGGCGCCATGCCGTCAACTTCCTCAGGGCATACCCCTCCAACCACGGCACTTATTCCCTGTGCAGAAAGCGCATCGAGCGCGCCTGCCGCTACGCTTGCGTTGCAACCTCCATCCTGCGAAACAATCACGTACTCATACTTCTTGTCTGAAAGGTCTTTTGCGGAAAGCTTCAGCGAATTGAGCGCCTCTGTCCCTTCCTGCATATGGGCGCCGCTAAGCGGGCCAACAAAACCAATGTTGATTTTTTCTGCAGGCGCCTGCACGACCGGCTGCGCCACCGGAGGCACTACAACGGGCGCGGGCTCCTGCGTCTCTTCCGCGGGCGGCTGCTGAGCGCCGCAACCTGCAAAAAGAAGCAGGCCAATTATGAAAAATGCGAATATCCATTTCATTCAATTCACCCTTTGTATCTCCATCTGGGGCCTTTTGCAGTATCCTCCAGTATTATGCCCATCTGGGCAAGCGTAGTCCTTATTTCATCGGAACGTTTGAAATTCCTTTCCTTCCTTGCCTTTTCGCGTTCCTCCACCAGTGCGTCTATCTCTTTTTCCTTGTGCGAAGAGAGCTTCTTCTCTTCTTTTTGCAATCCGAAAATCCAGAGCATCTTGGAAACCTCTTCCCTTGCCCTGTGGATTTCCTCGAAATCCGGCTCCTTTTCCTGCATATTTGAGAAGCAGGCGCTAATTAATGCAAATAAGTGCGAAATCGCATCCGGAGCGTCCAAATCATTATCCAGCGCTGAATAGAAGGCTTCTTTTTCCATTTCAACTTTCTGCCGGAAATCCCTGTCGGCTTTTCCCCCTTCCTTTGGAAGCTCGCTTGAACGCTCAAGGAAGTTGAAGAGGCGCTCCGCGCTCTTTCCCGCGGCTTCAATCGCAACCTCGCTGTAATCCACCGGGCTCCGGTAATGGGACTGAAGGAAGAAAAGCCGCAGCGCATAGGGCGGGTGCTTATTGAGGAGGTCTCTAAGAATGATGAAATTGCCTAAAGATTTGCTCATCTTTTCCCCATTCACCGTTAGGAAGCCGGTGTGCACCCAGTATTTTGAGAATTGCCCGCCATTTGCGGCTTCAGCCTGCGCAACCTCGTTTTCGTGGTGGGGAAACACAAGGTCCCTTCCTCCCCCGTGCATATCCAAAGTTCTTCCGTTTGTATATTTCATGCTCATTGCGGAGCATTCAATGTGCCAGCCGGGCCTTCCTATTCCCCAGGGGCTTTCAAAAGTAAGTACGTCCTCGCCTTTTTTCCAGAGCGCGAAGTCCGCAGGGTCTTTTTTCGTCTCATCCACATCCACGCGCGCCCCGCGGTTCACCTCTTCTATTTTCTGCCCTGAGAGCTTTCCATAGCCCGGGAAGGAATTAACATCGAAATAAACCCCGGTTTCGGTTTCGTAGGCGTGCCCTGCGGCAACAATGTCCGAAATCATTTCAATTATTTCCGGGATGTGCTCGCTTACCGCGGGGTAGTGGTTTGCCGGGATTATGTTGAGCTTTTCGAATTCCTCCAATGCTTCTGTGTGGAATTTCTTAGAGAGTTCCAATGGAGAGATTCCTGTTTCCCTGCTTCTCTTGAATATTTTATCCTCTATATCTGTAATGTTCTGGATATGGAGGACCTTGAATCCCTTATACATTAAATAGCGTTTTAGGAAATCCATTGCGATATAAGTTCGGGCGTGCCCAAGGTGCGCATGGTCGTAGGGGGTGAGCCCGCACACGTAGATGTATGCCTTCCCCTCTTCCACAGGCTCGAACTCCTCTAGTTTTCTTGAAAGCGAATTGTAAATCTTCACGTTGAAAAATTATGAAAAAGAATATAAAAAGAGGTTGGTTGAAGGGAAGCCTACTTTCTCTTCTTCTCCTGTTTTATGGGCAGCTTGCTGAGAGCGTCGGTATACTTCTTTTCCTTTGAAGCCAGCATGTCGCTAGAAACTTTGTTTATGTCTGGATTTTCCTGGCCTCTCACCGCCTTTGCAATCTCGAACGCGGCAATCGCTATTATTTCCGGAGTTGGGTCGATATGCTTGCCTTCTTTGAGGTCGGCGTATCCCGCTGCCGCATCGTTGCTGAATTTCTGGATGAACATCACAAGTGCGTCCCTTGCCGCCACATACTCTTCGTGCGTAGTGAGGGTGTGGAGCGAGCGCGCAGTGTCTGCTTTGAACTTCGCCGCATTCCTTGCCTCTTCCCCTTCTGAAGGGAAAAAGCTCTCAAGGTCCTTGTCCATGAAGGTCTTCCATAATGCCCCGCGGTATCCGGTTCTTGCTTCAAAAGCCAGCCCGTTCGCCACTTCCTGGATTTCGCTCACGGTCATGGTGTCATCAACCATCGCAAGGATCTCCTGTGCGGCCCTCTGCCTGTACTCCCCGGTGAAGATGTCGTTGATTGCGTGGGCAAGCGCAAGCCGTTTCTCCGGAGTTTTTATTTTCTCCGCAAGCATACTGGATATGGGAGAGGTGTCAATCACCGATTTGCTGATGTCCGGGCGCAGCCACTCGGGGTGCATTGAGAGCACGCTCTTCACCCCTTCGTCCAGGCCTTCAAGTGTTGGCTTGTAGAGCATTACTTCGCTTGCCGCCATGAGCCACATCTTGGCCTTCTGCCTCTGCCCTGCCTCGTCTCCGGCCCATTGCCTCTCCTGCTTTATATATCTGGTAAAGAGCGCCAGCGTGTCGATTGCAGACCTGAGGTCTATGCCCCTCCCGGGCATCTCGTTCTGCAATCCCGGTTCCGAAGTTGCATACATGAGGATTGAAAGCGCCTCCAGATGCATGATGTACCTTTCCGGGACCGTAGTGGGGGCCCTGTCCCTTGGATTCTGCTCGAACCGCTGCTCCTTGTATGCGGTAGCCATTGCGCGCGCGACTTCTTCCCAGTCCTCCTTGCGGAAGTAGGCGCGTATCATGGCGGATGCGTCCTTTACGTATGGCTGGGTCTCATCGAAGCCCATGTCCTTAAATATCGGGAACGGCCTCTTCATCCACTCCTGAGTCATCTGCTTGGCATACTTGTCAAGAGCCTGGCCGATTGACTTCAGCATTGTTTCCGGCTCCATAAGGGCTTTCTCGACATCTGCCCTCGGGTTCCTGTTCAGGTATGCGACAAGGTCTTTTGCAACTTCGCCGTACACCTCGAGCTTGTAATATTTGATTATGCTGAACATCGCAGTTGCAAGGACTGCCGTATCAGCCTTTGACTTCTGGAGCTCTACAAGCGCGGCAACAAACTGCCCAACGTCCTCAAGCTTCGCAATGAATTTCTGCGAACTTGACTTGAAGTCCTTGTTCCCGTTTATCATGTCGAGCAGGATGTCGAAACAGCGCTTCTGGGCGTTCTCATCGCCTTTGAGGGCTTCCTGGATTTTTTTGACTATCTTTAATTCACGCGCCGCCCCTTCCGTGCTTTCCATGAGGGGCTTGCGGATTCCGCCGCCTGCCATATATGCGAGCTCGTCCGGTATCCCCTTTGCGTCGTCCCTTCTGATTACGGGCTTGAGCGCCGGTGCGCCACCCTGAATTTCTTCTTCCTTACTCGGCACATAATGCCTGTACAACTTGTAAGTGAAATAGCCTGCGCCCGCAAGAATCGGAATCGCAAAAACCGCTTTCGGGGTCGCAAGCAAGCCTCGTTTGTTTGCAAAATCATCCAGCCACGGCTTGGTTCTGTTTGCCCAAACGTCCGTTCCGCGGATTGCATCATACGCTTTTACCGGGCCGACCGCGGATGCAGTAAAGAATAACGAAGTTATCTTGGCAGCCGGAAGCTGGTATGCCCAGATTGCAGCTCCAGCTGCGGTAAGTGCCCCCCTCACAGTCCTGTCAGGTGCGGCTTCGAAATGGTAAAGGTCCCTGCTGAGGGCAGTGGTGATTTGAAGTGCCTCATCTGCAGTAATGCCTGCCTGAAGGCGGGTTATGACTTTTTCGTCTACCCCTACCTTCCTTAGCGCCACCCATAACTGGTCGATGCTTTGCCCTTCATTTAGTGCCCTGACTCCGGCCCGATATCTTTCCACCGTCATACTTTCATTGGATAGCAGCTTCTCAAATTTCTTGCATGCAGGAAGCACGTTGTTAGCCAACCATTCTTTCATCTCCCCCCTGACAATTATTTCCTGTTCAATTTCCTTGCGCGTAGGGATTTTCAATGTGGCGTCTTTTTTCTGTGCTTTCTTGAATTCTTTCTCCGCATCATCCACTAAGGGCTTCAAATCCCTTTCAAAATCAGTTATGCTAAGTGTCTTCAATCTCGCAAACTCCGTAGTATACTTCTTTGCAAAATCCGAATAAACCTCGTTGGCTGCGTCTGCAACTTTTGGCACAACCGGGCCGACAGGGCCGACAGAGCGGCCAAGTATCTCTTGCTTTATTTCATCACGGGTTGTGGTGGTGACGGCAAACCCGAACCGCTTATAGGCGGCTTCTCCCCGGGTAGCGAGGCTGTCCAGAGCCTTGGGCTGGTCCTTTACCGGAGTTTTCAGATAATCATCGACGAGCGAAGCCAATATTGCATCTTTAGACATTTTTGGTACTGGTCCTGCCATGTTTACACCTTTTTAATCATATTTTCTCTGCTTTTATTTATAAATATTACTCATGTGCCATGTTCCAGATGATGCTGCTCATCCTCTGCCTTGCGTTGCCTGCCGCTTCCCATATCCTATCCGTGGAAAGGTCTTCTCCGTATAATTGCCCCGCCATTAATGCAAGCTCGGTTGCGGAGTAATACTGCGCCATCCCCCTATCCATAAGCGCCTGAAAAATCATGGGGGATTCGTCCCGCGCCCATTCCACGCTTTTTCCGGAAATTGCCGCATAGTAATAGGCAGAAACCGCGCAGTTGAAAATGATGGGCTCGTTTCCCTTTTCCGTTGTGGATGCAATCTCAGGGAAGGCATTGATGAAGTCCTCCTCTTTTCCATTGAGCACAAGGGAGGCAAGAAGCGCAAGCCCGTCCAGCGGCGGAGTCTTGGGGGCGGGCGCTATTCCTGCTTTTTCCATGGCTTCATAGAGCTTTGAGGCAAGGGAGAGCATCTCCTTCTCCGTTACCGGCACCCCGTTCATGAGCAGCGCGGATGCGCATGCGAGCATGAACCGCTTGGATGTTTCCTCATTCTTAAATTCCGGGAATTTGGAAAGCGCGTAGTCGCCCTCGCTCACCCTCTTTCCCAAAGAGAATGCTTCCGAGGCGCCATCAAATAGTTTATCCTTATCTACCTGCACAAAGCCAAGCTCCCCGAGCGATGTTGCAAGAGACGCGCTGATGAAATGGCCTTCGGCATCCGTAAGCATGTTGGAGAGTTCCTTCCTGAGCGCTTTTTCCGGGGCAGACTTCAGTTCGATATAAGCAAGCGCACCGAGTGCGACGGCTTCGGCCCCGTATTTCTTTCCAAGCGAGGCTGCGCGCACAAGCGCCCTGTTTTTCTCCATCTTCTTCTCTGCATCTCTCCAGAATTCCTTTCCTGCGGCTGCCTTCTTGGCAAACGCGGCGCGCCCCTCTTCCCAGCTTTTTGAAACTTCCTTGGATATCTGAGCCGCTGCCTTCGCGCCTTCTTCACCTTCGAGCCCAAGCGCCTTCTGCACATACGCCGGGGAAACCTTTCCGCTGCTTCCATAAGCGATCTCAATAACGCGGGCAGCGGTTTCCCTATCGAGCGGCATTGGCTTCACTTTTCCCACTATCGCATAAATTTCATTGTCCAGCCCCTCCTCTTCCAAAAATTTGACATATTTCGCATCCCTCCAGGGGACATTTATCCTGAAAGACTGGAGCTCCATTTCCCTGGGTATTCTTCCGAATGTGCTCCTGATGCCTGCTTTTCCCGCTGTTCCGACTCCTGTGAGCAAAAAGTCAAACCCGACCATCTGCCCGGTAACCTCACTAAAGCCTTTCCCGAGCGCGGTTAGCGCTGAATTCACGTTTCCGTGCTTAAGGGAATAATAAATGTCTCCGGAACGGGTGCCTCCTCCGAAGAGCGCATTAATTGCAAACCATTTCGGGGAATACCCCGCTTCAAGCGGCCTTGCAAGGAAAGAGGAAACCTTATCGCTAAGCTTTGTGCTCGCAATCCCTGCGGAATCGGCAACGGTGAAGACGTCTGCCGCGCCCGCGCCCAGATTTAGCGGCCTGAACCCGCCCCAGAAGGTGCGCACAAAGCCCATCCCGCCAATCGCAATGAAAGCGACATCCGAGGGAATATTCATGTACTTGCTCGAGTCTCCGGACCTTAAATCGCTCTGGAGAAGAACCAGGCTGGAAGCCGCTGTTGCGCTCAAAACGATTGTGGAAAGGGGCTTGGCCAGCGCCTTTATTGGTCCGCCGCCTGCTGCGAACATCATCAGGGCCGCCCCTGCCCTCAAATCCTCAATTGCCCTATCTGCCTCATAGCCTTCGGAAGTGAAATACCTGGAAAGGGCTTCTGCGGAAACGAAAATTGCGGCGCTGCCTACGATTGCGCCCCCTACGTTATAACCTGTTTCCGCGCCCCCCAAAATCCCGCCGGGGCCTCCCGCGATGCTTCCTGCCGCGCCCCCTATCACCGTAGTGCCTATGATTAATGGGACGGAATACCTGAGCGCATACATTTTTGCGTATTCGGCGGTGCGCACAGACCAGGGATTTTTCGGGTTCTCCGCGCGCGACATCTCGTATCTTTCGCTGAGGGCAACCGCTGCTCCCTCGCCCATGTTTTTCAAGGAAGCCGAAGCCGCAGAAAGCGCATCAAGAGTGGTTGCTTTCTTTATTGAATCGCGCGCAGAATCGATTGCATCAAGGAATTCCTTCCTCTCCTCTTTCTGGAGCAACGGCGCGCCTTCGATAAGGTTTTTCATGTACCCGCAATACGCATCTGCCTTTGCAGCAAGCCGCTTCAGCTCTTCGGCAGGCTTCAGTTCCAGCCCTCCGTGTTTCTCAGGGGCTGCCAAAAGCCCGCTGCGGTAGTGCTCCAGGTCTGTTTTCCATGCGAGCGCCTCAAGAACCGCGACGAGGCTTAGCGCCTTTTCCATATCAGTGGAAACTTTCTTTGATTCCGCTCCCGGAGCCTTCATCTTGCTGAGCAGGGAATCCAGCTCCCCGGCTATTTGCTTGTATAGTGCTTCCTCAGGAGAGGAATAAAGGCCCCAGCTTATCCCCGCATCTATCCTTTCCCTTGCATCAACGCCCGAAAGCTTGTGCAGGAGCATCAGCCATTTTGCTTCTGAAAGCTGTTCCTCCGTGTGGGCAAGCCAGTATTTGGCGCTTTCCACTTTCCTGCCTGAACTTTCGGGGATTTCGCCCGTTTCCGCAAGGGAAGAAAGCTGTTTTGCATATTCCGCCCCCAGCTCATTGTACTGCCCGTATGCCTTCTCTGCAAGCGAGATTGTTTTTGAAACCCTCTGGAAGCCCTCGCTGACCGCGCAATACCTTGTTGCGTTCCTGTTGAACTGCGCAAGCCTTGTTTCGTAGTAGCCCTGCCTCCATTCCGCCGCATTCCTCTCTCCGGCAGCGAAAGCCTCCTGCATCGTGGTGTAGGCGCCAAGCGCCTTTGCAATCAGCCCCTCATCCGCAGTGGCCAGTATTTTTTCCATTGAGTCTGCGATGGAGGGCGCCACCTTCTGCATCTCGGGGGGCATGTACAAAATGTTTGTTGCGATCACGATGCCTTCCTTCTCATAAACCTGAAGGCGGATGAAAGAGCGGTCTTCGTCGGCTTTGGCAGATTCTTTGTTGTAGGCTTCCCAAAAAATGTCTGCTTCCTTGCTCCCTTCAGGGGGGATTGCAAAAACCACTGCGCCTTTTTTGAAAGACATGAAGTCCTTATCAGGTATTATGCCCTTGAGGGCGGCGTAGGTTTCGTCTTCCTTGTCCGGCTTCATGCGGCCCTTCAGGAAATTAATTGCGTCTGAAAGCGCCTGGGAAGTGGGGCTTTTGAGAACTTCCATTATCTCTTCAATCGATTTTTCCGTTTTTACCGGAACCTGCTTGCCATGCCCCTGCTCGGCCCGTTGAGGCGCCGTGGATTGCGCTGGCTGTTCCTCAGGCTTCTCTTTTGCAGCATGCGCCGTGCCTTGCATGCCTATTTTGGGTTGGTTTTGGAATAAAAGGCTTTCCCTCCATCCAAAAAACCGCGCCCGCCCGGGCTTTCCCCAACATTTAAAAAACTCCTCTTACAACTAGAAGCGAAAAACGGTGAATATATGGCAGTTGAAAAGAAAGAAAAACCAGAACCGGCGGCAGCGGCTCCGGCAAAAAGCAGCGGGAATGACCAGAATCTCATCGCGGCGCTCTGCTACATCCCGATATTTGCAATCGGGTTCCTCGTGTCGCTCTACGTGCTTTTGACTGAAAAGAAGGAGAATAAGTTCCTCAAGTTCCACGCCATACAGGCGCTCATGTTCATGGTTGTCGGGGGAATAGTGTTCATCTGCCTCTGGATCGTGCTCGTGATAATCACCATGGTAATTTCCATGGTCACTTACGGCATCGGCGGCATCTGCATGATGGCAGTGATGGGAATCCTGCTCCTCCTGTACCTCGTGGCGTTCTTCTACCTGGCATGGCTGGCATACCAGGGCAAGGAGTACGAGATTCCGGTGCTCGGCAAGTTTGCAAGGAAATACGTATAAGTTCCTTGAAACTTTTTTCTTTTATTTTAATTTTTAATTACTTAAGGATTAGTGGTATTTATGGCTAATAAGGCAAAAAGAAAGGAAACGGAAGCGAAAAAGAAGCCTGAAACAATGAAGGCGAGCAAGGCCGAAGACCAGAACCTTATCGCGGCCCTTTGTTACATCCCATTTATGTGGATAGGGATTATTGCTTCCCTGGCAATACTGCTTACCAAAAACAAGGAGAATAAGTTCCTGAAGTTCCACGCAACGCAGGCAATACTGTTCTACATCATCTCCATATTCTTCTTTATGGCGCTAATGATTTGCGGGTGGATCCTTGCGATTGTTGCCGCGATATTCACTTACGGGCTGGGAGGGCTCTGCGTGGGGCTGTTTGTAGTCTTAATCGCGCTCGTTTGGATAGCGTTCATGTTCTTTGCGGCATGGAAGGCCTTCAATGGGGAAGAATACGAAATCCCGTTTGTGGGGAAGATTGCAAGGGAGCACATGTAATTTTTATTTTTATTATTTCTTTATTGAATTCACATAAAGTCCGAAAGCCCGGTCTGCTTTATTTTATCATCTTCGAAAACGCTGTGTATTTCCTTTTCAAGGAGCGCAAGCCTCTGCCCCAGGTAGGCGGGAAGTGCGTACTTCTCCACCATATTTTGCGAAATTGAGAGGTATTTGATTATTCCCCCCTTATTGATTGTAAGGAGGAGCTTCCCTCCGCACTTTGTGCATTTTCCTGCGAGCGGAACCCTCCTGTAAATAAGGTTGCAGTCGCTGCACCGGAAATTCTGCCTGGAAAAGGAGCGCAAATTTCCATAGAGGTCCGGGATGAAGTGGCTCAGGATGAGCCTTTCCGCAGTGTCCCGCAAATCCACCGGGCGCAATTTTGCATGCAGTTCGAACTCTGCCGCAATTTTCTCCGGGATTGAGCCCAGTTCCACATACATTGTTTTCATCGGCCCTTCGTTCAGGGTCGCGGTATCGTGGGTGAAGAGGAGGTCTCCATATTGCTCGTCTTTTCCGAGCAAATCCTTTACGGTGGGCAATTTTACGTCTCCGGGGTACGCATTGCGCTCAGCCGCCTTGTAGAATTCCAGCGGATATTCATGGACCACTTCCATGCAATGCACTTCATCATCCACTTCGCGCGGATCTATTTGGGGGGTAAGAGTCAGGGGTGCATCCATTGTTCCTCCGCGCTTATCCGAAAGGTAAGAGCGAGAGAAGTTCAGGAGGCAATCCAGCAAAAGCATGATGGAGTCTTCGTCTCCATCACATTGGTGGGAAACAAGCCCGGAAGCGACAACCGTGTGGTGGGGGGCGACCGTAACAGAATAGGTGTAATCCTCCTTTGCCTGGACTATTTTCTTGGAGATTATTTCATCGACGAAAACATCTCCTTCCACTTCCCTGCGTGCTGCGCGGGATTTTGAGGCCCATTCTGCAGCCTCCGCCTTTGCCTTTTCACCTTTTTGCAGGGCAAAACCGACCTTTTCTATAAATTCTGCTGCGGATTTCCCGTACATCCTAAGCTTGAATGAGTGCAATCTTACGGGATGCCCATAAAATTCCGGAATGGGTCCTGTATTGATTTCTCGGTCGCTTTCGCTCCAGGAGTGGATTATTCCAAGCCTCCCCAGAAGGAAAGAGAATCCTTCCAGAAGTTCGCGGCTAACCGAAGTGCAGTTCACTTCCAGGGTTGAACCCAGTGAAGAGGAGCCGTCTCCGCTAAAGTATCCGTTTAGGAAAGCGGCGATCTTGCGTTCTGGAAGCGATAAAACAAAGGAAGGAACGCGCTTCTTCTTTGCGCCTGCGCCAACCTTCAGCCCTTCAAAGAAAGAATAAACCAGCCTTGAGCAGATTGTAACTGAAGATGATGTTTCGTTTGGCTTTATCCCAAAAACGCGGTTTATTTTGGTTTTTATAAGGTTCCGCATTTCTTTTTTGGAAGCGGCAAAGGAAACCTGGTAATGAGAGCCTGCCTTCCTCCTTGTGTGGCCTTCAGCCAGATAAAGGCCGAGTAAGAAGAGGAAATCTTCATCCACCGAGATCTTTCTTTTTATGGAAACAGTATCGCGTTTAGCGGCAACTTCCCATTCTTCATTATCCAAGCCCAATTTCTTCAGCAATGAAAGCGGATAGGAATTGCGGTAAACGTAATTTGTGAACGTTTTGTATCCCATTCCCGATTTTTTAGATAGGGATTTCAGATTCATTCCGGCAAATGGCTTTGATTTTGTTCTTGCAAAAACATCTTCGCTGTATTCGGAAACGTCAAAAGAATCCAAATCCTTTTCAGGAATTGAAATCTTTGCGGGAACATAAAGGCGCTCTGCGTCCATCGCCATCTTCTTCTTTCCGCAGTTGGGGAATGGGTGCTCCTTGGTAACGGTGATTTTTCTCCCGCTCTTGGTTGCTATCTCAAGCAGATGATCCTGCGTGATATGTTTGGAAATATGGGTTATTTCGGCAATCTCGAATTTCTTGGAATCCGGATTGAAAGCGAGGGTTTGAAGACCGGAGACAGAAGAGTATTCTGCGGTTCCCGCCTCGTCTTTCAGCGCATTCGCTCCCAAATTCTGTTCAACGAATTCCTTCAGTTTAGCCATTTTCCAGCTTCCGTTCTCCAGAATTGGGATTGTGGTTTCACCTGAGAAGCAATTCCTCCTTTTTGCAGTATGGAAATAGGGGTGCCCATAGCCTACGTTTGCATTAGTGAATCCAATTATCCTGCAGAGGACCCCTGCGGAAGTGTGCGGGGAAAGCCCCACTGCAAGGTGCCCGAATAAATCCTCCCTATTCCTAAAATTGTAGAAAGGCGGCAGGCCGTAAATATGCACAAGCGAATCATCTACGAATGCTGCAATGCGCGCGATGTAGTCCATTCCATGCGAAGAGACCACTATATCCTGCTGGAAAAGCGCAACCACTTGATTTGCATTAGTGATCGGGGCGCCCTTGCAATCAGTAGTATAGCCGAGCGCCTTAATTCCCTCAGGAGTCTGCCCGATTTCTGAAATCCGGAAATGGGTAATCGGAGTATCGGTCGCATCAAATCTGCAGGTTCCGTCCTTGAAAACGAAAATGTCGTGCTTTGCGCGCAAAAAGCCTTTTTCCAGCCTTTCCGGAACCTTCCTATGGCTGAACAATCCTTTCACTCCATTTACTTCCGAAGGAGTGAATCCGAGTTCCTCGCGCGCCTTCTCGAATAAATCCACGAGCGGAACCGGCCTGCGGTCATAAAAGAGGGCGGGCATGTCGCAGTGTTTCTTTTCAGTTGTCACTGCCCCGCATTTCTGGCATACCCTTTCCGGCTTTGCCTCCTCTCCGCAGGAATGGCAGCGGGAAAAGAACGTGAGCGCCTTGCAGGAAGCGCAGCGGTAGCGTGCAACTTCCGCGTTTATGGATTGCTCGCCTTCGCGGGCTTTAAGCCCCCTGTACCTCTTGATTATGCTCCTATTCTTCTCTGAGGCGGTCGGGAAGAGGATGTGCGTTTTCCCTTCCATTGCGCGCTCCTTTGCTTTCTCAGGCCTTCCCATGCGCCCGCCAATGTAGGTGGGAGCCTTATTCCGGATTGTAATCCCGGAAAGTTCAGAAATGTTTTCAAGAACCGAAAGAGAATCGTTTATTTGTGGGGGTGCCCCTATCTCTTTTCCTTTTAGCATCCCAAGCACAGAAAGGACGGAATATGCGTCATCCCCTCCAAGTTCAATCTTTCCTTCCTGGGAAACCGAATGCTCAACCAATAAATCCTCGAGAACCATTTTCCCTTCCGGGGAATTCGGAAGCGAAAGCCCGCTTATTTCCCCGGAATCCATCCTGAGCTCCCCTTTGGAAAGGAAAGAAGGAAGTATGCGCAACTGCTCAATCGAAATATCCCCCCAGTGATTGGTGAAATCCGGGTGCAGGGGAATCGAATATTTGCGCGAAAGCTCGAAGGCCTCCTTTGCGCCGAAGTTTCCTTCCGGAATTTCCGCGCCTCCTGCCTTCGCCTCCTGGACCCACCATTCCGAACAATAGCCGCAAGGCATAAGCGGATGGTTGGTTTTGAGGAAATCCCCGAAAGTAATCAGCATGTCCCCGAGGAAAAGTATTTTGGAAACCCTTGGCTTAAGTTCCTCGGCCTGCGCGATTGAATGGACTTTGAGCACCGAGCCATCCATCAATTTCACAACTGGGGGCTCAATGGTGTCGCAAACGGTCACCACGCAGCCTTTCCCGGGCCGCTCCACCTTCATGTGCGTGCCGTTTGCAATGAAGGAATCCAGCAAAATCATTGTTGCTGGGTGAACATTCCGCGCCATGATTCCGTTTGTGCGGCTTCTCCCATAGCGGAGGCGGAAACCTCCCTTGGCCATCGGGTATGCGAATACGGGCCTTCCTGCAACAAGCCCTTCCAAATAAGTGGGGTCGGGCTTAATCTCCACTTTGTCTTCCTTCTTCTTTACCTTGATTACGTTCTGGAGCCAGTCCCATTCAAGTCCGAACTTCTTTGCATATTTCAAAACCTTGGGGGCTTTTGCGGCCATCCCTTCGCAAACTACCAGCGGAACCCCTCCGCGCACCCTGTTGCTCTTTATTCGCGCCAAGTCCCTGTGCACGGAAACTTCCGCATCTTCAGTTGGGTCCCCGTCTATGCATACCGGGCAGTTCTTTATGATGTGCTCAACGTGCTCATCAGGGGGCTTATATTGGAGGTGGTGGCAGCGGTATTCGTAAACATTTACCTCTTCCACATAGCGCGCAACTTCCTTGTCTGTAGGGCGGTAATCGCCAACCCCTGCGAGCTTGCGCGCATAATCTGCAAGCGCAACCGAAAGCGCGGCAACCGTTCCCCCTGCGCTCCGGATTGGGCCTGAGAAGAATACGGAAACATAGCTGCTCCCGTCCGGGTTCTCGTTTATGCGCACGTCCGAAATTCCTTCAGTTGGCGCAACGAGCACTCCTTCGGTAAGTATGCTTACCCCTGTGCGCACCGCCTGCTCAATGAGGGTGCGTTGATCCCCTTGTATTATCTCCCCTTTTACGATTTTCTCAACGACTACGAATGCGGCTTCGGTGCGGGGCATCCCTGAATGCTCAAGCTCGCGGATAATTCCGGAAATTCCGCGCGGGCCAACCAGTTCCTCAACGCGCGCGGCAACATCCTTTGCAATGGGAACTTCCACGTGCTTCTCCGGGTCAAATCCCTTTGCGCGGCATGCTTGAGCTAGGGAATATGCTTTTTCGAGTTCCGTTTTCAAAATCTCAAAGTATTCCTGGCCCATTTTTTCACCTCGTAAAATCAAGCGTGCGCAGGCGCTTGCCCTTGAATTCGTAAAGCGGGACTTTTGCAGGGGTTGGAACGTGGCCCTGCTTTTGCTGGAAATCGGTCGTGTCCTGGAAAGTCCCGGAATTAATAATCAGCGTTCCGCGGTAGTTGCTGTACCCGTTCTTGTGCACGTGCCCGAAATGGACAATGTCCGGAACGCGTTCTATAACCATATAATCCAGTTTCTCCGGGACGATTGCATTCCCCCCGAACATTGGGGAAAGGTGCCTTCTTTTGAGGCATTCCTCCATCACTTTTTCAGGGTGGTTGTAATTCAGGTTGGAGAGGGTTGAAATCCAGCTGTCTGCGGAAGTGCCGTGGTAAAAGAGGTGCTCGAATCCATCTATTGAAACAACGGAGGGGCTTCCAACTTTGATTACGTCCCCGCGAAAAACCTCATCCGGAAGCGCGGGCATCGGCTCCGCGCGCCTTACCGCATCGTGGTTGCCCGGGGAAACGATTACTTCGATATAATCCGGGAGCTGGTCCACAAAATCCGAAAACATGGAGTATTGCTTGAAAATGTCAGAAACAACCAGGTCTTTTTCCTGCTCCGGGTAGATTCCGATTCCATCAACGAGGTCTCCGGCCACGAAAATGTATTTCACCCTTCCCGCGAGTTCGGGGTTCGCGCTTTTTCCGTTGATCCATTCAACGAACCGATTGAAATATTCGTCCAGGAAATGCCTGCTTCCAAAATGCAGGTCGGAGAGATATACTGCCGCAAGGTCGTGCGGGGATTCCTTGGGCTCGCGCGCAAGGGGGATGTCCGGCCACTCGAAATCCTCTGCGATGATGAATGCTTCTAGAACTTTTCCCTCTATTGCGATTGTGTCGTCGCGCACGATTTTCTTGGCGTTTTCGAAAACCCTCTCGTCCTTCTGGGAAAGTATTACCTTGAAATTGCCGGTGAGGTCCTCAACTTCCAGCATCAGGTTGCCGTTTTTCGTGGTGCGGATTTCGGAAACGAAAACGATTACGCGCACTTTCTGCTGAAGGAGGGATTTCATCGAGGAAAGGTCGGCTTCTGTATATTTTCCCGGATACGCGCGGAGCATCGCTGAAAGCCTTTCAAAACGGTTGCGGAAATATGCGACGAAATCCTCCACTTCGCCTTTTGTGCGGGAATTCCCGGTAACGTCCAGTTTTTCCCGGATTTCTATTTTTGCGGAGTATTCCTTTGCGAGTGGGTGGAATGAGGGCAACCCGGAAACCGCATGAGTGGGCTTCTCTTCCTGCATTGAAGGGGAAGGCTCATCGGAAATCGAGGATTCGATTGGAGATGGCTCGCTTTCCTTAATTTCTGAAACCTTCTGCGCCTGGTAGGAAAGCTCTTCTGAGGCAGCTTCTTCCTTCTTCTTGAGAATAAGGGAAACGTCTTCAATTGTTATGAATTTTTTTTCGAGTTGGAGGAGTTCTTCATCCGGGATTTTCTTTTCCTCTATGAGTTTTTCTGCATCAAGCGTGAGCCGTATGCCCTTCTTTTTCAGTTCTTCCATCCCACCCATAACGGAAATCCCGCTTTTCCGGAATAAAACGGATGCGCAGGGTGGCTTTCCGGTGCCGCCCTTTTTCCCGCGCTATTTCTTCATGCTTTCCAGCGCGCTCATTATGCTCCAGATCTGCATGCGCGCGTGCGGGGGCATGTTCACGTCCTCGCTTACGGATTCGATCAGATAAATCGCGGCGCTCACTTTTACCGTGAGCTCGTCTTCGGATTGCAACCGGTCTTTTGACTCGGTAAGCGCCCTGCGTATATTCTTTGGAACTGAAGAATCTGAGATTACAGCATCAATAAGTTCCACAATCTCTCCAAGCTTTGCCATTTGCATCAACCTCTGCGAGTATAGCGGGCCCGACGGGACTTTCACATATTTTGGATTTTCCAAAATTAATGTTTTGAACCCGTGACCTACTGCTTAGAAGGCAGTCGCGCTATCCAGGCTGCGCTACGGGCCCGCGTGGGGTTATTTACTTAATATTAAATTAAAAGCTTTCCTTAGGGGAGGGGTATGTTTTCGGATAGATAGGGAAACCGGATATGGGAGGTTGCTTGGGCTGAAGCACAAACCGGATTGCAATATTCATTAATACTATCAGGGGATGAGGGGGGTAGGTTCCACCAGGCGGTCAAATTGAGTAGCAAATAGACGAGTATCAATTTCCGACCTTCGGTCGGGTTTGCTACTCGATTTGAGGGGGAAACTTCCCCCTGCATGGTGTGCGCTCCTCCTGTTGGACTCTTAAAAGCTTTCCTTAAGCGTATGTGTTTTGAAATAGCTATTGAGACGCCGTGGTTGCTATTATTGAAAAAAAGCGGCTGGAAAGTAAAAATAAAGATTAATGTGGGTGCTCAGAATTCCTCTTCCTCCTCTTCTTCTTCCCACTCCTCGTCATCAAAGTCATCGTCTTCCCAGTCTTCCTCTTCATCGAAAGGCAGCATGTGAATGCACCCAGCCATAAGGAGTTGGGAAACAAATAAAAACCTATCGTGCAACCGGCGAGCGAATGGGTTAAAAAGCGCGGGGAAGAGAGGGAAAACGATGGCAGTCAGCAGGGAAGACCTTATGCGCATAAAACGGGAGCTCGCCGAAAAAAATGCCAGGGCGTTTGCGGCAGACTTCGCAAGATGGCTGCAGACAGGGAGCGGCGCAATCCCCTTTGAAGGCGCAGAGGGGAAGAAGGACGAACTCTTCTTCAGGCTCACGGACGGAGAAAAGAGGTGGGCCCGGGATGCATATTCTGCAGCCAAAGATGAGGAAATCGAACTCTTCACGGAAACGCTTTCGCAATTTATGTACTGGCTAGGCACGAAGAGGATTGGGTGCGAAAACCTCCTCTGGGTTCTGCGAAGAATGGCCCGCGACGGGGCGCGGATTGGGGAATTCTACGGATATCTCGTGCAGTATTCGGACGAAACGCTCCTTCACAAGCAGGTGCGCATGGGCTCAGTTGTCTCGATGATGCGGCAGCATGGGGGAACCGAGAAGAGGTATGCTGGATGGTTCTCTGAGGAATTCAGGATGCCCCCTGAGGGAAGCCATGAGGAAGACCCCCCTCTGCTCTTTAGCACAAAAAATGCGGAAGAGCTCGGGGAGCAGAGGAAAAATGTGGATGCGTCCGTCATATACTCGATGTTCTCTGCGAAGGGGGTTTCGCACGTGGGGAACGCGGCCCTCGGAAGAATCTTTGATTATTTGGCGAATGGGGAAATCACAAGGCTCGTATTTGAATCAAAAAACAGGGCGAACTGGATTGCAGGCCTCCTCTTTGAAACCGGAGTTGAAGACGTCATGGTTAGTGGAAGGAGCCTGACGCTGGGGCTGAAAGAGAGGATGTCTGCGGCAACATTCCTCCAGGAGCAGGCTTCGGAGATGCCTAGCGAAGAGGAAATAGGGTACGCATACCTGGATTATTTTTCAACGCACGGGATTGGGGAAAAGGAAGGCTCGCAGATAAAGCAGCTCCTTGAAAGCGGGAAGGCAAGGGAAGCGCTGCGCGCAATGGGCCTTGCGGCAATAGAGATGTGCAGGAACCAATACCTGGTTTTAGGGGAAAAGAGATACGCTTACGGGGAAGAGGGGGAAAAGATGGTGAGCGAATTCCGCGCCAAAGCGGGCGGGGACGAGAACGCGTCCCTTCTGCGCGTCTCTGAGCTTGTGGAAAGGGGCGCATTCGTGCCCGCACTGGAAAGGCTTGGAAGGATAATTACTGCTGTGGAAAACGCGAAGGAAACCTATCCGCAATTATTCTAGTTTTTAATTTGGTTTTTTCCAGCTTTTATTCTGGACGGAATAGGAAAAGAAAAATGGCGCCCTCCCGAAGGGCAGGCTTCCCAAAAGAAATCAGTTCATCTTATAGCACTTCACCGCGCCGTCGCTTGTCTGGTAGGCCTGGGTGAAGCCTTCAATGCCCTGGAGGACGAAACCCTGGTAGAGCGTCGAATCGTAGAATTTTGTCGTGCGGTCCTCCCAGCCGGATTTCAGTTCGCCGTTCTCAAGCCAGACTGTGTCCTTGGTGTAGTAGACGTCATATACGGTTGCGCTGCTGCTCTGGCTGACCTGCTTGAGGAGCGCCTTCTGCAATTTAAGGTCCCCGTTCGCATAGGTTTCGTTCAGCCTGTAGGGCGCGGATACGTTCTCCCCGGTGGCAAGCGTTGTCTGCCCAACGCAGTATTTGGGGGTGCCCGTGTACGCATCGTATGCAATCACCCCTGTTTTTCCTGAGATTTGCGAAATTGTGCAGGGCTGCACGCTCGTTGGGATTGCAAGCTCTTCCCACCTGTGGTTTGCTTCGCATTGCGACTGCCCTGGATCGTAGCTCACGTTAGTCTCGTTGTCGCGCGAGCAGGAGAGGTAGTTGAGCGCGTGGAATTTCCCTCCAAAGCTTCCGTCCGAATTGTAGAGAATCTCCCGGTCGTAGAAAACATAATCTGAGCCGTACTGCTGCATCGTTTGTTTGAGCTCCGCCGGGGTCCCGTCAATGAACGCATGTGCGACTTCAAGGATCATGTCGTCATAGGCGTGGTCGTTCCTGAGCACGCTGTTCCTCTGGCCCCAGTAGTTTGTCCAGTGGCCGTAGTCCCACCAGGAGGTGAAAGTTGCATTCTTGGGAGACTGGTTGAACTGCCATTCCGTGAATTCTATCCAGTACGCATCTAGCATGTTGCAGCGCAAAGAGGCCGCAAGCTGCTCGCTTTGCGTTGGCGCAGTTGGGTTCTGGAAAAGAGAATAAACGCAAAGGAGCTGGCTGTACTGCTCCGTGATTCCCTTGGAAGCGTATGCTTCGGGGTTTGCCGCAGCTTCGCACGCGGGCGCATAGTTGCTCGCCTTGCAAAGCGCTTCAATTCTTGGCTGGGCCTTTGCCGGGTCGTCCTGGAAACGGGTCTGGAACGAGCTATCGAAGAGGGCGCCCCCTATCCCGTTTGACCACTCAAACCATACGAAAAGGAAGCAGATTACCGTGAATCCGATGAATGCATAACTGAGGTATTCCTTCCTCTTATCCTCGTTTTCCATTTTCGAGATTATGCCATTCACAGCTTCGAAAAGGCTTCCGAGCACAACTCCGATTGCAACCGCAACCGCGAACCCCATGTAAATTACGTATTTGGTTTTGAAGAGCCCGATTATTGAAACCGGGAAAACAAACGCAAGGAAAAGGATCGCTAGCCTCTGCTCCTTTGTCTTGAACATCGTATAAATGGAGTAGGCCATCGCTATTACGAAAAGGAAGAGGGCTGCCATCAGAATGCTGTTGTTCTTGGCCGAGTACACGAGGTCGGTTCCGAATATTTTATCCAGGATTGCAACCGTTACTCCTATGATCATGTTGGCAAAGTAGGTAAATATTCCGCTAAAGAATGCAAAGAGGTGCTGGACTCCCCCAATAACCGGGTCCTTGCTGAGGTCCGGAAGGCTCGTGAAATCCATCCCTGCGAATCCGAGTTCGCTTTCGAAGCTTGCGCCTGAAAGCCCCTGCTCTGCGATTGTTTTGTGGAGGGGCAGGTTGAACTGCGCAACGCCGAGCAGGCTCTTTCCCATGGAGAGGATTGGCGCCCCTACTGGGGTAAAGAAAATTGCGAGCAATGCGAGCAATGCCAGCGCACCGATGGGGACCGCCGCCTTTTTCAAATCCTCCTTCTGGAGGTTTGGCATTTTTTCGTTAAGTATGAATAATGCAATCAGGAAGAGATAGGAAATCTCAACCGTAAGCAATGACCCTGAAAATATTGCGAGGGGGGAGAAGCCACCGCTGAAAATGGCTGCCAGAACAGTTGCAAGCATCGCCCCTGCCAACACTATGCCGTTTATTATCGCATTCTGCTTCAGGTCCTCCTTTATCGCAAAAAGGAAGATTGCCTGCAATGGGATGAAAAGGAAGAGCGCGGTGAAAATAACGGAAGAAGAACTTGACATCAGGATTGCCGCAAAAAATGCGAGGCCCGCAAGGAATGCAAATGTGAGGTCTTTCCTCTTTATTGCGAGGGCATACATCGCGATGAAGAAAGCGATTCCGAAAAACCCGAAGGGCTGCACTTCGCTTTCCCCAGCCATCAGTTTCATCACGATCATGGGCATGAATGCGGCTACCCCTGCGGCCGCGATTCCGAACATTCTCTTGTATTCGCTTGAAACCACAAGGTATACGAAGAATACGAAGAGGGCTGCGACTATTGGCGGAAGCATTCCCGCAACCGCGGAAAGCATATCCCTGTCGAATACGGTATTGGAATTGTAGAGGGCATAGGTAATTGCTTCCCCGTATGCTTTGAGCGGAACGGTGCGGTGGGAAACCATGTGGGGCCACCAGGCGGTCGCAGTCGTATCCTCAAGTGGCGCGCCGCCCTGGGAAAGGATGAAGGCAGTATGCTGTATGTAGAAATACGGGTCCAGTTCCATAAAGACTGGCCCGTAGCTCTGCATCCTTATGTAGAATGCGAGGAAGATAACCAGTGCGAGCGCTGCTGAGGCGCCCCATGCATTGTAGTCTGAGGGGAGCTTCAAATGCGGAAGAATCCCTTCCCATGCCTTTTCCTTTACGAACAAGGCAATCGAGATTAAGTAGAATAGAAGGACGCTTGCGACCGCGATTCCCTGGGTGAATGGGATTCCTGCAAGGAATGCAATGAATGCGAAGAGAGGGGGGAATACAAGCCCGATTGCAAACCCGGTCAAAACCTTGTCAAAAAGGGGAAGCTCTTTCTTGCTCAGGATTGCAAGGGAAAATATTGCCCCGGGTATGAAGAACCCAAGGAAGACCCAGAATACCAGTACGAATGGATCGAACACGAACATCTATAGCACCCACAATCAAAATAGAATTAGAAAGATATAAATGAAAAAATTTAAAAAGAGGGTTAGAAGCTGATTACGGACTCCATCACCATTTCCTGCTTCTCTTTCTGGGGCTCGTCTCCGAAGAGGTGCGGGGCGCTCACCCCGGTAACCACTGCGATTACTTCAACGGAGTTGCCCAAGGATTCGTTCACCCGGGCACCCATCTTGATTTCAGCCTCATTGTCGAAATCTGCGGAAATGCCCTCGCAAATCCTGGTTGCGTCCCCTAGGCTCATGCTCGCGCCGCCTTCGACATGCAGAAGCGCGCCCTTTGCGCCTTCTAGCGGAACGCCTATTAACGGGCTGTGGCGCGTGCTCGTGACGGTTTCTTCAACCATGTCGGTGCCTTTCCCGGTCCCCTTTCCAATGGTAATCATTGCAAGGCCGCCGTTCTTCATCACTGATTTCACGTCAGCGTAATCTACGTTCATCATGCTCGGGAGCACAATGAGGTCGGAAATCCCGCGCACCGCCTTATTCGTGATTTCATCTGCAAGCGCAAATGCCTTGTCGAGCGGAAGGTTCGGCGCGTATTGGACGAGCCTGTCGTTTTCAACTACGATTACCGTGTCCGCCTCCTTCATGAGGCACTTCAGGCCCGCGCGCGCCCTGTGCATTCTTGAACGCTCTATCTTGAACGGGTAGGTAACTACTCCGATTACTGTTGCGCCCTGCTCCTTTGCGAGCCTTGCAACAATGGGGGCTGCGCCCGTTCCCGTTCCTCCGCCCATTCCTGCGCATACGAATACGATTTCATTTTCTCCGATTAATTTTGCGAGCGCGCCTCTATCCGCATCCGCGGCTTTTGCGCCGATGACCGGATCTCCTCCGCTTCCGAGGCCCTTCGTTACTGCGCGGCCGAGAAGGTGCTTGTGGTGCGCAGTCACCATGTCCAGGTGAAGCTTGTCCGTATTGAGCGCGATTGTGCGCGCGCTTGTGATTCCTGCCTTTGTAAGGCGGCTCACCGCGTTGCATCCTGCGCCGCCAACTCCTATTACCGAAATGCGCACTGCAGAGTTCTCATCAATCTCCTTCTGGGAGGATTCCACCGGGGGGGCTGTTGGAGTTTCTACGCAGCAAACTTCATTTTTGGATGGAGCCGCCCCTGCCTTTTCATTTCTTACGTCATTGATAATGCCTTCAAGCATATTGGTCACCGCATAGAAATAGGAAATAAGAAATAAAAAGGGATAGGTCCGTTTCCCGAAGGAAAACGGATCCTTTTTTGGACGCGTGCGCGTTCAGCCGAGCATCTCAAGGTCGCCGCTGAATGCGGAGGCCCCCGAGGAGCTTTCGTTCTGCGCTTCGTAGTCGCGGCCGAGAATGGATGCGCCCTTCACGCCGGTAACGATGGCAACGATTTCGAGTTTGCCCTCGTAGTTCTGCATTATGCGTGCGCCCCATTTCACGTTCGCTTCTGCATCCATCCGATCAGTGATGATCTCTCCCGCCTTGATTGCGTCACCAAGGGTGAGGTCGCTTCCACCGGAGATGTGGATGATTGCGCCGCGTGCGCCTTCGAAGTCAACGTCGAGCAGCCTGTTCTTGATGACTGCATCCGCTGCTGCGGTAACCTTATCGGTTCCCTTTCCTTCGCCGACTGCGATGAAGCCTACTCCTCCGCCCTGCATGATTGCGCGGACATCCGCGAAGTCGATGTTAATGAGGGACGGCTGGGTAATCGTCCAGACAAGGCCGCTGATTGCCCTTGCCAGGATTTCATCCGCAACTGCAAATGCTTCCGACATTGGGAGGTTGGGCACCAATTGCACCAGCCTGTTGTTGTCCAGGATAATGACTGAGTCGCAGTTTGCCCTGAGCTTTGCAATGCACTCGTCTGCTTTCTTCCTTCTTGCGCGTTCAAGGGCGAACGGGTAGGTGACCATTGCTACGACGATTGCGCCCTGCTCTTTTGCAATGGCTGCAACGACCGGGGCCGCTCCGCCTCCTGTTCCCCCTCCCATTCCTGCGCAGATGAATACAAGGTGTGCGCCTTCGAGTTCCCTCTCTATGAGTGGGCGGTCAACTTCCGCGGACTTTGTTCCAAGGTCCGGGTAGCCTCCTGCGCCTAGCCCCTTTGTGATGCTCCTTCCTATGAGCACGCGGGTCGCCTTCTCGTGGACCTGCTTAAGGTGCTGCTTATCGGTGTTGATTGCGACAAGTGCGCTTCCCTTTACTCCAGACTTTATCAGCCTGTTAATGGTGTTGTTTCCAGCCCCACCTACACCGCAGGTCACGATTTTAATCGATTCAGAGCTGTCCGTTTCGTCCATGGCGTTCTTTTCGGGCGCCTTCTCTCCAACTACTGATTTTACCAAGTCATCCATAATATCGCCTGTAGGTAATTGGGCTGGCAGCAGCTTTAAATAGGCTTTTTTCTCTGACGAGCCTGAAAATACACATTGGTTGAGGAATTAATACAGGAGGGAAGGGGGAACGTCGGAAAGGATATAAATGTATGCACTGCATGTATTTACCCATGGTGAAAGTAATCACCATCAGGGACGATGTTTACGAACGTCTGAGCGACCTGAAAAAGCGCAACCTGATGAGCTTCTCGGAAGCAATAGACATGCTGCTGAAAGAGGGAAAGGCAACCAGGGAGGGGCTCTTCGAGAAGGCCGGGATGCTCAAAGAAGGGGACATCGACAGGAATGTGCTGAGAAGGATGAGGAGTTGGGAGAATGCCGACCAAACCAACGAAACTATGCCTTGACACTGAAGTCGTCCTGGATTTCTTCCGCGGCGACCAGAAAACCGTGCAGAAGATACGGCAGGTTTCACAGAAGGAGATCATCTGCATAACCTCGCTTACCTACTTCGAGCTCCTTGTTGCGATAAGGGGGTCCGAGAAGTGGGATGTGATAAAGGCGGTAAATAGTTTTGAAATACTCAATTTCGACGGGCAGGTATCGGTAAAGGCATCCAGGATATATGAGCAGCTCAAAGATGCAAAAACCCAGATCGGGCTGCGGGAGATTATGACTGCGGCGACCTGCGCAGCGAACGATGCGGTCCTGTTCACGAAGAACAGGCAGGCATACGAGGGGATAAAGGGGCTGAATTTCGTATGAATATCATGCTAATTGAATGGGTTGGCAAAGCGACGAGGAAAAATAGGCAAGGACCAACGGGCTCTGCGCGTATGCGCATCCCCTCCTCTTTTTTTAATTAAGGAAATTATGATTCACCCCTGTTTTTGAGGGAAAGGAAAGCTTTTTATGCACTATCTGTACATATAATGCACAGTGAATGCATATGAACATAAACCTGAAAGTAACCGGGGTGGCGGAGCAGGCAATCGAAAAGATGATATCCCAGGGCTATGCCTCGAATAAAACCGAAGCGGTCAGGCTTGCCCTTCTGGATTACGAGCACCACTATCTCGAAAAGGGAGAGGAGAAAATGGGGAAGGGCGATGTGCGCGACCTGCAGGAAGCAATAAAAGAGTATAAGGCCGGGAAGACTGTTTCGCTGGAGGGCCTCTGATGCTTGAAGTGCGCCTTGCAAAGCAGGCTGTGAAGTTCCTCAGGAGCCTTCCGGAGGATTACCGCGGAGCGGTTAAAGTGCGCCTGCGGCAGCTTGAACAGAACCATTTTCCGCATGGGGCGCTGCAGCTTAAGGGGCATGAATCGTGCTTCAGGATACGGGTCGGCCCCTTCAGGATTCAGTACTATTTTATGGAAAAGGAAAAAGTTGTGCTTATCTATAAAATTTCAAAACGAGATGAAACAACCTACAAATAATCAGGAAAACTTGTGCATTTCCTCTACTTCTTTTGTTGTTGTTGCGTCGAACGGGGCGCGGTCGTCCCTTATTCTCACCATTCTAGGGAACCTTAATGCGAATCCTTTCCCTTCTTCCCTTCCGCAGGTGTGCGTTGGGGAGCGCGTAATATTATCATATGCTATTTCCACTACATATTTGGGCTGGACCCAGAAATCGGGCTCCATTACGTAGTCTAGGTTGAGCGGGGCATGCTTCA
This sequence comes from uncultured Microcaldota archaeon, assembly GCA_903828955.1. Classification (GTDB taxonomy): domain Archaea; phylum Micrarchaeota; class Micrarchaeia; order Anstonellales; family Bilamarchaeaceae; genus CAIKOA01. The sequence continues at coordinate 42,899 of CAIKOA010000005.1, forward strand.
TCTTGTCCTTTTCGAGCATTTTCTGGAATTTTTCCATTTCTTCTTCTGTGAAACCGCTTCCGACCTTTGCGATTGTTTCGAACCTTGCGGTATCCTCATTGTAAACTGCTACAAGGAGGCCTCCAAAGCCGAATTTTGTCCTTGAGCCCTTTCCTCTGTAATATCCGACTACTACTGCATCAACAGTATCCATTTCCTTTCCATAGGATTTCTTGAGTTTTATCCAGGCGAATTTCCTCTTTCCGGCTGTGTAGGGCGCGTTCAGGTCCTTGGCCATTATTCCTTCGAGGCGCATCCTGAGTGCGGCTTGGAATAAGGAGCTAACTTCTTCTGGAATACTAACTAAACGCATCTTGCTGAGTTCGATATTCTCCTGCGGAAGGAAGGATTCCAGTTTTTTCCTTCTTTCTGCATAAGGAAGCTGGGTGCAATCCTCTCCTTCCAGATAGTGGATGTCGAATGCGAATACGTAAAGCGGATATTTTTCAGATGCCTCCTCCAATCCGTATTTCCTCCTCCTGTGCATTGTTTCCTGGAAGGAATAGAACCGTTTTTCCTCTTCGTTGTATGCGAGGGCTTCCCCTTCAAAAATTACTTCTTTGGGCGGGAGGGATTCGACCGCTTTTACTACATCCGGGAACATGTGCGTCATTTTTTCCAGCCTGCGCGAGTAGATTTCAACGCGGTTGTCCCGCTTGTGCACCGCGATTCGGAACCCGTCGTATTTGTATTCAACTGCGCACTTGCCCAGTTTTGCAATAATTTCCTCGGAGGTGCGCAGGCGTTCGGCGAGTGCGGGCATTATCGGCTTGAAAACTTCTATTTTGAAATCCGCAATTTTCTTCGGGTCTTCTTTGAATGCGCGCGCAACGTATCCAATATCCGAGCAGAGGTTGTAGGCGCGCTCAATGGATTCTCGCAGCGATTTGTCGCCGACGTGCGAAACGCTGAGTGCATCTAAAATTGTGGGGTCTCCAACCCCGAGGCGGAGCTGCCCGAGCGCAAACCTCGTAATATACCTTGCTTCAAGCGGGCTTGCATTATTGTAAAGTTCAACCAGCCTCTTGATTTTCATATCTTGCGAGCCTGCGCCTGCTGCGCGGGAGATTTTGAACATTGAATTGTATACGGAAACCACGCTAAGTGGAGAAGTGAAGAGGGACTGCTGCCTTTTATTTGAAAGGAGTTTTTCCGCAACTATTCCCAGGTCCCCTTCCTTCTCGAAGTCTTTTTCAACCTGGGAGTAAGGATAGCCGGAGGCCTGGTGGATTGCTTCAAGTACGAATTTTTCTCCCATTCCAAGGTCCACGCCTTCATAAGGAGGGCGGAGCTCGCCTTGTATTATGTAGGAAACCCTCTCCGCTTCTTCAGGGGTTGTTTTTTCGAAAAGCCGGGCCAGCAGATCAGTCATTTCAAGGCGGCCGCTCTTCTGCTCGATTTGGTCGAAAGCTTTTGCAACCTCCCCGAAAAGCATGGGAGTGAATACGGCGAAAAACAATAAAAGGGCAACTGTCCGCCCAAAAAACCCCTACAAAAATGCTTGTACGCATATTAATAAATATTTGCGGAGAACAGTACCAAAAACAAGAGAGAAGTGTGCAAGCGATGAGCGACCAACAGCAGGCAGAAGTCGGCCAAGGAGTAATCCACATAGACCATGAGAGGCTGAAGCAATTCCTTTATGATGACCGCGAACGCTGCCTGATTGCGTTCAAGGCCATGAACGAAATCTTCTTCGGAAACAAGTCTAATGCGCCCGAAATGCGGGAAAAAATGGTTGAAATGGTCTCTTCTTCTGCGGAAAAATACAGGGAACTCATACTCAGGCACGACGACCGCGCGGTGCAGACGCTCTCGCTCGCCTTTGCGGAGGTAATACTCAAGCAGGCGGGCAAGAAGGCCCCGGACTTTGCCGTTGAAGCATTCGAAGCCTCCCTGAACACCAGGAGCGTCGAGGCCTGCGAATACGCGGAGAGGATCGTACATGGTTATCTGTCCGATGCGGAAAAACGCGGTAAACTGATGGCCGCGCTTTCTTCCGAGGTAATGCTCAACCGCAGCTGGGAAAGGTGCAGGATATACAGGAGGCTCGCGACAGCGGCGCTCGGGTATGCGGATTCGCGCGAAACCGCGGTTAGCGTGCTGGGGAGCGTCCTTTCGTATCGGAATGCGCAGCCCAAGGAGAGGGAGAGCGCACTCATAAAGCTCTGGGACCAGCTCCTGAAAGGAACGGACATAAGCGTGGCTGAAAAGGACATCGTGAAGGTTGCGGCGAACAGGAACGATTTGCTTTTTGAGGCGGCAAGGGGGCTTCTTTCGGATGCGAAGAGGCTTGATTTCAACAGGCCCGAGCAGAAGACGCTCAGGATGCCTATTCCGGCGCAGGTTCCGCTTCGCCTTGCGCGCTCCGCGGCAACCGCTTAAGTAAAGCTTAACGCGCCTCGCCTATCCCCACAGCAAGCTATGGGGCATTACGGCTCGGCGAAATCAATCAACCTCAGCTGTTCCCCCTTTCCTCCCTGTTTCTTGATGTAGTTCCTGATTACTCCTGCATTCGAGCCTTCTCCTACTGTTGCGATATATCCGCCATCGCCCCAAAATTCTCCGCCCCACAGTTCCTTTTTTATCTCTGGGAATTCATTGAACATTTCTCTGGCAGTTATGCTCTTGGTGATCTGGATTACTCTTGACGGAGAGTATCTGGGGGCGGCTTGCACAAGTATGTGCACATGGTCTTCATCAAAGCCTATTGTTTCTGCTGAGATATAGTACCTTTTCTCTATTTCGAGCATGATTTTCTTAATGTGCTCTGCATACTTCTCCTTCATGAAAATATCCTTCCTGTATTTCACTACGAAGCACATGTGGTACTTTATCTCGTACACCTTGTGGCAGGCACGTATGACGTCACGCATGGTATAAAAACTACGCGAGGATTTATTTAGCCACTGCAAGCAGTGGGGAACTAACCCCAACTAGGATTAGA
>CAIKOA010000006.1 GCA_903828955.1 uncultured Microcaldota archaeon
CAGACCTTATTCAGGGTTTCATATCTCCGCACCTCTTCCATTAAGTATTTACCGAGCATATCGTCCGTTGCAGTAATGCTCCACCTAGTCGGAACCATTATTCTATTTTCAACTACCCCCAATTTCCCGACCGAAAGCACATTCGTAATATAGTAATTGTCCAGCCCGTGCGAATACATCAAGACCGCCGCATCCTTTGCCTTCATTCCTTCCGCAATAACCTCATCTGCAATCTTCGGTATTTTCGGGTTATCGCAAACCCTTACCTTTTGCATTGGAGCGGAAGCCCCGACCGGAGAAGTAATCGAGGAAAATTTCATGTCATAAACCGGCTTCTTTGAAAAATTCACTTCCAAATCCACAGGTTTCACTGAAAGCGCAGCCTCCTGCGTCTCTTCCACGAGCCTTTTCTCAGGTTTTATCCCCCCAAACCTCTTCCCCCTCACCATCGCCGCCCTATACTCAATTACAGTGGAATACCCCTTCTCGTAGAGCGTTCTTGCCCCAAAATGGTCCCCCAAAGACAATACGGGCCCCCAGGACACATCCGGCCAGCCCGAAGAGCCCACAAAAGGCTCATTGGAGAGCCCGAAGAGGTGCTCCTTCAATTCCCCCTTGCTCCGGTGCTGGGCATCAATCCTGCTGAGAATAGGGCAATATTCAAGCCCGCAGAGCTTTTTGGTGCCTTTGCAATAAATGCAGTAATTGTCCGGCTTCGTTCCCAACACCCACACCTATTTAGTTTTATCCCTTATATTACCTTTTCCCTTCTTCTCCCACCCTGCCCCCACGCAGCAGCAAACCTTTATATACTACTTCCACCCCAATTATAGCACGTGTTAGATGGGTGAATCAGGATGGCCAAGAAAATAAACTCCGCTCAGAGGAAAACAGTTAAAATTTCCAAAAAACCCTCTAAACTCAAAACTGCGAGGAGATCCGCCCGCAAGGCCCCTTCGCTTAAATTAAAATCCAAATTCAAGAAAGTTGCAAAAGCAATCGCAAGGAAGGCGGTCCTGAAAGCAGTTGCAAAGAAAAAACTCGCCAAACACTCAAAAATCCAGAAAAAACAATCCAAGATACTTCTCAAAAAGGCAGCCACGCCCATAAAAATGGCTCCAAGAAGGCCAAAAATAAAAGAAGAGAAGGAAGACATCCCGCAAATCATAAAGAACTACGCAGATGTAAACCAGAGGGAGGTCTCCCAGATCCTTTCCGAGGCATATTCGCGCCACATCATAATCGAAGCGGCAGGGGAACACGCCCTTGAAATCGTGCGCAGGTTCACCAACAACTCCAGCGACGAAGACATTTCCAAAAAACTCAAAATCAAGATTAGCGATGTCCGTGCCGCGCTCAACAAATTGCACTCCTTAGGAATAGTGGAATACTCACGGCAGAAGAATTCCGAAACCGGCTGGTTCCATTATTTCTGGTACCTTAATGTAGACAAGATGAACAACTGGGTAAATGCGCGCATTGAGCAAGAAAGCCACGCAAACGATTACAAGGAAGGCGAACATTACTTCTGCCCGCGCTGCGGAGGCGCTTCAATTTTTGAGTTCGCTTCTGCAACGGATTTAGGTTTCCGCTGCCCGGCCTGCACAACCCCCCTAGAGTTCCTTTCCGAAGAAAAATCCAAGGAGCTTTTCCCGGTCCGGCCGTTCCGCAAACCAACCCTTTGAAGAGCCCCCCAGGGGAGCGCCCACAAAGAGTGCTTCACCCCCAGCAACCCCCCATGATTATTAATTCCAGTTATTACAAATCTGTTTGATGGTATCCGCATGAAAGAAATTTTCGAAAACATATTCGAAGAAGAAGGCCGCATCCTTACGCGCAACATGCTCCCGGGCAAGAAGGTCTACGGGGAAAACCTGCTCAAAATCCAGGGAACCGAATACCGCGCCTGGAACCCGACGCGCTCAAAGCTCTGCGCTGCCATAAAAAAAGGCCTAGTCCACAACCCAATCAAGCACAATTCCGCAGTCCTTTACCTTGGCGCGGCAACCGGCACGACTATTTCGCACCTTTCCGACATTCTCACGAACGGAGGCGCATTTGCAGTGGAAATTTCCGCCCACTCGATGAAAACCCTCCTCCAACTTTGCGAAAAAAGGGAAAACATAATCCCAATTCTCGCAGATGCTAGACAGCCAGATAAATACCGCGACGTTGGCGAAGTGGATGTTGTTTACGAAGACGTCGCCTCCCCGGAGCAGGCAGACATTCTCCTAAAGAATTGCCGCATGTTCCTGAAAAGAGGCGGCTACGCAATGATTGCGATCAAATCCCAAAGCATAGACGTCACCAGAAAACCCGCGGAAATTTACGCAGAAGTTGAAAGGGAGCTATCAACGGAATTGGAAATCGTTGAGCGCATAAACCTGGAGCCCTTTGAGATGGACCATCTATTTCTTGTCCTTAAGAAAAAGTGAATACTCCGTAAACTTCTTCAGCGCCCTTATCGCAGTCTCCGGAGAACCATAAGTGGGAATTCCATAGCTATCCAAAGTCTTCCTGTTCTGCCGTGTATATTCCCCCCCAACCCCAACAACCAAAATGGGCTTCTTCTTCTTATCCGATGCCCGGACAAGCACATCCACTATTCTAGAATCCACAGCAGGGGCCTGGAACAAAATAATCACAACGATCGAATCAACATTTTCATCTTCAATCATCGCATTTATCGCCTTCTCGTAAATATCCACGCCAGAATCCGCAATCACATCCAATGGATTTGCAATCGGAATCCGCGCAGGAAGCATTTCCCTGAGCCTCTGCCTCCCAATATCGCTCATCTTCGCAACATCCAGCCCCTCTTTCTCCACCGCATCCGCGGTAAGAACCCCAAGCCCGCCCCCATCCGTAATAATCCCAACCCTGTTCCCGGTGGGCCGGACCTGGCTGAACATATTCGCCACATAGAAAAGCTCCACAACTGAATCCACTTCGATTGCCTTGCTCTGCCTGAATGCGGCCTGGTAAGCGGTATAATTTCCGGCAAGGTTCCCGGTATGCGACATCGCCGCCGCGCCCGCAACAATCCCCTTTCCAGCCTTCAAAACAATAATTGGCTTTTTCGGATTTACTTTCTTAAGCGCGGAAAGCAGCCCTTTCCCGTCCTTTGTCCCTTCAAGGTAAAGCATAATCTGCTTTGTTTTCGCATCTGCACCCAGATACTCGAGCAGGTCAACTTCGTTAATTGTTGCCCCATTTCCATAGGAAACGAATTTTGCAAAACCGACCTTATAATATGCAGCAAGGTCCGCAATGCAGGAGCCAACCGCCCCGCTCTGCGTAATGATCGAAATATCCCCAACCCCAGGCCTCCCGAACTTATAGAACGGGAAGAAAATACTGTCCACCCTGCTCTCCGGGTTCATCACCCCCAAGCAGTTTGGGCCAATGAGCGCAATTCCATACTTCAATACAACAGATTTCAATTTCTCTTCCAGTTCCACATTCCCGGATTCCCCAAAACCCGCAGAAAGAACTACGATTGCCTTTACCCCTTTCTTTCCGCACTCTTCCGCAACATCCGGCACAAGAGGCGCGGGGATTGCAAAAATAGCCAAATCAACTTTCCCAGAGATGCTCTTCAAATCAGCATAACATTTCTTCCCAAGCAATTCAGGGTATTTCGGGTTCACCGGATAAATGCCACCCTCATACCCCCCATCAACCAGATTCTTCAAAATCACATTCCCCAATTTCTCCGGATTGTCCGAAGCCCCGACTATCGCAATCGATTTCGGCTCAAAAACATACTTCAGGTTTGCAATGTCCGCCCTCATCTCACAAACCTCACATCAACAATATCAAACCCCAACTCATCGAATATTACAGGGTTCAAATCCAGTTCCTTCATATCCTCCTTAACCATCATCTTGGAAACAGTAAGCAAAAGCGAATACAATTTATCCAGGTTCACCGGCTTCATCCCGCGCACCCCGGTAAGAAGAGGGTGCGACCTGAGCTCCATCACCATCTCCTGCGCGTCCTCTTTTGTAATCGGGCAGATTCGAGCCGAAACATCCTTGAATACTTCCACATAGACCCCGCCGAGGCCAAGCACAATCATGTGCCCGAACTGCGAGTCCTTCTTCCCTCCAATAATTAGTTCAACTCCTTTCCTAGCCATCTTTTGCACAAGTATCCCATGCACCCTGTATTCCCGGGCGCCTTCCAGGATATCCTCGTATGCATGGCGAAGCCGTGTCTCATCCTTTATTCCTATTTTGACCCCGCCTACATCCGTCTTGTGCGTAACATCCGGGGAAATCAGTTTTAGCGCAACCGGATACCCTATTTTAGAAGCGAGCTTTGCAGCCTCATCCGGAGTAGCCGCAAGCCCATAAGGCAAAACAGCTATTTTGTAGTTTTCAAGCACGCAGAATTCTGGAATTGCGCAGATGGGCTTCCTTGCCATAAGGCGCATTTTCCACTATTATCTATTTTAACCTTAGCCTGCCGTTGCGGCGCAACCAGCCATCAAATTATTTCCAATTTGTTCCGAATTCATTCTGATTTTTAGGGATTACCACCAGCCCAGCAAGAGAAGCAAGAACGAATGCAGTGCCGCAGCAATGGTAAGTGTTCTCAGGGCTTACCGGGCCAGGCCCGACCGGCCCCGAATTATACACAGCTGCCTCGCAATCGCTCACGCACGCATTGAATCCCGCATCCGGAGAGCCGCCGCAATCATCAAAATCAGTATCCCAATTTCCGTTATACGTCCTGCAGCAGGTATGTTCACAATCGCTTGCCGCATAAACCGGCAGCGCAAAAGCCATCAGAACCCCCAGGAAAAACAATATGCCCTTCATAAGCTGCCCTTCATCATCAAATTTTATAAATTTGTGCATGCTTACCTCATTAGTGATAATTATGTACTGCATCTCTTGCGGAATGCCAATGGAAAAACCAGAACATCACGGAGGGAATAACTCCAAAAACGAATGGTGCATCCATTGCTGCAAGCCTGGCGGGACCCACAAAACAAAAAAGGAAGTCCGTGAAGGATTGCTCAAATTCGCCCTTTCCGATGAGGGAAAGGCCATGCTCTCAGGAATGGGAATTAAAATAGACTCAAAGGCAGAAGCTGAAAAATACGTGGATTCCCTCATGGCAACGCTTCCAGCCTGGAAAAAACCAAAATAGCCGAAATAGCGCACAATTCCCTTTTTAATTTTCCCGTCCCTATCCCCCACCATGCAACTCCATTGCCTTGGCGCAGGAAGGGAAGTCGGGAGAAGCTGCTTCCTCCTTGAAACCGACCAGAGGGTCCTTTTCGACTACGGATTGAAAATATTCAACTACGGCAGCTCAAAGGAAAACATGTACCCGGTCCCCTACCAGGGCTCGATAGATGCAATGTTCCTTTCGCATGCGCACCTTGACCACAGCGGCTTCCTCCCCGAACTCTATTCACGGGGGCACGTAAACTGGTTTGCCACCCCGCCCACCTACGACATCGCCGCACTCCTTTGGGAAGACTCGATGAAAATAATGGGTGAAAATATTCCTTACACTGAGCAGCAATACCAGAAGGCCCTCAAGAATCATGTTCCGGTTCTTTATGGCCAATCCGTTACTCTGGGCCAGACAAAATTCAAATTCTACGATGCAGGCCACATAATCGGCTCCGCAATGATTGAGGCAAAATACAAGGGAAAGAAGATAGTCTACTCAGGGGATTTCAAGATGGAAGACACCCGCATGCACAAAGGCGCAGAGGCAATCGAAGATGTGGATGTCCTAATTCTCGAAAGCACCTACAGCAACCGCGAACACCCGGATAGAGACGAGAATGAAGACAAGCTTGCAGACCTCGTTTCCGATACGCTTGATGACGAGGGCACCGTCCTCTTCCCATCTTTTGCAGTTGGCCGCTCGCAGGAATTAATTTCCATTCTCCACGAAAACGTAAAGGACATCCAGATCTACCTGGATGGAATGTCCAAGGAGGTAACCAGAACCTACCTCAAATACGGGGAATATTTGCGCGATTTCGACGAATTCGAGAAATCCCTGGAATCCGTAATTTTCGTTGAAGGGGCCAGGGACAGGAAGGACGCAACCACAACCCCTTCCGTAATAGTTTCCACAGCAGGAATGATGGAAGGCGGGCCCGCTCTAAGTTATATGCTCAACCTCAACCCCGCCTCAAGGCTGATCTTCACAGGATATTGCGTGGAAGGCACAAACGGCTGGAGGATCCAGAAGGAAAACAAGGTGATGATAGATAAGAACATCCTGGACGTTTCGCTTCCCGTTTCTTACTTTGATTTCAGCGCGCACGCAGGAAGGAGCGACCTCCTGAAATTCGTAAAAGCGGCGAACCCGGGAAAAATCGTCCTCAACCACGGAGACCGCACACCCGAATTTGCGCAGGAATTGAAAGAGATGGGCTTCAACGCAGTCGCCCCCAAAAACGGGGATTCAATAGACATCTGACTAATTCCGAATGCTCCAATATTTTTTGTTCTTTATGAATTTTTTCTGCTCCTCAATCAGGTCCAGATAGAATGAATCTTCGTCCCGGTGCAATTTTCTCAGAACCCGGTCCGCGGTTTTTGCGCCCACCCCATACACAAGCAATGCAACCAGCCCCCTCCTCCCATAGGAGCGGAGAATCCCAGCCATATATTTCTCCTCCTCAGGAGTTGCCTTGGTTGATACAAGGGTGAGCGCTTCCCTCCCGCACCTGTGGCATTTCAATTTGCTCGCGTCCACATTCTTCAGAATTGCTTTCCTGGCCGCCCCGCAATTCAGGCATTTAAAAGAAACGTGCTTCTTCTCAATTTCTTCCCTGAACATCCTCAAAATGGATTCGCGCGGCTCAAACTCCCCGGCAACTCCTCCCCCCTTCATGCGCGCAATTCCCAATAATGCAATATCCGAAAGCTTCCCCCTCTTCTCTATAATTACCCGCAATTTTCCAGAGCGCACCCCCTCCGCAACTTTTTTAGCTCCATCCGCATTCATTCTCTTCCTGAAAATAGTATTCAAAGTTTCCTCGTAAACCGGAGTCCCCCGCATAAACCTCACAAACCTGTCCGAGATTTCCGCGCCCTCCCCAAACATCCCAAACAACCTTCCCACGTGCAGGAAGTTCGCCCTTAGAAGCGAAGAACCTTCGAGCGCCTGCTCAGCCTCCAATTCCACATCATGGATTTGGAAAACCCCCTCAAACCATTCTTCCCTTATAGGATATGAAAACTTGAACATAATCCTGTACGGGTCCGCAACCGCGCGCACTTCAAACCTAAGTTTCTCCGAGAGCCTCATCGAGAACACGCGCGCAAGCAAATCGTTCACCCTGTTCCCAAATGGCGCATGCATCACTGCGATTTCCCCGGAAATTTCAACCTTGATTTCGTTCTCCGCGGGCGCGTCCTTGATTTCTTTTTTCCTGATTCGCGCAGCCTCCTGTGCGACCTCCCACTCGACCGGAATCTCCTCGCCCACCCAGTCCGGCACAATGAAGTCCGCCTGCGTTGCCGGCTCTGCAATCAATTCCTCCCCGATCTCAACAACGTTCCAGACCTTTCCTTTTGAAGAAAATGCGTCCCCAGGGGTAAGCGTAGCCACAAAAACCTCATCCAAATTCGCGATTATCCTGTTCGTGATCCGGTCCCGCAAAGCGAATTTCCTCTCTTTCGGAATCGTAGTCAAATTGTAGAAGTAGTATTCCCTCCCGTTCTTCCCAAACGAAAGTTCCTCTCCATTTACAAAAATAATCCTCTCTTTCTCAAGCTGCAAAAGCACCCTCTCGAATTCCGGATAAGTGATTCCAAACGAATAAGCCTTTGAAAGAACCTCATAAATTTTCTTTCTCTCCATCCTTCCGCAATCCATCAGCAGCCCGACAACCTGGTGCGCAATCACATCCATCGCCCCGCGCACCGCCTTCCTCTCTTCTAGATATCCCTCGTTGAACTTATTCACAATCGCAAGCGATTCAAAATAATCATCCAAATCCGGGGCAAGAATAACCCCGCGCGGAATCCTATCCACCCCATGGCCGCTCCTCCCAACCCTTTGCACCATCCGGGCGACCTGCCGCGGGGACCCAAACTGTATTATCTCATCTATTCCCCCTATATCCATTCCCAATTCCAAAGAAGAGGTTGCCACAAGGGTATGGATTTTTCCTTCCTTGAATTCCTTTTCCGTATTAATCCTGAGCGCAGCAGCCAAAGACCCATGGTGGATATCAATATTCTCCGCATCCTCTGCCTTCAAATTCAAATAAGTCGCAAGGGATTCCGCGGTGCTCCTCGTATTCACAAAAAGAATCCTCTGCTTTCCTCCAAGCATCCCCGCAATTTTCTCAAACGCTTTCTCTCCGCTTCCAGAAACCTTCAAAATCGATATGTCCATTTCCCTTTTCTTCCCAGCGCTCGCAATCGAAAACTCGCGCCCAATTCCGCACAGAAGCTTCCCCGCCTCTTCTTCATTCGAAATCGTGGCGCTAATCCCAATCCGTTGAAAATCCGCAATCAGCGCAAGCCTTTCCAATGCAAGCGAAAGCTGCGCCCCCCTCTTGCTATCCACAAGCTCATGCAGTTCATCCACAATCACGTATTTCACATTCGCTAAATGCGTGCGCAATACTTTCCCCACAAGCACTGCCTGCAAGGTCTCCGGGGTCAAAACCAGGAGCTGCGGCGGGTTCCTGCTCTGCTTCCCCCGCTCAAACTGCGTTGTGTCCCCATGCCGGACAGCATGCGTAATCCCCGCGCGGTCGCACCACCACTCCAGCCTTTTAGCAATATCCCGGTTTAATGCACGCAGCGGAGTAATATACAGCGCCGCAATCCCTCTTTCCCCATGAATTTTCTCCAATACAGGAAGAATCGCAGCCTCGGTTTTCCCACTGCCGGTGGGTGCAATCACAACAGTGTTCCTTCCAGAAAGAATGAGCGGGATTGCCTCCTTTTGAACTAAAGTTGGAGAGGGAAACCTCTCCTTGTACAATTCGGCTATGCTCTTCATTTGTTCCTCTTCCCTATGCCCTTTTTGGGATATCTTTCAAAGACGGAAGGTCCAGCATTGCAACCTTTCCGCTGGGCCGCAATAAAATGGACATCTCAGGTTCCCCCTCACCAAGGCCCGTGCCTTCAGGGAAGTGCACCACGAACTCAATTCCGGCTTCTTTGAGAATTGGGGATAATTCTTTATTCAATTCCCGGACAAGGCCATTATTGAAACTAACCGCTCCCTTTTCATCGAATCCCACAAGCAGGGGGCTCACCCTTACATTTTCTGCCCCTATCTCGTCCGCCATGCGCTTTATTGTTTTCGCAGTCTTATTCAGGTCCTCTATGGCTCTGCTTACTACTTTTGCAATTTGCCCCCTCAATTTGTCCCTGTCCAAAATAGTCTCGTCTCCTTCATCTGCTTTTGCTTTAAGGGTTTTTTGGCCAAGGTCAATGCTCTTCAATTGCGCAAATGGATAGTTATCTTTAAGCTCTGCCATAAAAGCATCTTGGGCTTTTTTGAATGCCTTCCTGTCATTTCCAGCTTCTAAAAGTTTTGTCTGGTAATCGCTTTCCATTGCTGCGAGATCGCTCTTAGGCCCGCAATACTTCTCCATTAATCTATCTGTGATAGCGGATACCATGCCCGCCCGCTCTCCTTCTTTTGTGGAAGGCGTAGGAACTACCCTTGCAACTCCCGTTTCTTCCTTCACTTTAGTAGCCGTTGCGCCCATAATCACAATCCTCCTTCTTTTCTAACTCTAATTATGCCACAACTAATTTATAAATATTATAGGGATTAATTCCCTTTATGAGGAAACTCCTGCTAGTGCTCCTCCTACTAGCTTCCTTGTCGCATTCAGAGATCTACGTGAGCGAAGGAGGCAACGTAAGCGCCCTAAGCATTAATGGCACAGAAAGGACAATCTACTGGGCAGGAATAACCGGCTGGATGAACGCAGCCGCCCCCTTCAATCCAAACTACCCAATTGGCTATGAATCCATCGGGGTTTCAGACATTAATTCAACTTATGCAAACGGCACCTGGTACGGGCTCCCGATGATAGTCACCAGATTGGGTTTCAAGCCCGAACTAAGCGACATCCGCCCGCCCACCCTCGCGGACATCTCCACTGGAGGAATGTTTGATAATTTCACAAAGTTCTACGGCCTCGATTTCCTAAACTTCACAGACAGCCCCCTCTTCACTTTCCTGGGCGCCCTCAGCGCAACCTGCCAGCTAGGCAACCAGAACTTTAGTTGCGCCCAAATAACCCTCACAGGCCCGACCCCGCTCTGGCTCCTTGTCTACGACAACGGAACCCACCAGGAGCCCATCTTCATAGCAAACGTAACCAACACAACGGGCTACAACGGCACCACATTCGCTTTCCAGTACATGGTCCCTGTGCAGGACAACTATTTCTTCTACATTTACCCGGAGGAATGCAACATAACTGTGTTTATAGACGGCACCAAGACCACCACCTACCCGAAGACCGGGGTTCCCTACGATGTTGAGTTCCTTGTCACTTACAACGATTCCCTAATCCCCATCCCCCACGCATTGGTCCGCGTTACCGAGAACAATGGAAGAACCCTCCTCTATCCAAACCTTTATGCAGGAAGAAATTACTCCGGAATGGGCTACATGTTCACAAACCCCTCCGGAAATGCGGCCTTTGCCCTTTCCCCGACCCGCTACAACATTCCGGATTCCTACGATTACGAAGTATACGCAGAAGTAATTTATCCCGCCTACTGCAGAACGAATATGTCCCTCACGAACTATCATTACCTTGAACCCACCTACCGCTCCTCGCTTGTAAACCCAAGCTACGGCAGCCAGGTAAAAACTTCAGTCCAGAACATGAACTCGATTGCAAGCACCGCTTCCAAATGGATAACCGCCGGAAAGGCAAGGGACGCAACCTTCACAGTAAGAACCGATGGAACCGTTGTGGGGTTCTTCCAACCCTTAAAGTGGGCGCCCCGAACGTCTTCAATGTCACAATCCTTGATTCAGGAAATCCAGTAAATGGAAACATAACCGTCCAGGAACTCAATGGACTGATAATCTACGTTCCGGCGCAACCCGAAAAAGAGCTCTACAACAACACGGGCCCCCTCCCAAGCAACGAAACCTTCATGCTGATGCCGACCCGCTATAACAACAACGCAAACCTCACCTTCCTCATGTATTACAATGATACTAATTTCGCAAACCTCACATTCACAATTGACTCAGTTCTCGAGGACCCCCAGCCCTCGGAAATGACGATGGACAATCCTACAAATGCTTTAATAGGTTCTGCTCTACAGAACATAAACCAGGTCCTTTCCAACATCGGAAAGTCAATATCCACGGTGTAATGATGAAAAAAGAAATGTTCTTTATCGTGTTGTGCCTTTCCCTCGTTTTCGCAGCGACCGGAAGAATAACCGACACGACCGGAACAACCCAGAACGTGCTGGACTCCTCCGCATACAGGGTGTATGTGGACACATTCGGCGCAAACCCTGACTTCGGCTTAGAGCTCTGCAACGCGGGCCAGAAGTATGCCGCAGCAACATACCTTGCAAACATAAGCGGAACGCTTTCTTACCTCACAATAAGCAAGGACCTCACCACCGGGTCCACGAATACGCTTGTATACACCTCAAACGGCGCAGGCCCGTGCTACACAACGCCAATCGACAAGTTCGCATTTTCCCAATTCAGGGATTTCACAAGAACCCCGATCGTTTTCTCATCCGCATTCCCCGGGAGAATCCACGCCCTCTATTCAAGCAGCGCAGACGGCTCATCCCCAAGCGCGGCATTCCTCAATTACTCCAGCGGATGGCTGAGGGGCTCCTTCGCAACAACCCGCACCTTTTCACAGGCAACCGGAAAAGTCAGCGCAAACGTAAACACAATCACCTTTGAAACGGATTTCGGGAGCATCACCAAGAACCCCAATGATCCGCAATGGGGCCTGAATTCTTCCACCGGGAGAAGCCTCTTCATCGCCCTCTGCTCTGATGATTACGGAGGAGCCTGCTCAGACGCAAAAATCATAAACTCTTCAGCCCAGCTCCCCACGGATCTCGGCATGGGTGGGGTCACCATCAACGACCAGCACGCCTACAACCGCTTCGTGGTTGTTGACGGCCTTGGCGACCCAATCTGCGTGGGCGCGGACCTGGCCCCAGGGATTTCCGCAAATCCAAGCGCAATCAGCAACAACGAAAGCAGCAACATCACAATCACCGCAACCAACAACGGAAATGTAAACATCACAACTGATTTCAACATCACTTTGAACATTACAGGCCCCGGCGGCTATTTCCGCACCACTTCCTGGCTGGTTACAACCGACCTTGCCCCGGGCAGCTCCGTGAGCCGCTCCTACCTCTGGAACCACACGGGCTTAAGCGGCACCTACACCTTCACCACAAACGTAGATGCGAACAACAACATCGTCGAATGCAACGAGAACGACATCGCATCCACAACCGTGCTCGTTTCCCCCGCCTTCTACCTCCACGTTTGGATAGATGGGAACTATACGAATGTCTTCCCGGTATGGGGAAGGCCCTACAACATCACCCTCTACATAAACGACTCGGACGGAAACCCGGTTTCCAATGCCCGCTATATGCTCACCGAAACGAACGGCCTCAACCCCTTCACCCCCACCCAGGTCTGGAACAACTCCGGGCTTGAACGCGGCCTCGTAAGCTCTTCAGTTGGCCGCATCCAGGGAAACGGGACCGGCTATGTCCAGTTCACGATGGTCCCAACCTGCAACAAACTCTTTACCGATTTCTCCTATCTCGGAGTTGACACCTATGTAGGAAACTACTCCATAATCGTGAATGGCTACACCGCTGGCGGAAGCCCGATTGCCTTCTCATACAATGGCACAAAAACCCCGGACTATCCGCTCCTCATAGGAAACTGGACATGCGCAGACCCGGGCTGGGTGAACAACAAGGAAATCATCAACAAGAACCAGTATGTGCTTCACGTCTACGACTGGCTGTATGAGGTTTACTCTATCACCAAGAAGCTGGTGGTTCCGTAGATGAAGCGCGCACTCTTTCTTTTCCTGATTATTTTTTCCCTTTCCTTTGCCCAATTCTACCAGTTCTACATCGTGAAGGCGAGCGACCACACCACGATGAACCTTATTTACGATAACAATTCCACTTCTTACAAGGACAACTCCATTGAAAACCCGGATGCGCAGCTCAGGATTTGCGCATTGAGTTCAGCCGAACTCCAGAACAAATGGGTTTCCCTTGCTTATGCAGACGGGATGAATCCAGGGGATTATATCGAGATAACTCATTTCCCAATCCAGATAACCCGCGTCCCCCCTAACAATTGCGTCTACCTCCCCCTTGAGATCTCAAGCTTCAAGGCATGGTATCCCTCCATCCCCTTCCTCTTCATATCTAACACCACCGACCTTTCCACTGCAGAGCGGATAAAATTCCCCCCAATCTGGGGCTGGCTCAAGGGAAATTACACAGTTGTTTCCGCCAAGACCGGGAACAACGTAAACATAACAGTTACCCGGGCAGTCGATGAAAATAACATAACAATAATCCCGGATGTCAATTTCCTCGTAGTCGGCCTGATGCAGGAAGGAATCCTTCTGACAACCGATACCGCAATTACTTCAATAGGCGACCCGGTGGTTCTTTCCCTGGGCTCCTATAGCGGCAATTATACAATTCACGTAAACGGAATCGGCCCCGGCCAGTTTGGGCCCAATGTAACGATAATAACGCCCCAGCCAATCACTTACAATACAAACATGGTTCCATTCACCTATTCAATACTAAGTTATTACCCCCTTGATTCCTGCTGGTATGTTCTCGATGGCAAGAGGGTTGACATGCCCGATTGCACAATTTCCTATATACTGCGTTTGCAAAACGGCACCCACACGCTTGTGCTCTATGCAAATGACACCGCGGGGCAGAACGGCTCGGATTCCGTAAAATTCAAGGTGGGGATTGTTACGCCGCCTTATTACCCAGGAGGCCCGGGAGGCCCCCATGTGCCACAGCCCACCCCCGAAGTGCCCCCGGTCATCCCTCCGGCATACGACTATTTCACGATAAGCCCAGAAGACATCCACATAACAATTGATTACCCGAGCTCAGGTGAATCCTCATTTTTCCTTTATTCAAAATACAAAATGGTCGACATCCAATGCACGGTGAAAGGGGACTTCGCGCAATATTCCACGGTGGACCTTGTTTCCAACGAGGTTGGCGAAGGCGGAACGATAGACGGCACAGTTACCGTGGAAATCCCCCCGGAAATCCTTATCGATTACAAAGGGAGCAAGGAGGGCCTTCTCCAATGCATCGGGAGGAGCACGATGAACTCCAGCCTCTTCCTTTCCACTTCAGCAAACGTATACCTGGAAATAAACGAACCACTCATAACCGTTGAAAACATAACCGTGGAGCTCTACCCGGGCCAAACGGTAAACACAACGATCCTTCTCAACAACACCGGCCAGGGAAACGCATCCACTTATGCGTTTGACGCGCAATTCGAAGGCAAAGAATCCGGCCTCATAACGATAACCCAGCTTCCCGGGATGATAGGCCACGGGCAGGAAGGGATTCTCCCGATTTCCATTTTTGTAGCGCCCGGATTCCCAACCGGAGAATACACAATCCCCATCGTGATCTATGAAAACGGAAAGCTAATTGGAAGCGGCAACATCAAAATAAAGGTAAAGGAAGGCCTCTACCTCCCGCTTGGGGTCTGCGCCTTCCCAGTGCTCACCAGCTTCTACATATTTTATGATACGGTGCCCATGTGGGTATTCCTCATAATTCTTCTGATCGCAAATTACGCGCTCCTGGAATGGAGGAAGAGGCACATCTGGCAGAGAAGGCTTCTCATGGCCTCCCTCCCAACCCTGCTTTCATTGCCCGGAATCTGGCTGTTCGCGCCCTGCTTTATGATGAACCTTGCCCTTGCGCAGTTCATCTCCACTTTCCTCTGGAAGCTCCTGCATGAAAAAGAAAGGGAAGAACTCTATTCAGGAAGGAGACAGAAGAGGAAGCCTTACCGCAGCGAAGAAAAAGCAGAGGAAGGGAAGGACCGCAAAATGGCAAAAGAAGAGGAGAAATAGGAAGTGTAATTATCCAAGGCACCTATTCTTTAGTAAGTATTCTCGCCCCAGTTTCTTCCACAACAATCGTATGTTCAGCCTGGGAAACAAGCCCCCCGCCCATCTCTTTAAGCACCGGGTATGCCTTAAGCACCTGCATTCTCAGCATTTCCTTTAGAGCATTCTTGAGCAAGAGGCGCGATTTGAAATCCTGTGCAAGCCACCTTTCCGCAAACGGGAGCAGTCCATACCTATCTATTACATTCTGGAGTATTTTCCTGGATTCCCTGAGCCTGAGCGCCCCAGGCATATATAGGCTGAATATCTCCACCTGGTCAGAATCCGAAACAAACCCCTTTCCATTTGTTGCGAAAGGCTCAATCGCATAAATCTCCCCGACCTGGAATTGGTATGGGTCCTCGCTTTTCACGCAGGGCACATCTATCCCCGTATGCAGCATCCCCGTGCTTATCCTGTGCCCGGTAAGGTTTGCAACCGGCCTATACCCATATCCTTTGATGGTATCCTCAATAACCCCACCAATGCTGCCCACGGTAACTCCCGGCTTTATCGCGGCAATTGCAGCTTCCAGCGCCTTTTCCGAGGCCTCAACAAGCGTTGCGTAATTTCCGCTCAAATCCACAGTATATGCAGTATCCGCAATCGCCCCGTTCCTCTCAACCCCCAAATCAACCTTTACAATATCCTTTTCCCCAAGCAGGGTCTTGTCCCCCGCTTCCGGGGTATAGTGCGCAGCAATATCATTTACGGAAACGTTCGTTGGGAATGCGGGGTCGCATCCCTGCTCCCTAACCATTCCTTCGATGGTTTCCGCAATGTCCAGCAACCCCTCGCCCACGTTCACAAGCTGCCTGCTCTCCTCCCTTATTTTTGCAGCTATCCTCCCCACCTCGGCGAACTCTTCGATGGTTGCTTCTGCCGGCATTTCTTCCATACGCAAAGATTAGCCAAAACCCTTTAAATTCCCTTTCGCCCCTCTGCCGGTAGCATTTATATCCTTTTCTTGCGAAACGCAACCCATGGGGAGGTATTCAGTATTACTAGGGTTATTGGTACTCATATGCTCTTTTTCCAGTGCATACATCGTGGTGAATTCCCTTGATTACAAGGACGTCGCCTCAGCCGCATTCTACGCAAACCTGAAAGGCGAGGAGATCTACTATATCACCCCATCCACAGATTTGCACACGGCCGTATTGAAAGTGGGCCCAAGGACGCTGGAACTTTTCGAATCCGGCCCCACCCCGGTTGTTTCAGGCTACCAGAACGCCCTTGAATCAAATGGATGCACGGTAACAAAAACGATCTCCCAGGACCCCTTTGCATTCAACCTTGAACTTGCAGGCAAATCGGGCGCCTCTTCCTACATAATCATGGACCCCGCATACTCCTACAACACAGTTTCCCTTTTTGCCTACGCAAAATCCGCAAAGGCATATGTCCTCTTTGCGGACAAGGCCCACGCTGATTCGGTCTCCGCTTTCCTTTCCTCCAAATCCGCAAGCGGGATTATCGTTTTCGGAATGGTGGACCAGGCAGTGAAGGATTCGCTCGTCTCAAAGAATATAAAGTTCGACCAGATAGACAATGGAGACAAATACCTTGACAATGTCGAAATCCTCAATAGATACTATTCCAAATTTGATTCCCAAAAGCAAATCCTGATGGCAGACGGCGCTTTCTACGACCCGGCAATAACCCTCGGCCAGCAGCCAACAATGCTCGTTTCCAACACCGTCCCCAAGGAAACCAAGGATTTCCTTTCCGGGCAGGTTCGAGACGGAAAAATCAAGGTCGCAGTTTTGATTAAGCCTGATTACACCGGAATGGCCTATGATTTGATGAAGTCAATCAATTCCGAATACACAGAAAAGAAATTCTCGGTTTTCGTAAAGATGGGGCAGGCTTCCGCAAAACAGGAAACCCCGGGCGCCCTGGACGTCTATGCGCTTCCCCCGATAGTCCTGAACGTGGGCTTCATAGGGGTCCAATACAACACTGCAACAAAGCAGCTTGAACTCATACTTGAAAACAAGGGGTCCATTTCCACTTACACAACCTCCTCCATAAAAGTTTATTCGAATGGGGAAATAATCGCAACCGTAGGGGACAAGGAAGCCCAGATACTCCAGAAAGGGCAAAAGCAGGGCTTCTCCTACCCGCTCACACTCTCAAACCCGGGCAACCTCTCCGCAAATGTCACCACTTACTACAGTTCTTCCAAACTTGCCTATGAAAAAGGCTTCAATGTATTCGTAACCCTTGGAAAAGTCGATTTCACCGATGGCTCAAAAATGGAAATAACAAAGGCAACCTACGACCAGGGCGCAGACAAGGTTTCCATTAAAGTAACCAACACCGGAAACCAGGACGTCTATTTCCGCGCAGGCGTAAACTACACAAGCGATGCGGGAAGCTCTTCAATGGACAACCCCGAAGTAAAGGTGCTCCCCTCGGGCCAATCCACGGTAATGCAGATTTCCGGCCTCCTCATCGAAGCGAAAGAGATTCCTTCCCTGCAAATGAAGGCAATAGCCGCATACGGAGGCAGGGAATCCTTCCTTGTAAACCAGGCAGTCGCTCCGGTTGAAATCGTTTCAGGCCCGGACTGGCTCCTGATAGCCCTTGGAGTGATTATACTATTGATACTCCTGCTGATCATTTACTGGTTCTTCATCAGGAAGAAAGGGCCCAGGCCAACCCCGGTCGCAGCGGCTCCGCCTTCGGCTCCTCCAGAAACAGCCAAGCCGGCCCGCGCAGGCAGGAAAAAATAATCGGCAGGCGGGGGAAGGTCCCCCTCCTCCCGTTAACCAACCCCCCGCGATATTCCCACATCCTTAGATAACTTTGCAACTCTTCGCGCTTTCCCTTAAGGAACAGTGGCGTAAGGAGACGGACAAAGAGCCGCAAAAATATAAGAAAAAGTAATATCTGATGCTGTTTTTTCTTTGGGTGAACCGCACCTTTCTTTTTTACAAAAAAGAAAGGGGAGACGGGCCCGACGGGATTTGAACCCATACTCCGAGGTTTCCCCTGCAATCAGGAGAAGGCATTCGAAGCCTCGTCGGCTATCCAGGTTACCAAACGGGCCCATTTGCTAGGTATTCCCAGCATAAGTTTATTTATGGCTTCCACTACGCGGAAATAAAACAAAAAATAAAAATTAGTATCGGACCGGCCCGTGCGGAGCCTTGGAGGCGGAGCCCGCTTCCTTGCCCTTCTTTGGCGCATGCATCTTCTTGTCTCCGATTTTCGCAGCTTCCTCCAGCTTCTTCTGGTTCTGCTCACTTACGCAGGAGAAATAGTTCAGCCCCTGCTTTCCCGCGCACGGAGACGCCTTCTTCGCCTTTTTCACATTCGCTTTTGGAGCATTCGTCCCCTTCGGAGCCGGCCCTATTATGGAATCCACCTCTTTTTGGTGCTTCTCGATCTTCGCCTTTGCCCTCTGGTGGCTTGCTTCCCACTTCGGAAGCACGAAGTTGAGCGCCCTCTCAAGGGCCGCAGAGCCGCGTTTGCCTCCAGTAAGAGCCTTGCAGGCGCCCTCCCTTTCCTCCTGGTTTGCCTGGTAGTTCGAGCTGTCGTAAAGCTTCATTATTCTTTCTGCGTTCTTTCCAAGCACTTCGGAGACGGCCGCCCTGAATTCCTTCTTGCTCATTCCGGATTCAAGCGCTTCCTTCTCTATCTGCGCCATCCTCACCGTTACGGTCTCGTGGTATGCGGCAAAGAGGCACCGTTCCCCGCTTTTTGCGCTCTCGATTTTTCCCATATGGGATTCCTTGTCAAGCGGAGGAAGGGAAACCCCCTTCGCATTCGACTCCTTAATCGTGGTCGGGAAGGTCCTCGGGTTTCCCGCCCTGTCCCCAAGCACTATCGAAAGGCGCATCAATGCGGCATATTTTTCAATCGCATCAATCTCGCTTCTTGCAAGGTCAGACATAACTGAAAGCTCAATCATCCTGTTTGGGAACTTCATCTTGAGCATCAGCGGGACCCATTCCACATCCTCAGGAAGGACCTTTCCGTCAAGCCCTCCTTCTACCGACGCATAGGCCGCCCTGAGCATTTCCTTGCTCACAAGCAACCCGTGGCCTTCCCGGCACCAGTCATCCAGAGCAGCTTTCAGCCCGGTTTTATCCCTGGCGTGTTTCTCAACAGCCACCGGGGGCTGAACTGGCTGGGCTTCCCTCACCGCCTTTATAACCCGGTCCACTCCGGAGTCCGGAGCAAATCCTGAATCCGCATTTGCCCCCGCATCCTTCTTGGAAATGGGTGCAACTGCCGCCTTATTTCCCGCGTCCTTCTTTGCAGAAGCCTTCCCGGCATCAACAAGCCCTGCAGGAAGTTCCACCGAACTCTCTTCTGCAACCTTCTCAACCTGCGCCGCAACCGGCTTCTGCGCAGCCTCATCTGCGCGTGTCCCAAGCGTAATTATTCCGTTCTGGCCAAGCCATAGCCCTGTAGCAAGCACACCTGCTCCAACCGCCATCGTTATCGCGGTCCCGATGCTTCTTGCAACCGGCCCATGCTGCTTAGGGGCAGCCCTTTGCGCAGGAACTGCATGCGCCTGCGGTCTCCTTCTCGGATCAGTCCCATATAGTGCTTCCCTGAGCTGATCCGGAGTCAGTGCTGATGGCCTCCCAATCGGAGTTGCCGGGCCGGGCTTAGGCTGGGCAGCTACCCTGCCTGCTTCAGCCTTTATTCTTGCAGCTTCTTCAGGAGGAATATCCACCGTTGCAGCAGCTTTCTCTGCAGCTTTGCGGATATCCTTTCCGGCTTCTCCTCCTGCCCCTGCCTGCGCGTCCTTTATGAGGTCCATGTACTTGCTTCTCTCGAACGGGTCGTCCGGAGCAAGCGCCATTATCGCCTCCTTCACCCTCGCCTTCGTCTTGGCAGAATCAAGCTCCGCGTTCCTGCTGGAAACAAGCACTTCCGCAAGCACCTTCGCCATCATGTCGCGCTTTAATTCGTATTCCGCAGCAGTAATCTTGTATTTTTCAAGGTCCTGCTCGAGCTGCCTTACCCTTGCCCTTTCCTGCTTTGTTGCAAATCCCACAATCATCTCATGGACGTTATCCGCAGCAAGCACCGGCTCGTATAAATCTGTTCCCCCCCGGTCTACCGGCTCGAGCATTTCCCTTAGCTGCTCAACTCTTCCCGTTTCATTATCGTCAAGCGTTCCGCTCTTGATTGCAGCATTGCAGAGCCTCATTAGCGCAACTCTGCCATATTCTCCAGGA
The DNA here is from genome assembly GCA_903828955.1 of uncultured Microcaldota archaeon. Classification (GTDB taxonomy): domain Archaea; phylum Micrarchaeota; class Micrarchaeia; order Anstonellales; family Bilamarchaeaceae; genus CAIKOA01. Next base: position 20,371 of record CAIKOA010000006.1, read on the forward strand.
GAAATCCCGCGTGCGTTTTCCTTTGTGAAGTCTCCTGCAAGCGCCTTACTTAAAAGCTCATGCACGTCGCTTATCTGCGAATATTCGCGCTTCTTTTCAGCAAGCCATTGCGTGTACGCCAAGAAGCTCCTCTCAGGCCCATCCTTCCCTTTCGGAATCTCGAAAAAGTCAGCATTGAACTTTTCCAGCCTCGCAACCCTTGCCCTTTCCGCGCTTGCAACGAGGGTCTCGCCCTTCTTATTTTTTGGAACCGACGGAGGCGCCCCCGCCCCCTCTCCATCTGCAACGAGGGTCTCGCCCCTCTTCTCCGTTGCAACCGATGGAAGCTTTCTCGCCTTCTCTATCGCATCAGGAAGCAGCTTTGCGAAGTTGTTCAGTTCATTAAGTTCCGCAGGAATCCCTGAGCTTTCCATGTATACCTTCTCAACAGCATAGAAAATATCCCCATAAATGCTGAAGTCCTCCTCGGGCTTCTCGTTTTTAGTGGCGCCAAGCTTCCCTTCTCCGCGCACTGCCCCTCCAGACGCAGCTGCCTCAGGAGATATGTGTGTTTCCGCAAAAGCACGTTCTCCCCAGACTTTCTGCTTTCCATCCACTGCGCTAACCGCTTCGGGCGCCACAACCTTGGTTTTGCCCAAATCCTCACCTGCTGCAGGTTCCGCAGCCGCTCTTGCAGCCGCCGCCTGCACTGCCCTCAATTCATCACTCATCTGTCCAGGGCTAACGCTTCCGGTCCCTTCAAGAACCCCCGCAAGTTCCCTCACAGCCCTCAGCTGCCCGGTAGGAATCCTCTGTGAAACAGGATCAGTTATGGGCTTTGCACCGCTCAATTCTTCGATATGGCGTATGTTCAAAGCCCCGCTTCCCTCTTGCTTGATTTGTGCTGTTTCCGGATCCCTGTTGAACTGGCCAAAAAGGCTGGTGTCGCTAAGCCCGGGTTTCGAACCAGTGCCTTCGCCTTGGTTTCCTGCAACTCCCAATCCAACCGGGCGCTCATCGCTCCCAATTGCTCCGGAAGCAATTATTTGGGTTCCATCCCGTTTTACAGCGGGGGTTTCCCCTCTAGCAACATCATCCAACCCAGCTTCAGGGTCTGCAGCCCGAAGCCCAAGTGCGGTTCTTTCCCTGGTTCTTGCACCCTTCCTGCCGGTCCCCATTACGTGGGCCGCCCCCCTTTCCTCACTTCTATAGAACCTAGCCACATCAACTCTTCCATCCGGCCTTGAGAATGGAGCAAATGCGCCCCTATCCCCCTGCTCGAAGAACACATCTTCTGGCCGGGCGCTCTCGCCTTCGCCTTCTGCACCCCCCTCCTCAGATGAGGAAGGACCCGGCGTGCGCGGAAGCGCGCTCGGCCTTTTCGGCTGGATTGGCTCCTTTGCGGGCTGCGCAGTTGCCTCAGCCTCTCTGTTTGCTGCAAGAAGATCGAGATGGGTCGCCTGTATCATAAGATCCATCTTCGCGCCAGTCAGTGCCCTGAGCCCTTCTTCATCACTAAGCCCCGCCTGCCTAAGTTTAACGAGGTATTCCAAATACCATTTTCCCATCTCTGTTCTCTTTGACCTGTCTTTGGTGGACATGGTGTCTGCCTGCTCACTTCTTTCCTTCGCCATCGTCCTGAGCTCATCCGGAGAGAGTTCGTCCAGCCTTGCAATCTTTTCCCTTTCCTCATCCCCAAGCGGAGTGAGCAAAAGCCCTCCGGCTGCGATTTTTTCAAGCTCAGTATCCGGCGCGCGAGCAACAGGCTCAGGCTTTGCCGTGGGCCTTCCATCAATAGAATCATTCTCTGCCCCCCCTTCCCTCGGAAGCGGAGGCGGCTCTGCATCAGTATCTGCCTTTTCCCCGCCAAGATGCTCTGCCATCCATTCAGGCTCTTCAAGCGCAGTATCATCAAGTTGCGCCCTTGCAACCACATCACTTTCTTCAACCACTACTTCTTCATCTTGTTCTGGAGCGTGCGCTTCCCCTTCAACACCATCCACTTCTGCAGGAGCACCGAACTCTTTGTCTATTTCGCTTCCAATATCCCTGTCCTGTTCAGCCGCACCCAAAAGCGCTGCTGAAAGTGAGTCAGAATCCATCTCTACCGTTGGCCTTTCCCCATGCGCCCTCATTGCACTTGCAACAACTTCCGCATCCATCACAACGGAGAGTTCATTCACTTCTTCTTCACGAATCAGTTCAACCACGTCAGGATCTTCAGAAAGCCCTTCCTTTGTAAGCGCTTCAACATACCGGACAAGCCTTGCCCCGTGCATTGCCATGTCACTCTTCTTTCCCGCATCCCTTGCTTCGAAATATTTTTCCCTCGCAGCCCTTGCCGCATCGATAATTCTCTGCTGGTAAACGGTCCTTGCGGCCCCTTCCCCATCCATGAACACTTCGCTGTCCCCTTCCCTGCGCGCAAGTATCTCCGAAACTTCGCTTGTCCCCTGGCTTCCGCTAAGGATGAAAGTACTGGATATCGCCTCTCCCCTCCCGCTTTCGCTATCCTCTTTTCCATCTCCGCCGAAATCTTCCATCATCAAGCTTCCGAAAGAGACTGGTTTCTCGCCGCCGCTAGCCGCCTCATCGTTAAGAGTTCCGCCTGCTGCATCGGCACCTGTTTTCTTGCGCTGATCCTCCATAAATATCACTATTTTACTAGTATATTATAGGTAGGAAACATTTATAAACGCTTTCTCACACACTTTTAGCCCTCCCACCGCCATAAACCCCCCTCTTTTTCAATTTCCACACCTATTCATTCTCTACATCTATAATAGAGATATAAGGCTTTGCCCGCATTTTATTCCCCATGGAAAAGCGGGAAAAAGAGCGCTCCGAAAAGAGCCTCCTCAAGCTTGAGCAGCGCCTGCAGGATGCGGAAAAACTAGGCTTCAAACTGAAATATTCCAAAATATTCTCCCTTGCCTCCCAATATGCAAAGGATTCCCGCCACTATTTTGAAAAGGGCGATTTCTTCACCTCCTTTGGCTGCTCGGATTATGCCTACGGGCTCATAGACGCCCTCCTCATATTTGAAGGAAAGAAAGGTGAATTCCCGGAATGATTCTCAAAAAGCGCCTTGGCCAGCATTTCCTAAACAGCCCCCACCTCTTGGAATACGAGGCAGCCCTCGCAAACCCAAAAGGGAGAAAAACCTTGGAAATCGGCCCCGGGGACGGAAGGCTCACAAAATTCCTCCTTGCGCAAAAACCCTCCTCGCTCACCGTGGTTGAAAAGGATTCCCGCTTCGCAGAGCACATCCGGCAAACCCTCCCGGAAGTTAAGGTAATTGAGGGAGATTTCCTTGAGCAGGAAAACCTAAACGCAGAAGTAATAGTTGGAAATATCCCTTACTACATCTCATCTCCCATCCTCTTCAAGATTGCTGAAATGGATTTCCGCCACGCAGTCCTCATGGTCCAATTGGAATTCGCAAAAAGAATGGTCGCAAGGCCCAAAACAAGCGAATACGGCCGCCTTTCCGTAACAACGCAACTCTATTTCGACATAAAGCTCCTAAAAAAAGTAAGCAAGGGCGCCTTCACCCCTCCTCCCGAAGTGGATTCCGCAATCATCCTTCTCCGCAAAAAGCAGTTCAAAATGGAAAAAGGCCTGGATAAATTCATCCAGATAATTTTCCAGCACAAAAACCAGAATATAAAAAAAGCGCTCAAGCACGGAGGAATAGAAATTCCCGCAGAGCTCGAGCTCCCGCAAAGGCGCGCAAGGGAACTAAGCAAGGAAGAAATACTCACTTTATACGAAAACAAAAAGCTCAGGGCTTTGCTTCAACCGTAATGTTTGCCCCGCCTTCAGTAGTAAGCCGGGCAGGCGTATTGGAAGCTGCGTACTCAAAAGTAATCCTCTGGTTGGACGGCACATTCTCCCTCACAAATACAAGGTTTTCCCCTCCCGCCTTATCCTGCACCATTATCCTTTTCAGATTCACAAACGGCTCAACAATAACTACGCTTTTTCCATCCTTTATCTTCTTCTCGAATTTAACCGAGCTTGCGCCCTTCCCGAAGAAAAGGTAGAATGCAAAAATCGCAACCACTAATGCAAAAAGAAGGAACGCGCCTATAAGCAAAATCCCGACTATGTCCATTCATACCACCCCAATCCCGCTTCGGGAGCGGAGCGATATCACTTTCACGCGCCTGTTTTTTAACCTATTCCTGAGCGCCCGGTCGTTTGTGGCAACCAATGCCTCTTCCCTCACCGCATACTCAAATATCCAGTTGTCCACATTTCCTTCGCCCGGAACAACCGTGCACTTATTCTTTCCAATAAGCTTTTTCGCAAACCTCGCAGCCGCGCCTTCCTTCCCTTTCCCCTTTCCGAGCCTCTCCAGTTCCCCAATTACCCCGCTAGGAATGATGAACTCGTGCGGAACCTCCAGCACTCTTTCTATCTCCACAAAAACATCAATCCCGAACTGATAGGGCACAAGCAGAAAATTCGTATCCAATACCACTTTCTTTGCGCTCATGAGAGTATTTCCCCCACAATTTTTTCCGCATCAAACCTTTCAATGTCCCCATAGCCCTGCCCGGTCCCCACATACAATATGGGAAGCCCGGTAACCCTTGTCACGGAAACAACAGTTCCGCCCTTTGCGTCGCAATCCAGTTTGGTGAGCACAACCCCATCCAACTTAATCTCATTGTGGAATGCGGAGATCTGCTCCACCATCGCGTTTCCCGCAATGCTTTCTCCCACGTAAATTTTCAATTCCGGAGCGATTACCCTGTCCATTTTCTTCAATTGGTTGAGCAGGTTCACATTCGTTTCCTGCCTTCCCGCAGTATCTATCAAAACAATATCCATCCCATGCGTTTTTGCATGGTTCACCGCATCAAACGCAATGGATGCCGGGTCCGCCCCATAAGCCCCGTGCACAACGTTTATCCCCAATTTCTTCCCGTGGTGCACCATCTGCTCAACCGCGGCAGCCCTGAAAGTGTCCGCAGCTGCGATGCAAACCCTGAACCCATTTTGCTGCAATAGGTACGCAATCTTCGCAATGCTCGTGGTTTTCCCTGACCCGTTCGGGCCCATCACCATTATCTTCACCGGCTTCTGCATTCCGCGCAGCTTCTCAACCAAATCAAATCCCGGGCTCTCATTGAACATATTGATTAGTATCTCCTGGAGGTTGTCGCGCACAAAGACCGCGGTCTGCCCGCGCTTCACCTTTGCGCCAACAATCCTCTTCTGCAGTTCCACCTTTATCTCTTCGGCAACCGAGAGCGCCACATCGCTTTCCAGCATTCCCAGCTCCAATTCATCCAGGAGCTCGGCAATCTCCTCTTCCTTGATCTGGCTTTCCCCGGTAATCGTTTCCGCAACCGCAGCAAAAATGCTCTTCTTAACTTTCTTGTCCAGCTCTTTCTTCCGCTCCGCCTCCCTCTCTTCCAAATCCTCTTCCCTTCGCGCCTCCTTTTTCTCAACAAGTGGAATAATCGGTTTTGGTGGAGCAGGCTTCGGAGCCGCCTGCACCGGTTTTTCCTGAACTCTAATTTCAGGTTTTACTTCTACTTCAGGGGCAGGTTTGCTAATCTGAGGGGGGATTGGCTTGCTAATTTGCGCAGGAGCAACCGGCTTTTTTTCAGGCTCAGCCGCCTTAGGCGCCGCCCATACCTCCTTCTCCTTTCTCAGGGGGGTCGGCTCTTCCTTCACTTCCACTGCTTTTTTCGGAGCCTCAATTTTAAGCGGGATTTCCTTTTTCAGTGGAGGCGCAGCCTTCTCCACAGGCCTTTCCTCCCCCCTAACATGCTTGATTTCAATTTGAACCGGCTTCTCTTTTTTCTCTTCCGGCTTTTTTTCTTCTAAAATTTCAACTTTCTCCGTTTCTTTTTTCTGCGGGGCCCCAGCCTTTTCTTCAAACGTTTCAATTTCCGGCTCTTCCCCCGCAACAATCTCTTCATTTTCAGGAGAAACCGAAATCTCCGGCTCCTCTTCCTCAAACTGAGCCTCAACCTCTTTCTCAACAACCAGTTCCTCTTCCGGGGCGGCCTCTTTCTTCTCGCTCTCCGGGCCTTTCCCGCTGAGCTTATCGACAAAACCGCTTATTTTTTTCCGAAGGAGGTCAAACACAGAACCTCAACCCTTCAACTTCCTATATTCTTCCTCAAGATGGGCCATCTCGTGGTCTATTTTCCCTAGCTCTTCCCTGAGCCTGGTAATCGCCTTCTCGGTGAGCACGACTCTTTTCGCAATTTCCTCCCCTGCTTCTTTGAGGGGGTATTCCGCATGGTAGCCCGCGCCTATCGGAACAAACACCTTGTCCCCTTCCATTTTTGCCTTCACGAACGCCCCGCCTCCAATAGGCACAAGCGAACTCTCGCCCTTCATACCCGTTATCGTCATCACTGAATTATTCAATTCAATGAGGGAATACATGAGCTTCTCGAGCTCTCTCTCCACAAGCTGCCTCTGCTGGTTGTAGAGCCTTGCGTTTGCAAGAATTTCCTCCTGCTTCATGTTCAGGCCACCTTGGAGATTTCAGCTATCTTCACGTTTCTCCTTTTGGTTCCGTTCTGCGCGCCGAGGAGCTTGTAGAGCATCTCGACCGCGTGCCCTTCGCTTTCCGCTTCCACTTCCTTGGCAAATTTCCTTTTTTGCGCGCCAAGCTTGATTTCCCCGCTCATCTTAAATTTCATAGTTCTCACCAATATTTTAACATCAATCCAGGAACCCGAGCGCCTCCTCAACCCTTCCGAGTTCAAACGCGCTCGTCTTGTCCCCTGCAAAATACCCATTGTCCGTTGCAAGCATCCCTACGCGCACAAACCCGTTTCCAAGGTTTACCGAGCCGGGCATTCCCTTCACTTTGAGGGCTCCCCCTATTTCCCGAAGTTCCTTCTCGCTTGCCGCATAGTGCACAAGGAATCCCTTGTTGTTTGCAATGCAAAGGGAGCCCACCGTAGTAAAGCCCGCAATCCCCATTGGAACCAATTCAATCCCGAGGCACTCTTCCATCGCCTTCTTCTCCGCCTCATGCACGCGCGGGCTGATTATCCCGCCCATGTCGTTCAACGCAATATTATTCCCGTGCGCATTGAGTTTTTCTTTTGAAGCATAAACCGAAATCCCGGTTTCCTTCTCAAGCCTCCTTTGTTCATCAGCGGATACAAACTTGGGGACGACCATTCCGTTCGCATTCATCGCAATGTACAATCCGTTCAAGTTCGTCCCCTCGATGTTTGCAATCACCGGGTTGGTGCCCAGGCTTTTGCATACATTCTCAACCAGTTTCTCAGGAGTATCGTTAGGGAAGAGGGTGGACTTTCCGTTTGTGCGGAAGAAAAGCCCGATGAAGGGATTCCCGAAGTATGCCGCCCTCTTAAGATGCTCCATCTTCAATCCGCCATGCGCTGGGGCTGGTGCATTTGTTTTGGCGCAGGTGCAGGCCTTGGGGCCTCTTTCCTCTCAGGGGCAGGAGCCGCTTTCTCTGCGGGTTTCTCCTTCTCTTCCTTCTTCTCCCCTTTCTTTTCAGCCCCGCCTTTCTGCACTACTGTTTTCGCAACATCCTCAGGTTTCTCTTCCATGAGCATTACAAGCGTGCGGCCGTCCTTCTTGAGCGCCCTCACCTTGATTTTCCTTGGCGGCTTCTGCATCCCACGCGCCCAGATAAGCTCGTTCACTCCGGTGCTTATCGCGACGTCATCGGGCTCGGACTTCATGTGCCTGCACATGAATTCGCGCAGAAGCTTTACCGCCTTCCTGCTCCTTACACTTCTGCTGCCGTGGTAAGCCTTTGCAAAAGGCACTGTGTATATCCTTTCAAGGTCCGCCATTTTATTCACCGTCACCTTTTTTCTCGCTTGCCTTTATCTTGTCCGTTCTCCAGTTCCTGTTCTTGTTGTTCCAGACAACTTTCCTCTTCGTCCTTACAGTCACGAATACAGGAAGCCTCTTGTTCTGCTTGGTCTTTTTCCCAAGCCGTTTCTTTTTTGCCAGGCTCTTGTGTTTTGCCATTCTAGAATCACCGTTTTTTCTTCATTTGAATGTTATCTTTGTTTCCCGCCCCTTTCCCCGGACGGCGCTCAGGAGCGAAAGCAATTCTTCCTCGCTTATCTGCCTCCTTACCTTTCCATACGCCCCGAGCACCTGCCGTGCCGCGGCCGCATAGAGCTGCGGGCTTGCGATGCGCACGTTCATCATGCGCGCATACGCCTTATCCGAAAGCGCAATCCGAAGCGCGCTTTTAAGCTGCCCCTCGATCTTTTTCGTTTCGTTAGCCTGCTGCGCCTCTTCTAGCTTTTTCCTTCGAGCTTCTTCAAGCTCTTCATCCACCGTTTTCACCGAAAAATTATTTGGCGAGTTCCCCCGCGCTCTTATCCATGAGTGATTTTCCCTTTGCGGTAAGCTTTCTCCCCTTAGCGCTCTTATCCATGAGGCCTGCCCCTTCAAGGGCCTGGAATGCCTTCCTTATCGTGGAGCCTCCCGCCGGCACGTGGTGGCTGGGCCGTACTCCCCTGTCCTTGCTCCCTCCGTAGTGCCTCCTCATCCGTTGCGTTCCCACCGCGTCGTTCACATATGCCTGCCTCATCAGCGAGGCGCACCTGACAAACCAGAAATCCGGGCTTTCCGGGGGCCGCTCTGCATGCGCCCCGCTCTTTACAATCCCGACGAATGCGGGCTTTTGTATTCCCATTCCCTTGAGCTTGCCTGCTACTTTTGCGATGAGGGCATTTGCCCCAACATCAAACGTCCTGACCATTTTTTCACCTATCTTTGTTGCTTTTCAACTAAAAAGCTGAATACTCTAGTTCTGGATATTTAGTTTATTTATATTTATAAAGATTGCTCCCAGCCTGCTTTCCGCCCAAAACCCCCCATTTAGCGGGAAGTCCCCCATCTTTTATAGTACCAAAAGGATCCCAGTGCAAGAAGCAAAACCATCATCCCGATCGCCGCAGGGGGCAATATCTTGTGTGCAAGGGTTTCCTCTTCCGGTGCGGGCTTCCCCGGCCGGTAATACTCAGGATTCCCCGCAGGCTCCCCGGTCTCGCTTAGGCCCCACCGTGTCACTTTCCTGCTGTATATCTCCCTTCCATACTCATGCTTCCCAAGGAAGAAATCCGTCCCCTCTACAGTTAGGTTGTGCGGCCCCCATCCGGAGTATGTATGGTTTATTTCGTATAGGCGCGAAAAGGGCATGTTCCCCCCAACTACCGGATTCGCCCAATACGAAAGGTTGTACCCAGCCATGCTCGCATTCCTGAAATCCACAGTCGGGCTTGAGAATATGTGCCAAACCCCCACCGGGTCCTCCAAAACCGTGAAGTTGTAAATCTGCGCAGTTGCGGTTTTGTTTCCATCCATGCTTATTTCCGCCTTGTAGATGCTCTTCCTGGAAAACACAAGCGTATCAAAATGGTTATCCTCATACCATTGCTCCCCGAGCACCGGCTTTGCAAGGAAAAAGCTCGCATTCCCGCTCTCAATTATGAAATTCTTGCTGGAATTCCCCTGCACCAGTATGTTCCAGTACTGCAGCGGCTCGAAAGTCTCGCTTACGCAGGTGCAGGTTTGCCCCCCATGCCCATCGTCTTCGCATTTAAGGTACTGGTTTGAAACCACCACCTCGAAATAGTAGGCATATCTCCACTGCAATTCTACAGTGAGGTTCTCAGTCCCGTTCGCGGTTTCCAGTTCCTCATAGGTGAACGGAATCCCCACAAGAGGCTCCGGGTTCATATGCTGGCCGTTTGCCTCATCAATCCAGCCATAATCAATCAGCGTTTTGGACCGGGTTGCGTTCCTGAAAGTGAAGCTCATTATCGCGCTCCGCGAATAGTTGATTAATGCAGGATAATAATAGTCCGTGCACCCGTCGCTGTCCTCTTCGGTCAGGGTTTCGCCGTCCGCATTCCTTTCGTTCCACGCCCAGAGGATTCCCTGCGCATCACTTGGAATCCGGTCATCCACCTGCGGCATTGCCGCCACTATGCTCATATTCACCTTCGCAGGCTGTTCCGGGGTGGGCACCCCCAGCGAAATCTTAGGAGTCCCCATCAATCCATTCTCAATCCCCGCATTGTGCGCGTTTACCTCATTTATCGGAGGGTCAGCGTATGCAAACAAATAGGAAAAAAAGACCAAAAGAAGAACGAAGAGGCATTTCCCTCCCATCACAACATCTCTTCAAGCTGTTCAACCGTCGCAAGCGAAACAAGGCCGTTTGCCCGCTTCACTTCCAGCATCGCGTGCTCATCCCCGCTCAGGGATTTAGTGAATTTCCTCTTGTCCTCCTCGTCTTCGAATACAAGTATGAGCTTCTTCTGTATTTCCGCATACTGGATTGAAATCAATGCAGACCCAATGTCGAACCCGTCCTTCTTCTCGTTGAATTCAACCCCGTTCACTACGAGCGCATCCCTTATCTGCCGCTTCAGCACGTTGTTGCGCACATCGCCCCAGCCCGTAAGCTGGTAGTGCTCCCCATACCTCTCCACAAGCCCCCTATTTTCAAGCTTCTTGAGGACGGCTTCCAAATCCCCGTCGAACATGTCCGCGCCGTCGGTTATGTCCCGCCTTGCTTCGTATGCGATTTCCGCAGCCGTCACCGGAACCTTTTCCCACCCAAACCTTTCCTGCGCCCTTTCTATGCACTCGACAATCTGCACGGCCGTAACTTCCAGCGGCCTTCTTTCCTGCCTCGCCATTTTCTCTATTTTCAGCACGTACACAGGCTTCCTTCTCATTGTTGCAAGCACGTATACGACCACGATCAGGACGACCACGAACGGCCCGTACCTGATGTACGCTTCGAATGTGCTTTCCTGTGTGCGCGTATAAGTGATGTCCTGCTTGTACTCAAGATATTGTATCCTGAAGATGTTGTCCCCGCTCCTCAGTTTTTCATTCACCGAGGCGGTACCGTCAATTATCGAGTAGTCCTTGGGTTCCCCGTCATTTACGGAAACCGTGATCTTTCCCTCTTTCAGGGGCTCCCCATCCACATTCACGCTGAAAACAGTCCTTATGTCCCAGGCCTCCTCCAGCTTCACATCCACCTTTTTCACATGTATGTAAGTGGAGCCGAGCATCCCCGAGCTGTCATACACCTTTACAATGTAATCTCCGGGCTCCTCAAATGAATATGTATAATAGAACGCCTTTTCCACCCCAATTCTCCCGAGCTCTTCGCCCTGGAGCACCTTCCCGTCCTTTTCAACAGTGTAGAACGCCTTCCCGCTCGTATTGCTAAGGGTAAAGGAAACCGCAGCCCTTTCCCATGGATACACTTCCCCATCCGTTTCCATTTTTACGGGCTCCTTGGGAAGAAGCCCGGAATTCACAACCGCCATCTGGTTGTTCGTGGTATAGACCGCCCTCAGGTACCCGTTTTCCGCGAGCGGCACAAACAGGCTATTGTCCCCGTCATACTCTGCAAACGGCCGTGACACCTCGGAAACAACCGCCCACCTGTTTTCAAGCAATTCCCTTTTGAGCGCATCAACCTTTGTTTTGTCATCCATGAATTCATCAAGGGTGTATTCCTTCACGAGTATCTTGCTTTTTGTGGCCTCATCCAGGTTGGTATACCAGTAGTCCTTCCTGAGGCTGCTCGCCATCTTCATGTCCGTTTTTCCGATGTAAATAAGCGTATTGAAACTTCCGGTGGAGCCAATCGTATTCAGGATATAATCCGGAATCGCCCCTGTAGGGACAATGATTATTGCGTCCCTCTCTTTGAGCACTTCCGTGCCATGCACCACCTCCACTTCCATCCCGTAGTCGCGGAGAGTTTGCATTTCCGTGACAAAAGAATCAAAGGTGTCCATCCCGATCCCGGTTTCGCTCAGAATCACGACCCTGTCCCTTGGCTTTTCACCAAGCGCAAGAAGCGAGATGTTCCCAGTTCCGTTTGCATGGTAGAGGCAATATCCGTATCCCCCGGCCCTTCCCTGCGAAGTTATGTCCACATAACCCGCGGGGGCGGATTCTTTCGGAGCCTGGAAAAGCGCGAGCAGAAGGGTCCCTGCAAGGAACGCAAAAACAACGAACCCCACTATGAACAATGTCCTATTCATTACTTCACTCCTTCGCCCCGGAGCCAGTCGAGGTCGTTTCTGTAAAACGTCCTTATATCTTTTAAGCCTTCCATCAGCATCAGGGGCCTTTCCAAGCTCAATCCCCATGCGAGAACGGGATAAACTTCGCAGATCGGTTTTGTCATTTCAGGCCTTAAAATCCCCGCGCCTCCGATTTCCATCCATTCCTTCCGCTCTTCGTAGAATACTTCCACTTCCACGCTCGGTTCAGTATATGGGAAGTAGCTCGGCCTGAACCTCACTTTCTCAAAGCCGAATCTTGAATAGAATTCCTTGATTAATCCGAATAAATCCCTTAGAGTTGCCTTATCCCAGGCAACTATCCCCTCCACCTGGTGGAATTCCGCCAAATGCTTGAAATCCGTTGCCTCATTCCTGAATACCCTCCCAATCGCAAAATATTTCTTCCCCTCATTCCCCTTCAGTTTATTCAGGTACCTTGCGCTGAGCGCGGTTGTATGCGTGCGGAGCACCCTTCTCTTTGCCTCCCCCTCGCTCCACTTATATTTCCACCCTTTCTCATGCGCCTTCTTAACTTTCTCCACAATTTCTTTTTCCGGGAGCTCCTCTTCCCCTTCCAAATAGAAAGTATCCGCCATCTCGCGCGCAGGGTGGTCCTGCGGCTGGAAGAGCGCATCGAAATTCCAGAACGCGCTCTCCACCATGTTCCCTTCCATCTCCTCAAAACCCAAATCCTCGAAAACCCTCCTTACTTTCTGGGTCATTTTCGTAATCGGGTGCGCCTTTCCAATCGGCGCATCTTTAGTAGGCGCAATCGCATAAGGCCGGAATTCCGCGTTCTTCCACGCGCCGCTAGTAATTATTTGCGAAGTGAGTTCCCCAATTTCTTCTTTTATTTCCCCAATTCCCTTCGCTTCCTTTTTTCCCGCCTCGGTAAGGGAAACGATAGTCTCCTTCCCCCTCTCTTCCTTCAATAATTTTCTTTTAAGCAGTATTTCCAAATCCGCCTTTGCCGCCTTTTCCGGGGAAGCAGCTGCCTTTGCAAGCGAATAGTCTCCGGGCTCTTTCAGCTTTTTTACCTTCCCATCAACGACTTCTATCCATCCATTCCTCTTTGCCCATTGCAGCCCGATTTTCCCTTCCCCATCCAGTTCTGAAACCATGCTCCCGTCTTTCCAGAGAAGGTTCACTTCCGGGAACCCGTCTTTTATATATTTTTCGCATTCAGGGGTTCTTGAAAATCCGGAGCTCTCCCTTTCCTCTACTTTTGCAAGCCCCTTTTCCTGCAGCCAGAACGCCGCCCTCCTTGCGCTGTCCGGGTTCAGCCCGAGCCCCTCAACCCCGGACTTCCCAATCCGTTCAAGCGCCTTTAGCAGTTCCTTCTCTGTCCTGTGAAGTATCATTTCACTACCTTCCTTACCCTTGTTTGCAGGTGGAGGTATCCGCCCACAATAATTACGATTAATATGATAAGCGCAATCCCCTCAGGCCCTGAGAAAACCTGCATGATCGCATCCTTTGAGTCCGTGAAGAAAGCCAGCACCTCATCATCAAGCCCCTCCTCCCTCTCAAAAACAATGCTGAACCTTGCAAGGACCGTATTCTTCCAGCTCATTTCCTTCAGGTTCTTCATGTCCGCCCGCGCAACGCCTTCAGGGAGCGGGTTCACTTCAATTGCTTTCGCATCGTCCGGAAGAATCACGCTCAGCCTTTCGTTTTCCCCAAGGATCACATCCCCAAGGCCGCTCTCCTCAAAACCGAGCGCAGAAGGGTTCAATGAATACCTGGTGGTCCTCGGCTTGTAGTTATCCAGTATGAAAATCCCGGTATCGTTCACGATTTTCCCATTCTTGTCCAGATAACCGTCCACATGGTAGGTTATCTTCAATTGGCCGTGGCAGAGGTCCGCAAGCGGGTTGCACTGGTATACGGGCTGCGGCCTCACCACCACGTTGCTTATATCCACATATCTATTATCCACGTGGCACCTTGCATCCTGCAGGCCGGTGAGCTCGCTCCAGCTTGCCAGATTGTTTTGCGACAAGCCGCTCTTATACAGGTCAATGCTGTTCTGGGTGGTTATCAGGAGGCCCAGGTTCTCGGTTATCTCCGCGCTCCCGTCCGGATTCACATCGATTGCTACATCCATTGAGGTGAGCGTGATCGCGGAATGCGAGAATGACAGGCACAGAAGCAAAACCAGCAATAGGTTGCGCATAAGGCGGTTTTCCCGCTTTTATATTTAAATATTGCCCCTATGCGGGTTTTTTGCCGTTTCCTTTTCCCATTTGCCTATCTTCGCAGGAAACCTTAGAAACATTTATAAAGATTATCGGAGAGTTCGGAGCTACAATCCTACCTAAAATACGGATAAAAAAAGTGATGATATGAATAAAACCATATGGGCAATTGCCTTCGTGGTGTTGGCGTGCGGCGTAAGCTTCGCTATGGATAATGCCTCGATAACTCCAGGCACTCAATCCGAGTATGAGCAGGCAGTATCCGCAGGCAACATAACTACTGAAGGAGGGAATGTAACTGCAGTGAATATCGACGCGAACACGTCCACTGAGAAGTGGGCTGGTTTCTTCGGAAATGTTACGGGTACAATTGTGCTCGCTCAGTCAGGCGACACGAGCTTCCTGTACAACTGGACCGCAAATGGGACCACCGGTGAAGTTTGCGTAAGTGCTACTCCAAATTGGGGAACGCTTCACGAACTAACCACTGCAGTAGGAGGACTCATTGATACGGCTTGGGGCTTCAACGCAACCGAGGCGGACTCCGGAACTAACACAGTCAACGGCAGCACCAATGTCTACAACATCGAGGCTAAGGATTATACCACGGACGCTATAACGACTGGCGGGGGCTTCATGACAGGAATCTTTGGCTTTAATACAGCTACGCCAACAGTACCGACTGACTTTGCGTTCTGCGTGAACACTACTGCTTCAGGGAAGTACTACAAGGGCACCGATGCGAACTACGAGCTTATGGCTCCGACTCCGGACTCAGAAGACGGGTCTCAGACTCAGACCTACTACTTCTTCGTGGAGTTAGTCTGAAGGAATCCTTTCCTTCTTTTTTCTTTTATTTTCTAAAACCAAACCTCTAATCGCTGAAAAATAAAAACCAGAATCAGTCTATTTCGTTTGCATTTTATGTTACTTTCAATTAACGCAAAGTGGATTTTGTGTCAAGTAAGTTTAACATAAACTGGAATAGGCCTTACTCACAAAGCGCGTTTAGTTTTAGTGTCATAACTCACCAAAACTAAACTACAGTTTATTTTTGATATAAAATGATACCATTTATAAACTCTTTTGTCCAGCCTATTACTCATGAAAACTAAATGGGACTGCCTTTTCGCCCTTTTTGAACTCAAGGAGGCAAAATTAAGCGCAATCGCAAAAAAAGCCGGCACGTCAAACTCCAGCGCGCGGCAGAAACTAGTCTCCCTCATGAAGGATTCCCTAATCAGCGAAGAAAAGGAAACCTACCGGCCGACCAAGAACCCAAATTCCTGGAACGCCTTCAACATAATGAAATTCTGCAGGGCCAAAGGAATAAACTACAACCTCTTCCTGAATGAAGAGTTTGCAAAAATACTCGAAACCGGCTTAGGCAAAAACGAAGCCACATTGGAAGATTTCAAAGGAAGCCCCCAGACAACGAGAAAATACCTCGCCCACCTGTCACGCTTAAACCTGCTCTTCGTCATTTCAAAAAAACCGCTCAAAGTAAAATTCATAAACGACCCGGTGTTCAGCGAAGTGCTCGCTTTCTTCAAAATCCCGGAAAAACCCCAAAAAGAATCCAAAACCCCGCCGCAGGAATACCGGGAGATTGAAGCGCTGCTCAAAAAATTCAAAAGGGAAAAAACGAACCCGGGCCTCTCAGCAATGGAAGAAGAGCAAAAAATCGAATTCACCTCAGCCTCAACCCAATTGGAGGGGAATACGTTCACTTTGGAGGAATCGAAAGAGCTCCTCCTCCACGACATCATCCCCCCGGATAAAAAACTAAAGGAAGCCAACGAAGTGAAAAATTACTACGCCGCGGTCAATTACCTGTTCAACCACCTTGATGAGCCATTATCCATAGATTACGTCCTGGACCTGCACCGGATAGTGGTTTTCAACCTCGGAGTAAAAGAAGGGGTGAGGAACTCCCAGGTTTCAATACGGGGCAATCCTTTCTACAAGGTTTCTCCTTTCCCGGAGATTTTCCCGAAGCTGGATTCCCTCTGCAAAAAAATCAATGAATTCCTCAAAGAAAAAAGAACCGCCGGGGAAACAATCGAATTTGCAACGTACGCCCATAACGAGTTCCAGCATATCCATCCATTTGAGGATGGGAACAGCCGCGTAACTCGCCTCCTCTGGAATTACGTTCTGATGCGAAACGGGTTCCCGCTTATCAATATCTACTCAAATGCGCGGGAAGAATACATTTCATTGACCAAACTTGCAAGGCAAAGGGACGATAAGAGATTGAATGCATTCCTTGCAAAAATAATCCAGAATAATTTGTATAAAATAATGCGCGCCCCAGGGTAGAACGGGCTCGCCAAACGCGCCATATACCAAACGCACTAAGCGCCCATTCTACTTCTGCAGCATCTTAGGTATGTCCTCGCAATTCAATGCGAGTTTCATAAACCCAATCTCAGATAGCGATACCCATCTCCCAAGGGAATGCTCAGGCCCCAGAAAGAACTGGGAACCATTAACCTCTCCAGAGAACACCAGATAGACGGAGTGCTTCTCCACCCCATTCTTCTCATAAGTAGCAGAAGTAACCCCTAAGTATTCGCAAGTAGTTGCAGAAAGCCCGGTCTCTTCCCGCAATTCCCTTTTCGCAGACACTTCTGGCATCTCGCCCCAGTCCACTCCGCCCCCGGGGAATTCCCACACCTCATTATCCTTTCTTTTAAGCAGCAGTACCTTTCCCTCAAAGAAAGGCACAAAGCAAGCGTTCAGTTCCTGTATTCTTTCCATTATTATCCCCTTCAGCAGGCCCCGTTAGAGCACTGGCATATATACCCATAAGAGCGGTAGTTCCCATTCTCTGTGCAGAAGTATTCCTTCAGATTGTTCACATCTATGCACGTATCCTCAAACGGATACTCATCCACAACGCTTCCATCCGTATAATGCTTTATGAGGTGGATTTTCCCCTTTTGGTACTTATTGTCCCCCCCATCCGAATCTATGCACTCCGTATAATTGATCATGGGCGCGCAAACCCCGTTTGTGCACGCGCACTTCACCGCCTCGTGCATCAACGCCCCGCCTTCGCAATAATACTCATATAATGTATTGGAATCATAGCAGAAATCATCCTTCTCTTCCTTAACAACCCCATTCTCGGTAAGTTTGGCGGTCCCCTTTTTGCTGATTTCAAAACCAAAATCCGAATCGCTGCATTCTTCAATTACTGAAATCTGGTTTGGAGGAGTTTTAGGCTCCGGATTGGTATAAGTCGTAGGGGTTGCAGGAGGCTGGGAGGCATTCTTTGTAGTCGTGTCCCCTTCGTGCCCGTTCTTTTCCATGCACCCAAAAGAAAGAGCAAGCAGGATTCCAACTAATAGAAATTTCAGATCCATATGGTTCTCTTGTATGTAAATAATTAAAACAGCAGCGGCTATTTCCGGAACTCTGAAAAAAGAAATATAGCCCCGCCCGGATTCGAACCGGGGTCAGAGGATCCAGAGTCCCCTATCCTTGCCGCTAGACTACGGGGCTATGCAAACTTCTCAAGCCTGGCAAGCTTGCAGGGGTTATTAGAGCCGATTTCTTTATAATATTTTACCAAAGGCATTCCAGTCCGCCGCGCCCGTTTTTCCAATGCAACCAGTGGCGCCCGTTGCGCAGCGGAACAATCCCCTCAGAAGCACCCCATCCCCAAACAAAATGATTATTAACTATATATACAATTGGTATCCTTATGGCAACTAAAAAAAAGATACCTTACATTCCAGCCAGCAAGATCGAAAGAGTGCCTAGCGGCATCCCGGGCCTCGACGGCATGATCTGCGGGGGCTTCGTGGAAAACAGCACCGTCCTAGTGCAGGGCGGAACCGGCTCAGGGAAAACCCTCCTCTGCCTCCAGTACCTCTGCAAAGGCGCCACTGATTATAATGAACCAGGGGTCTACATGAGCTTTGCGGAATCCGAGTCCCTCATATACCAGCACGGCGCGCAATTCGGCTGGGATTTTGAGAAGCTTGAAAAAGAGGGGAAGTTCAAGGTGATACGCTACCAGCCCCACGAAATCGTGAAAATCATAGATGAAGGAGGGGGCGTAATCCGCGATACGGTCGAAGCAATGGGCGCAAAGCGGCTCGTAATAGATTCGCTGAGCGCATACGAGATGCTCTTTGAAAACAAATACCGGGCAAACGAATCCGTCCTCACCCTGCTTGAAATACTCCGCAAATGGAACACCACTTCTCTCGTCACTTCCGAGAAGGCGATAAGCCTGGCAAGGGGCGGGAAAGACCGGCTCGGCTTCCTCACCGACGGAATCGTCAATCTTTATTATCTGAGGTCGGGCATGCACCGCTTGCGCGCGGTTGAAATCCTCAAAATGAGGGACACGCAACACAGCGACGAGGTGCACATCTTCAATCTTGACCGCAATGGGCTTAGCGTTACCAAGAAGGTGGGAGATGTCCGCAAGCAGCAGTAAAGCGCAGGCCAGCACGGAGTTTACCCTGATTCTCGGGGTTTCCCTAGTCGCAATAACGATCATAATAATCCTTGCCCAGCAGCAGGTAGCATTGGTGCAGAACCAGAAGGACACATCTGATACGCAGAACGCGATTCTGGACCTAAGTGCGGCAGCAAAAGAGGTATATGCCCAGGGGGAGGGCTCAAAGAAGCTTGTTTTCATCAGGCTGCCAAACAGCTACGAGCCCGGCAATTCATATGTCGGCAATAAATCCATAGACATACGGGTCGCGGGCACCGACCATATCGCAATCGAGGACTTCAACGTCCACGGCTACCTTCCGAATACGCCCGGCGCCCATCAGGTGTGGGTGGTCTCCGAAGGCAACCGGGTGCGAATAGGCCTTGCCATGATGGAGATGGACAGGAACAGGATTTACGTCATAATGCCGAGCGATTCTTCGGCCTCCCAATCCTTCTCGGTGAAGAACATCTGGGGCAGGGGCATCAACATCACCAGCACCGCTTCCTGGTACGCTTCGGACGTTTCGCTGGGCTGGTCGCCGCATTCATTCTCGCTCAGCCCCGGTGATTCCGAGGAAATCACCGCCAGCTTCGTCTCCAGCCCTTCTTCAGGCGGGACTTACCAGGGGGAACTTTCCCTCACTGCGAGCGACGGGGCTGGCTCATCTGAAACCACTTCGGTCCCGATAACGGTGGAGGTAATCCGCCCCGAGGAAGAGATCCCCAGTGAAGACACCCTCGGCCCCATAATAACCCTTATTTACCAGGACCCGGTCCCCGCGGTAAAGCTCAAGCCGCTCGTGATTCTTGCAACCGCAACCGATTCCATGACCGGAAACAGCACAATTTCCGGATGCATCCTTGACGCGGACAATTCCGGCAACTGGAAGAACATGACCCCGGCGGATGGCGCATACGACAGCCCGACGGAAAACGCATATTACACCTATGCGGGCGGTTTTTCACTCGGCGGCCACACAATACGGGCCGCATGCACCGATTCGGCCGGCAACACCGGCCCAACCGCGTACTATTATTTCAATGTGAGCGAAGCGGACCAGCTCGGCCCGATTGTTGTGGAGATGCAACACTCCGAATACCCCACGACGCTTTCCAATGTTTCTGTATGGGGGGTTGCGACCGATTCATACACGGGAAACAGCAACCTCGCCGGATGCAACTATAAATTGGACTCCGGGAACTGGCATGCGCTTTCCGCTTCCGACGGCGCATGGGATTCCCCGACCGAGAATTTCACCGCCAGCCTCGGCGCGCTTACGGTCGGCTACCACAATGTATATTACCAATGCACCGATGTGATAGGCAACATCGGAGGGGTATACAACGACACCTTCGGGGTCGTGGATGTTGACCTGATGCTTGTCCTTGACCGCTCAGGCTCCATGGCCTGGAACGTGACCAACGCCACAAACGGAGCCGTGAATTCCACCTCCAGCACCGGCTGGTCCTGGGTAAAGAACATGACAGTTGCCGCAAAGAACGGGAACACTGCGAACCTTACCGTTGAATTGCGCTCGAGCGTGGCAAATTGCCTTTCGTCTTACGAGGCAAGGATAAACGGGGTGCCGGTCAGCAACGGAAGCACTAACTCTACATCAAGTTCATATGTAGCCCTCTATAGCTCCATAAACATTTCTTCAATCGAGCCGCCGTATACAGTCTCGCTCTGGCTGAAGCGAAACGCAACCTCCGGCTGCAGCGCATACACCCGCCTCCTTTCCGTCCAACAGCTCCCGGCAAAGATGTCCGCAGCCCAGAGCGCCGCAAA
The DNA here is from genome assembly GCA_903828955.1 of uncultured Microcaldota archaeon. Classification (GTDB taxonomy): domain Archaea; phylum Micrarchaeota; class Micrarchaeia; order Anstonellales; family Bilamarchaeaceae; genus CAIKOA01. Next base: position 40,878 of record CAIKOA010000006.1, read on the forward strand.
GACTTTCCTGGAGATATCCGGCCACGCGACATACGCCGGGCTCGTTTCGTTCAGCACCACCTCGAATAAGGACAAGTCTATCGCGGAGATGACGCCTGCAAACCTCGCATCGCTGGAATCCGCAATCAATGGCCTTTCCGCCTCAGGAAGCACATGCATCGAGTGCGGGCTTGACAGCGCTGCGGATGAGCTGACCTCCTCAAGAGCCAGGCCGACAGCCAACAAGGTCATAGTAATGCTCACGGACGGAGTCGGCAATTACGCCAAGGACGGCAGCTCATGCAGCACCCCCTCCTGCGGCATCGCCTGGTCGGTCGCCGCGGCGGAGTACTGCAGGGACCGCAACATCACCGTTTACACAATCGGGTTCGGGGACGATGTGAACGACGAGGAACTCACGGACATCGCCCTGCTCACGCACGGGGATTATTATTTCGCCCCGAATGTCGAAACCCTGAACGACATATTCATGAACATAGGAAGGTGATGGCGTTGTCCCATATGAGAGCGCAGGCATCCCTTGAATTCATGATTGTCTTCTCTGCCCTGCTGGCGATATTCTTAGTAGTGTTCGCGCTCTCTTTCGGGGGAAGTGGGAACTTGCTGCAAATCCAGGATTCGGCCGCATCACTGCGCAATGCCCAAACAATCGCCGCCGCGATAAACTACGTTTACCTTGCCGGGGACGGGGCGAGCTACAACCTTACCCTTTCGAATGTCCTGGAAGGGGAGAACCTCACGATCTCCGGCCAGACCGTGGCATCAAATCGGCGCAATGCATATTCCAGCGCTTCGCTTCTTGATGTAAAAATGGATTTCAGTTCCTTGGGGAGGGGAAGCGTAATACTGACAAACAGAGGGGGGGAAATAGATGCGGGCGGCTGAATGCGCGAATAGGCGCCGCCGCGCATCTGCAAGGCGCGGCCAGATATGGTCAATGGACCTCACGATAGGGCTCGTCGCCCTCGCATTCATAATAATGCTTTTCATGCTCACATGGGACAATCTCTCGATGCGCTGGGGCTCGGCTTCCGAACACACCAGGATGGAGGCAAGCGCGTTCTTCGCAGCCGAATCCCTTGCCGCAACTCCGGGAGAGCCGGAAAGCTGGGAGATGCTTCCGCACATTGACGGGAATGTCAGCGCAATCGGGCTCGCAAACGGAAGGGACGAACTGAACAGGATGAAAATCGAGAAGCTCATTTCGGAGAATTCAACCAAGTATTCGCTAATCAAGGAAAAGCTCGGGTTGCAGCGCTATGAGTTCGGCATGCGCATCACGAGCCTCACCGGGGAGCAAACCTACTACGAGTTCGGGCGCTTCTCTGGAGGCGCCCTCAAAAATTCACTCACTTTCGACCGCATGGGAATTCTTGATGGCGAGCCGGTAATAATGCACATGGAGGTGTGGAAAGGATGAAGGGATTCGCGGTCACCCTGGATTCGGTCGTTGCGATATCGTTTTTCTTTTTCGCATTGGTGCTGATTGCAACCCAGACCTACGAGCCCCGCGCCCCCGGCGGGACATACCTCAAGCAGCTCACGCTCGACGTATTGACAGTTATGGAAAAAACAGGAAGGATGAACCAGGCGATTGAAGGCAACACCACCTCGATGCAGGACATCCTGGAGGCGACGCCGCACCTTGCATGCTTCAACATTTCCATATTGAATTCAACCGGGGAAACAGTGATAACTTCTGCAAAAAGCGGATGCAATGACACCGAAGGGCTGGACATGCAGGTAGCGTACCGCCCATTGGTTTACAAGGAAGGGAAGTACGTCGCAAAGTGCGAATCCTGGTTCACGAAGGAGACAACTTAGCGGAGGGATGGAAACAGGTGTTCACGCTTAAAAAAGGGGGGCATATGCGCGGTTTCATAATCACCATGCTTTCCGTAGGCCTCATATTGCTGCTGGTTACGCTTGCATTGTCATTCCGCAACGCGCAATTAAGCACGGAAAGGGCGCTCCTCGAGCCGCTCCCCCTCATCTACGCATCAACCCTGGTTGACGACATCGCTTTCGAATTGAACTCAATCGTCGGGCCAGATATAACAATCAACGAGGCGAACAGCAGCATGGAAATCGGAATAAAGGACACCCTCCACGGAGTTAACCATTCCGCGCAAATTTCCTCCTATAAATCATTCATCAGCGATGAAGTGGCCAGCATGGCGGCGAGCAACATAACCCTCAACCTCACCAACATGAGCAACGGGATGGTGGCGGTTTTCATAAATGGGGATTACGAGTATTCCAACAACCACACCAGCAATGAATCGGTATTTACGCGCAAAGGCGGGACCGGAGCTACTTTATATGAAATCAACCTCACCACCACCGCAGTCCGGGCGAACACCACGGACATGGAATTCGATACGGGCGGAACCCTCAACGTCACAATCCGCTATACCGACCTTAACGGGACCGTTATAGAGGAAGGGGCGGTTTTCCCAAATCACGCGCATCTTCTCCGGGTGGAGTATGCAAGCGGCAGCAGCCTCGAAGTTGAAGTGGGCCCGCAAAGCGGCAATGACGGCTCGCTGAGGATACAAAGCAAAGGAATCAGCACGGAGGTTTCCTGGGCGGCGGTTCTTCCCCCTATTAATGAAACCATGAAAATGGGGTATGAATACGACGCAACGATAGAATACGTGCAAGGAAAGGCGGCCAAGCGCTGCCGCATCGGGAAATAATATTTAAATTGCATTGGAGAAGGGGTTGTGCATGGCCACGGAAACCAAAATAGACAGGATGGTAGCACTGCTTCAGGCCAACCGGAAAATGAGCTACAGGGCGCTTGCCCGCGAGCTTTCCATCCCAGAGGGGGTTATTGAGAAATTTGCGCTATGCCTGGAGGGCGCCGGGTTTGCCACATTGCATTACTCCATCAACATGATCTCAAACCCCACGATAACACTTATCCCTTCGCTGGCAGAAGGGGAGGAGAAGCCCCACTTCGGCAAGCTGCTCAACCGATATGACATCATAAAGGAAGGCTCCACATTGGGAAAGGTGGAGATATTCGATTCACCCCAGGAACGCCGCCCGCTTTACATAATCACGCTTCCGGAGGCGACCCGCGCAACCCGCGCTTACCTGGAAGCCGTGAAGCTGGAAGTGGCCAAGACCTTCCAGGCATGGGTGGATGATAGCGACCCGGAGGAAAACCGCCGCCTTTTCGAAGGCCGCCAGAAACTCATCCGGAGCATAATACGCAGGGACCTTGCGCCTTCTTCCCACGCACTCGAGCAGCTCTCAAGAATCGTGCTTAACGAGATGTACGGCCTGGGGGAAATAGAAGCCCTCATAGAGGACAAGCATCTTGAGGAAGTCGCAATCAACACCTCCAAGCAGCCGGTTTCGGTATACCACAAGGTGTTCGGGTGGCTCAGGACCAACATCCTGATAAAGAACGAGGCTGAAACCGAGAACTTCTCGCAGCAGATTGCACGGAGGGTGGGAAGGCAGATAAGCACGCTTAACCCGATTCTGGATGCGCACCTTGGCTCAGGGGAGCGTGTGAATGCGACCCTCAGCCCCGTATCCGCCTACGGGAACACAATCACCATGCGCCTTTTTGCGAAGAACCCATGGACAATCATCAGCTTCATCAAGAAGGAGACCAACTGCATGTCGGTTGAGATGGCGGCGCTCCTATGGCAGGCAATGCACTACGAAATGAACATCCTCACCGCCGGAGGAACCGCAAGCGGAAAGACCAGCGCCCTGAATGCGCTGCTTGCGTTGATACCTCCTTACCAGCGGATAGTCACCATCGAAGACACCCGCGAGCTCTATCTTCCAAGCTACCAGTGGAACTGGGTTCCCCTCGTTACGCGGCTTCCAAACCCTGAAGGCATGGGGGAAGTCACGATGCTTGACCTGATGGTCAATTCATTGCGCATGCGGCCGGACAGGATCGTGCTCGGGGAAATCCGCCGCAAAAGGGAGGCGGAAGTATTCTTCGAGGCGATGCACACCGGGCACAGCGTTTATTCCACCGTCCATGCCGATAACGGCCAGCAGGTCCTCACAAGGCTCCTGGAACCCCCCATCGAGATTCCGGCTTCCGAAGTAGAGGATGTGCATCTTCTCCTTGTGCAGTACCGCGACCGCAGGAAGAACATCCGCAGGACGCACGAAATATCCGAAGTAATTTGCGGGGTATCAGGCCCGGAACTGAACAGGGTATTCACCTGGAAGCCGCGCACCGACGGCTTCGAATCCGCCAAGGTTCCGCACCGATACATGGAAGAGCTCAACCAGCGCACCGGAATGACCGAATCGGAAGTCGTTTCGGACCAGAAGGACAAGATGAAGGTGCTGGAGTGGATGCTGAAGAACGGCCTCGAGGACATTGAGAGCGTCGGAAGGGTCATGAAGGCGTATTATTCGGATGTCCCCGGGATAGTGGCTGCCGCGGAAAAAGGCGTTTCGCCGCAGAAGGTGCTCTGACATGCCAGACCGCATTCCGATAATGCTGCTTCCCCCGCAAACGGTGAAAAAACTCGGAAAAAGAACATTCCCCCCGGTAATGCTTCTTACCCCATTCTTCCCTTCGCTGAACAAAACCCTGCAGGAGATAAAGGCAGAATTTGGCGCCGATTCCTACATAGCCGCATCCCTTTTTTCATCCTTAATTTATGGGTTCATGTTTTTTCTGCTCGCATTTGCGCTGCTTTCATTCCGCAATCCGGCCGAGGGCGCAGTTGTTCCTGCGCTTGCGATGGGGTTTGCGTTCTGGCTGGCCTTCTTCTTCCTGCATATTTACTACCCAAACATCATCGTGAAGAAAATCGCGGCAACGGAGAACAAGGAATTGCTGTATGCGCTCCGCGAGATAATAATCGACGTTGAAGGGGGGGTGCCGCTTTTTGATTCCCTGAGGAATATTTCGGAAGCCGGCTACGGGTACATTTCGCTTGATTTTGAAAGGGTGGTGCGCCAGATAGAAAGCGGCACTCCGGAACGAGAGGCATTGAAAGGGCTTGCGCTGCGGACCGAAAGCGAATTCCTCAAACGCGCCGCATGGCAGATGGTTAATGCGCTGGAATCCGGGGCAAAGATGAGCGACGCCCTGGAAGGGATTGCGATTTCCGTGGAGAACAACATCTTCAGGGAGATAAAGAACTACTCCACTAACCTGAACTTCCTGCTGTTGATTTACATGCTGGTGGGAGTGGTCGCACCCTCGCTCGGAATAACCTTCATGATTCTCCTTTCCGCTTTCAGCGGGCTTGGCGTGACAATGGAGTCCGTGCTATTGTCGGTGGTATGCACTTCGTTCATCCAGATAGCCCTTATAGGGTACATGGCCTCAACACGGCCGGACATTTTCGGGGGCTGAGAAAAAAATGGAAAAACAATCCGGCATCATGCGGAAAAGGCCTTTCCGGAGGGTTGGGGAGATACTTCCAGGGTTCGTCATGGGCCATTTCAGGCTTAAGCTCCAGCACGCCGGAATACGGGAGGACGTGCGGGTGTGGGTCGGAGAGAGGGCGCTGCTTGCGTTCCTGTGCGGGGCCCTTTTCCTCAGCCTGTATATTACGGTTACAGATCCACTAGTGGATTACGGCACCCTTGCGATTTGCGCGGGCCTGTTCCTGTGCGGCAACCTCCTGGTAATCTCGCTTGCGTACCTCCAGCTCTATTACCGCATGGCCGACCGCACAAGCACGATGGAGAGGATACTGCCTGATTTTCTTCTCCTCACTGTTTCCAACCTCAGGGCGGGCATGAGCCCCTTTGCGGCATTCGTGCAGGCCGCGCTGCCCGACTTTGGCGCCTTCTATGAGGAAGTGAAGCTGAGCACCGCCAAAACCGGAGGGAAAAGCTCGCTGGAAGACACGCTGAGCGAAATATCCGGCCATTTTGATTCCCACATCCTTCAGCGGACCGTGAGCCTCTTCACAAAGGGCCTGCGTTCAGGGGGGCACCTTGCACGGCTGCTCAATTCAATCGCGCAGGAAGTGCGCCGCATACAGGACCTGCGCGCCGAACTTGCGTCCTCAACGCGCGCTTACACGATATTCCTCACTTTCATCCTGGTTCTGGTAATGCCTTTCCTGCTTTCGGTCTCCACCCTCTTCGTCACGGTTTTCCTTAAGATCAATGCGGAGAATTCCTCCAGCACCGACATTTCAACGATATCCAACCTCCCCGCATTTTCCGGCGCCATACTGATAAGCGAGCAGGACATGGTGCTGATTTCCCTGATAGTTGCGATCTCCACTTCCTTTTTCATGTCGGTCCTTGTAGGGGTCATACTCAAGGGGCGCGCGACGTACGGTATAAAGTATTTCCCGTTTTTTGCATGCGCAGCGGTGCTCATGTATCTTGCCTCCAAGCTATTCCTCGGCGCATTCCTTTCGGGCTTTGCCTCATGAATTCTTTCAATTGCATGGGCAGGGAGGGGTTCCTCAGGGGCCAAATGGCACCCTGGCAATGCCGATTTTCCCCATCCCAGAAAGGTTTTAAACCTCACTTTCCAAGCTATATTTAACAAAATAAAAGGTGTTATACAATGAAAGGACAAGTTTCGACTGAATATCTGGTCATCCTGGCCGTTGTGCTCGTAGTGGCACTGGTCGTGGTGTACCTAGTAGGGGGTTTCTCCGGGCTCGGCGCGGGTTCGCTTGAAACGCAGAGCAAGAGCTATTGGGGCTCTACCTCTCCGTTTGCGGTCACGACCGTGCGTGTGGCAGGCACCAACATGGAGCTGCAGATGGCCAACAATGACCTCGAGCAGCTCATCCTGACGGACATCTCGATAAACGGGGCATCCGTCTATACCGGCACCAGCACCTTCACAAGCGGCGAGAGCAAGGTCATAAACGCGACAATTGCGGCCGACTGCGGAAATGCAGGGGTTCCCTACACCTATAACAACGTAGTGATTACCTACACAAAGGGCGGAATCTCCGGGATTAAGCAGTCTGGGAACAAGCCCTTAGTGGGCAAGTGCTCCTGAATTGTTTTTTCTTTTCCTTTTTTTATTTTTAATTTTCTAATTCCCTGCCACCAGTTGATCCTTTATCCTAACTTTGGACATGCCTTCAAAATTAGCTGTTTTTAGCGATATGCCCTTTCCGGGCAGAGAAGAAGTTCCACTTCTAGAGAAAAGCCCCAAATAGCGTTATATCCAGCTTTCCGGGCTTTATTATGAACGTCTTCACTCCGGCCGCAACCCCTGCCTCCTTGTCCCAGAAGCCGTCCCCGGTCATGAAGGTTTTGTTTTTGGGCATTTTGAACTCCTTCATAAGCGAGATGAGCATATCCGGAGAAGGCTTTGGATGTAAAACCGAATCCCTTCCCCTAATCGCATCAACCGGAATATGCCCGGCCTCAACAACCTCTTTTATGGAAATTGTATTGTTATTGGAAGAAATCGCAACCTCGTGCCCCATCTTTCGTAGTGCAGCAAGAGTGGGAACGGTTGAAGGATACACAACAAAGTTCTTCTTCTGGATGCATTCCTTCTCATATTTCCTGAAAATCTGGTCTATGTGCGCCTTCCTTTCCGGGGTATTCCCAACCAGATTCGAAAGCGGGACAATGTGCATGGAATTGTCCAATTCCATTCCCTGCGCTTTTCCATACTGGAAAACCTCTTCCTTCACCCCAGTATCCCAAGGGATCCCCCGCAGTTCCGCAAGAGTAGAATCAAAATCGAATACAAATAGCATAGGCATTCCCAATCCAGTACAAACTTCAGAAAAAGCCGAGATAGGGAATCGAACCCCACTATCCCGGTCTGCAGCCGGGTGCATAGCCACTCTGCCATCTCGGCACCTAAACTGGAAATAAAATATCAAAGAAAGAATTTAAGGAGTTACTGCTTGTTCAGGAAAGAAGCGAAGTCCCTCCTCTTCCTTCCCTTCCAGTTTCCCTTGTGGTAGGCGTAAGAAGCCATTATGGGCATCCCGATCGTCGCTTCGCAGTAAACCATCTGCTCATTCCCCTGGTCTACCTTTCCCCAGGAGTTCGCCTCTTTCAATGTGGAGCCTGAAAGCGCGCCATCACGTTCATCCGCAACCGTAAGCTGGATTGCATACTTGTGCATAGGAGCTTCTTTTCCAAGAATATCCGTAGCGACTACCGTATCCTGCGTAAAGTTCTTCGGAACCCCGCCTCCAATCATTAAAATTCCGGTTTCCTTCGCCTCCAATTTAACTTTGGTAAGCTCAAGGAAATCCTTCGCCGAATCAAGCGAAACATGCTTCTTCGGGTTGTGCCACTGGTGGTAAAGCAATCCAAAGCCCGCAGAGCAGTCCGAGAACGCAGGCACGAATATGGGCACTCCGTGCTTGTATGCGGAATAAACCACCGAAGTGCGCTTAGGCCCGCCGTTCTTCTCAAGGTACTTTCCCATCTCAAAAATAAATTCCCTTGAAGAATAGGGTTTAGGCTCAAGCGAATCCGCAATCTTCGCAGTCGTCATGTCGCAGATTCGGAGCTCGTCTTCGTCTATATAAGTATCATAAATCCTGTCTATGTGCTTCACGCGCAGATCATTGTCATCAACCATCGGAGTCCCCTTGTAGTGCTTGAATCCAAGGGCCTCAAAGAAGTCCTGGTCAACCATTATTGCGCCAGTGGAAACAATCGCATCCACCATATTGTTCTCAACCATGTCCACTACAACGTCCTTCAACCCGGCGGAAAATAGCGAGCCCGCAAGGCAAAGGATTACCGAGCAATCTTTATCCGCAAGCATCTGGTCGTAGATTTTTGCGGCGCGCGCCAGATTCCGTGCCTGGAACGCCATATTGGAGAAATCCTCAACCATCGCAACCGTATTGTATTTCTTTATGTCAATGTGCTTTATTTCCTTGCTCAAATATTCTTTTTTAGAATTCATAGGGATAAAGATATTTCGAAGTCTTTTTATGTTTTGTTTTTCTTAAGTTCCCTTATGAAGGCAATTTTTGCCCTTTTCGGGCTTTTCCTGATATTTGCGGGGATTTCCTTTGCAGAGGACAACGTCACAAACTATACGCACTACTGCTTTCGCACCTGCTGCCTGGATGCGGATGCGATCTACAGCGAAGGGCCCCCCCAGAAATGCACAAACCCCGGGCCGGATTTCGAACAAAGCCAGCAAAGGTGCATGGAAAGATGCATGCACGATTTAGGCTTCTATTACAATGGAAGCGATTACATCCCCCCAGGCATCTCCAGCCCGCCTCCTGAAGAAAATGCAAGTGCGCAAGTCCAGCCAAATGAAAGCGCCCTTCCTAAAGAAGAGCCTCTTTTACCAGCCAATGTTTCCGCCCCAGAGCCCATCCCTTCCAATTTGAGCAGCGTGCCGCTTCCACAAAAAGGCGATTACCCGGAGAAGGAAAAAACAGGGGGCCTCTGCACTTTAGGTTTTGCGCTTTTATTTCCACTGTTCTTCCGAAAATATGGCACCAATAATATTTAGATAAATCGCAAGAAGCAGAAGGAACCTCTAAGGGTTTTTGGATACCCGTTTTTGCCGTGAATAATACAGGCAGCCAAAAACGGGACGGGCTTGGGGGGATTTGAACCCCCGGCCTCCGGACACCAGGCAAGGGGGGGCGTCCCCCTCGCCTAGTGGAACCTACTCCCCCTCAACTTCGGATGCCATTCTTCATTCTGTCTAAGCGGCGCATGGTTCTGATGCAACATGCGAAATCCAAAAATACAAATTCAGGAATAGAATCGGGCTTGGGGGGATTTGAACCCCCGGCCTACGGATTAAAAGTCCGCCGCTCTGACCAAGCTGAGCTACAAGCCCGTAAAAAGTGCAGCTATATTAGGATAGCATAAAGGATAAAAAGCACTCTCCTTCCCTTTCAGTATTTCTCTATCTCCGCCCCATACTCCTTTGCAAGCGCCTCAACAATATCTTTCTGCCATCTATTGGTGCCCTTCTTCTCTATCAAAATCCCCTGCGTCTTCTCCGCGCTTTTCTCCATTGCCTGCTTGAAAGTATCCATCTTCAGCGTTTCAATATGGTATTTCGGGAGAATGTGCCCGGCAGCCCTCTCTTCGCGCAAGCCCATCTTCGTAAATTCCTGCGAATAGTGCCCGCCCCCAATGCAGAAGTAAGTTTCAAAGGAAGCATCCGATTCCAGCATCCTCATCACCGCCTCCGCAACGATTTTAGCGGCAGTCAGATTCACCCATTCCTTTTCAGAGCTCCCGATTTCCACATACATTATGGGTGCGGAGCAGGTCGGCCCGTGGTGGTCCACCTCCATGTTCACGTTCCAGCCAAGCCCATATTTCCTGTTCCCATCATCCAGCCCAAGGAGAACCTCCTTCATTTTGGAAGCCCAGACCGTATTCAGGGTGCGCGGAACCCCGCCTAATTCCGCCTTATCCCAGTTCCCGGGCACATGCACCGTTAAAGTAGGATATTCCTTCTCGCTCCTGTGCGTAGAGAGCACAACGATGCAATCCGTTTCAAATTCATAGGGGATTTCCAGCATTCCATTTACTTTTGTATCCAGAAGAAGGTGCTTCCCGTACTTCCACCCCTCCCCAGTATCTTCGGAGAACCAGTTCTCAATGAGCACCTGCGCCGGATTTCCGCTTGCAGGCACTTTTGAGCTGAAAAGCAAGTGCATATGTTAAAACCCGCCAAAACAATTATAATAACGTTAGCGCCCATCTATATTTATATGATGGGGAAGTTCGCAGCATATTTCTACTTCAGGGGTGGCTTCTAGATGGACGACCGCCCGGATTACGTAATCCTCGCCCCATGCACTACCGCGCGCACAATGGAGATGCGCACAAAGAACAAAATCAGCCTTTCAAAATCCGAAGCCGAGCTTGCAAAGGATCATGAAGTTCTTGCAAGGACCCCGGTATTCCTCTCCTTTTTGCACGGAGGGAAGCAATTCTCCCTCTTTGAAAGCGGAAAAATCGTAATCAAGGACTCTGATGCAAAGGAAGGGAAACCCCTTCTGGTTGAGGTTTTCGAATTGCTTAAAGGGAGGGGATGCTTTGCTGAAGGTTGATTTCCACGTGCATACCACCTATTCAGGAGATGCGCTCATCCCCGCAAAATCCCTGATAAAAATGGCAAAACTCCATTTCATTGTCCCCGCAATCACCGACCACTGGTCAATGGGCGCGATCCCCGAATTCGAACGCGCAAAAATCCCATTCATCCCGGGCGAAGAACTCCGCGTTGTTCTCCCGGACGGAAGGTTTTCAGATTTAATTGGCTATTTCCTTACAGAAGAAATCCCGAAAGGAATTCCTTTCGAGGAAGGTTTAGACCTGATAAAAGAGCAGGGGGGGATTTCCTGCGCCCCGCACCCCTTCGATGTGATGCGCGACGGAATGGGGAATCCGAAATTTCTCAAAAAGGTCCAACTGATCGAAGTTTTCAATGCGCATGCGCTTCCCCGTTTTGACAATCAGGCAGAGGAGTTTGCAAACAAGGAAAAAAAGCTGAAAACCGCAGGGAGCGATGCGCACTTCCTCCATGAATTCGGCCCCACTTACGTGGAATTAGACCTCACCCCGGACGAATTGGAGCCCAAAGCGGTCCTGAAAGCCCTCAAGAATGGAAAAATAGTCGGAAAAAGAAGCTCAAAAATACGCAGAGCAGTGCACCGGATCGGTTCCGCTTTCCTAAAACCATTCATCTGAACAAGCGAAATTCAGAACCACTTGTCCAGCGTTCTCTGGGTGGAGTGCTCCTTAATCACCCCTTCCATCTCAGTGAGTATCTTCTCCACTCTTTCATGGGAGAAATCGTGCTCATCCACAAGCAATTTTATCACGGAAGCAGAGTCCATCGTCCCCCATTGCAGTTTTCCCGCTTTCTCCGTAGGCGGGTTCAGGAAGAACCTGAACACCTCTTCCGCATTCTCAGGAAATTCCTCCCCGTATTTTCCCTTTACGAATTCCGAAACCTTCTCAAGGGTTTTGTGTTCCTTCACAATTTTCAATCCGGTTTTCGGCCCAACTCCTCGAATCCCATCGTTGAAGTCCGTTCCGCAGAGCATTCCAACAACTATTAGTTCTTCCCTGCTCACTCCAAGTGCAGAAAGCGTTTCCTCCAGTTCAATTCTTTCCGGCTCCACCGTTATGTATCTATTCTGCCGGGGCACCTTCCTTTTTCCAGTAATTGATAAGTTCCTAAGAAGCACTGGAGACCCAAAAAGAAGCGAATCGTAATCCTGCGACGCGGACGCATAGCAAAGCCCTTCCCGGACTAAAAAAGCCGCTTCCGCCTCCCCTTCGCTTGGGGCCTGAACCCATGGAATTCCCATCCCGGAAAGAAGCCGTTTACTCTCCTCAACCATTTCCGAAGTTAATCTGGAGGTCGCCTGCGCATACACCTTCGCATCCTCCATCCTTTCCTCTGCGACCGCCTTCTCCCATTTCAATTCAGCATCCTTCTTCACATCCATTCTTGCCTGGATGGTTTTTTCCTTAAGTTTAGGCGGCTTCCCATCAAATACGTAAACCGGCTTCAAACCGGTGGAAGAAAGCTTTGCAGTCCTATAAAATAACCCGGATAAATGCCCGGTGACCCTTCCCTTAAAATCTTTCAAAGGCGTTCCGTCCTCCTGCCGTATAGAAGCAAGAAACTGGTAAAGCATATTCATTGCATCAATCGCAATCGGCTTTCCCGAAAGCTCCTCAATCGAAAGTTTATGCTTTACCGCAAGGTCCCCAAGGTCTACTCCCAAACCGCTCAACCCTTTTTATCCTTCTTCTTATTCTGCATCTCCAGCATATCCAATAAACTCATGTCGCCCGTTCCTTTTTTTGCAATGGCAGCACCAATGCCTTCCTCCTCTTTCTCTACGAGCCTTATCCCGAGCGCCTTCTCAATTTTTTTTGCAAGCTCAATGGAAGGCCTCGTCCCTTCCCTCTCAATCATGTCCAGGTAGTTCGCCTTCTGGCTTATCTGCCGTGCAAAATCCTCAATTTTAAGCCCCTTCCTCTCCCTTGCGGTCTTTATCCGCATTCCGTAGCCTTCCACAAGGTCTTCCTCTGCCCGGGGCGCCCTTGGAGCATGAGCCCTTATCTCCCGGTGAGCCCCCTTTGCCCCGGAACCCTTTTCCTCCCCTTCTTCCTCCAGTGCCAGAAGTATCTTTCCGTGGTATGCGCACCCTTTGCACGCAGCCATCCTTGCGCCCTCAACCTGTATTATGAACGAAGCATCCTTCTTCCCACAAATATCGCAGTCCATGATGGAAGAATTCCAGCAATCTATTTTTATATTATTAGTGTAAATCTCCCCCCATATGGGTGACCTTAGGAAGCCTCTTGCGCTTTTAGGGCTCGTGCTGCTCGTCTTTGCGGCAATCTACTTGCTGATAGGCGCAAATATGTCTGCCCCGGCCAAATTCCTTGCCGCCTTGGCAATTCTCGCAATTTCCGCAGAAGGGGTCTCCCGCCTCACCGGCCTGCGTTCCGAATGGGGGATAATCCTCCTCCGCACGAAAAAGGGAATGCAAATCATAAAGGACGTTGCAAAACACGAAGAGCTCTGGAAACTCTTTGCGGATATTGGAATCGGCCTCTCATTCGGATTGCTCGGCTTCTTTGCAATAAAAAGAAGCGTTCTCGGAAGAATAGGGGTCCTCATCGTTTCTTCGGTTCTCCTCACAATCCTGCTCGCAGTGGTATTCCCGTTCGTGCTCCCATTCCTTTCAATTTCCTTTGGAATCGCGGTAGGCAATGCAGGAAACGGCTCCGCAGGCACCGCAATGCACGTGATGGATGGCTGGATTCTCGTCGGATTGATCTACCTGGGAGGAATTACTACGATGGTAACCATGTCCCTGGTAATTTATGCAGGCACAATTCTCTTTGCATTCGTAAATGCGGTTTTCCTTGGAAACGGGGTGGTTTCCAATACTTCCCCGGGAGTGACCCTTCTTCTCCCAGGAATAAACCTTCCGCTAGTGGAAGGAATAATCGCCCTCTTCATAATTTTGCTTGTGCATGAAGGCTCGCATGCGATACTTTCCGTAATCGGAAAAGTTCCGCTCATTTCTTCCGGAATTGCGCTTTTTGGAGTAATCCCGGTAGGCGCATTCGTAGAGCCCGATGAGAAGCGGCTCGCGGCCAAATCCACGGAGGTGCAAACCCGCGTAATCGTCGCAGGCTCCACCGCAAACCTTCTTGCATCCCTCGCCTTCTTCATCCTTCTCCTCGCCTTCGTATACCTTAGCGGCCCATTCCGCATCCACGGCTGGGAAGTAGTGAGCGGAATGCAGAACGGGACGATAATCACTTCAATAAACGGAATTCCTGTAGAAACCGGAAACATAACGCTCGAGCCCAATTCCACCGCCCTTGTGCAAACCAATTATGGAGAAATTAAAATGCCCGTAAGCGAGAAAGGCGGCCTCGGCATAACCTACATGAGGCTTTCCAGCCTCCCAATGATTCAATATGAGTTCTTCCCCTTCAATTTCATATTCAGGGCGCTTGCGCTCACCTTCTGCCTCAATTTCATCATCGGTACCGTAAACCTCCTCCCGCTTCCCTTCTTCGACGGGTACAAATTGGTCGAATTGAACGTTCCCTGGAAAATAGTCCCGAAAATAATCATGTACGTCTGCGTTCTTGCATTCCTGATGAATCTCCTCCCCTGGCTGTTTTGAAGGGAAAGGCAAGCCACAAAAGAACACTTTGTTTTACATTTATAAATTCTTCCACCCTTAATTCCTCTTAAAGGTGTGCAATTATGGAAACCCCAACCGAAGGGCTGGATGTGCTAATAAAGAAATTCCTTCAAACAGAAGACGCGAAGGAGCAGTGTGCAATTGCTGAAAAGATTTTCCTGCTTTCCCCGAAAGATTTCAAGGACATGCAGGCGCTCAACCGCGCCATAAAGGAGTATTGCAAGCGATATCCTGAAGTTTCCCGCGCCCTTGAGCAATTTAGTTCAGCATACAGGAGCATACCCCCTTCCCCTGAAGGGGGAGTTACCACTTATTTAAGGAGGGAAGCGGCCTGCGCCACCCTCAGCGAAACACGCACGAGGTGGTCCCTTGAATTCAGGGAGAGAAAGATCCGCAGCCAGGACAAGGGGAAGCACGAAGACCCCAAAAGGATAGCTGCCCTCGCCATCGCCAGGATGGAGCGCATGGGAAGGATAAACGCAGGAAACCTGACCGGAAGAAAAAGCCTTTCCTCTTACCCGCCCAGGCCATTGAAGAGGAAAAACTGAGTATTTTCTTTTTTCTAGATAATTAGTTGGCCGGAACCCCTAAGGCCTTTTTGGATATCTGATTCGCCGGAAGGGCGAATGCCCGTCAACTTCGTTGTCGGCCCGTTTTTGGCGTAAGTAATGCAAGTGGTCAAAAAAGGGAATGGACCTGCCCGGGATCGAACCGGGGATCTCTACCATGTCAAGGTAGCGTCTTAACCGCTGGACTACAGGTCCTGGATAAAGAGTATTCCTTTTTGTGGTCCATAACCTTTTTAATTCTCCTCTCCGTTTAGCTGCCCATGGCGCCAGGCGACAGGCAGCCTTCCTCAGCAATCATCCAGAGGGAAATTCCATCGCTCGATGGAAAGGCCCCCAATGCAATGGATGAAGGCCCCGCAGGAATCGCAAAGCGGCAATCCAGGCTCGAAGCAACCCAGCTTGAGCTCCGCGGCCTGTTCCCTTCAATAAAAAAGAACACGATGTTCAATCCCGCCACCGGAGGGGACGAAGCAAAGTTCCTATTCAAACTGGTGGGCTCCTTCTGCTCCTCAAGAACGGTCCTTTTCGGGGACAGCGAAGTCACAATCCTTTCAGGGGAGCAATCCATCTACATCGAGCCGCCCAGCACCATCACTAGGGAAGGCAGGCTCCGCCCGCTCTACGTAAAGGATTTCATTTATGGGGAAATCTCCCCGAAAACAATGGCGCAGGACCAGAGGGTTTCCCCGGAAATACATGATGACTACGTAATTGAATTTTCAGAAGAAGGAAAGCGCCCAAAATTCCTTTTCCCGGCAGAGCCTAACATAATCAACACCCTCCAGAGGGTGAGCACCCCTCCTGCACCGAATGTAATAGAAACAAATCCTGCAGAAGCAACCTCACTTGACCTTTCCGCATTGGGGGTTTACCTTCCAAGAGACCCAGAAGAAGCAAGGGCAATCCTCCTGAGAGGGGTCCCCTTTCCTGAAAGCCACCTTGACCTGATAAAAATACACGATACGCTCGAAACCTCGACCCAGGTGCTCTTTTCCGGAGACGAGAAGAAAACAAACGTTCCATTCTCAATTCTCCAGGTTTCCGGAGGCCTGAAGTACTATCTATACCCCTATGGAATAAGCCCGCCAATGGGCGGAATCCCGCAGGGCTGCGCGCTTTTAGTTTTCCAGAGGAGCGAGGAGCAGAAAGTCCATTACCTTCTAATTCCTGAACTCAGGATTCCTGCATTAATCTCAAGGGGCCTACCGCCTCAACAAAATGAAGGCAGGATTTGAGAGGAACAGGATTCCCCACCAACCGCACGCAATGCTTCCAATTGAAATTAAATAGTAAATCAAAACCATCCCAATCCCCAATTGCAATATTCCGAAGAAGAATAGCGCCGTATTCCCGAAATTCCTAATTCCCAGAATTCTTGCAATGCTCGCCCCAATTCTTGGAATCAATATTGAGAAGTTCAATAGATACGCCATCATTCCAACTGAAATCGAGCCTCCATAGATCCTCGCAAGCAGAATAAGGGATGCAAAGGAGGAGAAGAGGTAAGCAATTGAAGCGACCTCTCCCGCCTGCTGCCCGCCCAATGCAGCCAGAACCGCAACCATGCACGCCCCGATTTGCACCAAGGATACATAGTGCAGCCCGAGTGCGTGCACAAGCATAATCATTTTCTTTTCAAAATCGAATTTCCAGACATTTTTTGCATATTCAGGAAGAAGTTCCATCACTCCAGCAATGTACCTCATATGTTGCGATGCAAACCTCCCGAATTTCTTTACCGGAGCGCCTATTGCATAAACCTTTGCAACATGCTCCCCCTTCCATCCTTTCCAGAGAAGATGGAGGGAAACCGCAATATCCTCGATTAGGGAATGCGGGAATCCCCCCACTTCCCTGAGCGCAGAAACCCGCAGAACCCCGCATGAGCCAGTGAACAATGCAACCCCCTTCCTTGCATTCATTGGCTGCACCCTATTCAGGAAAACCGCATTTGTATAGTTGGAGGCCTTCTCGAAAACCCCGTCGCCCCTGCATTCCTTGTTGGTTTGCACAAATGCAATTTCCGGCTTTTCAAAATGCCCCATTGTTTCCAGGAGGAATTTCGAATCCACAATTTCCTCATCCGAATCAAAAACCGCAAAGAATTCCGCATCGGTTTCCGTCAGGAGCGCATTAAGCGCGCCCGCTTTCCCGCCTTCCCGGGTCCCTCTCTGGATTAGCCCCACCTTCTCTTCTTTGCAGAGCGCCGCAACCTCTTTTCCGTTTTCCGAATCATCCAATACAAAAATTTCCATCTTGCCCGGGTATTCCAGTTTCTTTATGGAACGCACCGTTCTCCTAAGCACTTCGATATCGGGTTTATACGCGGGGATTGCAACGGCCAATTTTCCAATTTTTGCATTTTTTCCAAGCATTTTCACATTAGGGTCCAGCCCTTCCCCCTCTGCAAGGTAAACCGCCCCGCTCACGTTGAAGAAAAGCGAAAGAATTGCAATCAGCAACGAAATTCCAGCTAAAATTTGCCAATTCCCCTGCGCAGAAAGCAGCCATTCCCCTGATGCAACTGCCATGAGCAAGGAGAGCAGAAATACTGCAGCTATGACCGGAAATCCACGCATTTAGAATACCCTGTTCCTAAACCTTCCTCCCCACGTATTTAAATATTATCTAAACATCTTCTTAATTGTCTTTTATAGGTGGGAATATGCTGAGAGTGGGAATTTCAGGTTTTGGGAGAATCGGAAGGATGTTTTTGCGCGCCGCAGTTGACCAGAGCGCGCTGGGGCGGGACTTTGAAGTCGTAATGATAAACAACCGCAGCGACGAATTCGTAAACGCGCACTTATTCAAGTACGATTCTGCCCACGGGCGCTTTAAAGGAACAGTCGAAGTGAAAAAAGGCCTCCTTACGGTAAACGGGCACCAGATAGAATGGACTTCGCAAACCGACCCCAAAAGAATCCCATGGGGGGAGAACAAAGTTGATGTGGTTATTGAATCCACAGGAAAATTCAAGGGGAAAGCGGACGCGAGCGCGCACCTGGAAGCAGGGGCAAAAAGAGTAATCATCTCCGCGCCCGCTGAAGGCTGCCCCATGATTGTTCCCGGAGTGAATATGCAGACCGCGGACAGGAACGAGACCGTATTTTCCCTTGCTTCCTGCACAACGAACTGCCTTGCCCCTGCGCTTAAAGTGCTTAATGATAATTTCGGGGTTGAACGCGGCTTCATGACGACCACGCACGCATATACGAACGACCAGAACATTCTGGACGGCTCGCACAAGGATTTGAGGAGGGCGCGCGCAGCCGCAGTTTCAATCATTCCGACTTCCACCGGTGCCGCAAAGGCAATCGGCTCCGTAATTCCGGACCTTGCCGGGAAAATGGACGGCTTTGCCCTCCGCGTTCCGGTAGTTGACGGCTCGATTACGGACATTACCGTACAGGTGAAGAAGCCCGCAAAGAAGGAGGAAGTGAACGCAGCCCTCAAGAAGTCAGCGGAAGGCCCGCTCAAAGGAATTCTCCAATATACTGAAGAGCCGCTTGTTTCCGTTGACATAATCGGAAACCCGCACTCTTCAATTATTGATGGGCAGCTTACAAACTCGCTAGGAAACATGGTAAAGGTCGTTTCCTGGTACGATAACGAGTACGGCTACTCAAACCGGCTCGTGGATTTCGTTAAATACATGAAGAGTTGGTGAAACGGAGAGGTGTCAGACATCCAAGAAGAAAGAATAAAGCCACAGCACATCGCCTTCATCCCTGATGGAAATTTGTGAAAACAACCATAAACAGGAGATGGGGCGAACTGCATGGCATTCCGCGCAAGGAGGCCTACGAAACCGGAATCCGCAAAATCAGCGACATCCTCGGCTGGTGCAGGGACGAGAACATAAGGAACGCGACCTTCTGGGGTTTTTCCACCGAGAATTTCGGCAGGGACCCGAACGAAATCTCTTCCCTTTTCGAGCTTTTTGAAAAAGACCTGGTTGCAATCCTTACGCGCAAGAACGATGCCCTGCGGCAGAACGTGCGCGTGCGTTTCTTCGGAAGAATCAACCTTTTCCCGAAAAAGGTTTACGACCTCCTCCGCAAAGTGGAAGAGATGTCTGCCAACAATACGGATTACAACCTGAACATCCTCCTTGCTTACGGAGGAAGGGCGGAAATAGTGGATGCAGCCAACGCCGCGCTTAAGGAAGGCAAAAAAGAGCTTTCTGAAGAAATCCTAAGCGCGCACATGTACACGCACGGGCTCCCGGACCCGGACATGATAATCCGCACTTCCGGGGAAAGGCGCACAAGCGGCTTCTTGCCATGGCAAACGGTGTATAGCGAGCTCTATTTCAGCGAGAAGCTCTGGCCGGATTTTTCACGGGAGGATTTCATGGACGCGCTCCGTTTCTACGAGAAAACGCAAAGGAGATTCGGAAAATGATTGTGGAAAATTTGCAAAACGGAAAAATCGTAGAATGCAACTCTGCCACAACTTCCTTCCAAAGATTCCGGGGGCTGATGTTCCGCGGGAAAATAATCCCCATCCTCTTTGATTTCAAAAAGAACGGAATATTCCCAATCCACTCCTTCTTCGTATTCTCCAAATTCGTTGCATTCTATATCTCTTCTGAAGGGGAAATCCTGGAGGTTTACCCAGTGAACCCCTTCCAGCCTTACGTAAGCAATGTGGGCCCAGCCCGCTACCTTCTGGAAATAGACCATATGCGGGCGGCCTGGTTCAGGAAAGGAGACAAGGTGAAGATAACATGCTCGGGTGGAAAATCCTAAACGAAGGCGAATATGAATTGCAGCTTCCCCGCTTAAGCGAAGAGGAAGAGCAGGTAATCTCGCTTGTTGAAGAGCGCTTCAAGGAGGAGGCGCGCAAAAGCGAATTCGCTTCGGATAAGGACGTTCTCTCGCTTCTGCGCAGTTTATTGGTTGAATATTCAGAAAAGGAAGGAATAATGCTCGACCACGACCAGATCGAATATCTTTCCGAAATGGCCCGCCTCCATATTTACGGATTTGCATTCCTCGACCCGATTCTCAAGGATGGAAATGTAGAAGAAATAAGCATAATCGGCCTGAACAAGCCCGCCTACGTATTCATCCGCAAAAAAGGCTGGCAGACCGTAAATGCAATGTTCACCGATGAGAAGGCGCTCACCGATGTAATCAACAAGATGGCCAAGCATCTGGGGAGGAGAATCACCCTCCAGAAGCCCAAACTGAATACGATTCTGCAGGATGGCTCCCGCCTCCATGCAACCCTCCCCCCTCTTTCAAACGGAGAACTCACCCTAAGAAAATTTACAGAAGAGCCTTTCTCCCCAACCGATTTAATTTCTCTCAAAACAATGCCTGCGCGCGCACTTGCCGCCCTCTCCTTCATAATGCAGGCAGACATGTCGCTAATTGTTTCCGGGAACACCGGAAGCGGGAAAACAACCACCCTGAACACCCTTTTTTCTTTTGTTCCCGCAAACGAGCGCGTAGTTCTCGCAGAGGAAAGCCCGGAAATCCGCATTCCGCACGCACAGCAGGTCCGCCTCATTGCAAACGAGGAAATGGGGGTTTCCCTAAAGGATTTGGTTTACGATACGCTCAGGATGCGGCCGGACCGCTTCGTAGTTGGCGAAGTCCGAAATAAGCCGGAAACCGAGGCTCTTTTCGATTCCCTTCTCGGAGGCCAGGCACGCGGCTGCTATGCAACTTTCCATGCGCAAAGCAACGCAGAAACCTTCCGCAGGTTTGCGCTCTTTGGAGTAAGCGAACTGGATTTCAATTCCATAGATGCAGTCCTTGTGCAGAGGAGGATTCTCCGCTACGACCCGAAGAAGAAAACCAATTCCGAAATAAGGAGGATGACCGAAATCTCCTTTGGCCACAACCACCAGGTTCTCTTTTCTTACGTTCCCTCTACAGATTCCTGGAAGGAATCCAGGCTCTCGGATTTCGCAGAAGGAATCTCCTCTTCCCTTGGAATCTCAGAAAAGGAATTCCAGAAGGAGTTTGCAGAAAGGGAGAAATTCCTCAAAAAGGGCAGGAAGTTCAGCGAGTTCTTCGCGGATTTCCAGAAAAAGTTCTATGGGTTGTGAGAATGCTAAAATCTCTCTTCAAGCTCTCGGAAAGCCTTCCTCCCCTTCCCGTCAAAACTTCTTCCGCAAAATATGCGCTTAAATTCGATGCAGACCCGGGGAAATACGCAACCCTCTGCCTTCTGCTCTCGTTTTTCCCATCCTTTCTTCTCTCGCTTATTTTCATACAGGAACTCCTCTTTATCTTTGCAGCCTTTTTCCTCTTCCTCGCCTTGTTCTTCATCCTTTTGCTCATGCTCCCCAAATCCGTATTCGAAAAGCACAGAAGGGAGGTGGAAGCAGAGCTCCCTCTTTTCCTGCGCACCCTCAGCATGCTCCTGGAATTGAAAATCCCCTTCCACACCGCGCTCGAAACCCTTTCCAGGGAGCAGTTTGCGATTTCCCCTGAGCTCCGGGCAGCAGTAAAAGAAATAAAAAGGGGCGCAACCGTTGAATCCGCGCTCGCAACCCTTGCAAAGGAGTTCGAATCCCTGGAAATAAAGCGCGCAATCGCCCAGGTCCTTTCTTCTTACGAAAGCGGAGGGGGCGCAGAGGCAATCCGCAAGATCTCCGACGATTTATTTTCAGTCCAGCAATACCGGCTGAAGGAATTCTCCTCCAAACAATCCATTTTTGCGCTCCTTTTCATCGCGGTTTCCACAATTCTTCCAGCGGTATTCCTCATTTTTTCCGTTCTTGGAAAAACCGTTTTCCAAACAGAAGTGGACCCGCTTACCTTTGCATTAACTTTCCTGGTTGGTTTCCCGCTTATTGCAGCCGGGATAATGTTCGCTTCTTCCCTCTTCTCCCCGGCGCACCTTCTTGAAGGAGAAAAGAAGAGAAGGGAACTTCTAATTCCGCTCGTGCTCTCAATTTTCTTAGTATTCCTATCCCTTTCTGATTTCAGCCAGCTCATAAAGATGGGGGCTCTCCTCATTTCTCTAGCAATTGCAGTAGTTCTCTTCCTTCCCTCATTCAGGAGAGGAAGGTACAAGGAAGCGGTTGAAGCGGGCCTCCCGGATGCCCTTCTTTCAGTTTCCGGAAACCCAAAGCTTGCCAGATTGGATTCCATCCTTTCCACAATGCGCGCATCCGCCTGCCCTCAGCTTGCAAACGAACTCTCAATTTCCATAAAGCAGGCGCACGCAAACATAAAAGCGGAAAAAGTCCTGGAGGATTTATGGATGCGCAACTCTTCCCTTATTTTGCGCAGGGTTTGTATGTTCTTCACCTACCTCTTCAATGCAGGGGCGGATGCAGGCAAATACGTGAGCCTGATGGCAGAGGATATTTTCCGCCTCTTCGAGTTGCGCAGAGAGCGGCAGAACGCCCTCTCAATCCAGAAGTACACACTCATGTTCGGAGCCATAATCCTCCCAGTAGTCCTTGGAAATTCCCTTTCCCTAATCGCAAACATTTCGCAATCCCTGGAAATGGGCACAGGAATACTAGAAATCGCCTCCTCCGTAATCCCTGCATACATAGTGATCTATTCCCTTCTCGCCTCCTATTTCATTTCCGAAGCCGAAAGCAAGCCATCTTCCTTCCTTATTTACTTCGCTTCCCTCGCAACCGCAGGCACCATCATCTTTTATCTCTTTTTGGGCACAACCCTCTAGAATAGTGATAAGATGGACCCGCTAACTTCCATAATTACCTTCCTTTCCGTCCTCCTCAGCAACGAGTTCATCTTCTTTGCAGTAGTAGCCGCAATGGTTTTCCTCACTGAAAAAAGAAAAGACAAAAGGGCAAAGATAATCCTTGCAATGATAATCGCCTGCGTCATGGTGATTGGATTGAAAATGTTCTTTGCAGAGCCCCGCCCGTGCGAAGGCACGGTGGGAATCGTAGGATGCCCCTCCTTCCTTTTCTTCGGCTATTCTTTCCCTAGCGGCCACGCAACAATCGCATTCCTCCTTATGCTTGCCTTCCTGGACAAGCCCTCATTCCCATTCTATTGGCTTTTCGCATTCTTCGTTGCATATAGCCGCATTTTTCTGGGAGTGCATACTTTCGAGGATATCGCAGGAGCGCTCGTGCTTGCGCCTATTGCCTATTACCTAACGGATTTGATCTGGGTGAAGTTCCATGGCTAAGGATTCCAAAAAGCACCCCAAACCCCCTTCCAGGGCCCCCAGCGGCAAGGCTTTCATGGACCGGGAAACCCAGAGGCAATTAGTACACATCCTATTAGGAATTTTTCTCATCACCCTCCTTTTCTTCCTTGGAAAGAACAAGATGCTCTATTTCCTTTCCGGAACCCTCTTTCTGGGCTTCCTTCTCATCAATTTGGTAGTCCGCGGCTACAAGGTCCCGATTGCAAGCTGGTTCGTGGAAACCTTTGAGCGCAAAAATGCGCCTCTCCCAGGCTACGGCTCCGCCTGGTATGTAGTGGGGCTTCTCCTTTCCTGCCTCCTTATCCCGGATATAAATTTCCTTGGAGCCACAATAGTAATTCTTGCATTCGGAGACGCGGCGTCCACAATCTTCGGAAGAAAGGGAACCCACCCTCTCCCGTACAACCCCAAGAAAACGTTCGAAGGCTCTTCCGCATTTTTCCTATTCTCCCTAATCGGCTACCTATTCATAGGCTGGAGGGTATTCCCCCTTGCGCTTATTGCAGCGGCTGTTGAATCCCTTCCCATAAAAATAGACGACAATTTGACAATTCCCCTTGCCTGCGTAATAGTTTTCCATCTCATCTAATCCATTCAGAATCCATTAAGCAGGTAATACCCCGCAAACCCGAACAGTATGAACCTCAGCACTCTTCCCGCCGCGCAGAATATTACAAACCTAAGCGGGCTCACTCCGGCAGCTCCGGCTGCAAGCCCTGCCAGATCAAAAAGCGGATTTGGAATGAATGCAAGCACGAATATCGCAACAAAATCGTTCTTCTTTATCCATTCCTTGTATTTTTCGTATTGCTTCTTGTTGCCCATTGCAAGCTCCGCAACCCCGCTTCCGAATATGTACGAGGTAAGCTCCCCGATTGCCGAGCCCACCCCTGCGCAAATCCCGAGTAAAACCGGGTTCAACACCCCTGAAAGTGCAATTACCGCGCCCCAGCTTGGCACAGGAATCAAAATAGTTGCAGAGCTCAACGCGGAGATTAGGAATACACCCAAATACCCCCAGGAGCCCAATTGCGCAATATCATTGTTGAAAAGAAGGACCAATGCCCCTACCGCTACCGCAAAAAGGATTTCCAGTATCGGGAGGCCCTTCTTTTTCTCCATAATGGTCTTCGCTTTGGTCGCAATTCCTTTTATCCCTTCGGGTGGGCACCGGAAATCCACCCTCCGTTCGTTTATAAGCGCGGTTTCCGTTATGTTATCAAGACTTAGCAAAAAAATGTTAAGTTCCGTTAAGTTGGTCTTTGTATGGCAACATTCTTTACTCCGGGAAACGGAATCGATCCTAGATATCTGGCTGGCAGAGACAGTTATATGGCGGAATTTTCCAGATGCCTAAAAGCATTTAGAGAAGGATTGCCTCGCAACATGGCAGTTTATGGGGTCAGGGGAACTGGGAAAACAGTCCTAGCGCATCATTATCGGGTTATCGCGGAATCAGAAAACTGGGCGGTCGTTGAAAGGGAATTTAACGAAAAACTGGCCGATGAACTTGTTTTTGGGAATGCAATATGCTCAGATATCGTTTCCAGCGCTTCCAGTGTTTCGCTCAAGAAAAAAATCTAAGAAACCGGAAAGATTGTTTTCGAGAAAATAAAGCCGGCGGCCATATCTGTGCGGGGAATCGAATACCGCCCATATTACGGGGGGCGCAACCAGCTTCTTTCGGACTATCTTAATGTTTTGTTGAGGTCAAGAAATCTTGCGGCATTCATGCCGCAGCTGAATTGACCTCTTATTCTATTTTTTGGATTATAAAAAGAACCGGTAGCG
>CAIKOA010000007.1 GCA_903828955.1 uncultured Microcaldota archaeon
TAGTCAAATTGGAATTTTTGCATTTTTCTCAGCCCTCCTTTGGAGTTTTTTATTTGCCTCAAATACCGTAACAACCGTGACATTATTATTTATTACTATCACGTAGAGGTTAAATCTCTTTTTGCTGGTGTTGAAATAGCAGCAGTATTTCTTTCCGTCTTCCGTATCCCCCTCATGTTCTGCAAATGCGAGTTTTGAGGGGTTGAGCAGGTTTGCGTATATTTCTTCCATGGTGATATTTCGCTGGGCCGCCCGTATTCCAGCGTGAGGGGTTATGATTATGTCCTCCCTCTTCACATGGGAAAGCCTTTCGAGCACCTGCTCACGGCAATTCTTGTCCAAACCATTACCGTATTTGGATTCTTTTGGATTGTTTAAAAAGAAAAGGAAGGGGTGGCTTTCCGGTATTCCGGTGGATTCAGAAGAACGTGAAAATCCCGATAAAAAGGGAAAAGGATGGAATTATAGAGGAAACTGCTGCATGTACTATGCATAGGAGGGATAGGGAAGGGGGCAGAAACATGGCATTCGATGAACTTCAATATCTCAAAGAAAAGATTGAGAAACGCTCGCGCGGCATAAGCCAGCCGGATATCAACTGGATAAGAAAGAGGCTAATCAAGGAACGCCCGCAATGGAAGAAGCTGGAGGGCGAAAAACTCGAGCGCCAAGTGCTTGATGAGCTTTCCTTCTTCCTCTTAATGATCCAGGAGGACAAGCCCGCGGACATCCGCGCCTACGTGGAGAAGTGCTTCAGGAAGGAGCAATATGACAAAAGGCTAAAGGAACTGGAAGGCGACATATGGAACCTTCCCGGGGGAAAGCCGAAAAAAGAATATGAGAAATGGCGGGGGAAGCTCAAGAAATTCCTTAATGAGGCTGAATCCGAGTTCCCAGGCTACACTAATGAGAAAGGGAGGAGGATATCAGAGGTCTTCGGAGACTTGCACGCCCTCGGTACGGGCGGGGAAAGCGGCAGCACCCGGATGGCCATTGTAATGGCCGCAGCGAAGATGGCTGAAAAGGGAGGCAAGGCAAAGGAGAAAAGGGGGAAAGGGCCGAAATCTCGAAAAATATAGTTATATAAACTTATATATTGCATAAGAGTATATAACTGGTGGAAAAATGGCCAAGGCAATCATGGAGGTCCTGCACTACCCCCGGCTGGATACGGTAATCATGGTGGAGGAGCTAATACGGAAGGCGGGCAACTATCCGACAAAGGCGGAGCTCAGGAGAAAGCTCCCTAAGAAAATGATGTACCAGACTCTGCTCGTAATACTGGACTACCTGGAGGAGTCCAACAAGATACACGTGGACAAAAAGAGCGGGGAAATCGTGTGGATCTGGAATCCGGAAGGAGTTAAGAAAATCGTTGAGAAGGGGCTTATTGCAAAGTGAAAATCCCGATAAAAAGGGAAAAGGATAGAATTTTAGAAATCTGAATCAATCCGGAATGGATTCAATGAGGTCCTTGCGCATCCCTGCCTCCTCCGCGGAATTCCTTAATTTCTTCAGGGCCTTGTTCAAAATGTCTTTTGCCTTCTCGCGGGAAATGCCGAGCACATCCTTGATATCCTTTAAGCCAAGGGGCTCCTCCCCGTTCAATCCAAAATGAAGAACGAGCACCTGCCGCTCATTTTCCCTTAGCGAGTCCACCATGAGCAAAACCTTTTCCCTCAGGGAATTCAGTTCGCAGGAGGAATGCGCATTGAGGAACTGCTCCATCCTCATCCTTTTGCGGTCCACGTCCCCAATAGGGATATACGGAGCGGCGCCCCCATCGGAATGATTTCTGTCCGCCGCCTTCTCCCCATAAAGAAGGGCGCTCCCGTCCTTCGGGCGCCTTGAATTGCGGAAATGGAGCGCAGCTTCGGAAATCTCCATCGCTTCTGAAACAGGAATATCAAGAAGTGCGGCGAATTCATCTATCGGGGAAGCAGGGTTGTCCTCGTGCCATCTGAGATATTTGCCTATGTTTGTGCGCAGGCGGGGAGTGAAGCGGAGGTTGGAGTGGCTCTCCTCAAGAATCCTTTTGCACCTGCGCATCCCCTCGATTGCGTGGGTGGAAAAGCTTCCCTTCCCGGGATTCCAGGTTTCCGCGCTCTGAATAAGCGAAATCAGGCACTCCTGAGCGGCATCTTCCTTGGAAACCCCGGGGATTGAATTCAGCTTCCATTTCCTTATTCCGGA
>CAIKOA010000008.1 GCA_903828955.1 uncultured Microcaldota archaeon
GATGCAATCGTAAAGTAGAGGTCGTCCCTCCACCTAGCCACAGTTGGATATGGAGCCACAGAAGCATGCCCGTTATCCACAAAATATTTCTCAATCTCTTTCCAAGTCTGCACATACCCCAGATTCCTCTTGCTCACCGCATTCCCTACAAAGGTATATCCAATGCAGGAAGAGTCCTCGCAAACATCCCTCTCCACAGGGCTCCAGAAGTGCCTCTTGCACTGCTTGCACTCATACCTCCTGAAGCCCATTTCCTCCAGAGACTTGATTTTGTAGTGTTTTTCCCACTCTTTTGCAAACTGCAATCTAAGCTCCGGCTTGGTAAGCACCATAAGGGGGATTTGAAGGGGAAGGATTTTAACCTTAAAGCCGGAATGTTTTCCCGTATGAAGGTTCTGGTTACAGGAGGTTGTGGCTTTATTGGCTCAAACCTCTCGATTAAGCTTGCTTCCCTTGGCTACGAAACCCACATTCTGGATTTAGCCACTCAGCCGGCGCTTCCGCTTCCAAAACAGGCAAAAATCCACAAAGGAAGCATCACCGATCCAAAGGAAGTCGATTCTTTAGTTTCCGGATGCGCTTTCGTTTTCCACCAGGCTGCGCAGATTTCGGTCGTAGATTCAATAAAAAACCCCAAAAGAACCCACGAAATAAATGTGGAAGGAACCCGCAATGTTCTGGAATCCTGCAGGAAGCACAATGTTAAGCGCGTAGTTCTCGCTTCCAGTGCCGCGGTTTATGGAGATGCGCCCGGCC
Source organism: uncultured Microcaldota archaeon (assembly GCA_903828955.1). Taxonomy (GTDB): domain Archaea; phylum Micrarchaeota; class Micrarchaeia; order Anstonellales; family Bilamarchaeaceae; genus CAIKOA01. The sequence continues at coordinate 757 of CAIKOA010000008.1, forward strand.
TTCCGAAAAAAGAAACAGATATTCCAAAACCCATTTCCCCTTATGGGGAAAGCAAGCTCCAGAACGAGTCGGATGCAAGAAAATACTTAGAGGAGTATGGATTAGAAACCATTTGCCTCCGCTATTTTAACGTATACGGGCCGGGGCAGAAGGCGGATTCTCCCTATTCAGGAGTCATCTCTCGCTTCCTGGATTGCGCAATCCACAACAAACAACCCACAATTTTCGGGGATGGAAAGCAAACAAGGGATTTTGTTTTTGTTGAAGATGTAGTAAATGCAAACGTCCTTGCAACAGAAGCAAAAAGGGCAGCAGGGGAGGTTTTCAATATTGGAACCGGGAAGGAAGTTTCTCTTCTGGAACTCTGGAAAACCATAAAAACAATCTCCGGGTGCAAACTTGAGCCGAAATTCGAGCCAAAAAGGGAAGGCGACATCTATCGCTCAGTGGCAAGCATAGAAAAAGCAAGGGATTCCCTTTCATATTCCCCGGTTTTTGGAATCAAGAAAGGACTTGGCAAATTAGTCCAACCACGCAAGCCCGCTTAGAAAAACCGCATGGTGAATTCGCCAAACGTTTTAACCCAGCCAGTGGGAACCCCACCTCTCCTCATTGCGGCAAAAAGGAGTTCCCAGTCTTCCTTCTTAATCGCTTTAAGCAAAATCGCAAATGCCCCATATACCAGGCAAATCAACGCAAAAAGAATTCCCATCCCGATTAATTTCACCATTTTTTGCGCTACCAATGCAACAATTCCTTCTCCAACAAAATTAAGCGGGGGGATCGCATTTATCAAAGCAATTGCGTTCTCTCGTATAAGCAGGATTACTGCCAGAGTAAGGATCCCCGCCCCTATGGGTTTTAGCAGCTCCCTGCTGAATTCAAATCCGGCTATTTTCTTGCAGTAATACGCGATCATTATAGAAGTTACTAATAAGGAAAACGCGGAAGCAGCCGCTGCCCCAGCCATTCCATAAATAGGTATAAGGAACCAGCATAAAACCAGGTTAAGCACAAGCGCAATCGCCGCAGCGATAAATTCCACTTTTATAATTCGCATGGAAGCAAGAATCGCCCCTTCAATATTGGTAAGGAGCCTGAAGAAAGTCCCAAGCGCAAATATAGCAAGAACTATTCCTCCTGCCGCATAAGCACTCCCATAAAACATCTGGAGGATTTCGCTTGCAAAAACAATCATCAATATGGAGAAAGGCACGAGCAGGAAAACGTTCCACCTTACCGCAGTTCTTGCGAGTTTTTCCATTTCCTTCGTATCCCCCTTTCCGTGAAGTTCTGCCGCCATCGGGGAGAATATGCTAAGGATTGAGCCAGGGAATATGGGTATCAGGAGCGCCATGGATATCGCGATGGAGTATATCCCGATTTGCGCAGCGGAAATTTCCGGAGGCATTAGATAGCTCATAATTATCCTGTCCATATAGAATGCAAAATTTGCAATGCCAACAATCAGCGCAATTGTTATCCCAAACGGCACGGTTTCCTTCAGCAGTTCTATCTGTTCCCCTAGCCCCAGCTTTAGTTTGGGAATTCCTGCCTTTTTTGCCTCTTTTTCCGCGTACCAGAACGAAACGAACACAAAAACAAAATATGACGCCACGAATGCTGAAGTTATTACAAGTGCACTTGCCCCAATCCAGAAATACAGCCCAAGCGTAAGAACAAGCTTAAGCAGATTCTGCCCGTTCAGGAGAACATTCGATTCCTTTATTTTTTTCAAGCCACCAAGGAAGGCAGTATTAAGCCCGAAAAAGTTGCTCAGAACCAGGAAAATCGCCATAACCTGGAGAGGCGCAACAAGCAAGGGATTTGAGAGGCCGCCTGAGATCTGAGCCGCAAACAGGAAGATTGCCGCTGCAAGGATAAACGAAAGGGTTCCTGAAAACAGGTAGGAAACAGTAAGGAGCTTGTATGCCTTTTCCTTTTCGCCCTTTCCGATGTAGTATGGAACATACCTGGTGAATGCAGAAGTCAACCCAAGGTCCGCAAATACTGAAACGATGTAGATTACGCTGAGGGAGAGGTAGTAGAGCCCGACGTCTTCAGGGGTGAACAACCTTGCAAGAAGTATTGTATACACAAGCGAAACCAGCTTCAGGGCAACAGTTCCGCTAATGCTCCAGAACGTCCCCTTTGCAATTGTTTTCTGCCCTTCTCCAAGCGAGTTGTCCATTAGCTTCCCTTCTGGCAGGTATTCCTGCCCATACTTAAAATATTTGTTTTTATTTACCTTATAATGGGAGTGGGTTTATGAAAATTTGCGTGATCGGGAGCGGTTATGTTGGCCTCATAACAGCCTGCGGTTTCTCAAAGCTCGGGCACACCGTTGATTGCGTTGATATCGACCCAAAGAAAACAGAGTCCATAAACAAGGGAATCCCCCCCATATACGAATCCGGATTAAAGGAGCTACTTGGAGAAGTAATCGGCAAGAAACTCAATGCAACAACTGACCTTAATAAGGCGGTTTCTTCTTCAGAAATAGTTTTCATAAGCGTTGGAACTCCTTCCAGAGAAGACGGATCCATAGATTTGTCCTACATAAATAAAGCATTTCTTGATGCGGTTTCCGCTTCCAAATCCTATAAAGTGATTATCGTAAAGAGCACAGTTGTTCCCGGAACATGCGATTCCCTGGCCAAACTTGCAAAAGAGAAGCTCGGAAAGCAGGACGGAAAAGATTTCGGCCTTTGCATGAATCCGGAATTCCTCCGCGAAGGAAAGGCGCTTGAGGATTTCTTCAATCCGGACCGAATCGTAATCGGCTCGGAAGATGAAAAATCAAGAAAAAAAGTCCTCGAGTTATATTCTTCTTTCAAGTGCCCAATCCTGAATACTGACCGGAAAACCGCGGAAATGATAAAGTATGCAAGCAATTCCTTCCTCGCGACTAAAATAAGCTTTGCAAACGAGTTCGGCAACCTCTGCAAGAAGATGGGTATTGACGTTTACGAAGTGATGGACGGAATCGGGATGGATAAGCGCATCGGAAGGAGTTTTCTGAACGCGGGAATCGGATACGGGGGGAGTTGCTTCCCCAAGGATGTGAAGGCGATTGTCCATTCCTTCAAGGAGAATGGAATTGAGCCAAAACTTCTCAACTCCGCAATTGAAGTGAATGAGAATCAGCCGCTCAAGATTGTTGATTTGGCTAAAAAGAAGCTCGGTTCGCTTAATGGAAAGAAAATAACAATTCTGGGGCTTGCCTTCAAGCCGGACAGCGACGACATCCGCGAAGCGCCCAGCATAAAAATCTTGAATAAACTCCTTTCCGAAGGCGCAAAAATAATGGTTTATGATCCGGAAGCAATGCTAAACATCAGGAAGGTTTTTGCAGCCAGGATTGAGTACGCGAAAACAGCCCAGGAAGCCCTTTCCTACTCAGACAACGTATTTGTGCTTACGGAATGGGCGCAATTCAGGGATGAAAAGCTCTATTCCGGGAAAACCGTTTTTGATGGAAGGAAGGTTTTAAAGAGGAAGAGCGGAGGAAAATACGAAGGAATTTGTTGGTAGGTTTGAGGTGTAATCATGAAAGTTCTTGTTACCGGGGGGGCGGGCCTTGTTGGGACCGAATGCTGCAAGCTTTTTGCAAAGGAAGGATGGGACGTGATAAGCGTTGACAATTACACCCGCGCCAAAATATTCGGAAAAGACGCAGAAACCCGCTCAAACATAGAAAAAACAAGGAAGGAATACAACATTGAGCACCACGAGATGGACATCCGTGATGAGAAAATCGCGGAGTTGATAAAAAAATCCGATGCAATTGTGCACACCGCTGCACAGCCTTCACACCCCCGCTCGATAGAAATCCCGATGGAGGACTTCCAGATAAATGCCTACGGGACGCTTTTCCTTTTGGAAATGGTTCGGAAGCACAAAAAGGAAATTCCGTTTGCTTTCTGCTCAACAAATAAGGTATATGGAGAAGCTCCAAATTATTTCTCCTATAAAAAGGTTGGGAGGAGATTCGAGCCTTTAGACCCGACGCTTTTCGATGGTTTTGACGAAAACTTGCGGATAAACCACATGATGCATACTCCGTTTGGGGTTTCCAAGGTAGCAGCAGACCTTTATTGCCAGGAATATGCATACCTATACGGGCTTAAAACCGGAATTTTCAGGATGGGCTGCATAACCGGAGGGGCTGCAAAAGCGGTGGAAATGCACAACTGGGAGCCTTTTTTCGTAAAGAAGGCACTTACTGGCGAAGAGCTCACCATTTTTGGGCACGGAGGCTATCAGGTCAGGGACGTCATACATGCGGCAGACCTTGCCAAATTGCTCTTTGAATTCGTAAAGGCCCCCCGCCCTGGAGAATCCTATAATATCGGGGGAGCAAGAAAGAACTCGATCTCTCTTTTGGAGTCAATACAGCTGATTGAGGAAGTGACCGGAAAGAAGATGAAATATAAGTTCGGCCCTGAAAGGGAAGCGGACCACATCTGGTGGATTTCCAACATAAACAAAGCCAGATTGCACTATCCGCAATGGGACATAAGGATAGGATTGAAGCAGGTATTTAAAGATATTTACGAAGCGCTTTCAAGAGCCTGACAGGTTGCGTGATTCTTTGGACAAGATAAAAACGACATTCGGAATAATCCGGAAGGTCAAGAACTGGCCGATCTATTTCTTGGACTACTTCGGCCTGGTTCCTCCCAAAGAAAGAGTTTACTATCTGGATGAAGCAGGGGGGTTGAAAATCTCCACCCGCCCGAAACTCGGGGACCGCAGCACGATAAATGAGATTTTCATCCACAAGAATTACCCTTATACAATAGGCGAAACCGATACAATTGTGGATATCGGGGCGCATATAGGGGTTTTCACGGTTTATGCTGCAAAGCTGGCAAAGAAAGGAGCAGTTTATTCATTTGAGCCAGACCCGGGGAATTTTTCCCAGCTCAAGAAGAATGTTGAACTCAATGGCTTGAATAATGCAAAAATTTTCAACGAAGGCATTTTCAGCAAAGAAGGAACTTTCGATTTTTACGTGAGCGACCAGCACAGCGGAGGGAACAGCATGCTTAAGGTTTCCGGAGAGAAAATCAGCGCACACTTTACAACTCTCACTTCCGTTATGGATTCCAATAAAATAGAACAGATTGATTTCCTTAAGATTGACACCGAAGGTGCGGAGTATGATATTCTTCTCAGTACCCCAGCATCTTACTTTTCAAGAATAAGCAGGATCGGCCTGGAAACGCACGATTGGATGACTGAACAGAAAGGTCCGGTCTTGAAGAAGTTTCTGGAAGAGCTGGGCTTCTCGGTTTCAGAAAACAATGGAATGTTATATGCCTATGGAAAGTAATCCCCTTCCCATGTTTTATAAAAACTTTGAATTAAGGGTTTCTTATGAAGAAAGTATTTTTCTATATGTCTTCTTCTTTCCACAATTCTTACCTGCACATGGTAAAAAACGCTCCAGAAGGTTTTGATATAACGCCCAGCCAGTATATGGCCCACATTTTTGGAGCCCAAACCGCTTCAAAGTCCGGGCAAAAAACCCCCGAGCAAGGATTCATCAGGAAACTCCAGCCCAGCATTTCTCCCCTGTACAACCGGCTCCTGATCTCCTTAGGCATCCCAAAAAGCCGCAGGTTCTCCGCAACGGGCTATGATTTGGTCCACAGCGGCCAGAGCATACTGGATACAAACGTCCCCTATGTGATGGATTTCGAGCACGCCGCAGTTTTTTCTGGGTATAACCAATATGCCTTTGACCGCCCAGGCTTCAGGAATGCATTGAAGAAAAAGCTTCTGGACAAGAATCTAAAGAGGCTAATGCCATGGTCAGATGCGGCAAAAAGAAGCCTCCTGAATTTTGTGAAGGGAGACAGTATTGAAGATAAGGTGGAAACCGTTTACCCAGTAGTCACTCCCCCTGAAAAACTAGTTAGGGAGAAGCACGAAGGCATAAATTTTCTATTCGTGGGGGGCATTTTCTTTGAGAAAGGCGGCTATGACACAATGCTTGCCTTTGACAGGTTCAGCGAGCGCTACGATTGCACTCTTTCCGTTGTTTCTAACGTCCCGGACTGGGTTTGCAAGAAGTTCAGCAATAACAAGAAAATACGCGTTCTTGGCCCCAAACCATATGAGGAAGTGAAAAAACTCTATTCCCAGAGCGACGTTTTTGTACTGCCCACCCACTACGATACATTCGGGTTCGTAATCCCGGAAGCGTTCTCTTACGGTCTTCCGGTTATTTCTGACAACAGCTTTTCTCGGCCCGAGATAATCGAGCACGAAAGGACCGGCCTGCTTGTAGATTCTTATTACTCTTCTTTTAGAGAAGATGGGGGGTATATCTACCCGACAATGGAGGAATTGGGAAAGCGAAAAGAGGACTGCATGCACCCGACCGACCGTTATATTTCCGATCTTTCTCAGGCAATGATCCGGCTTGTTGAAGAAGACAAATTCCGGAAAGCTCTTTCAGAGAATGCCATACGAGAAAGCAGGGAGGGTAAGTTCAGTCCAAAAATATGGAAAGAGAAAATGGGCAGGATATATGGAGAGGCATTAAGAAAATGACTATCGATAGTTGATTCAAATGAAAGCGATAATCCTTGCAGCAGGGGAAGGCAAAAGGCTCAGGCCGCTTACCTATGGCATCCCAAAGCCGCTTCTCCCAGTGGGCGGCAGGCCCGTGATAGATTACGTAATAGACAACATCTTGAAATGCAAAGAAATTGATACCATATATGTTGCGGTTTCCCACATGAAAAGCCCGCTCGAGTCCTATTTGGCGCATTCTCCGCATTCCGATGTTTCCATAGAGACTGTGGATACGCTTGGCTGGGAGACGGGGGGAGACCTCAAAACCGTGCTGATACAGAAAGAGATACGCGAGGAGCCCGTTCTCGTTTGCTACGGGGATAATGTTACTACCTTGGACACTTCAGAGCTTTTTTCCGCGCATAAAAAAAACAAGGAATCTTTTTGCACGGTTTCCCTTTTCGAGGTTCCGCAGGAAGATGTCCCCAGATTCGGGATTGCAGAACTCTCCGGAAGGCAAATCACCAGGTTTGTTGAAAAGCCAGCTCCCGGGGCGACTTCTTCAAGGCTCGCAAACGCAGGTTATTTTGTCCTGGATTCCTCGGCAGTTGCCGGACTTCCCATGCGTAAATTCAAGCTAGAAAGCGAGTATTTTCCTTCCTGGGCATCCGCAGGCCGCCTTTTTGGCCATGTGCACGAAGTCAAGCTTTGGATAGATATCGGAACAATCGACGCTTACCGGGCCGCAAACAGGCTTGTTGAGGAGATACTGCCCCCTCCAGTGGTGAAGAAATGAGGTATCTCGTTACGGGTGCAGCGGGTTTTCTCGGCACGAATCTATGCCTTAGGCTGCTTGAAGACGGCCACGAAGTCCTAGGCATTGACAATTTGAGCACGGGGTTCAGCTATAACTTAGAAACCCTTAGGAAAAACAAGAAATTCAGTTTTCTTAAGCACGATGTGACGCAACCCTACCCGGATATCGGAAAAATCGATTTTCTCTATAATCTTGCCTGTCCGGCTTCTCCACCGCGTTACCAGAAGGATCCGGTCCAGACTTTCCGCACCTCCATATGGGGCATCTGGAACGCGATTGAATTTGCGCGGAAAAACAAGATTACTATTTTTCATACTTCTACTTCTGAGGTTTACGGAGATCCGCTTATGCATCCCCAAAAGGAAGCCTACTGGGGGAACGTGAATCCGATCGGAATCCGAGCCTGCTATGATGAAGGCAAACGGGGCGCAGAAGCGCTCCTTATGGACTATCACCGCTCCACAGGCAATCCAATCAAGGTCGTGCGGATATTCAACACATATGGCCCGTATATGGACCCAAAAGACGGCCGCGTAATAAGCAACTTCCTGAATCAGGCAATCTCAGGGAGACCACTCACAATATATGGGGATGGAAAGCAGACGCGCTCTTTTTGCTTTGTTGATGATTTGATTGAAGGTATCATACGGATGGAAAAATCCCCCAAAGAATTCATCGGCCCGGTGAATCTGGGTAATCCCAAAGAGTTTACCCTTCTCGAACTTGTGAAGGCAATAGAAAAGTCAATCGGAAAAAAACAGAAACTCGAGTTCCTGCCCCTTCCCGGAGACGACCCGAAACAGAGGAGGCCGGACATCTCGCTTGCTAAGGAAAAACTTAACTGGGGGCCGGATACCTCACTAGAGACCGGTTTATCAAAAACCCTTGATTACTTCCGCGCATTAGGCCCTTCTTGATATCCGCCCTCAACTAATTTCTTTATTCCTTCTTCAAGGCTGACCTTTGCCTTAAACCCGATTATCTTTTGGGCCTTTGAAGTCTCCGCAAGCGTATATTCCACATAATTCTTTATCGGGTTTTCAACATATCTTGGTTTGATCTCCTTTCCAAGCACTTTCCCAAGAACATTTATCATTTCGTTTATGGTTACGGACTTGCCCCCGCCCACGTTGAAAATTCCGAATTCAATATTGCTTTTCATCGCAAGCATGTTCGCTTCAACCACATCGTCCACATACGTGAAGTCCCTGGTCTGGCTCCCATCCCCATAGACCACCGGAGCTTCGCCTTTTTGGGCGGCCCAAAGGAATTGCGAAATCAGGTTTGCATACTGCCCCTTGCTTTCTTCATGCGGGCCGTATACGCTGAAATACCTCAATGCGATGGACTTAACCCCATATAGCTTATGGTAAAGCTCCGCAAGCCTCTCCATCGCAAGCCGTGCTTCGGTATAGAAGTCGGTTACCAATATGGTTGCATCTTCCTTCTGCGGTGGCTTCACCCCATTGTAAACTGAAGATGAAGATGCCCAGACCAACCTGGTTTTGTTCTCCTTTGCGTATTCCAGTATTGCAATAAAATCCTCGATTACTTCCGCGGTAAGATAGGGGTCTTTCCTGTACATCGGAGTGGAAGAATAAACTCCCTCGTGGAATATTACATCAAATTTTTCTTTCATCTTTGAGATTTCCTTGCCCCTGCCAATTACAACTCGTATCTTACCCCTGAGATTTTCCACGTTCTTCTCGTTTCCAGTATTTTTGTTATCCAGGATTGTAATCTCATGCCCATCCAGAACAAGCCGCTTCACTATGTTGGAACCTATGAATCCGAGGCCGCCAGTAACGAGGATTTTCATGGATTTTCTTTTAATGTGCAGAGATTAAAAATCCAACCTGAGATACTTTTTTAGCGTGATTTTCTATGAAAAGAGCACTCATAACGGGCATAACTGGCCAGGACGGTTCCTATCTGGCAGAACTTCTTCTTCAAAAAGGTTACGAAGTCCACGGAATCATAAGAAGGGCAAGCACTTTCAACACTGGCAGGATAGACCACCTCTACCATGACCCCCATGAGAAAGGAACCCGCCTTTTTCTGCACTACGGAGACCTAAGCGATTCCAGCTCCCTTTCAGAAATAATAAATAAATCTGAACCGGACGAAGTATATCATCTTGGTGCGCAATCCCATGTACGGACCAGTTTTGACATTCCAGAATATACTGGAGACGTTACTGGACTAGGTGCGATAAGGATTCTGGAAGCCATCAAAAGGAGCAAGCATGATACCCGTTTCTACCAAGCTTCCAGCAGCGAGATGTTCGGGAAGGCTTCGGAAGTCCCCCAGAAAGAAACAACGCCTTTCCACCCCAGAAGCCCATATGCGTGCGCAAAAGTTTACGCATACCATACAGCCATCAACTATCGTGAAAGCTACGGAATGTTTGCCTCAAACGGGATTCTTTTCAACCATGAGTCCCCGAAGAGGGGGGAGACCTTCGTAACACGCAAGATTACCCGGGGAATCGCCAGGATTCTTGCCGGTAAGGAGAAGTTTATTTACCTAGGGAACCTAGAAGCGAAAAGGGACTGGGGCTTTGCCGGAGACTTTGTGGATGCAATGTGGAGAATTCTCCAATACAAGGAGCCGGAGGATTTCGTTATTGCTACAGGGGAAACTCATTCAGTGAAAGAGTTTTTGGAAGAGTCATTTTCAATAGCAGGGCTGAACTGGAATGACCACGTCCGCATAGATCATAAGTATTTCCGCCCGGCAGAAGTTGACCTTCTTCTTGGAGACTATTCAAAAGCAAAGAAGCTGCTTGGCTGGGAGCCAAAAGTGAAATTCAAGGAACTTGTAAAAATGATGGTCGAAGCGGACCTTAGACATGAGGGAGTGGATGCTAAATTTGCAAAATGAGCGCATAGTTGTTACCGGAGGCGCAGGCTTTCTGGGCTGCCACGTAGTCAAGCGGCTTGAGAAAGAGGGCTGCAAGGAAATTTTTGTTCCCCGGAGCAAAGAATACAACTTGGTGGAGAAAGAAGATATCATTAGAATGATTAAGGATGCAAATCCATCCGTAATAATTCACCTCGCCGCAGTTGTTGGGGGGATAGGAGCGAATATGAAGAACCCCGGCTCATTTTTCTATGAAAACCTGATGATGGGCGTGCAACTAATGGAGCAGGCCCGCATCCACAAAACCAAGAAGTTTGTTGCGATAGGTACTATTTGTGCATATCCGAAATTTACGCCCATTCCTTTCAAAGAAGAAGACCTCTGGAAAGGTTATCCCGAGGAAACAAATGCCCCTTACGGGCTTGCGAAAAAGATGATGTTGGTCCAATCCCAGGCATACCGGGAGCAGTATGGCTTCAATTCCATATTCATGCTTCCAGTAAATCTGTACGGGCCTAACGACAATTTCGATTTGGAGAGATCGCACGTAATTCCGGCAATGATAAGGAAATTCCATTCTGCAAAGCTCACTGGGGAAAAAGAAGTGGTTCTCTGGGGCGACGGCTCTCCAACCAGGGAATTCGTCTATGTGGAAGACTGCGCAGAAGGGATAGTTCTCGCCACTAAGAAATACGAGCGCTCGGATCCTGTAAACCTAGGCTCAGGAAAAGAGATTTCAATAAAAGACCTGGCCGCCTTAATTTCTTCAAAGATAGGTTATGCTGGTAAAATACGCTGGGATACCTCGAAGCCAAATGGGCAGCCTAGAAGGTGCTTGGACACTTCAAAAGCTGAGAAATTCTTCGGATTCAAGGCGAAGACTTCTTTTGAAGAAGGGATCAACAATACTATCAGTTGGTACCTTAAAAATTATGCAAAACTGGATTAACCCTGCAGGAGGCCATCCTGGTTATTCTGCGAAAAAAGAACGGTTGGAAAGTTCTGGCCTCTCAAAGTTCTTCAGCCAATACTCCTGCCAGAAGGAATATTCAGCGTTCTTTGTGAGCTTTGCCTTGCCTATCAGAAAAAGCGCGGCCCCGAGCTGCAGTTCTGATGCGCCAAGCGGGAGGATGCCAATAAACGCCCTATATAACCATAAGGCAATCCCTATCATCCCAAAGTTATTCAAAAAGAATCCAATCCCCAGCTTCTCCATTCCCTTGTTGCGGAATACCCGTTCGCACAATATATGGAAAAAGGGAAAGCCGACAGCCCCAACCAGCTTCTTTGCAAAAAAGAGCCTTTGCTTTCCATGCAAGAAGAGCCAGGAATATTGCGTTATGAAAGAACCTGAGTGCCGCAGTTCCTTGTTGAGTTCGACCCTGAGGTTCGATGCTTCGCCATCTATCAGGCGTTCCCCAAAATAAACCGCCTTGTTTTCCGGGTCGGAAAAGCCTAACATGCGAATGATCCAGCAGTGCATATATCCGCTTTTAAGGCCAAGTTTCAGGTCTCCCTTCTTGATCTTTTCAAAAGCGCTTTTGCTCACCGCAATATCGCTGAGGAATCCGTTTGGCTCGGAAATCAGCCCGAAGTTGCCTTCATTATCCCTCAGCCTGGGGCTAAAGTATATGAGTACGGTTTTCTCATCTTTTATTCCAGCCAGGAAATTCATTGCGCGCGCTAAACCATTCTCTATGAAATAATCATCATCCGAGACAAGCCAAGAATATCTGCCGCTTCCAAGCGCAAGGGCCTTGAGTATATTGTTGTCCATCCCCTCATTCTTTGCGTTGAGCCCAACTTTCACTTCAAAAGGGTATTCCCCAGTCTTTTGCCCGAGGAACTCCCTTGTTCCATCTGTAGAGCAATTGTCGGATATGCATACTTCTATCATATCCCATCTTTTGGGTGGGTATTTTGCTATGCTGCCCAGCAGCCCTTTCAATTTTTCAATTCGGTTGTAAGTAGGAATGCATATCGATAGCAGTTTTTCCATTGGCATCCTCTTTGCGGAGTATGTGCTACTCATCAATTTTAACGATATCGCTTCAAATCATCCATGCTGAACTATGGTGCTGATATGGCCGTTTTGATAACCGGAGGGACTGGTTTTGTCGGTGCCGCGTTGACTAGGCGCCTCCAGTCCATTGAAGAAGTCCATCTTGTGCTAAGACCAGGCTCCAATCTGTGGAGGCTAGAGGGAGTAAGGTTCACCCCGCATTACCTGGACCTCACAGATTTCGAATCACTGGATAGTTGCATAAAGGAAGTTAATCCGGAAAGAGTATTCCACCTCGCGGGATATGGGGTGTATCCCACCCAGAAGAGCATACCCAAGATTTTCGAGGACAATATCCTTTCCTCTATACATCTTCTGCGCGCTTTAGAAGGAACGGATTATCAGAGCTTGGTTTTTGCGGGTTCGGCTTTCGAATACGGATTCGTGGACCACCCAATCTCAGAAAAAGACCCCATCGTGCCTCCGGATGTTTATTCCCTGTCTAAAGCATCTGTATCCTCATTTCTTCTGTACGAAGCGCTTTCAAAAAAATTGCCGATAAACGTGGCTAAACTGTTCCTAGTATACGGATACTATGAAGCGTCAACCCGGCTCATCCCCACCTTGATAAACTCATACTTGAACAATCAGTCCCCCCAGCTCGCTTCCAAAAGCAATGTGAGGGATTTTATATTCGTTGAAGATGCGGTTGATGCGCTGCTTGCAATTTCCCAGCATAATAGCAGAGGGGAAGTTTTCAACGTTGGTTCTGGGAAAGAATATTCAGTTGAAGAGGTCTGCGAAAAGGTGCGGGCAATGCTTGGTTCCCAAATCCAGCCGACCTGGGGCGTAGCGGAGATGCGCTCGTTCGAACCGCAGCATTGGTGCGCGGATATCTCAAAAGCCAGATCTATGCTCGGCTGGGAGCCCAAGCACTCATTGGATGAGGGGCTCGCAAAAACAATCGAATGGTACAGGACCACCCGCAAGACAGGACAATGATCCTAGATGCGTTTCCGATAAATGGCACCTCGGTTTTTTCTCCTAACCCTTGCTTTAGTTCTAGACCACAAAGTAATAGTTACGTAGAGTGAGCAAATAATGACTGCCAGCGAAGGAATTGCAAAGACGTATTCGGTAAAGAACAAAATTTGTGTGACTATCGGTGCTATCGCTCCAATGATTTTTACTGTTTCATTTCTTTCCTTCTTTTCATTACTTTGAAAAATCGCGTATAGACACGCTAGTGATATAATGACAATTCCCACGTACGTTGCTTTTGACTCGTCGCTTCGGTATATCTCGATATTTATTGCGTTATCGTGGGAGCGTAGTGATCCACGATACTTTTCTGAAGGCAGTACAGTAATTTCGCCATTCTTTTCTATCAATGATTCGTTAGTTGTTATCTCAGCGGAATAACTATCAAAAGGAATTAAGAGATAATTGTCATAAGCCACAGACAATTGGCCTTCAAACGTACAGCCGTCGCTGGTTTTTGCCCCTAACGAATCTTTATAATAAAACGTCATGTTTGTACAATTGCTCAATGGAATCCTGACCTCAACAGTCGGCGTTGAAAACGAAAAAGGTTCAACTTCAAAAATATACGGTGCAAGGTTGTTGGTTAACTGAACTGAGCTAGTGTCTAGTTCTACTTCCGCCCCTACAGAAAATGTGCCATAAAGGCGAGCGCGATAATAGTCCAAAGGCGCATTGCTCCCAGTACTCTCCAGATATAATTTAATAACGCCCGTTTTGTTTATCGTTCCAATACAAATGTCTCCGTCCTTTTCATGTATCTCATATCCTGTGCTGGGCATCACGTTTTCACTGATAATAAAGAATGAATTTCCATCTGAAAATAGCATATTTGTAGTATTGTCCTGTTGTATGGTTCGATATGGCGAGTTACTCGAAAACCTGATGATGCAACCTTCATTATTTGGTAGAGAATAATCGATATTTATGGAGACAATCTTGTCTAATATGGGTCTACCCGAAGTGTTTATCCAAAAAGAAGCGGATGAATTGTCGTCCACCATGTTTACGAAACCCGTATCGCACTCTTCATCAAAACATGTCGATATTGCTACGGGGGCGTTCTCGAAAAGGATGGCGCTTCCGTTGTACTGTATCGCACTAGCTTGAACAATTAGTACGATGATATTTAGTAAAAAAACGTGTTTCAATCCGTTTGATAGGAGTTTTCCCACGCCATAATTTCGGAATAAAGGTTATAATCCCTTTCTGAGCTAATAACTTGGTTTTCATGAAGGTTTTTATCACTGGCGCAAATGGGTTCATAGGGAGAAACCTTTGCGAGCATCTTGCCGGAAAATACGAGCTTTTCACGCCAAGCAGCAAGGAGCTTGACCTTCTGGATGAAGCCGCGGTAAGAAAGTATGTCCAGGCAAACGATGTCGACATCATAATCCACTCCGCCAACAGGGGGGGCTCCCGGGACACTGCGGACATGAAGAACGTGACGGAATACAACCTGAGGATGTTCTTCAATATCGCAAGGAACAGCGGAGAGGTAGACCGCGTACTCTATTTTGGCTCCGGAGCGGAATTCGGAAAGCACCGCAACCTCCACAAGGTAAAGGAAGAGCAGTTTGACGAAGTGGTTCCCAAGGACGACTATGGTTTCTACAAATATGTCTGCAACAAGCATGCGGAAAAGTCTGAAAACATAATAAACCTCAGGCTTTTTGGGGCATTTGGAAAATATGAGAATTACAAAATAAGGTTCATTTCCAATGCCATTCTGAAGAATCTGATTGGCGAAGAGATTGTAATAAGCCAAAACGTAGTTTTTGATTATCTATTTGTAGCCGATCTAGTAAAAATCACCGAGTATTTCTTGAAAAGCAGCTGCGGTCACAACTCTTACAATATAACCCCGACAGAGTCTATAGACCTGGTGCAAGTCTGCAAAATAATAAACTCCTCTTCAGATTCCAAATCCAAAACCAAGGTACTGAACAAAGGGCTCAATCTGGAGTATACTGGAGACAATTCACGACTTTTGCGTGAGATTAAAGGTGTCACTTTTACTGGATACCCAGAAGCGATAGCTTCGCTATATTCGTATTACAAATCAAATTTGGGCCATTTGGACATGAAGGACGTGGGATCCGACAAATACCTCAAATACTGCAAAACGGCAGTTCACGGTGAAGAATTATGAAAACCAGTGATTACATTGTGGAATTTTTAGCAAAAGAACACCTTACGCACGGTTTTTTCATGATTGGCGGGGCTCTCGGCCACATCGCGGATTCTTGCCACAAAGCCAAGTTCACATTATACACCATGCACCACGAACAAGCCGCGGCATTTGCAGCAGAAGCCCAGGCCGCGGTCACTAGGAATACTGGCCTGGCTTTAGCCACCAGCGGTCCGGGCGCAACAAATCTCATAACAGGAATTGCGAGTTCCTATTTCTCCTCTCTGCCCACAGTATTCATAACAGGGCAGGTAAATACCTTTGAATCCGACCTTTCCGGAAGACGGCGGCAGGTCGGTTTCCAAGAAACCAATATTGTAGATATGGTCAAGGGTGTAACGAAATATGCCGTCCGCATTACCGAACCGGAGAGCATCGCATACCACCTAGAGAAGGGCTTTGCTTACGCAAAAAGCGGGCGGATGGGCCCCATATTACTCGATGTCCCCCTAAACATCCAGAGGTCAGAAATTGATCCGACAAAAATTCCGCACTTTTTGGGCTCCAAGGAACATGAGCAGTTTCTTCTGGAAAACACACATCCAGTCCCGGAAATTTCTGTTAAGTCTGCATTGGACCTAATAAACAATTCAAAACGGCCCATAATACTGGTCGGCCAGGGGGTTAGGAGGTCCGGAGCAGAAAAAGAGCTGCTCAAAATGGTAGAAGAAACAGGGATTCCAGTAGTTTCATCTCTTCAGGGAACCGATGCTTTCCCAAATGAACACCCCCTCTTCTTCGGTTTCATTGGCACTTACGGCCAGCGGTACTCGAACTTTGCAATTGCAAATTGCGACCTACTTATCGCTCTAGGAACTAGGCTAGATTCTCGCCAGGTTGGGGTGGTTTCTTCAGCGTTTGCTCCAATGGCCAAAATAATCCATGTGGATATCGATAATAACGAACTAGGCGCATCCGTAAAAGAAGCCATTTCTATCCACTCCGACATAGGCGCATTTTTGCGCGCCCTCACTGGAAGACTGAAAAAAGGGCTTTCCCGAGGGGATTGGATCAAGCATCTTAGTGGCTTAAAACAAAAATACCCGCGCGTAATCCAGGAAATCGGAACAGATGAAATTGACCCGGTGGAAGCGCTTTCAATGCTCTCCAGCCATTATGCAGGCTCCGATATCATCAGCGTAGATGTCGGTTCTAACCAGATGTGGTTTGCGCAGGGGTGGGTCGTCAAAAAGGGCCAGACAATACTGACCAATGGGGGGATGGGCCCTATGGGCTATGCCCTCCCCGCAGCCATAGGCGCGCACCTCTCTTCCAAAGGAGCCAGAACGCTCGCAGTTACCGGGGACGGAGGGCTCCAGATAAACATCCAGGAACTCCAGACAATAGTGCGGAACCGCATACCGGTCAAAATTCTTGTTTTAAACAATGGCGCTCTCGGTATGCTCGTACAGTTCCAGACTGAGAATTTTGAGAAAAGATTGATCGGAAGCATGGAAGGCTATGACGCCCCGGATTTTGTAAAAATCGCGGAGGCATATGGACTAGCGGCAAAACACGCTTCCAGCAAAAAAGAGCTGCCCTCCGCATTAAGCTGGCTGGTAAACTCTCCAGGCCCTGCGCTATTGGATCTAAAGATACCTAACAATTTTTTCGTTTTCCCTAAATCCTCTTACCGGCTTCCGATCTATGATATGCAACCCCTTCTTGACCGCTCAGAATATAAAGAAGCTTTAAAATTCCTTGATAACAGCAATATCTAGGTGTGGGCATGGAGAAACCAAAAGTAGTAATCCTCTGCGGAGGGGAAGGAACCAGGCTTAGGGAAGAAACCGAGTTCAAGCCAAAGCCAATGGTAACGATAGGGGGTATGCCAATCCTTTGGCACATAATGAAAACCTATTCTCACTATGGTTTCAACGATTTCGTTCTTTGCCTTGGTTATAAGGGAGATGTAATCAAGCAGTTTTTCCTTTCCCACGAATTGATGCACAACGACGTTACAATCAACATGAAAAACAGGCAGAAGGACGTAATCCATAAGGACCCCAACGAAGAGGACTGGAACATAACTTTTGCGGATACTGGCCTCAAAACCATGACCGGGGGAAGGGTAAAGAGGGTAGAGAAATATATCAAAGACGACAATTTCTTCCTCACTTATGGAGATGGAATCTCAAATGTGGATATCAACAAACTTTTCGCTTTCCACAAAAAACAGGGCACTATCGGCACACTTACCGGAGTGCACCCGCAGGTGCGATGGGGGATGCTGAAAATTGGCCAGAACGAAGTAGTTGAGGGTTTCGCAGAAAAGCCAGTAATGTTCGATTATGTGAACGGAGGCTTTTATTGCTTCAAAAAAGACTTTTTTGACTATCTCTCTCCAGAAGAGGGCTGTGTGATGGAAACGAAGCCTTTGGAGAAACTCTCAAAGGACCACCAGTTGTCCATCTACAAGCACGACAATTTTTGGTATGCAATGGATACTTACAGGGAGTATCTGGAGATTAACAAGATGTGGGATGATGGCAACCGCCCCTGGAAGGTGTGGAAATGAAGAACGAATTCTGGTTCCAAAAGAATGTTTTTGTTACTGGAGCTTCCGGAATACTGGGCTCTTGGGTAACTGATTTTTTAGTTGGAAAAGGCGCAAACGTAACAATTCTCATGCGCGATGATGTTCCTGCATCCAGGCTTTTCGAAAGCGGTTCGATAAACAAAGTGAATGTGGTCAGGGGAACAGTAGAAGATTATTGGGTGGTTGAGCGGGCTTTGAACGAGTATGAAGTGGATACGGTATTCCATCTTGGCGCCCAAACAATAGTTGGAGCCGCAAACCGCTCCCCCCTAGGGACCTTCCGCTCAAATATCGAAGGCACCTGGAATGTCATGGAAGCGGCAAGAAATTCAGAACTGGTAAAGAAAGTGCTTTTCGCCTCTTCGGATAAGGCATACGGAGACCAAGAAAAGCTCCCGTACACCGAAGAAGCTCCATTGCAGGGAAGGCACCCATATGATGTTTCAAAGAGCTGCTCTGACCTGATAGCGCAATCATACTTCCATACCTACGGGCTCCCAGTCTGCGTTGCAAGGTGCGGCAACCTTTACGGGCCCGGAGACCTGAATTTCAACAGGATAATCCCCGGAACGATACGTTCGGTGTTCATGAAAGAAAAACCGGTTATACGGAGCGATGGGACGTACATACGCGACTATTTGTACGTGAAGGATGCCGCGGATGCTTACCTTAACCTTGCGGAAAAGATGGAGAATAAGGGAGTAGCCGGTCAGGCTTTCAATTTCAGCACCGCAAACAAACTCACCGTCTCGCAGGTTGTGGAAAAGGTGCTAAAAGCAATGGGTTCAGACCTGAAGCCAGTAATTCTTAATGAGGTTAAGGGAGAAATAAAAAATCAATATCTCTCAAGCGAAAAGGCAAAGCGCCTTCTTGGTTGGGAAGCGAAATACTCAATCGAGCAAGGGCTCAAAGAGACCGTTCCCTGGTATCTGGAACACTTGAAGAAGAATTCCGGCTGATAAGAATGGAAGAAGCGGAGTCAAGGAAGGAAATCCTCCAAAAAGTTAAGGAATACTACTTGAAGCACAAGGCGGCTCAGCCAAAGTTCGAGCCGGGCAAGTCCAGGATAAGTTATGCCGGGCGGATCTATGATGAAGAGGAAATGATAAACGCGGTTGACGCAGTTCTGGATTTCTGGCTCACTTCTGGAAGATACTGCACGGAGTTCGAGAAGGAATTCGCAAAATTCTGGGGGCTCAAGTTCTGCTCGCTTACCAATTCCGGCTCTTCAGCAAACCTGCTTGCGCTCTCTTGCCTAACCTCCAAGAAACTCGGTGAAAAGAGGCTAAAAAAAGGAGATAAAGTAATAACCGCGGCTGCAGGTTTTCCAACCACTGTTAACCCGATATTCCAGAACGGCTTAATCCCGAAATTTGTGGATGTTGAGCTTGGCACATATAACCCCACCCCTAAGATGATTGAAGAGGCAATCGATGACAAAACCAAGGCAATAATGATTGCGCATACTTTGGGCAACCCTTTCGATGCCGAAAAAATCTCAAAAATCGCAAAGGAGCACGACATTTACTTAATCGAGGATTGCTGCGATGCAGTAGGCTCAAAACTGAATGGAAAGAACGTAGGTACTTTCGGAGACCTTGCAACGGTTAGTTTCTACCCGGCCCACCACATGACGATGGGTGAAGGTGGAGCGGTTCTTACTTCAAATCCGCAGCTCAATATCCTCGTTGAATCTTTTAGGGACTGGGGCAGGGACTGCTGGTGCCCGCCTGGGAAGGACAATACCTGCAAGAAACGCTTCATGTGGAAACTTGGGGATTTGCCCTATGGATATGACCACAAGTACATCTATTCGAATATCGGGTATAACCTGAAGGTTCTGGACGTGCAGGGGGCGATAGGGCTTGCGCAATTGAAGAAGCTCCCGGAATTTATTAGTAAGAGAAAGGAAAACTACAACTTCTTCCTAGCCAAACTTTCCAAGTTTTCATCCAAGTTGCTTCTTCCAAAGACGATCCCCGGGGCGGATATTTCTCCCTTCGGATTTCCGATAACTGTCAAGGAAGGCGCGGGCTTTACCAAAAACCAGATTGTCGAATATTTGGAATCCAAGGGAATCGCAACCAGAATGCTCTTTGGGGGTAACCTAGTAAGGCAGCCTGCGTATTCCGGGGAAATTTTTGAAAAGTCAGGTGATTTGAAAAATTCCGATTTAGTAATGAACAACACTTTCTGGATAGGAGTTTACTCTGGCATAAACAATGAGATGCGGGAATATATTTTGGAATGCTTTGGACAGTTCATGGATAAGTTCTGAGGTTTTGGAATGGCAAAAAAAGGAATCTCCGCTTGCATAATGGTGAAAAATGAGGAAAAGAACCTACCGGAACTGCTCAAAAATCTTGAGGGGGTTGTTGATGAGCTTGTGGTTATTGATCATGAGAGCACAGACAACACCGAGAAAATTCTGGAAAACGCAGGTGCAAAAATAATCCCGCAAACAGATCCAGAACGTTTGAAAGGGAAAAATTGGGTGGACGTAGAGCGGGTTCTTCTTAATCAAAACGCCAACCAGGAATGGATCTTGCATATAGATGCAGATGAACGGTTGACAGAACGTACGCGAGAAGAGCTTCCAAAGATCGCACAACAAAACGATTACGATGTTATCTGGCTCATATCGAAACATTTCTACGCCCCGGGCAAATGGTTCAAGCACGGTTTTTATCATCCCCATCCAGAACCTCGCTTTTACCGTCGTTCATGCAAAACGAATTGGAGCGTAAAGATACACGAGCCCCCCCAAATAGAAGGGAAGCAGTTCTACTCAGATTTGGATTATGACCATATATACTACACGGCGGGCGATAAGAGAATTGCGGAAAAACACGAGTCTTATATCAAAGTGGAGCGAGAGCAGAAAAAGGAATATCTCTCCAAGAACATGCTCGTAAAGTGGTTTTTCATAATCCTGGGTTATCCAGTCTATTTTTTTTATGGCCTCTTTAGATGGATGGCTTTCTTGGATGGGTGGAGGGGGGTGACTACAAACTACTTTCTCGCGCAGTATTTTGCCAGGTCGGGTTATCTAGAGGTCTTCGTTAAAAAGAAACTCGGGCTGATTAAGACCAATCCGTTTCTGGATAAGAATTACGGAAAAGAGGCCCCCAAATGAACAAGATCAGCATAGTAACCCCAACTTACAACACCGGCAGGTTCATCGAGCGCACAATTCTTTCGGTCAAAAACCAGAATTACTCAGATTATGAACACATAATAGTTGATGCGGGGTCTACAGACGAAACGCTTCAGATCATCAAAAAATATCCTGAGGTAACCTATGTTCTAAAAGATAAATGCACCCAATCCGAAGCCCTCAACATCGGATTTCAGAAGGCAACCGGAAGCATAATCGGTTGGGTTAACTCAGATGACGTTTACGAGCCCGGGGCTTTCGGGAAAGCCTCTAGAGTTTTGGATGAGCACAAAGATACAGACCTCGTGTACTCCAATTGCCGGTTCATAGATGATGGAGACAAGGAAATAGGTTTCTGGAAAACTGCAAAATTCAGTTATTTCAGAAACCTGAACTACTTCCAGATGATCCCCCAGCAGACAATTTTCTTCAGGAAATCTGTATTCGAGAAGGTTGGCTACATAGACGAATCCTTCAGTTATACGATGGATTATGATTTCCTGGTAAGGATTTCCAAGAAATGCAGGGTAGAATATGTTCCGAACGAAGTTTTTGCTTCTTTCAGGCTGCATTCCGTTTCCAAAACAATGGCGCAGAGAAAAAAATTCGAGCCAGAAGTGATTGCAGTAAAGAAAAAGCACGGAGCAGTGGTCCCTTACCAGTTTGCCTTCGCGCTCCAAAGATTTATAGGCTTGTTCAAAAAAAGGCTCTAAGGTGGAATGTTGATAAAAAAAATGAGGAATTTGCTGGCTTATTTCTTAGATCTGTTCAAGTACTTCCGTATGGAGGGAGCAGAAAAGTTCGAGCTACGGCATCTCTTCCCCAAAATAAGCGACAGGACCACGGTAACCCCATTATGCCATGCTTATTTCTACCAGGACACCTGGGGCGCAGAGAAGGTATTCCAGACAAAGCCAAAATATCACGTGGACGTAGGTTCTACTGCATTGCTAGTAGGAATCCTTGCAAAATATACAAAGGTTTGCAATGTCGACATCCGGCCTTTGCCGGTAGATCTGGAGAACCTGGAGGCAAAAAAAGGCAGCATTACTAAACTTCCTTTCAAAGACGGGGAAATAGAGTCCTTGAGTTCGCTCTGTGTCCTGGAGCATATCGGACTAGGCAGGTACGGAGACGAACTGGATCCGCGCGGAACAATAAAAGCCGCAAACGAGATCCAGAGGGTAATGAAAAAGGGCGGAAATATTTTTGTTTCAACAATGATGGGCCAGGAAGACTACGTTAGGTTCAACGCTCACAGGGTTTTCTCTATGGATACTTTTTGCAAGTATTTCAACCAATCTATTTTGAAAGAAATAAAATTCATTTATGGGGACAAAATGCATTCTCTGGAAGATTTCCAGAAGGATAAGCCGGAAGAGTGCGTGGGGTTATTCCACTTCGTAAAAAAATGAGATGTCTATGGCTGAAAAAATAGTGGATGTGCTAGGGTTTCATCCGGTTTACGAGTCCATTTCCTCAGTTTTATCCAAATGCGCGAAAAAGCTAGGGGCAGGGCACTCCAGGACTTATCCAGATCGCGGGAAGATGCAGCACCTCTTTCTTGCCAAAACCAAGACGTTTTCATATTCAAAATTAAATCCAAAAAAAGGAGAAATATACGTCCTAAATTCGCCGATTGTTTTTTTTGAAGGCTGGGAATTTTTGGTTAAGCGAATTCCGTTTTTGATAGCAGAGGAGTACCATCCTAAAAATTCAGCAAGAGACACAATACCTCTCCTAATGTTGGGTTTTTTCAAGGGAAAGGCATTCCTTACTCAGATAAAGCGCACTAAATCATTTTTGCAAAATAACCGTTTCCAGGTCTTCTTGGTTCCGCCAGCAGAACTCAAGAAAAAAGGCTCAAAAAACCGTAAGCATGTGCTCTGTGTGAGCAGGACGGTGGCAAATAAGAACCCTCAGCTCTCCCTCAAGCTCGCGGAGCATTTCAAAAAGGAGCAATTTGTCATGATCGGCAGGGGGGAACTTTCAAAAGAGATCTCTGAAAAAGCGAAGGCTCTCCCGAACTTGAAAATCATCGATAGCGTGCAAGAGCGTGAAGAGCTCTTCAAGTATTATTCCGAAGCGAAACTCCTCATCCATCCTGCCTGGAAAGATCCAATCGGACACGTAATCATCGAAGCCTTAAGTACTCAAACCCCGGTTCTTGCTTCAAGTGGAGCAGGAGCCTCGGATTTCCTTCCAAAGGAATGGATCGCAAGCCCGAAAAACGAGCAGGAATGGATAGAGAAAACCAAGGCAATCCTGGAAAACCAGGAAGAATCCATTAGGAAAGCAGAAGAAGTCTTCGAGAAGGAGCACCTGAACATCGAAGACCCTTATTTTGAAAAAGTCGCAGACGAATTGGCCGAAACTCTAAAGAAAAAATGGCCGAAGCTATTTGAGAAGGGCTGAAGAATAAACTTCCATATATCTAGAAGCAACTCTCCCCCAGTCATATTTCTCAGCAGTCTTGAGCGCATTCTTCTCCATCTCTTTCAGGAGTTTCTCATTCTTTACTAGGGAAGAGCACCACTCCCTGAGGGAAGCGGGGGAATTCTCAATTATAAGCCCGTTCTTCCCGTTTTCCACATAATCCAAAGGCCCTCCGGCTTCTTCATAAACAACGACCGGCTTCCCGCACGCAAGCGCCTCCAGCCCGCTTATCCCAAAAGGCTCGTAATGCGAAGGAAAGGCATAAACCTTGCAGGATTTGTATGCAGAAAGCAACTTCTCCCGCGGAAGGTTAACCATGCACTGTATCCCCTTCTTTGCGCATTCGGAAACCACCTTTTTCTCGGTTTTTGGGTCCCCATGCCCGATCACAAGGGCATTAACCCCAGAACCTCCGAATGCCTCAATAAAATCAAATATTCCCTTCTGCTCAGTAAATCTCCCTACAAAGAGGACATCGGATTCCAGCCCGTCATCAAATTTCGCTTTCCTGAACTCTTCGAAAGGTATCCCATTTCCTATCACCGTGGAAACCCTCACTTTGTTCTTCTCCGCCTCTTCCTTCATGAATGAGCTTATAGTCACGTTTTTACGGATTTTCCTTAAAGCATCGATATACGGATTTCCGAATACCCTGCTTATGAGTTTCATCCGGAGAGAGTACTCGTATTCTTCATGGAAGAAGGAGTGGATGGTAGAAACCGCATTCTTCCCAAAAATGCGTGTATCCACGAAATTCATCGCAATTATTGCAGTAGAATGGAGGTGGATTACATCAGCTTTGCATTCCTTTATCGCTTCGGGTATTTTTTGCAGGGAAACAATCCGGTCCCCGGAGTCTTTCCAGGAGATCCTCTCCACTTCAACCCCCTGCCCCCCCAGCTCTTTGGAAAGATAATGGACGTGGTTGCTCACTCCGTTGTTGAGGTTTTTTGAAAATGGCCCGAACATCGCTACTTTCATGATTAATCCCGCGTTGATACGTTTGCCCTGCTAAATTTTAAAACTGTTGATTAGAAGGATTAGGAAGATAGAAATGGCAAAATATTTCGGAACAAACGGAATCCGCGGGAAATTCGATATGCTTACTCCGCAGTTTGCCCTTCAATGCGCGCAGGCGATCGGAATCTACTTCCAGAGGGGAAAGGTGCTGGTCGCAAGGGACCACAGGCTTACCGGCCCCGTCCTGCATAAGGCGGTTTTAGCCGGCTTGCAGAGCGTTGGATGCGAAGTGGTCGATTTAGGCATGGCTACTGCGCCTACCGCTGAATTCATGATTGGGAAAACCAAATGCAACGGTCTTATCATAATTACCGCTTCCCACAATCCCCCTGAATGGAATGCGCTGAAAGTTGTGGATGGAAAAGGGGTTGCGATTTCCAAGGAAAGAGGGGAAGAAATAGAGAAATTAATGGATGGGAAGATTGAGCTTGCCCCCTGGGATAAAGTAAAAGAGGTTGAGGAATACGAGGATGCGGTTGGGGAGCACCTTAAGGCAATCCTTAAGGAAGTGGATGCGGATAAACTAAAGAAACGCAAACTCAGGGTTGTGCTGGATTGCGCAAACGGAACACCTGCATTAATCGGGCCGCGCTTATTCAAGGAACTTGGATGCGAAGTAATTCTACTCAATGATAAAATAGACGGGCATTTCCCAGGGAGGCCCTCCGAGCCCAGGGAGGAGAACGTCCAGCAGATGCTCAAAACCGTTAAGGAAAAGAAGGCGGATTTGGGGATTGCCTGGGACGGGGATGGGGACCGGGTAATAATGGCGGATGAGAATGGAGCGTTCATAGTTGGAGACCGGGTTTATGCGCTCTCGGTTTTGCTCAAGTTGAAGGAAAAGAAGGGAAAAGTGGTTACTACAGTCGCTACTAGCAAAGCAGTTGAGGACGTTGCAGGGAAATTCGCCCAGGAAGTAATCTATACGAAGGTGGGCGCGCCCTACCTCTCCGAAGAAGCCGCCAAAGGGAAATGCGCAATTGCAGGGGAAGAAGTAGGAGGGGTAATCTGGCCGGAAGTTTCCCTTGCAAAGGACGGATTCCTTACTGCTGCAAAGATTGCAGAAGCATTGTGCGAGAAGTCGCTGAGCAACTGGCTGAAGGAATTCCCGTTCTACTATAATGTAAAGGGAAGGGTGAAGGGAGACCCGAAGAAAATAATGGATAAAATGGAAAAGCTCCCGCTTCCAAAAGATGCGGAAAAAGTAATCAAAATAGACGGAATTCGGATTAATTTCAAGGATTCCTGGGTGATTGTGCGCCCCTCGGGCACGGAGCCATTGGTGAGGGTATTCGCAGAATCCACAGACAAAGAAAAGGCGGAAAAACTGGTTAAGGAATACGAGGGAAAACTAAGCGGGAATTAGGCAGCATATGTAGGGGTACGCTATACCGTAAGCCAACTGGAAATCTCCTTTTCGCCTTTCAATAGAACGTTTTCCTTCACTTTATGCTCGGCAGAGAACTTTTCCAGCGCTTCAGTTTCCCGCAATGGCGCAGTTTCGCTTGCGCAGACATTCATTGCAGTAAGCGCAAGCCCGTCCTTAATTACGAAATCGACTTCGTAGGAATTAGAGTAATACTGTATCTCCTTGCCGCGCCGCAGCAGGTCTATCGCAACCGCATTTTCAATCCTGCGCCCAAAATCAGGGGAAAAGGATTTGGAAACTGCGGCCTGGAGCCCGGTATCGTAAGCATAGTATTTGCGGGGTTTTTCCATCGCTTTCTTCAGAGAGTAGGAAAAGTAAGGGACCTGGAACCCAACAAAAGCATCTTCCAGATATGTTAGGTACATCTTTATCGCATCAAAAGAGAGGCCGGTCATCTCCCGTATTTTGTTGTAGCTGAACAGCTTCCCGGAATTGGTAAGCACATACACCGCCAAGGTGCGCAGAGTGGGGACGTCCCGCACATCATAGCGCGCCGCAATGTCGCGGGTTATCGCGGTGTCGAAATACTCCTCAAGGAGGCGGGTGCGCTTTTCCGGATTTTTCTCCAGTGCAACCGCAGGGTAGCCGCCAATCTCAAGGTACTCTTTCAGGCTTGCCTTGGGGTATATCCCCCTGAATTCCCTAAATGAAAACGGAAGGACAAGAAAGCCCGTTCCTCTCCCTCCGAGGGAGGTGGAAAACTCAGAGCTTAGGAGTTTTGCAGATGAGCCGGTAAGGAATATCTTGAATTCCTTCTTATCCACCCGTGCACGCACCCATTTTTCCCACATGGGCACATTCTGTATTTCATCAAGGAAAACGAATGAGGGTTTTTTCCCAAATCGGGTCTTGAATTCATCAGTTGCATCATCCAGGAAAGCGGTGGAAAGCACGCTTGCAAACGAGGGTTCCTCAAAGTTTATGTAAATGCAGGATTCCTTTCCGTGTTTTTTCGCCAGGCGTTTCAAAATCTGGAGGCACACCGTTGTTTTTCCGGTTCTGCGCGGACCGTAGAAATAAACCGCCTCAGGGCCATCCACAAATTCCATTGCTTTATCAGTTATTTCCCTGGGAATCCCGGTTTCCGGCTCCCCTTTCCAGTAGTTCCAGCTCTCTACAGTGCTCCAAGCCCTCTCGTCCATGGATTTATTCTCTTTTGAAGGGTATATAAAGGGGTACGCTATACCGTAAGCCCATCAAAATCCAAAACACCAAACCCTAAACTTAAG
The DNA here is from genome assembly GCA_903828955.1 of uncultured Microcaldota archaeon. GTDB lineage: Archaea > Micrarchaeota > Micrarchaeia > Anstonellales > Bilamarchaeaceae > CAIKOA01. The sequence continues at coordinate 28,008 of CAIKOA010000008.1, forward strand.
AAATAAAACAAAAAAGAAGGAAACCTGGTTCTATTTCTAGAGCTCCCCGATTCTCCTGTCCATTCTCCTCTTGAGGCGTTTGCGCTTCTTCTTTACCCATTTCCAGCGCATGCGGCCTTTCTTTTTCCATTTTCTTGGCCTTGAACCCAAATTATCACCGTTAATCTTGTTGGAGTTACTTAGCCTGCGAAACATTCTAAAAGCGGGAACAGGCGCAAAACGAGGCAAAGCTTTATATTCAGGGAAAAAGGCATTATTGCATGGTCAAGCATATTTTCTTCGATATTGACGATACCCTCTTCCCGACAAGCGAGTTTGCGGAATTGGCAAGGAGGAAGGCAATCCGCGCAATGGTGGAAATGGGCCTGGAAGAGAGCCAGGAGAAAATTTATGCAATTTTATTGAAGGTAATCGAAGAGAAGGGCCCCAACTACCCAAACCAGTTTGACGAGGTTTGCAAAAAACTAAAGGTAAGGGAGCCTGCAAAATACGTAGCTGCCGCAGTGGGCGCATACCATGCGGCAAAAACCGCAATCCAGCCCTATGCAGAGGTTCCGGGAACTCTCCTAAAATTAAGGGATGAAGGATACAAGCTCTACATTGCAAGCAACGGGACTTCCGTAAAGCAATGGGATAAGTTAATCCTCTTGGGAATTTCCCTATTCTTTGAAGACGTTTTCATCTCGGAAAGCGTGGGAGAGGAAAAAAGCGAGCATTTCTTTCGGAGCGTAATAAAAAGAATAGGCGCAAAGCCCGAAGAATGCGCAATGGTGGGCGACAAGCCATCCATAGATACGATTCCTGCAAAGAAGGCGGGAATGAAAACAATCCGCGTTCTCCTTGGAAAGCACAAGGGAGAAAAAGGAAAGGCGAACGCGGAAATAACCAATTTTGCGCAGCTTCCGAAAATCCTGAAAAAACTATAGCTTCAATAAGGTGAAAAAGAATGAGCACCCATAAATGCGCAGCTTGCAGATGTTCAATGAAAAAATATTCCAAAGTGAACAAGCTATTCAAAGGCAAATACATACTTTCCGATGTGACCATGTACGTATGTGAAAAATGCGGGGAAGAGTACATAAGTGATGAGGAGTACGAGCGGATACGCAAAAAGATTGAAGAAATTGAATCGAAGAGCAGGATACCCGCAGTCCACGAAGTAATCGCAAAGGCGCGTTTCATAGTCCTCTGATTTGGAAAATTCCGAGGAGTTACTAACCATTTTAATTCTTTCCCGCTAAAAGAGGACGCAAGGTGTATTCATGAGAACGTTAGCGCTTTTCGGAATTATCATAGCAATGCTGTTCCTCGCCGGATGCGGGGGCCCAAGCGGATGCTCGACAAATGCGGACTGCGGAAACTGGCAATCCTGCAACAACGGCACAAAGGTGTGCGATGCAAAGGCGGGCTTCTGCAATGTGGATACGGAATGCAAGGGGAAAGAGAATTCCTGCCTCCAGGACACGCACAAATGCAAAATAGAGAATTATTGCGACTCTGAAGGCGATTGCGACACTTCCTGGCAAACATGTTCGCTTGCAGACAAAACCTGCAAGCCAAAGGCAGGCTTCTGCGTTTCTGCAAGCGAATGCAACCCAACAATTGAGCAGTGCAACAACGCAACGCACACCTGCGTATTGAAAAATGGGGTTTGCACGAGCGATTATGATTGCGAGGCATGGCAGGCATGCAATTTGGTAAATAAGAACTGCGTCCCCACTGAAGGAAGGTGCGCAGTGGATACAGATTGCCTGGAATGGGAGACCTGCAACTCAACCGCGCACATGTGCAATCCAAACGCCGGGTTCTGCATAAACGACGGGGACTGCCAAAAATGGCAATCCTGCGAGCTGCTCACCAACAAGTGCAAGGTTGCCACGGGCTTCTGCGACCATGATGCAGGGTGCAACACCTGGGAATACTGCGACCTTGCGAAGCACCTTTGCACTCCGAGGCGCGGATACTGCTCCTCAAGTGCGAACTGCAACACTTGGGAACTGTGCCAGTTCGACAGCCACACCTGCAGGGCGAAAGCGGGAATGTGCAACACTAACATGGATTGCGACACAGGGTATTCCTGCAACTTAAAGAGCCATAAATGCGAAAGGGTAGGATAAAGGCTAATCCCTTTCCCTCCACATTTTTCTTTTGGTATTCAATAAATCCTTAGAAATAGACGCGAGCTGGCTGCTCACCCTCAAAGCCTCATCAGGGCTTAATTTTATCGCCACCTGCCCAATAGTATTGATTACCCTCAAAGTAAGGACTCCATCGCGAGGAAACCCGTTTGAATTCGTAGGGGCTTCGCTCTCCATCCGCAATATCGTGCGGTGCTGTTCCCCCTTATCGTCCTTCCACCAATGGGTTACCTCATCTTCAACTGGCATGGATGCCACCACGGTCGCAATTCTAAGATAGTATTTCAACCTTTATAAAGAAAAGGAGAGAGTAGGTTTCCACTATTCCACTGAATTTTCCATTAATTTTTACAAAAAAAGAAGTACAAATGTTTAAAACGCTTATTCCCGAAGGGGTTTCGGTGTTAATGTGGAGGGCACGAACCTTTTCGTATTATTCATAGTTGGATTTGTGCTGGGCTGCGTCCTCGTAATGCTTTTATGGATGGCAAGCCCGGCATGCCTCTCAATCCCCGGAATCAGCGGGGCTGCGGGAGTAGCGGCAGGAACTTCTGCCAACCTTACCCCTGCCTCGGGCACGTATACCAACATGGTGATACGCGACCAGGGCGGAAGGACGATCGCGACCACCGGGGATAAGGGAACGCTGAGCACATTCACCGATGAAAACGGAAAGAAGAGGAATGTGATGTGCTACATGTCCTACTACTGCGTGGACCAGACCCCCTGTGAAAACAACCAATGCATACAGAAAGGGCAGAGATGCAGCCTCTCAACGATGCAGCAGGCTTCAGCAGCCACGGCCAACTACAATCCGGCAACGGGCGCATACACAGGAACAAGCGCCACGGCCGCAAGCCAGTGCTGCTCTCCCTATGAATGCATAAACGGATACTGCGGCGAGACCCAGACCTGTGTTAAAAGCGGGGAAAAATGCTCGACCGACAACGACTGCTGCCAGGGCCAGTGCACAAACGGAGTGTGCGGCCAGAACACCTGCCAGCAGGAAAACGACAGGTGCGGCAACGTATATCCGCAGCAAACAACAACGACGATGATGGTAAACCAGCAGCCAACTTATTACGGAGAATGCTGCTCTCCCTATGAATGCGTAAACAACACGTGCACCCCACAGCAGGCATGCGTTCAAACTGGGAAAATCTGCGGAAGGGTCCAGGACTCCTCCATAGTCACAGCGGTTGTCTACAAGGACTATGGGGAATGCTGCTCTCCTGACGAATGCGTGAACAATGTCTGCGGCGGCACACAGCAATGCGTCCAGACAGGGCAGACCTGCGGAACAACTTACCCAGCAGGGGCAACAGCCAATTACCCGATACAACACGGGGACTGCTGCGCGCCTGACCAATGCGTGAACAACGTGTGTACACCACAGGAAACCTGCCAGAAGACAAATGCGATCTGCGGCTATGGGCCGCCGGTTTACACAACCGTTGTGGCAAACAGGACATGGCATGGAGACTGCTGCAGCGGGGATACCTGCGTGGACGGGTACTGCCAGCCGCAGTGCGGAGAGCTGAATGGAAAATGCAGCTCGACTCTTGCCTGCTGCGAGGGATACTGTGTTGCTAGCGTGTGCCAATCCTGCGAACCGGTAGGCTACACCTGCAAGGCGGATTCAGAATGCTGCCAGGGGTACACCTGCCAGAACGGAAAGTGCAGTTCCTGCATGAAGCAGAACTCGGAATGCAGCAAGGACGCGGACTGCTGCAACGGCCTTGTTTGCTTTGACGGCACATGCAAGCTTCAAGGGGCATGCGGCGAAGCAGGCCAGACCTGCGGCCTCGGAGTGAAGTGCTGTGAAGGAATGGAATGCTCTGATAATGATGTGTGCGTAGAATGCGCGCCGGTGGGGGATAGCTGCGGAGGGCAGTACACCGGAGCAGGAGGGTCAAGCTGCTGCTCAACCGGATACTGCTATTCCGGAACATGCAAGCAGAAAACCAAGTACCTCTGCGAGGACACCGAGACCGGGCCGGACTACTATTCTCCAGGCAGCGCAACCGGAGTATTCAAGGGCGTATACGGGACCTACACGGACTATTGCCTTACGAGCGCTTCAGGAGTGGTGGATTACTACTGCGAAGTGAACGGTGAAAACTCCGAGATACAAACAGCGCAGGTGACGTGCCCGAACGGATGCTCTGGCGGGGCATGCAAGTAAGGCGCAAGCCTTATTTTTTCTTTATTTTCTTCCCTTTTTCTGCAGGCTCTAAACTGATATTTCCCCTGAAATTAGATTCAAAACTCCTTTCCAGCTCCTGCCCGCCCATAATCCGGTCAAGTGTAACCGCAAGCGCGGCAACTTCCGAGTGGGGCTGGCTGCCCACCGCAATGTTGAAATCAGCCATATGGTAAACTTCAGTAGGGACTTTCTCCCCTCCGACAACAACTACTGCCTTCTCGGCATTCCGAATTGCATTTTCCTTTTCAGGCAGAGGCATCCCATATACGGTCAGGTGGATAATCGAGTAGCCGGCTTTCTTGAGTTTTTCAAGCCGCTCAATCGGAGAGTTTTCGTGCGCAATCGAGAATTTCCCGCCCCAGCTCCCCACGACCCCCTGCACGCTTTTCTCGAGGGAGTGGTCCTTCTGCCCGGAATAAATTACAGAATTTGCGCCGAATGCGCGAGCAACCAGGCAAACATGGGTGGTAATCCTTTCATCCCGCGGAAGCCTGTGCCCGAGGCGGAACACGATTATCTCCATGTTTTATCTCTACGAACCAACATATTTATAAACAACGGATGCGTAATTAAGTAGGCGACGATGATATGACCGTCCCAGAGGGAGGGGAAACCCGATGACCGCCGGAGTAGCTTTTGAGTCGCCCAATACTTCTATATTCTTTTCCGCCTCTAATCTGAGCCATGGAAGTTGAAAAAGCGATAATGGGAAGAAGGTCTATAAGGGATTACGAGACTAAGCCCATCCCGGAAGAAGCGCTCGCTAAAATTCTAAAAGCAGGAGCAATGGCTCCCTCTGCAATGGATGCGCAGCCCTGCAGGTTCATCGTTATTGAAAACAGGCAGAAAATTCTTGAAATTGCGGAAAAAGTAAAGCAGAAGCTCGGCGTTCTCGGAATGGGCGCAAGGCTTGCTGAGCGGGCAAAGATAAAGCCGGACGTGATTTTCTACGGGGCGCCGCTCCTAATCCTGATAGTTGCGGAAAAGGGAGACTGGTCCGAAACCGATTGCAACCTCGCGGCGCAGAACATGATGCTCCGCGCATACGATTTGGGCCTGGGAAGCTGCTATATTGGCTTCATGAAAAAAACAATCAGGGATGACCGTGAAACGTTGCGGGAACTCGGAATTAAGGACAACCAGGAGCTTTACTGCCCATTAATATTCGGATACCCGAAGAAATGGCCAGAACCTAAAGACAGGGTTGAAAACATCCAGAAAAGGATAAAATGAGGGAAAACTCCAGATGGACCTATTAGGCATAATTCTCCTTTCCATTCTCCAGGGAATAACCGAATGGCTTCCGGTCTCCAGCTCTGCCCACCTTGCGCTTGCCCAGTATTATTTCATAGGGCAAATCCCAATCCTCTATGATCTGGGCCTGCACGTAGGGACTACGCTCGCAGTCTTGGTCTATTTTAGGGAAAAAATACTCAAAATAATCTTAAGCGTATTGAAATTCCAGACTAAAAGCGAGGAATTCAACCTCGCAGCAATGATAGTTCTCGCATCCATCCCTACCGCAATAATAGGATTTGCACTCAAGGGATTTTTTGAATCAATGTATTCAAACCCGTTCTCAATCGGGCTTGCATTGGTAATCACGGCTGCAATCCTCCTCTCAACCTTGTTCGCAAAGCCAAAGGCAGCAAAACCCAACCCAAAGAATGCAATCGCAATCGGGATTATGCAGGGAATCGCAGTCGCACCGGGAATTTCAAGGAGCGGCTCCACAATCTCAGCCGGCCTCCACTGCGGGATGGATTGGAAAGAGGCAGCCTCCTTCGCCTTCCTGCTCGCAATCCCGGCGGTTATGGGCGCAACCCTCTTCGAACTGAAGGATACCCCCATAACTTCTATAGATTCAACTCTTCTCTTAGTCGGAATCGCAGTCTCATTCCTCGCAGGCTATGCAACAATCCATCTCCTCATGAATAAAATAAACAAGAATATTTTCCCCCTATTTGCAGCATACTGCCTTGCTTTAGGGGTATTCGTAATGGGAATAAATTGCGGAGTCTGCGGAAGCTAGTCCGCCCATTCCTTCCAAATCTCTTCTTCCACTCCTTCTTCCCGGTTTTCCCAGCGGGCCATCACAAATAAGAGGTCCGAAAGCCTGTTGAAATATGCAAGGTATTCCTTCTGCGCCTTCATTCCCGCAAGCCTTCGCTCCACGCCGCGTGCGCTTACTCTTGCAAGGTGCAGGAAGCAGCAGCCCTGCGTGCCGCGGGGGATTATGAAGTGGTGGAGGGAATGAAGCTTATCCTCCATTAGGTGGATTTCATTTTCCATAGAATTTGTTTCCTTGTCCGAAACCGCGGCTTTCTTTTCGGTAAGGCGGGAGCCGATATTGAAAATCTGGTTCTGCACTTCGGTCAAGGTCGCCTTGTTCCTCTTGCTTTCCATGAAGCAGAGGGCGAGCCCTATTGCCGCATTAAGTTCGTCAAGTTCGCCATAAAGATGGATGATCGGGTCATCCTTGCTTACCCGCTTTCCATCTGCGGTTGCGGTAGTTCCGCTATCCCCGCTTTTAGTCACGATGCTCATTCTTCAACCCTTATGCATTGCACCGGGCAGGCGTTTGCAGCGTCATTGTTGCATTCGGCCTTTGCAACCACGAGCACGTGCTCGGTCTTGATTACCGTGGAGCCCCGGAGGAAGGATTTCCCGTCCCCCTTCATCTCCCAGTATTTCGGGCAGATTGCCGCGCATGCGCCGCAGCCGACGCAGGCTTCCCTGTTATGGATTACGTTTGCCATTTTTATCTCCGCGCCTATTTCTACCTTGTTTTTTTAATTGTTGCCGCTCGTTTTCCTGCCCTTTTTGATTTATCAATGAAAAGCGCAAAAGCCGGCTTTTGTAACCATGGTTACAAAAAACCCCCATAAGCCGCCCGCAAGCAATCCTTAAAAAGCGCGCCCTCTCAATTCCCCATTAATGGAACTAAGCACAGTGAAACTCATCGAATACGCAGTGGCATTCCTGGCCCTCTACGTCACTGTATTCTACATCCTCGTATACCTCAAAAACAGGTCGAGAATGACCGAAGTCCCGCAATTAAATGGCTGGGAACCCAGAATCTCAGTAGTAATCCCCGCCTACAACGAGGAAAAAAACCTCCCCAAATGCCTTGATTCCCTCCTCTCTTCCAATTATCCAAAGGAAAAGCTCGAAATAATCGTAGTGGATGACGGCTCAAAGGACAAAACCCTTGAAGTTGCAAAATCCTATTCAAAAAAAGGCGTGAAAGCCTTCCATAAATCCAACTCCGGAAAAGCCAACTCCCTCAATTACGGAATCGCAAGGGCAACCGGAGAAATAATCGCAACTTTGGATGCAGATTCCTTCATCCTCCCGGATACCGTAAGGAAAATGCTCCCGCACTTTGGAGAAAAAGGGGTTGCCGCAGTAACCGCGGCAGTAAAAGTGGAAAACCCCAAGAATTTCATAGAGGAGCTCCAGAAAGTCGAATACATCTACACTCTTTTCTCAAGAAGGGTACTAACCTTCCTTGAATCCGTCCACGTAACCCCAGGCCCCTTCTCAATGTTCAGGAAGGAGGTTTTCGATGAGATCGGAGGCTTCGACCCCAACAATATTCTCGAAGACCAGGAAATCGCGATGCGCATCCAGTCCTACAACTACAAAATCCGCTCTTCCCTGGACGCAACAGTATACACGGAAGTCCCCTCCACATTCGCAGAACTCCTGAAGCAAAGAACCCGCTGGCACCGCGGAGGCCTCCACAATGCAGCCAAATATTCCAAGCTGGTAGGCCCCCAGTACGGAGATTTGGGCATGATCGTAATGCCCCTGGGGTTGATTGCAGTGGGCGCAATCTTCGCAGTCCTTTTCATCAGCATCTATTATTATTTCTTCACAATACACCCCGCATTCGTGGATTTAGGCAGCTTCCTCTACCTCATTAACCCAATCCACGTAATCGGCCTCACCATTCTCCTTCTCACCCTCTGGTGGACCTTCACAGGCATGCAGCTTTTCAAGGAAGAAAAGATAAATCCGTTAATGGTAATCGTCTACCTGGTTACCTACGCCTACCTGATTACGCTCTTCTGGCTTTCCGCAATCTTCAAGGAATTAACCATGAAAAAGATGACGTGGGAATCCGGCTAACCAAACCGCGGAGGGGAGCGCCCCTCCCCAGTTTTAGGTTAATCCTGACCCTCCCCCATCCAACTTTGATGCTCCTAGAACTAGCTTTGTTTCTATTGCAACTTCTTCTCAAGCTGCGCCAGGCTCTGGAACCCCACAAGCCTGCTATCATTGAAAACAACCGCAGGGTAAGAGCTCACAAGGTATTTCTCCTTAAGCACCTTCACAACCGCGCTATCCATGTTCCCGTCAAATGAGAAAACCTTCACTTGCGGATTTGCTGCCCTAAGCTGGTTCAGGACCTCCCCCTGGCTATTGGAGTTCTGATCCCCATCCGCATAAAAGAAAAGCACCGGGATGAAATCCCCCCCGCAGTCTTTCTTCATCTTCTCCATAAGGAGGTAGTTCTCCAGTTCCAGGTCGAAATAGCTTTCCTTGAGCGCATCATCATGGAGCCCCCTTACTGTTTCCAGGTATTCCAGCCTGTCCCCGATAAGCTGCCTCTCAGAATTCACGGTTTCCAGTTTCTCAGAGTAAATCGGGCAGAACGCAGTGGTATTCTCCTCCATAAGCAACATTATCCTGGAAAGGTAGAGATCCTGCTCAACAGTCCTCAATTCAGAATCCACGTTGGCTTTAGCGCTCTCATCAATGACCATCCCCACATAGATTCCAAGGGAAAAAATCGCAACTGTAACAACGAATGCAATAAGGTAAATATTGAGGCTCAGTTCCCGCTTTAATTTCTCTATCGCCATCTCTTCACCGGTTTATTTCTTTGCGCGCTTTCTTGGTTTTCCCCTTTCCCTTTTAATTCCTGCGGTCAGCACCCCGGTTTCCCGCCCAAAGAGGTCCGGCTCGCGCTTCTTAAGTTTCTTCTTGAAAATCTCCAATTCCGCATACACGTCCTTTATCTCAGCCAAATCCCGCACCTATATTTTCTGCGCAACCGCAAAGCTCCTCTTCAGTTCGGTAATGCGTATGCGCACCACTTCGCCTTTCTGCCCGCCCTGCACAAATATCACAAATCCATCCTTTTTCGCAATCCCGTCCCCCTTTCCGCCCACCGCATTGACCGTGACTTCAAACTCGTCCCCCATCTTCACGGGTTTTGGAAGTTCAGGAATAACCTTCCGCTGCGGCGCCGCTCCTTCAGGCACTATCTGCTCGTCCACCTCATTCACCCTTCCCAAACTGCCTTCCAGGAGAAAACTTAAATATTTATACCCCCTCCCCCCAATAACGGAAAAGGGTGTTCCTATGTCTGGAGACGATGAAAAGAAAAGAAAGAGAGTATTTGATCCCTTCGGAAGGGACGACGACATCTTCAGCATGGGCTTTGGAAGCGAAATGGATGGCATGATGGAAAGAATGCGCGAGGATATGAAGCGCATGATGGAAGGGATGTCCATGCACCTGGATGACGATCAAATAAAGCGCCTTTCCCAGGACCGCAACGTCCGCGTTTACGGATACTCGATGCGCATGGGCCCTGATGGAAAGCCCCAAATAATGGAATTTGGGAATGTCTCCCCCACAAAAATGGAAAAGGGCAGGAAGATGCGCCCCCCTCAAGAGGGAGAGGAAGGCGAAGAGGAATCCAAAAAAGAACCCGGAGAGCGCGAGCCCCTCGTAGACATAATCCAGCAGAAGGACAAGCTCACCGTAATCGCAGAACTTCCCGGAGTCGCGGAAAAAGACATAAAGATAAACGCAAGCGGAAAAAACCTCGAAATCCGAGTGGATTCCGGCGAGAGAAAATACGCGCGCAAGCTCGAGCTCCCGCGTTCAGTCGACCCAAAGAAAATGCAGAAGAAATACAACAACGGGGTTCTGGAACTCAGTTTCTAACGCAGCGGAAAAGGCGCAAGATTATTCCAGCCCCAATTGCTTCTTCCCTTCTGCAGAAATCTTATCAGGGTTCCAGGGAGGGTCCCAGGCAAGCTGCACGACCACTTCCTCAACCCCGTTTATTTTTCCAACCCTCTCCTCCACTTCCGAAACAATATACTGGAGAAGCGGGCACGCAGGAGTAGTGAAAGTCATCTTCACGGTTACCTTCTTCCCGTTTACCTTTACTCCATAAATCAAGCCAAGATCCACAATATTTATCCCAAGCTCTGGGTCCAACACACTCCGAAGTGAATCCAGCACATCCTTATCGGAAACCATGCTCATTTATGCTCCTTGGAAGCATAAGGCTTCAGAAGCCTCTTCGCCTTGAAGAGCGCAGCCTCGATGCTTTTCTCATCCCGGGACCCTGCGCAAATCACTTTCCCGTTCTTGAAAAGAAGAAGCGATGCTTTCGGGTCCCTGAATTTCAGAATCGCTCCCGGGAACTGCTCAGGCTCGTACTCCACATCCTCGACTTCATATGCAATTGTATAGAGGTCCAGGCTCATCCCTAAACTCGCAGAAGCAACGATGTTTGTAATTTCGAATTTCGGGTTCTTCTGCTTCTTGAATATCTTTTTTGCCTTTGGAGTAAGAAGCTTAAGCGTTCTAAAAAGCGTCTTCTCAATCGCGGCCTTTGTCTTGCACCCCACGCAAACAACCTTCCCGTTCTTGAAGAGAAGAAGGGTCGCTTTCGGGTCGTCAAACTTCAAAATCGCCCCAGGGAACTGCTCAGGCTCATATTCTATCCCGGGTATTTCGCTCGCAAGCAAAAAGAGGTCAAGCTCAAGCCCCAGGTTAGAAGAAGCAACCATGTTAGTAACTTTGTATTCAATTCCGCCTTTTGTAGGCATAATTCCACCCTTTTTAAACTATAGACGAAAGCCTTTTAAAGGCTTTATAAATAAAGACATGTGCCCTAATTCTGGCATTTCCAGCCGGAGGGTTGGATAAGCATTTAAAAATGGGGCAGCATAAAATATTGAAAAGGTGGGAAAATGAGACATTCGAAAGGGTTCCTTACGAAGAGGACCAGGAGCCTAAAAAAGAAAAGGACCCTCACAGTCTGTGACAGGGTGCGCACGTTCAAGGTGGATGATCGGGTACTGATAAACGTAAAGCCCTACAGGGAAGGCATGCCCTCCCCGCGCTACAACGGAAAGAGCGGCAGGATTGTAGAGCGGCGTGGAAATGCCTACGTAGTGCAAATCCAGGACGGAAGGATGGCAAAGACGCTGGTCGCTTCCCCGCTTCACCTGAGGGTGCTCAAATGAAGGTAATCTCCACTTCCCCGGTTCCCCTTTCCCTTGTGAAGGAGGTTCTTGAGAAGAGGGCAGAATCCGGCGAGGAGCTCGGCTACGAGCAGGCAAACGCGTTAGAGCACGCAAAGGAGTTCTCCAAGCTGGAATCCAAGAAAGTGCTCTCGCTTGCAGGAAAGCTCAGGAAGGCGGTTCCGCAGCTAAACGAGGACACTTCGGTGAAGCTTGCGGAGATTTCGCCCTCCACTCCCGCGCTGGTGCGCGCGATCGCGCTCTACCAGAAGGTTGAGCTCAAAGATGAAGAAGTGGCAGCAATACTCAAAACAATAACGGGGTAAACGTATGGAAGATTATGCCTGGGTGGTCGAATACATGTCGGCCGGAAAGGCCTCGGACTCAAGGAAGGAATCCATTGTCCAGCTTGTGGGCCATAATTTTTTCACCCTCCTTGAGGCGAGCGTTAAGCCGAATGCGTCCATGGTGGTCGGCAACAAGGTATTCGTAGGCAAGGGGGAACGCAGCGAAATCGACAGAATAAAGGGAAGGATCGTATACACCCAGCTCACTAACGGCGCGCAGGAAATCCTGCCGACAGTCCTTCGCAGGATAATCGAAGAGCGCAGCGACCTCTTCCTGAACTTCATGAACAAGGCAGCGCCCATCTCAATGAGGGTGCACCAGCTTGACCTTCTTCCTGGGATAGGAAAAAGGAACATGGAGGAAATCCTCAAAGAGAGGGAAAAAGGCCCATTTGCTGATTTTGCAGACCTCAAGAAGAGGGTTCCGACCCTTGCAGACCCTATCGGGATATTCGTGCACAGGATAGTCTCTGAATTGGAAGGCAAGGAGCGCTACTACTTATTCACGAAGCCGCCCCAGCGTGCATTCTGATTCCAAACCGCGGAGGGGGAGCACCCCCTCCCCAGTTTTAGGTTAATCCTGACCCTCCCCCCAATCATGAGTATCATCCTCATGAAAAGCCCCAAGGATATGTTGTTGCGCTTGCGCGCCCCAGCATATCCCTCTCCAATCGGAGAAGGTTGCCGCGATTGCGGCACTCTTTAAATCAGTTTGCGTCAAATAAATGCTCACGCTTTCAAGAGCCCGTGGTCTAGCGGTCAAGACGCCAGCCTTACACGCTGGATATCCCCGGTTCGAATCCGGGCGGGCTCATCTGCCCTTTCTTTTTGCAAAAAGAAAGGGCCGGTTCCCCCAAAGAAAAAGCATTATCGGATATTACTCTTAATTTCCTTTTGCAACTCTTTGTACATCTCCTGACGTCGCCCTCGCAACTCCTTGTGCATCTCCTTACGCTTCTCATTCCTTGATAGTTATTCATAAAAAGTCATTAATAGCAACATTTATATACTTCAATTGAGTAATCATAATGCGGGATCGCATTACGCACAAGCACGGTTGTTATTATGGCAGTATTAATGGCAAAAAAGCATCAGCCAAAAAATAGCAGGCAGCCCAGCATGCATGCGGCCCCCAAAATCATGGAGCCGGAAAGGCTAAAACCTTCCAAATCCCTGGATTACCGGAAGTTTGACGGCCAAATAATCTCCGTAATCGATTCAGCAATGATCGAAGGCGCCGGTGAACCACTGGTAAATGACAACACATATTTTTTCGATCCGGCAAGCGGAAAGTATGCGACTTCCAATTATTGGTTTAGAGCTTGCGTATTGCAGGCAATTATGAATTTCGAACAGCACATGTTTGGGAGGATCAGGCACCCGGAATATAAGGAAAGGTTAGGATTTGAGCTTGAGCATGCACATGAAACCTTGCAGAAAGAATTTTTACCAATTATCATGGAGGGCCGTCTCAAAATGAGCCTGCTTATAGATTCCCCCGGCGGGGATATCGAGATGTGTTACCTGTTTCAGGCCATGGTTCATGATGTTCAAAAAAGAGGAGGCCATGTAGACGCGTACGTTGATACCAAAGCACATAGCGCGGGAGCGCGTTTGTTTCTACAATCCAACAGGAGATTCGCGCATAGCGGGTCAGCCATGCTGATACATGACGCCTATGATGAAATAACTGGGGAAGACGTAAAAGATAGAACGTACGGCTCCCGTGTCCATACCCTAGAATTATTGGAGAAAGCATGCAATCCGCGTAAGATCTGGCAGCTTAGAACATACGACTTTGAGAGGAGGCTAGAAAACCTAGAGAGAATCCAGTCAGGAGATCCTTACGCAATCACAGGAAGACCTACGGATGTAGAATTTTCAGCCTCAGAACTGAAAGGCTTTGGCATCGCAAGAGTGCTTCCTGATTTAGATGCACTGATGCAAATGTTCTTCCTGGAAACAGGGACCAATCCAGAGGAAATCAGGGACCAGATGCGTTTGATTCATTCATTGGGGAGGCCGGGGTTTAAAGAAAAACCGGAGCATATAGAACCAGTTGCACAATTCTACATCAATGCTTTGGAGCGCGAAGGCTCAGTCTAGAGGACATCCTTGCAATTTTTCCGAAAGCCGTTTAAAATGAAATAATTAATCCAATATCGGGAGTTTTTATGGGAGAAAGCAAATTCGTTAACGACAAGATAGCGGAATTGGAAAAAGAATTGGAACTTCTCAAATCCACCCCCAGTGAAGAGGAATATTTCAGGAAAAGAAGCAGCGCCCGGGTAAAAATGCGCGCAGAGCAGATGATGGCCGCCAAGAACCAGGCTTTCGACACCGTCGCCCTCTGGGGTCTATATGGAAAAGAAGACATAAAGCGCTACAAATGCTTCACCCTCCCCCTCTTCATGACAACCGCAGGCGGCTCTTACGATAGCTTACTTGATGGCGCCCTCCTCCTCTCCTACCAAACCACAAACGACCCGAATAAGGTTTACAGCAGAATCGACAATGTAAACTCCGACCACCTCGCGTGGAAGTTCGCAGCCTTAGAAGGTTTAGGCTCCCCGGAACTCACCCAGGGCCTCTGCACCTCTTCCGGAATGTCTGCAATCCTCATGACCACAATGGCCTTCCTTGAGCCCGGTGACAACTTCGTTTCCTCCAACCGCGTTTACGGAGGCACGGAGCAGCTCTTCAACATCACTTACCCGAAATCCGGCTGGAAGGTTAAATGGATTACCGAGCCCTGGGACCTTAGAAAATGGGAATCGAAAATAGATGAAAAAACCAAATTCCTATACGTTGAATCCCCGAGCAACCCAACCCTTTTCGTTGCAGATATTCCCGCGCTCGCAAAGCTTGCGCACTCGCACGGAATTCCGCTAATAGTCGATTCCACTTTAGCCAGCCCAGCGCTCATGCGCCCCCTTGAACACGGCGCAGACATCGTACTGCATTCCATCTCAAAGGTTTCCAATGGAAGCTGCAGGGCAATCGGCGGCGTAATAGTCGCCAAGGATAAGATCGTAACCAAAAATCCCGCCATCGCGCAGGATTTCGTAAACAAATTAAAAGGAGGCCATTTCCGCAACATGGGCCCCTGCCTCTCCCCGTTCAATTCAATGCTGATTTGGGACGAAATGAGCACAATTAGGATTAGAATGAAGGAGCACTGCGAAAAGGCAATGAAGATTGCAAATTTCCTTAAAACCCACCCAATGATTGAGGCGGTCAATTACCCCGGGCTCCCCACCCACCCGCAACACGAAGTCGCAAAGAGGCTCATGAAGCTTCCCGACGGCACAAACGGCTACGGCTACCTTCTCTCATTCAACATAAAGGGAGGCCTGGAAAAAGCGAAGAAATTCGCAGAAGCATTCGATTTCGGAGTCCAGGTTACCCATCTGGGCGGAAGCTACACAGTCTGGGTACACAACGCCACAACCACACATGCCCAGATGAGCTCCGAAGAAAGGAAATCCGCAGGAGTTCTCGACAACATGATCCGCTATTCCGTGGGGCTGGAAGGCGCGGATGACGCAATCAAGGCGCTGGAAAAGGCGCTGGACAAAATCAAGGATTAAGCCTCCGCATCAGTACTATCCGATACTGTTTTTCTTTTGCGTCCTGCCAGACTTTTCTTTTTACAAAAAGAAAAGGGTGGCATCCAATTCCTTTTTTAATTTACACTTCAATAGAGGAGCATGTCAGTCGTAATATCTCTCGGCGGAAGCATGGTAAACGGAACAGGAATACCGGACGTGGAATTCCTGAAAAAATTCAAGTCCCTCCTTAAAGGAAAGGAAAAAGTCGCAATCGTAGTCGGAGGCGGAAAGGTCGCCCGCACCTATGTCGCAGCCGCATCAAATTTCTCAAAGAATTCGTACTGGAATGATGCGCTCGCAGTTGCAGGGACGCGCCTTAACGCGCACCTGGTCGCCCGCGTTTTCGAAGAGGAAGCATCCCAACAGGTCTTCCACACATTTGAAGCAGCCGCTTCCTCCCTCTCAACCCACAGAATTGCAGTAATGGGAGGCACAATCCCCGGCATAACCACGGATACCGATTCAGTCCTGCTCGCAGAGGCAATCGGGGCAGACCGCCTCATAAACATAAGCAATGTGGACGGAGTTTACGATTCCGACCCGGCAAAGAACCCGAATGCAAAGATGTTCAAGTCCATGACGCACGCGCAGCTCATCGACCTTGCAAATTCCTCGGACAACCGCGCCCCCGGCACCCACTTCGTATTCGACATGGTTGCATGCAAACTCATTGCAAGAAGCGGCATAGAGCTCCATTTCGTAGGCGGAAAGAACATCGACGACCTCCCAAAGGCAATGGAAGGAAAAACCCACAGGGGAACCGTAATCAAGTAATCGGGAGCAAAATAAAAACGGGAAAATTAAAAAGAAAAAATTTCTTTATTTTGTCTTCACGAACTTGAGCACTTCCTTATCAGTCATTGTCGTGAATTTCGCATCTCCCTTATACGCATAAGCAATCTCAAGGTTCTCAGGCCCAATCTTGCCTTCGCTGTACTTCTTGAGCGCCTCAATCGCAACCCCTATTGCGGAATCCAGCTTCATCTCCGGGGTATAATTCGCCTCGAGGTATTCATCCACTTCCTTTTTCGAATTCCCAATCGAATCCCCGAAATAACCGGTCATTGCCCCGCTGGGTTCAGCCTCGAAGAGCTCCGGCCCATTTGGCCCGATTCCCGCAATAAGAAGGGATACTCCGAATGGGCGGATTCCCCCATACTGGGTGTAAAGCTGCATTATGTCGCAGACCCCCCTTGCAATTGATTCAGGGGAAGCCGGCTCGTTGTAGGTAAGCCTGTGCCTCTGCGCGTTGCCTCTCGCAACCTCGACAAGCTTCCTTGCATCCGCAATAAGCCCGCTTGCAGTTATGCAGATATTATCATCTATCTCGAAAACCTTCTTCAATGAGTCCGGCACAATCAATTTTGAGTGGGTGCTCCGGTAGGCAATTAATGCAACCCCTTCCCTTGTGGCAACCCCCATCGCGGTTGCCCCCCTTTTCACTGCCTCTTTTGCATACTCGACCTGGAAAAGCCTTCCATCCGGGCTGAATACGGTAATTGCCCTGTCATAAGCTTGCGGTGTAACTCCATACATAATAAAGCACCTCTTTGGTTAGGATTGGAATATAGGGTTTTTAAAGCTGCCCAGTATCCGCCTTCTTCTCCAGCATTCCCCCTATCCTCTTTGCAAGAAAAGCCAATGCCCTCGCCTTAGAAATCTCGACCGCAATAAAAGCAACCGTTGCAGCCGCCAGAAATGCCGCGGCATACCTGGGTTCAAGGCGCCCTTCAGCCATCCCCTTCAGGAAGGGAAGCCCGGACGCAACCCCTGCCCCCATGCATAATGATATCGTTGATACCGCCCAAAGCTCCGTTTTCCCTCCCTTCCGCTGCCGCTCAAGCACATCATCCGCCGTATCCCTGCCGAGCTCCCTCCTTAGCACTTTTGCGGATTTATCCGCAGCGAGCATGCTGCTCCGTATGAATATGTTTCCCCCCTCCTTAAGTTTCTCCCCGGCCACGATTGCAAGGCCTGCAAGCGCCCTTTCCCGGATCCCCGGAGCCCCGTTTTTCGCAGCCCAGCGGAGGTATTCCTCTGCCCCTTCCTTCTCATCGACATTCTTATTGTGAAGTGCGGCATGCACGCAAAGTCCCACCCTTCTTTTTCCAAGATATTCCGAAACTCCGAGCGCGGATTCCCCGTTCCGCATTATAATTTTCTCAGTCGGGAAGAGCTCCTCCATCCCCCCATCCACTATCTGCCCCTTAAGCTTGCGCAGGCTGCTGCGGCTGGAAAAATCAGAAAGAAATGCAAGTTTCTTCAATGTATCAGAGTTTGCTCCGGCCCTTGTTGCAAACCTGAGGAGCTCCTTTCCCTCCCTTTTTTCGTCCGAATCCCAGTTCATAAATCTCCAGGAATTCAATCTCTTCCTTCTTTTCTCTGTTTTGTCCAGATAGTAAGAAAGTGTTCTGGCACTATGCATGCCACCTACGTATATGTGGTAAGTATTTTATTCTTATGTATATCCATCTATTTAGATAATCCCTGAAACGGCGAGCCAATTTTCAAATCACGCTATTGTATTAAATTCCCCCTCCCCCATACTCCTTTCAGGCGACCAACATGAACTGGCCCACCACCCTTTTCTTTTTGTAAAAAGAAAAGTCTGGTGGGACGCAAAAGAAAAACAGTATGCAGGAATAAAGGTGGAGATATGAACTGGCCGGAACATATGCTCATAGGCGCACTTGCAGGAGTGCTTGTTGCATATTTCCTAGGGGCGGATTTGCTCACTTCCGCCCTAATTATTGGAATGGTTTCAGTTTCCGCACTTGCCCCGGACATAGACCACGATTCCTCCAAAATAAGGCAGGCCGCGAACCTTGCAGTTCCTCTGGCCGCATTCTCCTTTGCAATCACTTCCGCCTGCGAAAACAACCTCCAATGCGTCTTCGCGCACAAGGAATCAATCCTCATAAACGGCCTTGCAGTAGTGGGCTTGTATATGCTCATAATGACCTTCCTGAAGCCCAGGCACCGCGGGATAATCCATACGCTCAGCGCAGCAGCTGTGTTCGGCCTCCTCGTCTACATTCTCTCAGATTCCACTTTCGCAATCGCAGGCTTCGCAGGCTATTTCTCACACCTTCTTGCAGACCGGCAGATAAAATTAATCTGAAAATTTTAGTGAAACCGTTTTATACTTTCTCCTTTAAGGGAAACCCAGGCGGTGGGCATGAAAAACAAAATACTCTCAATCCTGTTTGGGCTGGTTGGCGCGATAGTTGTAATCGCTTGCCTGTACGAAGGGGTAACTTACCTCGGCTTCATAGGAAAAGCCCTGATTGAATTCTTCTCCCCCGGCAACATCCAGGCGATGAACGGATGCGGAATCGCAACCCCCCAGGAATTCATAGACATAAGGAACGAGCTCCCGACAACCCTGCTTCCGGCGATTTACATAGGAATACCGCTTTCACTTATACTCATTTCCGTGCTGATGTTCTTCAGCGGATACTTCTTCGGAAAGCACAAGGTCGTGCAGGAAATGCAGGACAAGGAAATCAGGAATAATGAAGTGGAGCAGGAAGTGAACCGGCGCCTTGGGAAGAAAAGCGCAAAAGCAATGAAGGAAGAGCCCGAAGAGGAGGAAGAACCTGAAGAGGGGCCGGAAGAGGCGGAAGAAGAGGAAGAGCCGGAAGAAAAGCCCGCCCCCAAGAGAACCTCCAGGAAATAGCTTCCTTTAATTTTATTTTCCGTTTTTTTTAATCCCAACCCATAAGAATGGTCTTATCCATATTTTCCCTGGGAGCTTAGGCGCCTGATGATGAGCAAAGTTTTCCTGAGCGTTTTCTTTAAACGGAATCCTGCGGTGATGAGAAACTGGAGCTCTGAGTCACCCCTTTCTTTTTGCGAAAAAGAAAGGTGCGAATCACCCAAAGAAAAAGCATTTTCCAATATTACTTGGGCGCTAGTTGCCTTGCTAATGAGAAACCGGAGCTCTGAATGCCCTCATTTAAATTCATTTTCAGCGAGTAATGCCTGTGATAAAATGGGGCTCATGGAAAGAATAAAGCTTTGGTTCAGGGGGTTCAACTACAAGGAAATTTCTCAAATCGTGAAAGAACTCCAGAAGAATCCTGCAATAGGGGACGCGGCCTTCAATGTGTTCCTGGGTTCCCTGATGATGGGCGCGGTGGTTTTCATTTCCATGGCACTAGTCGGCTCAATGCCCGGGGCGGGCTCAGCTGGCGCGGTGGTTTTCATCCCCGCGATCATTTACGCGGTTGCGATGATTCTAATCGCCATCATCTACTTCTTCGTCAGCGAGGGTGTCCAGTGGGTGCTTGCAAAAGCCCTGGGCGGGAAAGGGGCATACGCGCACCAGGTGCAGGTTTCCTCGCTCCCCACCGCTGCGAACATGGTGCTTACTCCAGTCTTTGTAATCCCATTCGTCGGCCCGATTATCTCGATAGTGGTCAGCTTGTACCGCATCTTCCTGGGCTACCTGATAATCAGGGGGGTCCACGGGCTTTCAAACGTGCGCGCAGCAGCAGTGGTCCTGATACCAGTCGTGCTAGGGATAATTGCGTATGTGCTTCTCCTCCTTTACCTGACACCAATGGCGGTCACTACAACGACCCCGGCCTAATCCCTTCCCTTTATTTTTTCCAAAAATCTTTTTTTCCTTTTTTCTAGGATTGCAGAAATCTCCTTCTCACCCAGGCCCGCCCTCCTTAGCATGCAGAGGCAATGGATAATCATGTCCGCGCATTCCTCTTTCCAGTGCGGGTCCCCATATGAAAATAATTCTAAAATCTCGTCCGCATGCTCCTTCATTGAGCCAAGCGTATAACGAATAGCCCCTTCCCTTCCCCCGTTCTTCAAGTCCGAGGCAGAAACAATTTTCTCAACATCAATCATGAAAACCCCCAAACCTACTCGGAAGCGATTATTTTTAATCCAATTCTTCCAAAAGGAGAAAGATGGGCAAAAAGAAAGGTTCCGTTTTCGAATACCTGAAGAAATCCCCGGCAGTAGTAGCCATAATCCTCATAGGGATAGTCGGAATCTCGCTCGCAGCATTCGTCTTTTCCGAGTCCGCGCCAAAGCCCGCTTATCCACAGGAAACCCTGGACAATTTCTCGAAATGCCTCACCGAAAAAGGCGTGATTATGTATGGGGCAAGCTGGTGCCCCCATTGCCAGGAGCAGAAAGCCCTTTTCGGGGACTCCTTCCAATACGTTGATTTTGTCGATTGCGAGAAAACCCCAAACCTTTGCAGCGCTGCGGAAATCAAGGCCTTCCCCACCTGGATAATAAATGGTGAAAAGCACCTTGGCACAAAGCCCCTGGACATTCTCGCAGTTTATTCAGGGTGCAAACTGGGATGATAAAATGATAGGAATAATCGGATTCGGAAAGCTCGGGAGCGCATTTGCGCAGGGGTTTTCCAATAAAAAAATCCCAGTAATCGCTTACGACAAATTCCCTGAAAAAATAACCCTCCCCAGAATCTCAAAAGCAAAAACACCCAAAGAAGTTTTCGAAAAATCCGAAATGCTCCTCCTCGCACTCAAGCCCGCAGTAATCCTGGATTTCCTTAAAGAAAATTCAAAATACGCAAAAGGAAAACTGCTCATTTCCCCGGCTGCAAAAACTCTTCTTAATGATTTGGAAGCAGCCTCACCGGATTCAAAATTCATCCGCGCAATGCCCAACATAGCCGCAAGCGAAAACCTTTCCTCGCTTCCCTATTGCCCTGGAAAAAACGTTTCCAAAGAGGACGAAGAAAAATTCATCAGGATTTTTTCAGAAGTCGGAAACCCCATCAAAGCAGAAGAGAAGCACATGGATGCATTCACCGCAATCTCCAGCTCCTCAATCGCTTACTTCGCCTATTTCGCAAGGGCGATGCGCGAAGCGGCAAAAGACGAGGGGATTCCTGAAAAGGACGCGGAGCAGGTGATTGCAGAATCGCTAGAAGGCACGGGCGCCCTCCTGAAAAAGAACTCCCCGGAAAAACTGATCGAAACCGTTTCCACTAAAGGCGGAGTAACCGAAAAAGGATTAAGGGAACTGGAATCCGCAGGGGTTCTGCTTGCAATTAAGCACACTATAAAATTCCAGTCCAAAAAATGAAAATAAAGAAAAACTCATTCCTTTTCCGAGGAATTTATGAAGGCTTTCCTTATCTGCCTTCCGCGGTGGTCCATCTGCTCCTTTATCTCCGCGGCGAGCTTATCCCTCTTGGCCACCCGCTCCGGAGTCCAGACCTTCTTGTTCTGGCCGGGCTTCCCGACCATCTTGATATAGTCTTCGGAAAGTAGCAGCACTTCGAATTCTCCCCCCACCGATACGAACCCGGAATTGTGGCCCTCCCTCTTGAAGAGCTTTGGCATGTCCGCCACAATCTTGCCCGCGTCCGCAGCAGAAAGAAGAATATCTATCCTGAGCTCAGGCTGGTCTTCCGGAATCAGCCCCGGGTTCTTCCTAATCTTTTCGCAGAGGTCGCTCAGCACCGCAAACCTCTCCTCGCTCTTCATCTTCCATGAGGCATCCAGGATCTTGCGTGGTGTATCATTCTTATTCAATCCATTGACCTGGTAGGATTGCTCAACGAACCAATCCGAAACCCCGTTTGTGCCGTATGCAGGCTCTTCATTGTTTCCATCCGAAGAGAACCCGCTCACCGTTGGCGGAAGAACCGGTGCATTGCCCTCAGCGGCGGTCGGGGAACCCCTCAGCGAAGCAGCCTTCGCCTCCAATGCGCCCACTTCTTCTGCAAGCCTGAGTTTCCCTTCCCTTGCCTCCCTCACTTTCTTGTCATAGCCTGATGGGGGGGTCTTCGTGTTGAACTCCCCCTTCGGGCCCACATAATCGCTCATTCGCGTAAGCGCATCAAGGGCGGCCTTCTTCCTTCCCAAATCCTGCCCTTCCATAGATGCGAATTCAACCGAAGAACCCATCGCATCAATTATTATCTGCCCAAGAACCGCTTCCGACATCTTGTGCTGGATTTCCTTGCTTCCATACACGCGGTCCGCGGTTTCCACAAGTATCGCAAACCTTTCCTCAACATTCTCAAGCGCCTTTGCCTTCCTATAAATGTCCCTCGGGTTTCCGTCCCTTGGAATTGAATTCTTCGCAAAGGCATTCTCAGCCGCCTTGCTCATATCAAACGGCGCAACTGAAACCGGCGCATTAGCTGCCGCAGCCTGCGGAGCCTGAGCGCCTGCAACCGCTGCCACGGCCGCACCGCTTTCCTGCTGCGGAGCAGGGGCCTCCTGGACCTCCTGCGCTTCCATTGCTGATGCAGGAACCGTTCCCATCCATTCAATGACGCTCTTGTAAAGAACTTCCTGCCCCTTCGTGGGCTTTGCTTTTGAAAATCCCCCGTCCTTATTCAATACTCCAGACGCCCGCGTTGCAATCTTCACCGCAGCCGCAGTTGCCTGTGGGTTTCCCATTGCAACGTTCCTTCCCGTGCCCATGGCGGTTATCAAAATATTCCTCACCATCGAGTCATCCATCTTAAGCTGGATATTGTTGTCAAGCATGTAATTGGCGGTGTATGCAAGGACCGCAAACTGGTCCTGCGCATTCTCAATCTTGAGCGCAGCATTGTAGAGCGCCCTCAGTTGCGGCCCGGCCGGAACATCCGGATTCACTTCCGAAAGCCCGCTGTTTGCAAGCGCAGTGTTTACCGCCGCATTCAAATCATATGCGGGCACTTTGGGAGCCGTTTTAACCACTTTGGCCTGCTCGGCCGGGTGAGCCCTGCCGGATCCTTCATCCACAGCACTCCTCACAGTCGTCCTCTCATGGGAAACGAGCGCCGCAACCGGCTTATTCATCTGCCCATGCATTCCTGCCTCCTCATTCCTCTGATGCATATTGGAGTGTGGCCCAACCGTCGCAAGAGTGACGATTCCTGCAATGCCCACCACTCCCGCAGCCACAAGCCAGACCTCGTGCCTCTTTCTTGAATAGAACTCTGAAACCCGTTTTGCACCGGATATCGTGCCCTCCCGCTTTGCGCGGATCCATCTTCCTGCCTCATTGTACCATGCATTATGCTCCGCCATCCCCATTCCAAACCTGATGCCCTCATTCTTGCGCTCTTCAAGCGCGCGGGCATATGCCTGGCCTTCGCTCATCGAAGGTATTTCAATTACGCGTGCCCGCGGCTTTGAAGGAAGCTCCCCCTTTCCTGCAAATCCATAAACGAATATGCCATTTACCGCCTTTCCAATAGGAGTTTTCCAGAATTTGTCTTCCCTGGCCTCAGGAATCGCTTCCCTTTCAATATCGATTGGCGTTGTGGTTTCCGGTTTCTCTTCTTTGCGTTCGGGCTCCACCAAAATAGGCGCAGGCGGAGCCACGGAAGGCGCTGCGAGCGCATCGCTAATCAGCGTTCCCACTGAAAATTCCGGCCTTGCCGGAAGCGGAGTAACCGTCCTCTTCTCAAAGGCAGGCCCCACCATTATGGGCGGCTCCGCCTCTTCTCCAAGTGCCGCATCCATCGCGGCAGCAATCTCGGCTTCTTCAACATCCGCAAGCGGCCCTGTCTCCGCTTCTGCAATTGCCGCAGGATGTTCCGAAGCCTTTGCGCGTTCCGCAACATCACTTCGGCTGAATACCGCGGTTATCCCATCCTCGCCTTCCGGTTCAGCTCCCGCAATCGCTTCAGGATGTTCCGAGGCCCTTGCGATCACTCTCATCTCCCTCTGGCTGACCACCGCGGTCGCCTCCCTCATGCTTCCTGGCTCGGAAGCGATAATTGGCGAAGCTGCAGGAGTAGAACCAACCGGTCCCGGAGCCTCTGAAAGCACCGTGGGCCTGTGCTCCGCCTCGGGCTCTCTCAGCACAAGCAGTTCCCTGGAAAGGCGCGCCTTTTCTTCTTCAAGCGCATTTGCCCTGTTTTCCATGCGGGCCATCCTGGTATCCTTCTCCTTCATTGCCCGCTCGTAAGCATCAACTTTCGCAACAAGCTCGCTTATCCTTCCAGCTAAACCCGCGTTATCCCTCTCGAACTTGTTGCGGGCTTCCCTGAGCCCTATAATTTCCGCATTTCTATCCCCGATCGCTTCATTCAGCCTGCCGTTCTCTGCCCTGAATGCATCAACGGTCTCCCGCTCTTTTCTGAGTGCAGCCTGGAGATCCCCGATTTCCGCAGTAGAAGTAATTTCCCTTGCACGAAGCCCGTGCACTTCCTCAATTACTGCCGGGGGAATTCCTCTTTTTCCCGCTTCCTCAATTAGCTTTCTGTTGGCTGCCTTGAGTTCATCCATCTCATTGGAGAGTTCCCCAACCCTAAAAAGCACCGTATCTCTTTCAGAGGCAATCACCGAGGAATCATAAACGCCCCTCATCGCTTCCGCGGTGGTGTGCAGATACCAGGAATCAAACATCCTCTTGTACATTTCCCCTTTCGAATAAACGCTGCCCGCGTATTCCTCTGCGTTCGCAATTAATTGGGTGAATAGGATTATCCCTTCGTTTGGCTCCACCCAAACCCCCCTGGAAGTAAGCCTTTCGCAGGCATCCATCACTTCCCCATAAGGAGTGAGCGGAGTCATCTTCATGTCCCCATAGGCCTGCGCCATCATGGAGAACCCCTTCTCCTTTGCATGGGTCCAGCTAAGGTAATTGTTTAGCCTCCCATCATCTGCAATCTCTTTGGAAAATGCCCTGATCATTTGATACTCGGAAGCATAATTTTCATTCTCAAGGCGTTTTCCCCTGAGCGCCTCGACCGCCTGCGCCACTTTGCTGCGCATAAGCGCCGGCTCGGCAGTCCACCCCTTCCAGTCTTCCCCGGTTATTTCAGAAACCCGGTAAAGCGTGCTCCCATACCGGAGGAAGCGCTCTTCATTTTCAGCCGCCTTTTTCATTGCAGCCGCATGCGCGTCTTCCCCGGTCGTTCCCAAGCCAAGAGCAGGCTTTGGAGAAAGCGTATTTCCCTTCGGCGCATCATTCCTTATTCCAGTAAGCGTATCCTCTTTTCGTTTAGTCTCTTCTGTAGCAACTCCTTTTGGCATCGGCCTTGCTATTGATTGGGTAATCCTTGCCCCCGCAGGAGCTGTAGGCGTGCCGGAAACAATCGGCTCACTGCCTTCAGGGCGCCCCTGCCTTGGAAGAGGCAGCCTCTCAGGAGGAGGAGGCGGCCTCGAAGTGCGCGCTATTCCTCCCCTGAAAGTCGCCGTAATCGGCCTCTTTGGCTTTGAAGGCATTACTGGAACTGGAGGAGGGCCCTTTCTGCCCCCATCATTAGGGTTACCGTAATCTGGCATAACATATATTCTTCTATAGAAATGTTTATAAACAATTACTTTTTTCCATCTTTTCACACACTTTCCCTATTCCTATATATTATTTCCCCGCTTTAAGGGATAATATGGCAATCCAATGCCGTGTCTGCGGAAGGGAAGGCTTCGACATCTGCCCGGAATGCTCGTTCAAGGAGATGAACCAGCAGTGCTGGAGGTGCAGGATGTACATCCCCAAATCCGAGATGCAGCAGTTCCAGGGCCAGTGGATATGCCCAAACTGCAGGATGGACCTCCAGGAAGGGGAAAGGCACGGAAAGGGGCGCGGCGCCTCCGGAGAAGGAGGGCCCGGGGATGAGCCGGGCAGCCAGGAAATGCGCGACAAATTGGGGGAATGCGAACGCTGCAAGAGGCCCACGGACGTCTTCTACATAGTCAATGGAAGGAAGCTCTGCAAGTTCTGCTTTGAACAGGGAAAGGAATACATGGCGCGCGGCCCCGGCACATCGCCCGCACGCATCCAGATAATGCGCAGGAAATACGAAAAAAAGGGCCTTTTCCGCAAAATACTCGAATTCTTCTTCGGAAAACCCGAGGAGCCCGAATACGAAATAGTCGAAGCCGAAGTTATAATTCCAAAGAAGAATGAAGAGCCGAAAACCCAGAAAGAGTCTGCCCAAAAGCCCCCGGAGGGGGCAAGGGCCGAGATAGTTCCCAAGAAAAGCGAGGGGCAGAAGCCCCAGAAAGAGGAAAAGCCAAAGCACGACTGGCAGGAGCACAAAAGAGAATAAATTCTAAGTTATTGAAGTATAAGGATATCCATTTTACGTAAGCGGGCTGGGAACTGAAGGCTGGCATTGCGTGAGAATAGGCTGCAAATCAATAAAAAGAAAAGCGAGGGAAAATAATTCATGGCAGAGAAAATGCTTACGCCTGAAGAGAAGGCGGCAGCAATGCCGGTTATACAGAGCGCGATGCAGGCATACCAGCAGCACTACGGGATAAAGCTTACCGAGCAGGAAACTTCCCGCGTCATGGATAGGGCCCTTAACAATCTGAATTCCCAAGCAACGCCAAGCGAAGTGCGCGGGGCGGTAAGGAACCTGATGCTCGAGGTCCTCACCAAAAATGACCCTGCGCGCGCAACTGAGCTACAGATGCAGGCGCAGGGCGTTCCTGGATCAGAGAGAAGCAGGATACCCGCTATTGCTGAGAATGAAGGAGCCAATGCTGCAAATGCCGGCTTACCAAAAGAGGCCGGAGCCCAGACTCCGGCACAAAGCCCGATGTTTTTAGGCCCAAAGCATGGCCAGGAAACCCAGCAGGAGCAATTCGCTTCTGAGCAGAAGAAAATAATCGGACAGATTTTTGCAATAAGCCCAAAGCACTTTCAGGAAGCCATCCTTAGCAAAATCGAGCCTCTCAAACCAAACGCAACCTCAGAAGAAAGGATGGAAAAGATAAAGGAACTGTTCAACCTTATAAAAAAAGGAGGAGTGCTAGGCATCGAATACCAGTTCTCCGAAGGCAGACCTCCGAAAACCCCTAACGAGGTCTTAACTCCTGAGAAAGACGGAAAAATGCGGGCGGATTGCGATGAGCTTTCCCTTTTCTTTATTGCTGCGGCACGAAAACTGAATATCGACCTTTCGGATGTAAGCATCGCAGTGGTTAAGTTCGAAGCGCAAAATCCCGTTTTGCTAAACAAAAAAGAGCCATTGCATGCTGCCATTCTGACAATCGGAAACGAGAAAGCTCTTCTGGACCCGGTTTTTGGAATAATGGAGAAAATGAACTCTTTTGGTTCAGAAGACCTTCTCAAGGCATATAACGGAAAGTTTCTTCCGGGCAACTTTATGATAGTTGGGGTTTTGGATGTAAAGATTGCCAGCGATTTAGCAGATATGGCAAGCATTCATTTTCATGAGAAAGCCAAATACTATGCAAGCCAATTTCAAACCGAGAAAGCAATATCTACTTTAGAAATAGCAACCGCAATAAGCCCGAATAGCATTAATCTCAAGGAGGAACTGCTCGGGCTTTATTTGAATATCGCGGACGAAGCGGTCAGCAGCGGGAAAATTTCCATGGCAGAAGCCAATTCCAAAAAGGCACTTTTGTTGGGCTCAAAGATCAGCTCTCCTGGCAGCGCGGTTATTGATAATCTTTACCATGCGCACGATGTTTTAGGGTCAGCATACATGAAACAGAAGAAATATTCTGCAGCCATTTCAGAGTTCGATGAAATGATTAGAATAAAACCTGCGGAGCCGTTGGCATACTATAATAAGTCATATATACTCTATGGTTTGGCAGGAGATGCATACCGCGCAGGCGCCGTAGAGGACGCTAAAAAATATCTTAGTGACGCAGAAAGCACGATGTTTGCCGCGTCACAAAGAGTTGCTGAAGAAAAATATGACCAAAATATGATGGAATTGTTCCGTCTTATCCAAGAAAAAAGGTCAAAACTTTAGTGGATGCGCGGCTCCAGTCTGTGTTTTTCCCGTTTTTCTACTGGTTTAGGTCTTAGTTCTTCAAAACCCCAATTCGGGGGCAACTTTGCTTTTTGACCCACAGATGGTTTTTCCAGCGTGGCTCCCGCATCTTCCACCGGCTGGGCTTTCTTAGGCACAATCGCTAATTTCTCCCTGTCATCCGCCATCCGTACAGCCTTTTCCGTATCTGTTATCGGCGCCCTATTATTAAAAGTTGCTTTAGGCCGTTCCCTTCCGCAGGCTGGGGAAAGAGCAATAACAGTTGCAAGCGCTGCGGCGCCAAGCAGCCTTTTCATATGTTGTATTTAGTGTAAGAGAGTATATAAAGATTCA
This sequence comes from uncultured Microcaldota archaeon, assembly GCA_903828955.1. Taxonomy (GTDB): domain Archaea; phylum Micrarchaeota; class Micrarchaeia; order Anstonellales; family Bilamarchaeaceae; genus CAIKOA01. Next base: position 56,632 of record CAIKOA010000008.1, read on the forward strand.
GGTTGTGCATGTCTGCAAACCAAAAAACGAGAAAGCGCCCGATGGCGCAAATTAAGGCTAAACTCTCCTCGTCCTGCTTATTTTACCCTTCCCGTCGTATTTTATTATGTCTTCCTTCCCGTTCTTGTCGATTAAGCTGATGCTGACCGTCTTGCTGTCCACACTCAGAGAAAGGTACATCCCGTCCGAAAGCCTTGTGCTTATCGTATTCCCGTCGTCGTCCCTTCCTATATGGAAATCGGTCTCCCCGACCTTTGCAAGCGCCCTCATAAACGAAGGGCCCATTTCGCTCCCGAAAGCCCTCTCCGCGTTCTTGAACGCCTGTATGCAGATATCCCTTGCCCCGTTCACTTCTGAGGGAATTATCGAAAGCGGGTTGATTGCAGTCCGCATCTCTTCAGTCTGAGCCTTGTTTTCATCCGGGCCAAATGCCATTCATAACACCTTAAATTTTCTCTATTCTGTTCCCTACAATCCTTATTATTTTCGAGCCGCCGGCGGAGCAGTAGGTCGCATTCTCCTTAAAGAGCGCGGAAAACTTATTCTTCCCGTCGCTAATCGAGCATACGTTCGGATACTTGAACACAACAACTGCGTTCTCCGTGAATTTCGGCGCCTCCATCCCCTTCTGCGCAATCAATGCGGGAAGGTAGAGGAGCGCCTGCCTCTGCTTTTTCGGAAGGTCTTTGAGCTTCATTTTTTTCTGCCCGGCCTTCACTGGAACTTTGGAGGATTTTTTTCCCTTTGCTTTTCGCGCGGTTTTCCGTTGCATACTATAATTACACACTTTCCCAAATAAAAACCTATCTGCAAAACCGGATTTTCCGTTAATAAAAATCTAAGGGGCGCTTCCTTCAAGGGCTCCCTTCCTTTTCACCTTTCTTTCCACCAAATCAATTATCGTGGAAGGCTTCCTGTGAATTGTAGGCCCCCCATCCAAAACCAGATCCACTTCCTCCAGGATTCCCTTCTCAACCTCTTCGATGCAGGTAGGCGGCTCCTTCCCCTTCCTGTTCGCGCTCGTCGTAATTATCGGCATCCCCAAATCAGTGCTCAATTTCCGCATGAATGAATGCTCCGGAACCCGGATTCCAATTTTCCCGTCTTTTGCTACGGGCAATTTAATTTTCTCCCTGGTAACAAGCGTAACCGGCCCCGGAAGCAAATTCAGGACCGCAAGCCTTTCCGCCTCCCCTTCAACATCCGCGTACTCGCGAACCATATCCAGATTTCCCAAAATTACAGAGAAGGGCTCCCCCTTTCCCTTCTTTTTTATTTTCCTGATTCTCTCCACAACCTTCGGGTTCCGCGCATCCCCTCCAATCCCATAAAGCGTATCCGTCGGGTAAACCAAAACCCCTCCACTAAGCAGCACTTCCTTTGCCTGCTTGAATGCGCGCGCATGCTCGTAAAGTGAAATTCTCTCGCTCATATCTCCTCTACCTTGATGGGCCCGTATTTCCTCTCAATCTTTCGGAATTTCTTTGACCCCTTCCCGAAAATATAAGAAATATCATTCGGCTTTGCAAGGACCACAAACTGGTTTTCCCTCTTCTCCACTTTGAATTCATGGTTCAAAACGTGCGAAAGCATTTCCTCGAGCCTTCCGCCCCCTCCTCCTTCACCTCGATCTCTTGCGCCCCCGCCGCCTCTTCTTCCCCGTCCTGACCCCCGCGTGGCAGTTTCCATCGAGAGCACAACGGTTTCTTCTCCGAATTTATACAGCTCATATTCCAGTTCGCCCGATTCAAATTCCCGCACCTCAATTACCGGCCTGGCAAGGTCCTTTTCCCTCATCCCGGTGGGCACCTTCACGGTTTGCTCAAGATCATAAACTTTCCCCACGCGCCCCTTATCGATCAAAATAACAGTATCCACTATCTGCGGAATCATTCCGAGTTCCACCTTCCCAATCAGCCTCTGGATCGCATCAATTGCCTTGTGCCCGTGCACCACTCCCACAAGCCCGATTCCGGATAGGCGCATATCCGCAAAAATCTGGAAATCCTTAATCTTGCGCACCTCATCATAGAAGGTATAGTCCGGCCGCACAAGCAGGAGAATTTCCTTCGTATTGTCAAAATCCCCTTCAAGGGCGGTATACTGCGTAATCTCCTCGCGCACCCGCATATCACGCGGGCTTTCCATCGTCTTCACTACTTTTTTCTTGTCGTAATAGTACTCGGCAAGCGCGGCCGCAAAAGTAGTCTTTCCGCTTCCCGGAGGCCCGCAAATGAGGATTCCCTCCGCCTTATTGTCTATCCTGTCCTTCAATTTCTCCCGCACATTATAATCCGCAAATTTCAGTTTCTTTATCGGCCGAACTATGGTAATCTCAAATCCATCTGAAAATGGGGGCTTTGCAATTACAATCCGGTAAACCCCCAGCTGTATTACAGAAGCTCCCTCCTTGTCTATTTCAAAGTAATAGCTCCTGTTCCGGTTCACCGCCTCAACGATCTCTTCCCCAATTGCGCGGAGGGCGTCAAGCGAAATCGGCGCCCCAACCTCCTCCACGATAACTTCCCCGGGCCGCCCCCTTTTCCGCACCACCTTGCAATCCTCCTTGAAGTGCACGCTCATTACGTCCGGCTCGAAATACTTCGCAAACTTAAGCTCCTTCGCCTCCTCGTGCGAATGCAAATAAACAGTAAGAATCCCTTCTGCAAGGGCAGCCTCGTGCTGCACCTTGTCCCCGGTAATGAGCGTAGCCCCAAGCCCGCGCGCAAGCTCCCGGACTAAATGGTCAATCGCCCCTTCCTTTTTCGCAGCCCGCACCTGGTCCGGCCGCGGCCTCTCCCCTTCAATAATCACCTCTATTTCCGATTCCTTCTCGAGTGCGCGCAGTTTTCCAATCACAGAAAACCCTGCAAAACCCGTTTCCTTATTCATATTCGACTGGTATTCCAGCTCCGCAATCGTCGCCCTGTGTATAAAGAATTTCCCGCTAAGCCCCTTCTCCTTAATGAGCTCAAGTATCCTCCCATCCACAATTACGCTGGTGTCGCAAACATAATCCATCCCAATCACTTGCGCTTATATGAAGAGCCCCATAATAAATAGTTTTCCAGATTATAGTGTATGTAAGCGGTTCTTCATGAGCAAAACAGAATCTTTATAAACCGTTCTATGCACACTATTCTCTCGCCAACGGCCATAGGGAGCTGGAAACACCCGATCCCATCTCGAACTCGGAAGTTAAGCGGCTCTACGGCTTTATCTGTACTGCCCTAAGGGTGGGAAAATGGGCTGCTGTTGGCACTTATATTCATCTAGGCCTTTTTATCAGACGCTCTTTAAGCCCGTCTTGTTTTCCCGCCATCTCCTCTGCCAACTCCCCCTCGGGGCCCTTGTAATAGCCGATTACCTTGTTGTCCTTGCCGTACAATCTCACTCCGTCTATTATTGTTCCCCTTTCCTTTGCGTACATTTGAAGCAGGGGCCATATTTTTTCTCCATTGTATTCATACATATGATCATAGTCGATAAGGTACATCTTGTTTGTTTTCGTGTCCCTTGCAATTGAAATAGAATGCCCCTGATCCTTACGAAAAAGCTCCACAGTGTACGCCTCTGCTCCATTCATCTGCAGGAACTTGGTTGCCAAGGAACTTATATTGCCGCAAATGCCCGCATCAGCCGTTTTCCTGCTCAAAATCCATTCCCGGATGCCCCTGTACGCGTTATCAACCCCTATCTCCTCCAACGTCCTTGCGTCTTCAGAATATGGTTTGTTTACGGCATCCGCCAGGGGGCCACTGTAATTCTTTTCCCCTGCCCATGCCAGTGCTTGCGCAGCCGCGACTAAATCAAAAAAAGAGCTTCCCTTGTATTTTTTTGCAAACTCTCCGAATGTTTCGGAGCTTTTCATCCTCTCCGTAAAAAGGAAAAGCGCCGGAGTCCAGTGGGCCGTTAGCTCAGCAGTATCGTTCCTCGTGCCGCCCTTCTCCCGCCCCACCGCAAACCCCCTCTCTATTTTTACTTTGCCCGTTTCCTTTTCTCCAAGGCGGAACTTTACCCCCACGCCGATTTCATCCGCAAACATTTCGTTTTGCGCCTTCGCCCCCCATACGTATATCTCAGGCCCCACGTACTTGCCTTCTAAGGAAACCGCAGCCTCGCCCCCGGTTTTAAACGGCGTATGGAGCATCTCCACACGGATGCTGGCGCGGTCAAGGTGTATCACCACCCCAGCCCTCGCCTCGTCATGGTGGGGGATTGAGGCCTTCGCCCCTGCATACTCATACGGGCGGTCCGGTCCAAAGAATACCTGCTCCTTCGCATAAAAAATCAGGGGTTCGAAAATGAAAGCAGCCCCTCCCGAAGCGGTAAAGTGGGGGGATTCATAGGAAAATACGCCCCCTCCCTGCGCCCACACTCCGGCTTCCACCCCCAGCCTTAGCCCGTACCCCCCGTCGCTCATTGTTTCCCAAACACCCCCTGCGCTTATGTTCTTGAACATGGAGGTGCGCACCTCGCTGGTTCCCGGGATTATTGGCATGCTTACGCTTCCGTACAGGTCAAAGGCGCCCACTTTCCCCCCTGCTTCCAGCGACGGAGTTACAAAGAAAAGCGGCCTGTAATAGTTCAGCTCCAGCGCGCCCGCCCCGGCCCCTATTTGCACCGGTCCGAAAACACCCTTCACCTCTCCCTTGGTAACCTCTCCGGCCTGGCTGCGCCCGACATTCGACAATTCGAATTTTAGATAATCCAAAAACGATTTTTCCCCTGTTTTTACCGGAACAGTTTCCTTTAGTTCAGCGGATTCTTCCGATTTTTGGTCCATGCAACTTCAATTCTAGATTACGCACCCAAATTTAAAATGGGTATTGGCGCGTGCATGGAAATGGATTCGAGCCCTTATCCGGAGGAGCGGGGGAATTCCTGCGGTTCAGCATGAGCGAAACAGAATCTTTATTACTCGTTCTATGCGCACTATTCTCTCGCCAACGGCCATAGGGAGCTGGAAACACCCGATCCCATCTCGAACTCGGAAGTTAAGCGGCTCTACGGCTTTATCTGTACTGCCCTAAGGGTGGGAAAATGGGCTGCTGTTGGCACTTATATTTACTTACTTATTCTGATTCTTGCGTTTAGATAGAATTTTATACCTCACCGCATTATTCGCCATCAGGTGAAAAAATGCTAAAAGTAACTCTTTCGCACATCGGTGCGGTCTCTTTGGGAAGGTTGCTCGCAATCTGGTCCTTCGTAATCGGTCTGATCCTGCTGGTTGTTTATGGATTAATATCCATAGTGCTGGCGCTTATCGGGATGATTTCAGGGACGGATGTGGTGAGCACAATAGTCGCATTGCTCATAAGCCTCGTAATGGGTGTCGTAGGGCTCATCGTATTCGCAATTGCGATGTTCATCTGGGGCTTCCTCTGCGCGATAGTCTACAACATAATTCTGGGAGTGGGCGGCGGAATAGACGTCGACCTCAAGGAGCGCTCCTGAATTTTTTCCTTCTTTTTCTTATTTATTTAAAAATAAAATGCAGGTTAAGTGGCCTTGCGGCCACAGCCCTGCATCTGCAGGCAAATGCAGGTTGGTTTGGGCTTGCGCCCAAAGCCCTTCAATTTTTAAAAATAAAAATTGCAGGGGACGAGATTTGAACTCGCGAACGGACTTACCGACCAGGCCCTGAACCTGGCGCCTTTGGCCACTCGGCAACCCCTGCTTAAACTTTTTTGTCCTTTTGCATACCTTGTGGCAAAAAAGTTTATTAAAAACCACTAGGTTTTCTTTGCTTTGAAACGCTTTGTCCATCGCTGTTTGGGCCGCGTCTTTTTTATCACTCTTTGCCAAAACAGAAAGCAGAAGATAAATAGGTAATATTCTTTTAAAAAACAATCAGCCGGTGTCCTTGATTTCGGTTAGGCGCTCAAGCAGGCCGATTGTCCAGGAATATACCTCCATGTCGTCCCAGTCCGTGATGTTCTGCTCGCCGCCAATGAAGCGGATGTAGTTCCTTTTCACAATCCCCTGGAGCTGTTCTATTTCGCGCTCAATGTGTTTTGTGCGCTTCTCAAAATCATCTTCGCCCTCGCTTTCCCGGGCGCGGGAAAGGTCGTCAAGCTCCTGGTTGAGCTGCTTCACTCGGCCTTCTGCAAAGGAAATTAATTCATCTTCATTTTTGAACTGCGTATCGTCATTCTTTGATGCCATTTTTCTCACCCGCTTCCCCCTCGCATATTACTTATATAAACCAAACGGTCTCCTTTCACAAATATATGGTAAAACACCGCGTAAGGAGATGTTCAAAGCGCATCAAAGGCGGCGTCAGGAGATGCAAAAAGAGTGACAAAGAAAAGTGCGCCGCGGGTTTTGCGCCACTGCTTTTGCCCGGCTAAGACAGAAGGACAAAAGCGGTGAATGCGGTCGCCGGGATTCGAACCCGGGTCGCGAGATTGGCAACCTCGTATCCTACCGCTAGACTACGACCGCTAAGACTTGCGTTAGCCCATTATGCGGAAAAACGTTTTTAAAATCAAACCTAAATCTTTATAAACATCTCTTTGCATAATTTATAACAAGACAATCTATCCGGGTCGGAGCCACCCATGCCAAAAAACAACGATGTTGAAAAACCTGGTTCTATCCAAAGCCGCAACCGTAGCAGCGCCCCTCCGGGCCCGCTCAGTAGGGAACCGAAGATTGAGCAAATCCAGGGCGCATCTTCAGCTCAAGAAAAAAATCCGGGAAAAGGGGCTGATGCAGAGCGGAGGAATCTTGCTGCGAGCGAAGAAGAGAAACCAAAAGCGTCTGGGGAAGCGCTTTCCAAACCCCAGAATGCTCCCCCGCGTTCCACTCATGAAGACGCGAAAGCGCTTGCTTCAAAAACCATAAAGGAAGCAAAGGAAAAAGCGAAGGCTCGCCGGCTATCTGCATCATTGCCCCCTGCATCCCAGACCCTGCCGATAACCCCAGTTTCTATTGCATTGGACAGCAGCATGGATGCATCCGAGGTCCAGGCAAAGATATCTCAGAGTGTGCTTGAGGCTCTCAATGAATCGCGCCGAATGCAGGGAAGGCCGGAGATGAGCAAGGAAGAACTCCAGAGAAAGATGGAAGAATGGGCTGCCAACGGGGAAAAGGAAAGAAGGCGGAATGAAGATGGAGCCAGGATATATCCTATTTTAAAAGATCCAGCTCAGAGGGCAAAACTTGAGTTAGCGCTCAGGCATTGCATTTCAAAAAAACAATTCCGGTTCGTTATTGAGTTCCATAAGCACTACTCACCTGCAGGAGGCGTGGAGTATAGCTCCTGGTTTTATCCGTTCATTAAAAGAGAGCTAAGTTTGCTGCTGGATGGGAATCCTGCCGGGCAAATAGAGTTAGCGGAGGCCTTAGGGGTCAGGCCGGAAAACGCAATAGTAGAGCTGCTTGGGAGGGCGTTTTACCGCGGGGACATTGCAGAAATCCGCAGGCTGGAGAAAAGGTTCCAGCCAAGCTATTATGAGGAGAAACTTGCGAGAATACGCGCCACCGGCCTCTCTGATGATAACGAAGGAGAACATGCGGGCAGAAAGTTGGCCAAGGACCTGGGCGTGCTTTCTGACTATGACGATGCAAAATTGTTCGAGCCCCCAGAACCAGAGAGCTTGTATGACGCCTGGGTAGATGGGAAAAACGTTTTGGAGGTCTTTTTAGACAACTTTGTTGTAAAGAAGAAATAACTCTCCTCCGAATTAGCTATCAGTTTGCAAATATTGAGCAAACAACAAACCATTATTCCGTCCTGCAGTCGCCCTAATCTTCTATTTTATTCCTTTCCCCCTAATTTCTCCCCATGGGAAAAGTCCACGTAGTGGGAGCCGGGCCTGCAGGCTCTGTTGCGGCGATTTCCGCAATCCGTTCCGGCTACGACGTTTCACTTTACGAAGAGCACCCATGCGCAGGCGTCCCCACAAACTGCTCCGGCCTAATCTCAAAAGAGGGTTTGGAATCCCTGAAAGGATTCATAGATTACAGGAAGCACGCAATCCACAAAATGCGCGGGGCAATCCTGGATTTTGCAGGCTTCCAATTGAAGGTGGATTCAAAAAAAGACATCGCTTACATACTAAACCGAGCTTCCTTTGATGCTGAACTTGCAGCAAATGCAGAGAGGGAAGGCGCAAAGGTAATCTACTCCAAAAAGATGGAAAAGCCATTTCCCGAAGGAACAATAATCGGGGCAGACGGCCCGAATTCAACGGTCGCTTCTTCCTTTCTTTTCCCCAGGATTCCGAGATTCGTAGGCACCGCGCAGGCAGAGGTAAGATACGATGGGGCAATGCCGGAATTTGCAAGGGTATTCCTCTCAAACGAAAGATTCCCGGGCTTTTTTGCATGGCTGATTCCAAAAAATGAGGAAATTGCGGATATGGGCGCAGGCTGCGTCCTCCCGGGAAACCCGCGCAGGGCATTGGACTCCCTCTCAAAATACGCCGGAATTCCCATTCCAAAAGAGCAGAGGCATTTCATCATCCCGCTTATGCAGAGGCCGCTTACCGCGGCGCGCATAAGGAAAAGGAACATACTTCTTGCAGGGGATGCGGCAGGCCAGGTGAAATCCACAACCGGCGGAGGCGTCGTATTTGGCACAAAATGTGCAGCGCTTGCAGGAAAGTACGCGGATTTCCCGGAGCGTTATGAGCAGGAATGGAAGGAAAAATACGGCCCCGACCTTGATGCGCACTACCGCCTCCACAAATCCCTATGTCAGCTTAACGATGATTCACTGCGCACAATAGGCTCGCTTGCCTCCACTCTCCAGATAGAAAGGTTTCTGGAAGAAAAAGGGAACATGGACAGGCCGACGAGCATGCTCTGCCCGGAACTCCTTCTCCACCCCCTCTCACTGCTGAAAAATAGGGATTAAATACTTTTAGTTCCTATTCTAGATACTCGACGAGGTCTCATATGCTCCAGCAACTGCAGGCTGAAACGCCTGTGCAGAGAAAAACCTATTTCCCCAGCGAGACCGAGGCAGCGCCTCCATTCATACGCGAGCATTACAACGAGCTCCACGACAAGCACAAATTCCAGACCGTGATCACTTACATTCCCCGCATAAGGGGCTCATTCAACGGGGAACTCGAAAAATTCGACAAGCTCCCCAAGGAGGAGCGCTTCAGGCTTTACGAAAATTTCATGTTCGGGGAGGTGCGCAACGCCACAGAGGAGATCGCGCGCGCAGAAGACAAGCTGAAATACATGAAGAAGGTCGAGCGCACGCAGGAAAAGCAGGCGAAGAAAATCTCCGACATGATAGACAGCAAGGAAGACCTGAAGGCAGAGGATATGCGGGTTTTCCTTCCTCCGAAAATGTTCGCCCGCCTGATGCTTTATGTGAAATACGCGGGCAACAACAAGAAAACAATACGCGCATTTTTCAAGAACCTGGAGAAGGAGAAATAGCTATTTTTGGAAAGCCCCCGGAGGGATTTGAACCCTCGACCTATTGTTTACGAAACAATCGCTCTGCCAGGCTGAGCTACAGAGGCATATGCCGTTCAAGCCATTTTTATCAATCGTTGGTTTTTTATGGCTTGGGGCGAATCCACGCCGACGGCAGGATTCGAACCTACAATCCCTTGCGGGACCAGTTTTCGAGACTGGCGAAATACCGTTATTCGACGTCGGCATGCCACTTGCTAATAAACGGCATAATCATTTGCACCCGTTTATTTTAAAAAACAAATCCGTGCGCGTTGCGTAAGGAGATGTTTAAAGAGTTGCAAAGCATAAGGAGAGTAATATTCGACACTGTTTTTCTTTTAGGTGTGCTAGCCAAAAATAATATATTGAAAAATAGCAAGAAACAGGAGGAACCCCTAAGGATTTTTGGATACCCGTTTTTGTCGTAAGTAAGCAGATGGCCAAAAACGGGATATGCGGCCGCCGGGATTCGAACCCGGGTCGTTGGCTTGGAAGGCCAAAATCCTACCGCTAGACTACGACCGCTAAAAAGCAAGTTATTGTTGCATAAATTCACTTTTTAAACATTCCATTACAATATCAACCAATTTCTGAGGTATTATCATGTTTCCAAATATATACAAGGGGGATTACCGCCTTTTGCTGATTCCGCCCCTCTTGCTCATAGCAATATCACTATTGCTCGTCCCCACAATGAAATTCGGGGTTGATTTCCGAGGAGGCACCCTCATCACGCTCCAGCTTTCCGGAGATATCGACAAGGCGGCACTCGAGCAGGAACTGACTTCGATGGGCCTTGACGCACAAGTAAATGTTTTTGAGGGAACTGTCAGCAGGACAGCGGAAATAGAGGTTTCCCAGACCGACGCGCTGATTGAAGCGGACAAATTGAAGGAGCAGTTCAATCCCCTCTTGGAAAAGGTCGCGGTTTTGGAAGCCCAGTCAAACGCAGACCCCACAAAGTTGAAGGATTACAATACGCAGAGGGACCAGCTCAATTCGCTTGCAGACCGGATGTTCGAGCTCGGCGGAGTAACCTCGAAGGCGGAGTCCTTCACCAACCTCAACCAGCTGCGCACAAGCTTTTCGGACGCATACCTGAAGGTCTACGAAATCCACACCTCAAAAATAATGGATGCGATTAACCGGAGGGCCCACTACTCCAGCTATTCCATAGTCACCGTAAGCCCGGCCCTCAGCATGAGGTTCCTTGAGCAGGCAGGAAACGTAGTTTTATACTCGGCAATCCTGAGCGTAATCCTGGTATTCATCTTTTTCCGCCTTCCAGTTCCAAGCGCCGCGGTCCTAATCGGTGCGGCAAGCGACATAATAATCGCAATGGGCGGAATGTGCCTATTCGGAATCCCGCTCACGCTGCCCTCGTTTGCAGCCCTTCTAATGTTGATCGGCTTCTCCCTGGACACCGATATTCTGCTTACCACAAGGATCCTGAAAAGAAGGGGCGAGCCGAGAGAAAATGCATTCGATGCAATGAAGACCGGAATGACCATGAGCTTCTCGGCAATCGTTGCATTCAGCGTCCTGTTCATAATCGCAATGCTTACCCATATCACGACTTATTATGAGATTTCCGCGGTTGCCCTTGCCGGCCTTGTCGGGGACATCTTTGCAACATGGGGGATAAACGCAGTAATTATTCTCTATTATAAGGAAAGGCTGGACCATAAGGAAAAAATTGAACATGGCAGGCCGGAGCACACGGGGGGATGAAAAATGGTTGACCACAAACACACCATCGGAGCGCTTTTCATTCTCTTTGCAATAGGGATTTTTGCATTCCCTCTTTTCTCGGGGCTGGTCCTCATACTCTCCTTAGTAGTTTTCGGGGGGCTTTCCTCCATCTGGAAGGAGCGCGAGCTCAAGCTCCTTTCGCTGGCAGCGATAGTCCTTCTCGCCCTATGCAACATGGGCATAAACGGGATGAAATTCGGCATTGATTTCAGCGGAGGAACCAGGATTCCAATCATCCTTGAATCCCCGGCATCCCAGACAACAATGACCGAAATGGTCGACATCATAAAGAAGAGGGCATCCGCATTCGGCCTTACCGAAGTAAAGGTAAAATCAATCGGGGACAGCCAGATAAACGTCGAAGTCCCAAGCGGAGACCCCGCACTCATAAGCACAGTAGAATCCCTCCTCTCCCACCAGGGAGTGTTCGAGGGTGTTGTTGATGGGAAGGTGGCGCTCTCTGGAGACGCTATTCTTCCGGGAACAATCCAGAACGTGCCAGCCACCTATCTGCATGGGGCGGACTGGGGGGTGCAGTTTTCCGTAACTAGAGACGGCGCAGAGCATTTTGCCTCAACAGTCAACGGCAAGGCAAACTACCCGCTCTACATGTACCTGGACCGCCCGAAGGATGCGATAGTCATCGCTTCCTGGGATGAAGTGAGCAAGAACGTTAAAGTCAAGGACAGGCAGATGGTGCGTTCGGCAGCCAAGAAGGCGCTCACGGTGGAAAACAGCACAATCAACTTCTATATATTGGATGAGCTGAACGTGTCCTCGCTCCACGCCTCCACGAACAAGACCAAGGCAATAGTTTCCAAGGCAACGGAAGCCCAGATTGGAAGCCAGCTTCGTGCAGAGGGCTTCACCGTCCAGGTCGTGGAAGACACTGAGATATCCCCGGATGTTCAGCAGATTGAAACAGGAGAATACATAATAGAGGAATGGAAGGCGGTTGGGCTTCTTTCCTCTCCAGTCCTCAACCCGACCGTAACAGTGGGCACTCCAAACTACGGCTACATCATCAGCGGAGGGGCCCAAGGGGACACCCCTGCGGAAAAGCAGACGGACGCATACAACAAGGAAAAGGGAATCCAGTCCATCCTTAAGGGAGGGGCTCTTCCAATCCAGATTTCGATTGGAAGCAAAACCACGATCCCTGCGCCTCTCGGTTCGGAATTCCTCAAATTGAGCGTAATCGGGCTCTTCATCTCATTGATTGCAATCTCGCTCCTTGTTTCAGTCAGGTACAGGAAGATGAACATCCTCCTCCCGATCATCGCAATCAGCGTCTCTGAAATGATAATCCTGCTTTCCATCCTGGGCTCGTTTACAATCGACCTTGCGGCGATGGCAGGAATAATTGCGGCAATCGGCGTAGGGGTTGATGCGCAAATCGTGATTACCGATGAACTCCTCAAGAAATCCGCAGGAACGCCGCAGGAGAGGCTTGAGAACGCATTCACCATCATAACCACGAACGTTGTGGTGGCGATCTTTGCGATGGTCCCGCTGCTCTTCTCAGGAATGGTCGAGATTATCGGGTTTGCAATATCCACAATCCTGGGCTCGCTCCTCGGGCTGCTGATCTCAAGGCCGTCCTACGCAGCGCTGGTGCAGAACATCGCAGAAGAATAGAAAACAACCCATATCTTTTCTTTACTTCTTTTTCTTCTCAGAAATTGCCGAGAGGTAAACCTCCCTCGTCTTCTCGGCCACCCTCTTCCAGGAATAATCCTTCTTAACCTTCTCCTTTGCCTTCTCCACTATTCGTAAGTATTCCTTTTCCTTCGCCCCGAATTCCCGAAGGCGCTCCGCAAGCCCAGCCTCATCCGGGAAAAGGAACTTCTCCGCATCAGCGCCATAAACCTCGCGGAAAAGTTCAGGGGCTTCCCCCACCGGAGTAGAGAACATCGGCCTTCCCGCAGCCATTGCCTCAAGCCACACAAGGGAGAACCCCTCATACCTGCTCGGAAGAACAATTGCTTTTGAATAGCAGTAAATCTTGCCCACATCACCGGGCTGCACTTCGGTGAATTCCGCATCCACCTTTAATTCTTTTGCAAGGGCTTCCAGGCTCTTTTTCGCCCCGTCGTCATTTCCGGCAATCAGTATTTTCTCTTTTCCTCCTGTCCGCGCGGCAGCGCGTATGAGCATGTCCACCTGCTTATCTTTATCCAGCCTCCCCACATAGGTGAAGTATTCGCCTTCAGTAAAAGGGGGGCATTCGAATGCGGAGGCGTTAACCCCATTAGGAATATACACTATTTTTCCAGGCGCAACCCGCCCCTCAATAAATGGAATCGAGTGCCTGGACACAACGATTACCCGTGAAGAAGCCGCAAATATGATGCGCGCAAACGTATTCCGATAAATCCACTGCGCAACCCGCCCCATCCCAGAGAGCTGGGGATATCCATGCACCGTGAATACGAATGGCTTCCCCCTCACCTTTGCCGCAACCGCGGTGCACACCGGCATCAGCGACCCATACCCATGCGACGCATACACATCTGCATCTTCAGCCATTAGCCTTAAGGCAAGGAAAGGAATCCATGAAACCGAAGAAAAGAAAGGAAACTTTAGCGCCCAGTGCCGTTTAACCAGGAAAGGCTCCCCCCCTCCTTTTCCGGAAGTGTGCACAACAATGCTTTCCCCCATCCCGTGCAGGCATTCGCAAAGCTCATACGCATGCCTCTCAATCCCCCCGATTGCCGGGGGAAAGGAATGGACCGCTTGCACTATCTTCATTCAATTCCTCTCAGTTCTCAACAGTTATTTCTAAGTTGTTGCCATCGAATGCAACCTTCGCATCCTTGCCGTCAAAGTCGTTGTATACCGTAATGTTCCTCACTTGCGCTTTCAGGTAGAGCGTCTGCCTGGTGTTCGTCCAGTCATTTGCGCTTCCGCTTACCACTACTGCCTTAGGCTTGAGCTTGTCAAATAAGAAGTCCAGCTCGCTCAGCCCCTCGCTCATCCCGTGCCAGGGCATCTGCACAACGTCGCAGGGCTTGGAATCCATTAAGATTTTTGTCTGCGCGCTCCCTTCAATATCCCCGGTAAGGAGGGTGCAGAACCCCCTCTCATCTTCCAGCCTTAGCGACACGCCGTCATTATTCGGGTCGAAGAACCTTCCCTCTCCCTTGATGGGGTTTTCAACTATCACATGAATCCCGCTGTAAAGGTTCTCATCCCCCCTGCCCACAAATTTGACCTGCCCCTCCTTCTTTATGCCGTTTATGTAGGAGGTATATCCAGCAGAGCCTTCTTCGCTCCTCCAGATATCCCCTATGCGGAAGTTCTCCCCCACATATTGCAGCCCCCCATAGTGGTCAGGGTCATCATGGGTGGAAACGACCACCTCAAGGTCATCAACCTGCTTCTCAAGGAGGAAATTCACAACGGCCTGTTTTTTGGATTCGGGCCCCCCGTCAATCAGCATGTCGAAATCCCCTTTCTTCACGAGGATTGCATCGCCCTGGGTGTTCCCATCCCCCACATTTATGAAGTAAACGTACATGGTCGCATTCGGGTCTTCCGCATATTCAACTGCGGGCCGGACTTCCACCGGAGGCTTCTCCCCTCCAGTAATGGTCGTATTGGTGCCCCCCGTGATTACAAGGTGCCCTCCCGTAGTCCCGTTTCCATGGCTGACGGGCACGGTTTCATTCTCAACCACCACAGGAGGTTTCTGCTCGCCGCACCCGGCAAGGAAAATAAAAACCACAAACAATGCAAACAATTTTCTCATCATTTTCTACACCTTCTGCTCATTCTGATTAATACTCAATAATACCTATTTTATGAGTTTGCCCCTCGCATCCTCAAGAAGCGCCCTGCAAACGTCCTGCTTGTGCCGCAAATCCGGAATCAGCGCCCCTGAGAAATGCAGGTGCCCGATCGCATCATATATCGCATCCATTTTCTGGAAGTAATATTCCGCCTTATCCCGCTTCCCTTCCCTTAATTGCTCCACTACGAGCCTCTTGATTTCCCCAATGCAATCCAATAGGCCCAGAAGGTAGGGCTCTCCCTCCACCCCGATCTCATTATTCGAGGGAATCTCCCCTTCTTCCGCAACCGCAATTAATGCAACCGCTTCCGTATACTCCTGCTCAACCATTCTCCTCCTGTTGCCTATGCGCGGAAGCGCCTCCATGCCGCTTTTAGCCCGTGCCGCAAGCTCCTTTGCCTCCTGGAGGTTCCCATTGTGCACCTCCTTAATCGCCTTTGCGCACATCCTCACTACTCCTCTCTCATCGCGGATGTAGGAATCCAGCTCCTTTTCCTTCTCCAGAAGTATCTTTTCTATTTCAGGGACGTTCATGCACCTATTTCCCAATCGCATTCTTTTATAACTTTGCTGCGGATAGCCCCTTCATGATAGTCCTGAACCTGAAGAACTATTCGGAGACTTACAAGAGGATTGACCTTCTTGTGGATGCGGCGCGGGAAGCCTCCCAATTGAGCGAAGTGCGCATAGTGGTCTGCCCTCCCCCAACGCACTTGCAGAGGGCAAGGATGGCGCACAAAGACGTATTTGCGCAGCACGTTGACCCGCTTGAACCAGGCGCATACACCGGCTACACCCTTCCCGAAGGGGTAAAATCCCTGGGCGCAAAAGGCTCCCTCATAAACCACTCAGAACGCAGGTGCCCGGACAAGGTTTCGCTTGCGGTTCCAATGCTCAAGAAATACGAGCTTGAATCCATCGTTTGCGCGGAAAGCCCGGCCGAATGCAAGCAGTTTGCAAAATTCAAGCCGAACTTCATCGCAATCGAGCCGCCTGAACTCATAGGCTCAGGAAAGAGCGTCTCCAAAACCAAGCCGAAAGTGATTAGCGATTCTTTGGATGCGGTAAGGAAGGTAAGCAAAGACATTCCCCTTCTCTGCGGAGCAGGGGTCAGCGACAAAAAGGACGTGGACAAGGCACTCTCCCTTGGCGCTTCCGGGGTTCTGCTCGCCTCAGCGTTCGTAAAGGATCCGGACCCGCTCAAGTTCCTAATGAACCTTTCCAAGCCCTTCAAGCATTATATGTAGTCACCAGGCAGGGGAGATCCCCCGCCTAGTGGAACCTACCCCCCCTCGCTAGGCTTATGTCCTTAGGTCGCTTCGCATTATTCTTTACCCATCCCCAACCTGCCCCATAACACGTCCTTGGTTTTATTTGCGTTCTTTTCCTCTATTTTGTGTTCATTTTAGTGGTTTAATGTGGGTTTAAAAAGGTTTTCCCCCATAATAACATTATGACTGATAATCCTAAAGAGGTCAAAGCAAAAACTGATGCGGCAGTCGCACAGGGAAGGCGTTTTTTCCTAGGCGACGTTGCAGGCAGCCTGCACAGGCAGCAGGCAGCAGCGCAGAGAACCACTCCTCCTCCACAGGCAGCCGCGCAAAAGCCGGCTCCGGAACCCGCGAGGAAAACCAGGGGCTTCGAAGAGCCCGCGCCAAAAAGCCCAGAACCGCCTCAAATACTTCAAAAACCTCCTGTTTATCCGCGCCCACAGGGAGCCCGCACAACCCCCCCGATGTCATTCGGTTTTGATCCGGAAGGGGGCGCCAGCAAGGCCAGCGGGGAAAGGGCGCCAACAATCATTCCGGCGGAGCCACAGCCTTCTCCGGAAGGTTTTGTCGAAAAGGGAGGCACCCCGGACAGCATAATGGACGCGCTTTTTGGCGCAACAAACAGGGAAGCGAGGCTCGAAGAGATGCTCTCAATAAAGCAGGGTGTTTCAAAACTGGCGCTCCAGCGCGGCACCGCCCCGATGCAGATGGACGCATTTACAGAAGAAAGCGAGGTGAGCGAAAATATCGAGCGCCTAAAGGGAAAGATCCCCACCCGCTTCGTCCCATTCATCGAATCCGCAATGGAAGTGCTCGCAAAGAACATGAAGGGCTATGAGCCCCTCGTGAAAGTCATGATGACGGAGCGCAGGTGGACGCACGAGCAGGAGGAGACCCTCGGTGGCGCGCTTTCAGCCGCTTCCGACGAGCTCCAGAGGATTTTCAGCAGGATGTACAAGCAGGAGGCGGTCCAGAGGGTGAAAAGCAGGCAGGAAATCAAGGGGCTTGCGGACCCGGGGGAGGTCGAGAAGCTTTTCGCACACACAATCCTAAGCTCAAAGCACGCAAACGCAAACCGCGAAACAAACGTTTTCGACGCATTCGCAAAAGGCGCAACGTTCGTTTTCCTGAGCCAGCAAAGGCCGCGCACATTCATGCACGCACTCGGCCACCCGGAAATCGCAAAACCCTATGGCGCTTTCGGTGGCGTTGAAGGACTCGGCGTGATGCTCGGGCTCGACCTTCCGGACCCGCAAACCGTTAACAACATGCCAAACCCGCTGATAGGGCTCGGCTTCCGCCTTTACTCGGAAGTGCACCTCACCACCCTTGCAGGCTGGCTTGTTTCGGTCTCGTCCAAGTGGCCGCGGCCGCAGATTGTCGGTCGTTTTGAGAACATGGTGAAGCACGATGTGGACGAATTCCAGAGCGCGGTCTCCGAAACACGCTTCAACGCAGAAATGTTCTTCCAGGTGCTTGGGAGGGAAGACCACTCAAAAATCAGGTCCGATAAGAGCCTGAATTCGATATTCGAAGAAGCCGCCAAGGGCTCGGGAAGCATGATTTACGGGAACGCAGACGACATTTTCGATGCGCTCGAAGCGGTGGTTGGATACATGAACATGCTGAAGCACGACAAGGTCGCAAGGACGCTGTTCCTCGAGTCCTATCTTGCAAACTACCCGCTCGGAACGAACGGGGGGACCTTCTACAAGATGTTCGGGATGTGCCTTTTCAACGAAAAAGACGACATAGAGCGCCACCCGGAAGTTGTGGAAGCATTCCAGAACGACCCGGACGCGCGCGTACAGTTCCACATCCAGGAGAAGCTCGAGCAGCTCGAAGTAAGGAAGACGCTCATGGGCCTGAGGGCGGGCCAAGAAGCCGCCAAGGGAGAAAAACCCGAAGACGATTTCGGGGACCTGACCTTCGAGGGAGAACCAAAGCCCTAGCCGTGGAATATCGGCCTCTTGGATAGTTCAGGGGTAAGCGAAAGCGCATCAAAGGGCATTCCTTTCGTTCCTTCCCTTATGGTTTTTCCAAGTTCAGCAGCATCCATATCCTTCTTCTCATCCGTTGCGCGAATCGTTACGGAAAGCTTCCCGCTCTCCGCCTCCTTATCCCCGATTACAGCAATGTAGGGAATCCATTCTTTCTGCGCATTCCGGATTTTCTTTCCAAGCGTTTCCGTAGTGTCATCCAAATCGCAGCGGACCCCTTCCCCAATTAGCTCCATCGCCTTCCTGGCAGCATCCACGTGCTTTTCCGAAATCGGAATGATGCGCACCTGCGCAGGCGAAAGCCAGAGAGGGAGAATTGCCTTCTTCCCCTTCTCCATCCTCATCGCTTCCTTTTCCAGAAGAGCATAAATTACCCGCTCCAGGCTCCCGGAAATTGATGCATGGGTAATTATGGGCCTCTGCTTGCTCCCATCCTCAGCCACGAAATTTATGTCGTAAGTATCCGCATTCTCCACATCAATCTGCACGGTAGTAAGCGCGCTAGCCTTATCCATCGCATCAATGAAGTTGAATTCGAATTTTGTAATGAAGTACGCATACCTCTGGTCAAACAATTCCACAACAATTGGCTTCCCAATTTTCTTCACAAGGGAATTGTACCATTCCTTGTTCTCTTCGTAGAAGCTCCGCAGTATGCGGAAACCAACTTCGCATTCATCAAGCAGGCTCACTCCGCTCAGCCAATCCATCCCGAGTTCCAGCTGCATCTCAAACTCTTCCCTTGCCTGCCCCATATCCTTCAAAATTCCGTGCATATCCGGCATTGTGAATGCGCGCAGCCTCTTCAATCCGGCAAGCTCGCCTCCCTGCTCCCTCCGAAAAGAATACCGAGTTAATTCAAACATCCTCATCGGAAGCTGCTTATGGCTGAAAACCATGTCGTGCGCAATTAAGAATTGCCCGAAGCATGCGGCAAAGCGGAGGAAGAATTTCTTATCCTCGCTCATCACCACATACTGCCGGGCCGGAAACCTGTTCAAATATTTCTTGAGCGAAGGGTGCTCGTAATCATACATGATCGGAGTTTCAACTTCCATCGCCCCATAATCCACGCACGCATCCGTAATCGAGCGCTCAAGCAGTTTCTTTACAAGCCGGCCCTTAGGGTAAAACCGGAAATTCCCGCTGTCCGCCCCCGGCTCATAGTCCACCAATTCCTGCTCCCGCATCAATTTTATGTGGGGCGGCTCCTTATCATAAGCCCTCACCTTTTTCGTCTCATAAGTCGCGAGCTTCTTCAGCTTTTCATTCCCAGTGAAGTTGAACTTCTCAATCTCAGTAAGCTTTCCATCCGTACCGAGCACGTAGAATCTGCTCGTCATCTTCTCTTCTGCTTTAATTGAATCCGAAACCGCCAGAGTATCGCTTACCTGCACAACGTGCTGGCCCTTATCCACATTGACCCCGTGCGCAGAGAATACGCGCGAAAGCTCGCTTAAGGGATGCCCCTTGCAAGCAACATTAAATTTCTTATACCATCCAAAAGGCGCCCTAATCACGGTAAATCCGACTTCCTTCAGCTCCCCTTCAATCTGCTTCATTAATTCGATTGCAGCCTCCGGAGTAGAAGGCGCAGAGCCCATGAGCAAGTGCGCATAGGGATAAATCATTACATTCCTGCACTTTACCTGCGCAGCAATTTCCTGAATGTCTTTCACAGCCTGCTCAATCACCGAATCCAGGTTCCCCTCATCCGTTTTCTCAACCGCGATGCGCACCCAGAGCGCATCCTTCATTTCCGCTTTTTTCATTTCCTCCGGGATTTCTTCCGAAAGCTTTGTCTTCTTGGTCACTTCGTAGGAAACGCTGTCAGCGTGTATTATCAGCTCTTTCATAATGATTACCTTTAATGCGTTTTATTCAGATATTCTTTAAAATGCTGTATTAGGCGGCGCGCACGGCCGCCACCTCGTTATTTTTATTCCTTTCCCCACCAAATTAATGCATGTCATTGAGGAATTTGTTTGCGTTCTTAGTGGTGTTGGGCCTCGTTTTTTCCGCCCCCAGTGTTCCGATAGGTGCGTGCCAGAACATAACCGCCCCAGGGGCGTATTATATGCTCACCAGGGACATCAGCGGGGATTATGGTACGGAGAATTATTGCATAGGCATCTATGCTGAAAACGTCACCCTTGATTGTGCGGGGCACAGCATTTCCGGAGCCACTTCTAACGATGTGGAGATAAGCCACACAAACAACGTGACGCTGAAGAACTGCAACATCTACGGAGGCGTTTGGGGCTTATATGCAGATGGCTATAACCACACAATAGTGAACAACACATTCCACGACCAGAGCGAGAACATTGATGTGGCGATTTCCGGAAGTTATTTTGCAAACAACACCTTTTTTGCATCCGAAAACGAATGCGCATTAAACTCGGGTGACGACAATGTTTTCGAGGGAAATGAATTCTATGACTGCGGGTATTCCGGATTATCCTTAATCGGAGACCGCAACACCGTTAGAAACAACACCGCCCACGACTGCGACGAATCCGGATTCTACGTACACGGAATGCTGAACAACATAACCGGAAACACAGCCTATGGGGATGACCTAGTAGACTACACCGGAGGCGGGTTTGAAATTGCCGGGGCGTCCATGGACATAATTTCCGGGAACACCGCTTATGGAAGCGCCAATGGATTCTACATAGAAGGAAACATCCCCAGGGACATTCTTGGGGCGGGCGTGCCCACAGTATTCGGAAACACGTTCACGAACAATCACGCATACAACAACATCGTGGGGCTCAACACACTCGATTACAATGGAACGTACAAAAATAACGTTCTGGAGCAAAACCAGGAGGCAGACCTCCTGCTTGGAGGGGATGCCTGGTTCAGCATTGGAAGCGGCCTGCATGGGGGAGACATGAGGGCCACTACTCCACTTCAGACGCTGCCCAAGATGTGCTACAACCTCTTTGAGAACAACACCGGCTCCGAAGGCAGGCCGATCTATTTCGCGAACAAGACCGTAACCCTCAGCGGAGGCACCTATTCGGAAGTGGTGCTCTGCAACGCGGACAACTCGGTTGTCGAGGGCGTAACTGTCTCCGGCTCAGACGACCTGGACAACAACGGGATGCTCCTCTTCTACACCGATGATGCAACCTTGAAAAATTCAGCCTCCAATGACAACCTGTTCGGCTTCGCTTTATTCGGCAGCAACGGAACCGCCCTTGAGGGATGCAACTCGGATGGCAGCGGGGTCGGAATAGCCACCGGCCGCTGCAAGGACATCCTGGTCACAAATCACGAAAGCAAAAACAACAGGATGAACGGAACCCTCTTCATAAACCTTTTGATGAATTACCTTGGCGGGCCCCTCACCGGGGAGCCTCTGGCCGCCCCCCTCAGAATCAAGGATTCCGGGGCGGGTGCGATATTCATCCAGTCCCCGCGCACAACTGTCTCAAGCTCTTCCTTCTCGGAGAGCACGGCAGGGGTGATGTTCGCCTTCAGCGATGAATCGCTCATGCAGGGGGTAAGCATCTTCAATAACGACATTTTTGGCGCCGGATACCTGAATTCCTACGATGGGGCGTTGTCCGGAAGCAACATTTACGGAAACGACGGGGACATGTACTCTATTTTTTATGAGGGGACAGGCCTTCCGCCCAGATACCAGATGCTCGAAAAGCTTCCTCTTGGAGCAGGGGTGCTTGACCTTAGCTCGGGCGTCTTGACGAGTCTGGAAGGGACCTTAAGGTACACCGGCCCGTGCTGGTCTTCCTCACAGAATTGCGACCCGGCCCGCGGCTCGATATGCAGCTATGATACAGGAGGGTGCGTGGACGGGGCCGTTGAAAACCATTACAACTCCTCAAGAATTTATGAGAACAACTATGGGCTCGTGCTCCTGAACATCGGGAACGAGTTTGTGGACGGATGCAGCGTTTATGGCAACAGCGTGCTAGGGGTAATTGACGCATCCAATGTGAGGAACGCCCTCGCAGGCGATCTCCAATCCTCGCAGATTCCGGTGGAGCAGCCCAAATCAGCAACCATAATCCACACCACGATGTCAAAGAACGGCGAAGGCTTGTTCTCGACCTTCGCGGCCGTCATTGAAAAGAGCAACGGAGGGCGCCAGACTCAGTTCGAAAAGCTTCTCCTCCTTCTGGACAAATCGATTCCAAAGGGGACCTTTGAATTCGAACTTGTAGAGGCGAACCCGTTCTGGAATATGGACCTGCCGCTTGCATTCCGCGCAGACCCAAGCGCACAAGGAATCCCGTGGGAGGTCAACAACTCCGCGGTAGGTGCGGGAACATCCTCGGTGTCCTTCTCGGTTGAAGACAACGCCACCGCGGTCTATGTGATCTCTGATACCAACCTTCCAAGCGTAAGAAAGATAGTCGTGCAAGAAGAGGATTTGGACTTGAATGCGACCTTGCACTTGCTGCCGAGCGTGGGCGTGGCGGGCAAGGAGCCGTTCCTGGACAAGTACTTCCTTGTGGCGGCATTGGCCGAGAACCCGAACTATCTCTCAGCAACCCCAGAGGGCCCGGAAATAACGAATTTCCAGGTCCACTACGGAGGAACCGCAAACTACGATGGAAACACCATGGGGCTCTACCTCCTTTCGTACTACCGGCAGGGCTGGTATTGCGAAGAGGATACCGATTGCCCGAACTACCCGCACCAGCGCTGCTACGAAAAGATGTGCACCAATGTCCAGTGCGAGTCCGACAGTGATTGCAATTCCCTCCAGGCTGCCCCGACGGGGCAATACTGCGTGGGCTACATTTGCTCAGGCTGCAGAAACGACACGGATTGCGAGACCGGCTATTCGTGCTATGAGCTGGCCCAGAGCAACGGGGAATGCCGGCCTACTTTATGTGTCTATGACTCGGAATGCCCGGAGGGCTATGTATGCAATATGGAAAGGGCCGCGTGCGAGCGGTCCATAATAGGAGGGGAACGCTCCTCAGGGCCGCTTCCGCTTCCGCAAGAGCAGCCTAAGGATGTCCTCAAGGCTTCGGAAACCCCGCAGGGAGACGTGTTCCTTAAAGGAAGATGGATTCCGGTCCCTCTTCAATCAAACAACGTTTCGGGGCGGACAATCACAGTGACTCCGCTCTCTCAGCATGACCGCACCGAGTTCCTGAGCCAAATCTTCGGAGACGTAATCCCGTCCGGTTATCTGGTATATGCGGACGTCTACGGATTGTTTGCAACGCCCCTTCCCGGAAAAGAGGGCGCGGAGCCATTGGTCTACGCATGCCAACAGGATGCGGACTGCGGAGATTGCGAATACTGCAGCATAGCCAACCACCAGTGCATGCCAAAGGAAGCGGCGCAGTGCGGGGTTGTGGGCAAGCAATGCGGGGCAGGATATGCCTGCGACCAGTGCTCCTGCGTTCCTCCGGAATGCACATCTGATTCGCAGTGCAAGGAAGGCTACCAGTGCATGGATTACTCATGCGTAGAGAAGCCCACGGAGAAGCCTCCGGAGCAAAAGCCTCCAGAGCAGCCTTCACCCGCGCCTGTAGCTCCTACTCCGGTAGTAACCCCAGAGCAGCCTCCGGAAAAGCCGACCTACCCGCTTGTGACGGTTGAAGTTCCCTCTGTGAATGCGCCCAAGCAGCCGGTAACCCAGCCGCAGGCTGAATTCCAGGTCCAGCAGATAGGAGTGGTGCTCCTTCTCTTGATAGGGCTTGTGGCAGCATACCTGTGGTTCAGCAGGAGGCACCAACCCTCTGCAACACACAGGGAATAGCCTCTCTTTTTATTTTCTTTCTTATTTCTTCTTTCTTGTTATTTATGTTTGGCACTTCCGGAATACGCGGCGTATACGGCTCAGAAATAACCCCAGAACTAGCCTTGCGCATAGGGAACGCATTTGCCTATTCTAGCCTGGTCGTTGCAAAAGATACGCGAGAGACCGGAGAGCTCCTTTCCAATGCGGCAATGAGCGGTGCGCTGAGCGCAGGAAAGGATGCGATCTATTGCGGAATAATCCCCACTCCCCTTCTTGCCTTTGCAACACTTAAGCACAAGGCAAACGGGATAATGGTCACCGCCTCCCACAACCCGCCCGAATACAATGGGCTGAAACTCATTTCCAAGGGAAAGGAAATTGGGAAAGAGGAAGAGAAGAAGGTCATTTCCAATTATGAAAAGGGAATCTCCCTCTCTTCCTGGGACAAGACCGGCTCTGAGAAAAGAGACGAGGAAATAATTGAAGATTACATAAAATTCATCCTTCCATTGATTGATGCCGAAAAAATACGCGCACGCGCGCCCAAAATAGTTGTTGATTGCAACGGTGCCGCGCACGTGGTCACGCCACGCCTTCTGGAAATGCTCGGGTGCATCGTGACCGCAATCAATATGCAATCACGCGGATTTGCAAGGCCTTCCGAGCCATCTGCCAAGAATCTTGATGCGCTTTGCGCAAAAGTAAAAGAGGAAAAGGCGGACTTTGGAATTGCCCATGACGGCGACGGGGACCGCATCTCAATTGTGGATGAGCGCGGCTACGTGATCAACATGGACGTCCAGCTCTCCCTCATGATTCTGGAAGAGTTGGGAAAGAAAAAAGGAAAAGTTGTGAGCACGGTTGAATCTTCCCTCATTGTAAAAGACGCAGTTGCCCAAGGCGGCGGCGAACTCATAATTACTCCGGTAGGCAGCACCTATGTCGCTGATAAAATGGAAGAAGTCGGCGCGGTTTTCGGAGGGGAACCCGCAGGGGAATATATCTACTCAAAGGGAGTTCATGTTCCGGATGCAATTTTAGCCGCAGCCAAATTTGCGCAGATGTTTTCAGAGAAGGGAAAGTTTTCAACCCTCTCTGCCCCTTTCAAGCCCTTCCCAATGGTCAGGGAGAAATTCAAGACCTCGGACAAGAAGAAGGCAATGGAGAAAATACGCTCCGGAATGGATTTCGAAGGAAAACTGAACACGGTTGATGGCTTGCGCGTGGATGCGGAGGATTACTGGCTTCTTATCCGCCCTTCGGGAACCGAGCACATAATCCGCCTTACTCTGGAAGCGAAAGAGCAGAAAAAACTGGAAGAAAGCCACGCAAAAGCAAAGGCGCTGATTGAAAAATCGGTTTAGCCCTGCTTACCCTCTTTATTTAAAATATTCATAATCACTAAATACCTTGGTGGTAGGTTGGAACATGAGTTTGCCATAGTGGCGGATTACCTGCAGACTCAGCCAGCCCGCCCAGTGGATCACATTCATTTGGAGGTGGCAAACTCATGTTGAAAGCAGTCGTTTTAGCAGGAGGGGAAGGAGTGCGCATGCACCCCCTCACTTATACGCGCCCGAAGGCGATGCTGCAGGTAGGGGGCAAGCCGATGCTCTGGCACGTCCTTTCCCGCCTCAAGAAGGCAGGAATTACAAAAGCAGGAATCGTCGTAAAATACAAGGCAGAAAAGATCATCGAATATTTCTCAAAGGAAGAGAATTCACTAGGAATGCAAATCTCGTTCATCCAGCAGGGCCTGAAGCACGGGACCGGCGCAGCATTGATGGATGCGGAAAAATACGCGGATGAGGATTTCCTCGCGGTGGCCGCGGACATAATCTGCGACCCGGCGCTCTACCGGAAGGTAATGGAAGCGCACGGGAAGGAGGAGAAAACCGTTGCATTGAAGAAGATGCAGGACGTTTCCAACTTCGGAGTCGCTGAAGTGCGGGATGGAAAAATCACGAATTTTGTGGAGAAATCCGAAAAGCCCCCCACAAACCTGGCGAACCTTTCCGTCTATTCGTTTTCTCCCTCGGTTTTCTCGGAACTTGGGAAGCTCGCCCCGTCATCCCGCGGCGAATACGAAATAGTTGATGTTTTCCGCGGCGCGAGGGCAGTCGAGGTATCGGAATTCTGGGGGGAAGTAAGCTACCCCTGGCATCTTTTCGACCTGAACGCCAAGCTCCTCTCGGAAATGGAGGCCTCCATTGAGCAGGTGGAAAATTCCACCATAAAAGGAAAACTAATAATGGAAAAAGGCGCAGAGATTTTCGATTCGTATATCGAAGGAACCGCCTACATCGGCAAGGATTCCAAAATCGGCCCGCACTCATTCCTCCGCGGAAACAATTCGATCGGCGCAAACTGCCGCATCGGCGAATCCACCACAATAAAGGACAGCATACTTTTTGATAATGTGAATGCGAAGCACCTCTCTTACATAGGAGACAGCGTAGTAGGAGAAGGCGTGAATTTCGGCGCAGGCACCCAGATCGCAAACTACCGCTTCGATGCGAGCCACATAAACATCCAGACCGAAAAGGGCTGGATAAATTCCGGAAGGAAAAAGCTCGGCAGCATCATCGGAGACCACGTTAAATTCGGAGTCCTTGCCTGCACAATGCCCGGGAAAATGATAGGAAACGACTGCTGGATTGGCTCGAATGTAAATGTGATGAGGCACGTGAAGCCGCACACGAAGATTTTCGCAAAGCAGGACTACATCTACCAGTCCCAGGAAGACCAGGACCAGCATTCCGGGTGAGTGGATACACCTGATTATCGGAGTCGACCCCGGAGTTTACACCGCATATGCAGCCATTGATTTGAATGGAAACCTGATTGCTTCAGGCTGCGAAAAAGAGGCAAGCCACGAAAGGATTGTAGAAATAATCTCCCATCTTGGAAAGCCTTCGCTAATCGCAACCGATGTTTGCCCTGCACCTGATTTTGTGCAAAAGGTCGCAGCCCGTTTCCATGCGCGATTGCACATCCCTGAACGCAGCATGCTTGTTGAAAAGAAAAAAGAGATTGGAAAGGAAATCCAGAACCCGCATGTGCGCGATGCGCTTGCCGCTGCGGTAAAAGCATACCGGCATTATGAGAACACCTTGCGCAGGATTGAGCATTCTGATACTGCCTTCGACAAGGAACTCCTGAAGCACCTCTTTATCCAGGGTTATTCTGTAAAGAACGCAGAATTCATGCTTGCAAAGCGAGAAGAGAAAAAGTTAGAACAGAGCGGGGAAATTGAAGACCGGAGGACACGGACTCCGGAGCAGGTAAAAAAAGACGAGCGCCTTCTTTCAATCCTTTCTGAGAACGAAAACCTCCGCAAAGCCCTTGAACTCGAGCGCGCCCGCCGCGCTGATGCGGAAGAGAAATTAAAGAGGGCGGGAACTTCCCGCGTTGTAGAAGTGAGCCGCGACCGCGAAGTCCAGAGGCTGCAGGGGCAAATCGCAAGGATGCAGTCCTTTATTTTCCACCTGAAAAACAGAAGTGAAAAGAAGAAAATGAAGAAATGATATTTGATACTGTTTTTCTTTTAGGTGCGCTAGCCTTTTCTCCTTGAGCCGTTGCTCAAGGGAAGAAAGCGAAGCTTTCTCAGATTTTACAAAAAGAAAAGGATGGCAAATGGGGGATCTGTGATTTGAACACAGATAACAAGCTCCCAAAGCTTGCAGCATACCAGGTTGGCTCAATCCCCCGTGAGAGAATCTAAGTGAATTGTTTTCTCTCAAGGATATAAGTATCCCTAACTTTTTTAATACTAAAGCCTTTCTTCTCGTACAGATTCAATGCAGGGCAGTTTGTCGGCCTCACCTTAAGCATAATGTCCATCTTTTCCTGGTTTGCATAGTCAATTGCCTTGTCCACGAGCATACTGCCTATCCCCCTCTCACGGTAATTCTCGACTACGCCAACCCCCTGCAGGAGAATCCGCCCTTTCTTTTTTATCAGGTGGATGAAGCCAACGTCCCTTCCCCCTGCCTTTGCAACGAAGTAGAAATCGTTTGCAGAAAACCTGGGGAAAGCCTTTGGAAAAATCCGTCTAATCACTTTGAAAATGCGTTTTTCATCCGTGCTTTTCCTTACTTCTATTTTCTTCATAACTGCCCCATTGTTATGTTCAATTGCCCTTCCCCAATTTCAAGCACAACGCTCCGCAGGTTTTTTCCCGCAGGGAGCTGCACAACCGTTGTTTCCCCGATTTTCTGCTTCCCTTCAACATCGTGGATGTGCCCGCAGATAAGCAAGAGGGGGCGCGCCTCCTCCATTATTTTGCGCACGGAATGGCTTCCCGCATGCAAACCGGCCTCCACCTCATCCAGAAGCCCATACGGAGGCACGTGTGTAAGCAATATGGTTTTCCCGTCTATAGGCAAATCCCTCATCTGCGCATAGATTTCTTCTTCGCGCATCTCCCCAGGGGTTCCAAAGGGGGTGGGGGGCGTAAAACCAAAACCAACTATGTTGAACCCTCCGGCAATTTCCATTCTCTGCTTGTGCAGGCAGCGCGGGTATTTATCCGGGGAATCCAATTCCTCGCTGTTTCCCGGAACCCAGTAAATATTGTCAGAAATTGAGAGCAAATCCTCCATGAAGGAAACGCTTCTTCCTATGTCTCCTGCAATCAGCACATAGTCATATTTGGAAGCAACTGCCCGCAACCTGTCAAGAACCGCTTCTTCCCCATGGATGTCAGCCAGAAGGAGTATCTTCATCTTCATGCCTGCCCCTCGCCCTCGCGGCATTTTCATTAATCTCTTTCAGGCGTTTTTCGAACTTGTCCTTAATAAGCGGCCCAATGAACCTTTTCGTGTAAACATCCGCTTTTGCAGCAAGCGAAATCTTTGTTGCAAGTGCGCGCGCAATCTTTCCCCGGACACCTTTAGGCGCAGTTGAAATTGATGCGTGCTGGAAAATTACCCCGTGTTTAGGGGGCGCGATGTTCCGGTTGCGCAGATGCTTGAAGAGCGCCTTCTCTGCGCCCATTACCTGGACTGTGCTCGCAGGCAGTACCGCAAGCTTCTTCATACCGCCGGCAACTGAAATCAGTTTTCCCGCGAGTTTAGCCCCGACAAGATAATGGAGGTTCGGGCATTCTTCGCGCGCAACGTCGTCCATGTGCTTCTCGTGCCTGTTCATGAGCGCAAAAATGGCTTCAATCTCTTGCGCCATTTTCTTCATATTCTCAACATCTTTTTCGTTGAAATTTCCGCCCACGCTGTTTTTCCCTGCCTCAGCGATCTGGCGCGCCTTCCCTTCGCCAACATATTTTGCAACCGCCTCGATTGGCACGTCTTCTTTCGTAATCATATTTATGATGAGCGCGTAATTCCTCTTGTTCTCCACGTTCAATTCAGGGAAATAGAGCCCGTAAATCTCCTCGAGCCTTTCCCCTAGCTGGTTTGCAACGCGCTCTTCCTCTTCGATGCAATTAGAGAGCTGCGCTAGGTACATGTCTCTCCCGCGCAAAACCTCGGTGGTCTCTTCGCGCGCCCTCTTCATGAATTTTGAGCGGTCAAACCTTCCTTCGCTTCCTTCCCCCTCAGAAGGGCTTCTTTCGCGGAAGCTTCCGCCTTCCCTCCGTTCCTGGTTCCTGAAGCCGATGCTCCCCCCTCTGCGTTCCCCTCCGCTAAATGGGCGCCTCTCCCCTCCAAATGAGCGCCCGCCGCCCCGGTCCCCGCGGTATCCGCCGCCAGAAGGCCTCGGCCGATCACCATAATCTCTGCGTTCTCCACCTTCTCCCTGTCTTTCTCCGCTAAATGGGCGCCGTTCATTTCCTTCGCGCCTTCCTTCTCCACGGAAGCTGCCGCCAGAAGGCCGGTCACTATACCCTCTGCGTTCTCCGCTAAATGGGCGCTTCTCTCCGCCTTCCCTAGGGCGGCCTCCTTCTCTATCTCCTCCTGAAGGCCTGTCTCTATACCCACCACGATCTCCAGAGCGGTATCCTTCCCCCCTCCTTCCTTCGCCGCGGTATCCGCCGCCAGAAGGCCTATCGCTATACCCCCTATGTTCTCCGCCTTCGCGGGGGCGATGCCCGCCTTCCCCCAGTCTTTCTCCGCCTTCGCGCCTTCCTTCGCCGCGGTACCCGCCTTCACGTTTTCCGCCGCCCAAAGAACTCCGCTCGTTGCCTTCCCTTCTTTCTTCTCCGCGGTAGCTTTTCAAATCCCTTTTGCCCCCGCTGGAGCCTCCTCCAGTGAAGTTTCCCCTATTCCTGTCCCGTCCCCATTTTTTTTCTCCCATTTTAATCATGCCTCGTATGTGGTTTCCCACATCTTTTGCGCGAGCTTCCCTTCGTACATGAACTTCTCCACATCTGCCTTTTCCCGCCTTTCACGATGTGTTGCCAGGAAGGCATTCAGCTTGTCCACAAGAATTTGCTTGAGCTCGCCAGTGAGCATTTGCCCGCTCCT
Organism: uncultured Microcaldota archaeon; assembly: GCA_903828955.1. Classification (GTDB taxonomy): domain Archaea; phylum Micrarchaeota; class Micrarchaeia; order Anstonellales; family Bilamarchaeaceae; genus CAIKOA01. The sequence goes on from CAIKOA010000008.1 coordinate 87,033, forward strand.
ATATTCTCCTTCAATCTTTTTTAGCCTTTGCTCATCAGGCTCAAAGAGCATTTTCAGCCATTGGAAGGAGACATCCACGTCGGGATTTCCGCCCAATTTCCTGTGCTCCTCAACAGTTTCCCTCCCTCCGGAAAACGCATACTTCATTATTTTCTTGCGCACCGCCAACTCACCATCATTCAGCCAGATTGCAGTATCCGCCACGCTTGCGCTCATTTTCCCATGCACCCCCTGCAGCGGCGGAATAAACTTGGAATGTATCGCCGCAGTCTTGTGGAATCCGAGCCCTTCGGCAATATCGCGCTGTATTCTCCAGTACGGGTCCTGGTCAATTGCCGCAGGAATCAGGCACCTCTTCTTCTCAAAGAAAGTCGGCACCATCTGGTATGCGGGGTACTGGATCATCCCGATATTCGTCTCGTTCGTAAAACCGAAAACCGCCTTCGCAGTGGAAAAAGTGACCTTTTTCGCAGTCTGCATCAAAAGCGGGTAAACATTGGAGGCGTACTCGCTGTTCTTGAAAACAAAAGTGCGGTCCGGGTCAAACCCGACCGCGGCAATGTCCCGGATATTCTCTTCAGCATACCCCTGCACTCCCTTCCAGGTGTATTCCCGCTTGTGCAGGAACTTCTCCTCATCCGGAAGCTGCACATAAAGATTTACCTTGAACCGGTCTTGCAGCCATTTAGTAAATACTAAGGGAATCAGGTGCCCGATGTGCATCGGCCCGCTCGGCGCCCGCCCGGTATACAGGAAAAATCCCTTTCCCTTCGCATAATCATCCAGCACCAAATCCAAATCCCTGTGCGAAAAGAAGTAATCCCTCTCCAGCATCACGTTCTTCTCATGCGTTTCCTTCATGAGCCTCTCGCGGAGCGCAGGGCTTATCCTCTTCGTGCCGAACTCCTGAATTAATTTATCATAATCTATGGAACCCTCGACTTCCCAGGGCGTAACGATTGACATGGCTCTCCTTTTGCCTCGTTATTATTTATAATCTATTGCAAAGTTCATCTCTCCCAGCAACTGCTGTCTTCCGGGTGATACTCCTCATATCCCCTCGGGCAGCAGACCGCATACTCATCAATCCAAACATCACCGGACTCCGGGCATACCCTGCAGGTGCCTTTGTTTTCCCCGACCTTTGCGCAATGCGGGTATTTGGAGTCACAACCGCATCTTTCGCAGTCATTGACCAGGCCCAGCTTCTCATCGCAGAACATTGGCTTTTCTACCGAGCACTTGCCATACTCGGTCCCGTCATTGCATTTTTTTGCAAGGGCATAGCTCACGGTTTCTTCAGGAGAGTAGCAATATAGGATTTTAGCAGGGTAACTCCACTCATCCACGGGCGCAGGTTCCGTTGGAACCGGGTCGCCCTTCTTGTAATAAAGGTAATCCGAAGGCGGCCACGTGCTTTCGTATATAGAATACAGCCCGTTGCTTTGCTTTACCCCGACCGTAAGATGGTCGTACTTTCCATCGCTGTCAGTATCAACTTCGCAGAGCTCGGTTCCGGAAATCCCTGCCCGAAGAAAGAGTGAGGCGAGCAGAACCGCGCTGTCGTCGCAGTCCCCCTGATCCATCATTAAAGTGTAAGCAGGCGGCTGAACCCAGTCCACCTTCCAGTTCGGGTCGCTAACGTAATTTACTGAACCATACACAAATTTCAGGAGCCTTAAATCCATAGACTCCCCGGTTGGCTTGCCGTTCATTTCATCGACAATGTCAATCACCAGCGGGTCGTTCGGGTCCACCTGGAATGCATACTTGTAGTGGTAGCTCCCGATGTCATCATACAACGCATTGATCTCCTGGTTTACCCCCCGGTACTGGTTTGCATAATCATCAAACAGCGCACCCTGGGTGTCGTTCCTCCATTCCCCAGGGGAATCATGTTTCAGCTGGTAAAGCAGGTATATCGATTGCTCCATGTGGGCAAGCGCGCCCTTCAGGTCCTGGAGGTAGGCAAGGTCGTCATAAAGATACTTGTCGGTGTTTTTCTTTTTCTTGTATGCTTCCGCAAGGGCCTTTATCGCGTACATCTCTTCCTGCTTGCTTCCGAGCGTGAGGGACGCGGCCTTGACTTTACCGGCCTGGGATTGGTTTGCGGCCACAGTGTTCTGCAAAACGCCCAGCTCCCCGATCGGCTCTGCCATCAGGCCCGCGCAGCCTTCAGCATCCGCGATCACCGCGTCGTAATTCTTCAATTTCCACTCATTAAGGGCTTTCTGCCTGCAGGCTTCGATTGTCACATTCCCCCCTATAACGCTCAGCTCGTTCTCGACTTCGTTTACGCAGGCGCCTTCAGCGCAAACTTCCCCGGACGCACAGCCGCAGTCCTTTGCGCAGGATGCGCAGCTTTCCCCGCCCTCGCAGATTCCGTTTCCGCAGCAGGAAGGGATTATGGAATGGGCGCACTGCCCAATCGTGGTATTGCAGGAATCCCTTGTGCAGGAGTTCGCATCATCGCAGCTTTCAAGGCACTTCATCAGTGTGCACCTGTTTGCCTGGCATGCCATTCCGCTGCAGCAATCAGAAACAGTATCGCAGGTCTGGTTATCGGTTCTGCATGAAGGGGCGGAGGGCTTTTCGCAGAATCCCTGCGAACAGATCTCATCAGGCGCGCATTCAGTGGTTTTGTTGCAGGCAACTTTCGCCATGGCAGCGCACCCTGAAAACGCCAAAAAAGCAAAAACCAAAATAGCGCAAAACGCGATCGAAGATTCTTTCCGCATGTCCTCCCCCGCATTATTCCGCATTAAATGTTTATAAAGTGCAAATAAAATAAAAAAAGAAAAATTTTGGGGAAGTGCCTAAACTATCACGAGTTTAACGCAGGCCCCGTTATTGCATCCATTAATGCCGCAGTTATAGGTCGTTGAAACAATGTTGCCTTCGGAGCAATAGTATTCCCGCACCTGGGTCTTGCTGTTGCAGGTATCCGTATTGGAGAGCTGGCCCTTTGTTGCGGTCCCCTTCGTATAGTAGTCTATCCCCCCGTCGCTGTCGGCGCATTTTGCCTCGATGCATTTGCCGCTTGAGCATATCTCGTCTTGAGCGCATCCGATATCCGTCTCCTTTGCAAGCAGCCCGCTGCAGTAACCCTCTGCAACAGTATAACTGTCCTTGCAGGAATCGGTGACTGCAACCACATACCCGTTGTCGGTTGATTCGGTTGCGGTCCCCTTCGCATATGCATCTTTCCCCCCGTCGCTGTCCACGCACTCCGCGGGCGAGCACACGTTCTTGTAGCAGAGCTCATTGTAGCTCATGCAGCTTATCGAAGTGCTATCTGCGCTCCCTCCGTTGCAATAATATTCGGTAAGGTGCGCGAAGTCTGTGCATAGGTCATCATAGCCGTGCGAACCCACGGTCACCGTGCCTTCCTCATGCCTGTTGTTGCCGCCATCAGTGTCCGAGCAGGTGCTCGAAGCAGGCCTGCATTCCCCGGAAACGCAAACATCCCCGGAATCGCAGTTGAGCCTTGTGCTCTCAACATTGCCATCAGAGCAGTAGTATTCCGTAACCGTATCGCTGTCGTAGCAGTTGTCGTTCCAACTATCTCCGTCCTTTTCAACTGTCCCGTATTCGTTCTTGTCCTTCCCTCCATCCGAATCCGTGCAGTAGTTGGAAGTGCATTCCCCGTTCACGCACATCTCATCGGATGCGCAGTCAATCCTCTTGCTCGCTGCGCTCGCGCCGTCGCAGTAATATTCGTTAACCGTATCCCCATCATAGCAATAATCGTCATATTGCTGCCCCCCGGCATACACAGACCCATACTGCTCTTCGTCTTGCCCAAGATCGGTATCCCTGCACGCGGTGGGTATGCAGCTGCCGTCTCCGCAGCTATAGGTGCCTCCGCAATCCACAGTCGTGTGGAAAACGTTCCCTTCCGAGCAATAATATTCCGTAACCGAGTTTACTCCTGAGCAAACATCTACATAGGTAATCCCGCTTGAGCCCCTTGTGGCCCCCTTCTCATAGATGTTGAAGCCGCCGTCGTTATCTGTGCACGCGGAAACAACGCATGCCCCGTCTTCGCATGCTTTCCCGCTTGCGCAGGCAATCACCTTGCTTAATATCTGGTTATTTGAGCAATAGTATTCCAATACATTCGAATAGCTGCTGCAGTTATCCGTGAAGCTGTCGCTCCCTTTTTTAGCGGTCCCCTTCACTTCAGTATTCTGCCCGCCATCCGTATCAGAGCAGAGCACTTCCCCGCATTTTCCTCCTGAGCATTCCGTTCCCGCAGGGCAGGGCACGGTTTCGCTCGTTATCGCGTTGTTTAGGCAATAATACTCAAATACTGCGTTTGTTGTCGGGCTGCAGGTATCATTGAAGGATTCGCCGCCCTTAGTGGTGGTCCCGTATTCAAGAGCGTTCTTCCCGTTGTCCGAATCAACGCAATTTGGGGAAACAACGCTTCCGTTCTGGCCCGTTCCGCACGCGCCGGTGTGCGATATTACTGCGCCCGCCTCCTTCGCATAACATTCATTTGTATAAGTAACTCCGTCAGAGCCGCACACTTCGGCTTTCTCGCTGCTGCACTGGCCAGAAGTTTCCGTTGCGCACCCGAATAAAAGAAGCCCCAAAATAATCAGGAATATGGCGATTTTTTTCATGTGCATGCATTTGCGCAGAAAGCTTAAAATCTGTTCTGCCCCCAACGTCAAGTATGGAAAAGTGCCCCCTGCCCGCGTTATTATGCATCCTTCTTGCACTTTTTCTTGCTTTTGGAATGGGCTGCCCTTCCCCGCAGGAATCCCGGGCACCCGCTGGATCCACGGGGCACACCAAATCAACGCAACCCAACGAATCCACGGAACCCATCCAATCAACTGAATTCCAATGCTTCCTGGTAAATCCGCAGGCAAATTCCCTGGGAATAGGAGGCACGGACATCGGGCTCCCCGTCGAGCGAAGCGATGGAACCACCTGGATTCTTTTTGGAGACGTTAAAGGCACAACCTCAGGCAAGGGAGGCGCAAGCGCGCTCGCAATCTCGCCAACCCCATTCAATTGCAGTTCGTTTAGCTGGAAAAGCGACGGGGAGAGATTTTACCAGCCGCTTCATTCGGCAAGAAATTCCACCGATGCATCCACCGTTCCCGCTGGCGCAATCGAGCTGGACGGAAAATTCTACATCTACGCGATGCGCGTGACCCAGTGGGCTTTCAATTCCGGGCCAGGGGCTGCCACAGAGGGGCACGGGATGCTTTTCCGGCAGGAGAACTCCACATTCGTCCCGGTCGCCTCCTGGGCGCAGAACACGCACACGAGCGCCGCGCCCGTCATCGGTAGGCTTGAGGACGGCACCGAAGCGGTTTTCATAGCTTTCACCAACAAATACAGGGACTCCCAAATCTATGGGGCGTACGTCCTTCCTTCGGAAATTGAGGGCCCCTCCAAATACCATTATTTTGCGGGAATGGAAAACGGGGAGCCGAGATGGGGCGACGAATCCTCTGCGGTCCCCATTAAAGGGCTATACGCCAACGGCACTGGGGAGATCTCCCTCGCCTACAACCCCGTCCTCAAAAAATACCTCCTGATGTTCAAGGATTACAAGGGCTCGAGGGATTCCTTCTACCTTTACTCCGCGGACAACCCGTGGGGCCCGTATTCCCTTGAGAAGGAATTCACTCCATGCGGAACTGCGGGGGATAAGCCCTCCTGGATGGAAGAGGGCTGGAGCGGCTGCTACGGAGGCTACATCTTCCCCAATTCCTTCGGAGCGGACGGAAAGGACATTTATTTCACGGTTTCCGTCTGGGTCCCCTATACCACAATCGTCTCAAAAGGAAGAATGGATTAGTGATGGGGGGTTGCTTGGGATGAAACACTTTAGGGGGCGCTCCCCCTGAAGGGTTCTTCACGGTTTCCGTCTGGGTTCCCTACACCACAATCGTCTCAAAAGGAACCATCTGAAGGAGCCCGCAAATCCATTCCGGATCGGCCTTTTTATGCTTTTCACCAACTGTTTTTCAGAATACGAGAGAGGGAAAAACGCCCCCGGTGGAAAAGCCCAAAAATGCGGGTTTTTTCAGGAGCGGTGCAACAAATTTTCAGAAGTATTCTCCGTCTGAGGGGCAAAACCTTTTTAAACACGTATATTCATATCTATCCTTTACCTTTTACGCTTCGAGCGCCCTCTTCGACGAATGGCGCGATGAAAAACGAATTTATTCATATAGGGTAGGCTATCTCTTCACGTTGGGGAGACAGCCGGCGTTTATAACGCCAAAAGAGTGTGAAGTAACTAGCTATGAAGTTTGGATATGTTGCATCCATGTAGTGGATGACTAGGCTAGTGCCAGCAAACTCACGTGGTAAGCTGCGATAAGCTTGGGTTAGGTGCACGCAACCATTGACCCCAAGATCTGAGTGAGTGCCCCTCGGGAAACTGAGGCGCACAGCTACCCCGGGAATTGAAACATCTAATTACCGGGTGGAAAAGAAACCAATTGGGATTCGGTTAGTAAGTGGACTGAAAGCCGAACAGGCCGTGCTGAATTCCCTGCAGCAATGCAGGGCAAATGTGGCGGGGAATATCCATTCTCTGAGCAGAAGTCCCCTGGAATGGGGTGCCATAGCGAGTGAAAGCCTCGTATGCGAAGGAGTGTGGAGTGAACCAAAACGAGTACCGTCCACCGGATAGCGGGCGGGAATATGGGGGTATCAACCTCCAAGCCTAAATATTGGGCATTAGACCGATAGCGAATGAGTAACGCGAGTGAACGTTGAAAAGGACCCCGGAAGGGGTGTTAAAAGAACCTGAAACTACATGGAGACAGGAAGGTAAGGCATGAAAGGGTTATATGTTTGCCGAAGTGAATCCCAGAAATGGTTGGATCGAGGCAAAAGCACCAGTGTCTTATCATTCTTCTCGAAGCAAGAGCCAGGGAGTTTATCTGTGTGGCGAGACGAAAGTCGAAGCGAAAGCGAGCGTCCGCAGGTAACCAGGGACATCCTCTGAAAAGGGGACCAGTCACACAGATCAGACCCGAAGCCGGCGCGATCTACTCCTGACCAGGGTGAAGCCAGCCTGTCCGTTGGTGGAGGCCCGCAACCAGTGATGGTATATTCCTCTTGGGTGAGTCAGGTGTAGGGGTGATAGTCCAGTCGAGCTTGGCAATAGCGGGTTCCCCTCGAAATGTATCTCAGTACAGCGTCTTCCGAGGATGATAACGGGGTAGAGCACTGAATGGGAAGAGCGGCTCCGAAAGGTGTCACTTCCCTATCAAACTCCGAATTCGTTATCTCCGTAGACGAAGGCAGTCGGGTTCACGGGGTAAGCTTGTGAACCCTTACGGGAACGACCGTACGTGAGGTTAAGGGCCCTAAATTCTGGTTAAGTGTGAATACAAAGGAGCTTCTATCCTTAGACAGCTGGAAGGTAGGCTTAGAAGCAGCCATCCTTTAAACAACGCGTAATAGCGGACCAGTCGAGGATGCAGGTTCCGAAAATTGACGGGGCTAAACCAGATCCCGATACCCCACCCGAGCCAAAAGCTCGTGGAGTAGGGGGGCGAACGGGGCGGGTAGAAGCAAGGCGGTAACGTCTTGTGGACCGTTCTGTTATGAATATCCTGGTGTCAGTAGTAGCATATCCAAGTGAGAATCTTGGACGTCTGATAGGGCACGGTTTCCTCAGCCATGTTTGTCAGCTGAGGGTTAGGCGATCCTAAGTGGTGAGGTAACACCGGAGCCACGAAAGGGAAGCAGGTTAATATTCCTGCCCAACAGAGGTAGATGCGGCAACGCAAGTGCGGTTTTTGACCGCTTGGGATAAGCTGAGCCCGGGAGACCGGGTTTAACAGCGATACATCCATCGAGTCTTATCATGAGGAGAAGTGGATGAAACGCTGGAATAGGAGCAATCTTTGGCCGATTCCTGAGTGCCATGAAAAGAAAACCGTTCCGATCCTCTATTTCCGTACCTAGAACCAATACAGGTGCCCCTGGCTGAAAAGGCCCAGACGTGTTAAGACAACCCAGGCAAGGGAACTCGGCAAAATAGTCCCGTAACTTAGGAAGAAGGGATGCCTACCATCTTGTAGATGGTAGGTGGCACTGACAAGGGGAGTGCGACTGTTTATCAAAAACACAGATCACCGCAAGGTCGTAAGGCTTAGTATGGTGGTCGACGCCTGCCCACTGCCAGTACCTGAACGCCCCATTCAAGGGGAAGAAGGGCTGGTAAAGAGCGGGGGTAACTCTGACCCTCTTAAGGTAGCGTAATACCTCGCCGCTTAATTGGCGGCTTGCATGAACGGCGTAACGCCACTCCTACTGTCCCTGCCTGGGACTTAGTGAACTCATTGCCCGGTGAAGATACCGGGGACTTCCAGAGGGAAACGAAGACCCCGTGGAGCTTTACTATAGCCTGATGTTGCTGTATCGGTGTGGCTACCGAGCGTAGATGGGAGCCGTCGAGACCGTATCTCCGGATACGGTGGAGGCAAAATTGAAACACCATCTAGTTATGCTGATACTGCTTACCCGCAAGGGGACAGCATCAGGTGGATAGTTTGGCTGGGGCGGTACGCCCTCGATAGAAAAACAAGGGCGCCCAATGTTCTGCTCAGGCGGGTCAGAAATCCGCTGTAGAGGGTTAAAGACAAATGCAGGGCTGACTGTGTTCCTAAAAGCGTGGAACGCAGAGACGAAAGTCGGGCTTAACGAACCTTAGTATTCTATTGATGGGAATCTAAGCTGTCAGACAAGCTACCCCGGGGGTAACAGGCTCGTCGCGGGCGAGAGTACACATCGACCTCGCGGCTTGGTACATCGCTGTCGGCTTGGGACATCCTGGTGGTGCAGGAGCCACCAAGGGTTGGGTTGTACATCCATTAAAGTCCCACATGAGCTGGGTTCAGTACGTCGCGAGACAGTACGGTAGTATCTTCTGGAAGTGTAGGTTCTTGAGGGGAAGGAACTTTGAGTACGAGAGGAACGGAGTCCCGGGGCCTCTGGTGTATCGGTTGTGTCAATGCATTGCCGAGCAGCTACGCCCTCCGTCGATAAGACCTGAAAGCATCTAAGGTCGAAGCGACACCCAAAACGAGGAACCAAAGACCGCCTATAGTAGATAGGTTTGATAGGAGCGGGGTGTAAGTCCTTAGCTAACGCGAGGGATTCAGCCTGCGCTTACTAAAGGTATAATCCCAAATTTCATAGCTAGTTATCTTTTTCATTCTATTTTATTTTACTTCGTCTTAGCGTGAGCGCTGCCCAGTTCCTATCCCAAAATTAAGTTTAAGTTAAATCCGCGTTTTATTTCTTCTCCTTCTTTTCCGCGGGCTTCTCCGCCTTCTCTTTCCCAGCCCCCTTCTTGAACTCGGCTGCCCTGGCCGGGTCCTTCTTGGATAGAAGCGCAAACATCTGCTTTACGACTTCCCACTTTACTTCGCTAGCAGTTGCAGAGGATTTCAGCCGATCTAGGGCCCGCTCCACCACCCGGGAGGTTTCCCGCTCCGTAAGCTTTAGCCCGTAGTGCTGCTCGTAGTTTTGCATCGCGCTCTGCACAACCGGAGTTTCCGCCGCCCGCTCTTCCGGAGTAAGCATTTTCTCTGCCATGCATTAATTTCCCCACATTTCTTTTTATTGTTTTGCACCCATTTCTAAGCGATGGCAACATTCAATTCCCAGACCCCCTACATAAAACAGATATCCCTCTACTTCGACAACTCAGACTACAAAAGCGCGCTTTTCCTCTCCGAGGAATTCGCATCCGCGTTCCCAAACGAAATGATTTCCCATTTCCTTTACGCAAAAGCCGCATTCTGGCTGGATTCCTTCGATACCGCAAGGGAGGAAGCGCTGAAGGCATTCAACCTCTGCAAGGGGCAGGACGACCTCGCGGTCGCGGGAATCCTCCTCTCCTGCGTCTATTACAGCCAGAACGAATACGAAAAAGGGCTCGTCCTCCTCAACCTCCTGCGAACAAAGCTTCCCCAGAACGAAGAGATACAGAAATTGAAATTCATCTTCGCCCTCGCGCTCCACGACGAGGCCGCGGCAATGCGCCACCTGGAGGACCTCTACGACATAAACAAGAAATCTGCAAGCGACTTCATAGTCAAATTCCTGGAGTGAGGCAGTAAAACCGCGCACGAGCTGTTTTTTAAAGAATATAAAAAAAGGAAAAATTCAGGCGCTTATTTTTGAAAGCGCATCAAGCAGCTTTCTGTTCCTCGCGATATCATCTTCAAGGGCGGCCTTGTTCTGCGGCTCCCTGCGTATCTGAGTCTGCGTTGCAGTTATGTCATTCCGGATCTGGTCGCGAACCATGTTCAGGGCCTCCATTTTTTGTCTTTTATAAAGGCTCTCATACGAATCCGCGCCCAATGACTGCGCAACCGAATCCAGCCTCTTCTCTACCTCTTGCGTTGGGGACAGTACCGCAACCCCTGCCTCCTTCCTTTCAGCCTTTCTCGCTTTTTGTGCGCGCTCCTCTCCAGGCCCCTCGGTTTTAACGTTAATATCCCCGCCCGACATTCTCATCTGCCCTATTTCCGCAACCTCGCCTTCCTTAGCCGGCTTTATTTTAGGCTGTGCGGGTTCAGATTTTTTGGTTTCTGCAATCGCAACAGGAGGAGGCGCAGAAGGTTTCGTTCCCCCTGCGAGTACTTCCCGCGTTGTTTTGCCGCCCATCGCCCCGCCCATCTTCGCCATGGCAGCTTTTGCAAGCTGGCTGGCGAGTTCTTCATTAGAGATCGTTCTCCCTTTCTGCTCCCTTGCCGCGCTTCTTGCAGCAGCATCCGCCTTTCTTTGCTCTTCCCGCTGCTCCCTTTCCGCACGGGCTTCAGCTCTGGCTTGTGCCTCAGCTGCTTCCCCCTCGCGCTTCTTTTCTTCGCGTCTTGCAGCCCTCTCTTCCCGTGGCGTCATCTCTTTTTTGTGTTCCGGAATAATCAGGCTCTCGGAAGGGTGCTTCATCCTTTCGGGCTTTTCCGCCTCCGCAATTTTCGTTTCCTTCTTCTCCGGATAAACATCCTCAACAGCATAAAGCCCGGGCATCTTCTTCCTGCGTTCCTCATCCACTTTCTCATATGCAATCCGGAAAAGCGCCTCATCCCTCGTCATTCCCCGCGAAGTAAGTTTTGCGATTTCCGCATCCGTTTTCCTTGCGCTTGCAATCGCAGCAGCCTGGTATTCCTTGAATTCCTTAGGCTGCACTTGCCTTAGGTATTCGCGCACCTCGGCAAAAGCATTAGGGGGCGGCTTTCCGGTCTTGTCCCATTTATCCAGAAGCTGCGTAACGGTATTCCTCACTTCTTTAGGGGAAATATCAAATTGCCGCGCATAATACGCAAATGCCTTGGAAACATCCCCCGCAACTTCTTTTACGATCGCGCTAACTTCCTGCGAACGCAGATTCAGCCCATAAGTGGCCTGGTATTTGCTGATTGTGTCCATCACGACCTTCTCAATCATCGCTTCGGTGGGGGCCTTTCTCTCCACAGGGGGCATCTTGAGGTTGTCCATGTTATTCTCTCTCAGCGGAAGTTTTTATTGTTTATGGTGGATGGGGATTTGGGGAAAAGCGCATCTTTTTTACCTTTCCCCTCCTAATTCCGGTTCATGCAGCAATTCACGTCCCCTTCGCCATACATGCGGCAGATTTCAATCTACCTGAAGCAGGAGAAATACCCGGAGGCGCACTCCCTCTCGGAAAAATTCGTGAATTCCTTCCCGGACAACATGATGGCGCACCTCCTTCTCGCAAAATCCTCCTTCTGGATAAATGATTTCCAAAATGCAAGGGACGAGGCAAAAAAGGCATACGGGATAGCAGAAGGTACCGCAGAGGTAATAATGGCGGGAATCCTTCTCGCGTGCTCCCACTACCGCCTGAAAGAATACGAAAAGGGGCTAAAACTCGTAAGGGCTCTCTTTGAGCAGGCTCCAAACATGGAGGAGCTCGTCAGCCTCAAGTTCGCATTCGCAATGGCATTGAGCGATGAGTCGGAGGCGGCAAGAAGCATCGAAATCCTCTACTCCATAGACAAAAAGGCGGGAAGGCGGCTCCTGGAAAGCGCGCTCCTTGGCGGCCCTTAGGAAGCCTTTTTAACCTGCTTTTCCTAAATCCCTCCACAGGTGAAAAAATGAGAATTCTGATAATTGCATTATTGGTTGCAATGCTCTTCCTTGCCGGATGCCCCGGAGCGGGAACTGGCCAGAAGGGCACAACAGGGACAACCTCCCAGGGCACAGGGGCCCAGGGCGCGGGAACGCAGCAGGGCGGCCTTCTTGGAGGAAGCTCAGGCGCTAGCGGAGGCGCAGGAACCGGGACTTCCGGCGGAACCCAGGGAGGCTCAAGCGGAGGAAATAATCCGTTTGCGAACTGGGACATGCAGGCAATGGTTGCCGCAGGCCAGCCGGTCTACTGCGAAGTGACCTACAACTCCAACGGCGTCTCTGACACCCAGAAGATGTACATAAAAGGGGAGAACATGCGGGTTGAAATGACATCCCTCGTTGAAGGCCAGGCAACGCAGACCGTCATGATAATCAAGGGAAAAATGCAATACATGCAGCCGCAGCAGCCAATGCAACTAACTCAAGGAGCTACCTGCGACTGGGTTTCCATAGACAGCGAAAAGCTCAAGGCGTGCATGCCGCAAGGCACAACGCCGCAGGAAGGCGTGGATACGGCCCAATACAATGAAACCCCGGCGAACTACAACTGCAATTACGGGACTTTCGGGGACGAGAAGTTCACGGTTCCCTCCATTCCGGCTTCTTGCGACCTTTCCACGCAGCTTTGCAACGCATATGCCGCGATGAACCAGGCAGGGGCAGGAGGCTATGGGAACGCAATGTCAGCGTGCCAGGGGCTTACCGGCCAGGCTTTGCAGGACTGCGTCCAGGCCCAGTACGGAACCGGAAGCTAATCCCAACCGCATATCCATTTTTTTCTTCTTTTTTGCAGTTTCCCAGCCTCCGGGCGAGCCATTTTATTCCCTTCCATTTCTAGTTAGATAATGGCAGAGATAAAAGATTTGAATATGCTCATTAAGAAAACCGTCCGGGACGGAGGGGTGCTTGCGCTCCTCTATTTCGACCTCCACGGAAACAACAAGGAGACCCTTGTGCAATTGGGTGCAGGCCTTGTGCAGAAAGTCCTCAATGAAGAAGGCGTGGTTTTCGCAAGGGGGGAAATAGACGAACCCATGGAGAACAACAAGCTCTTTTCCACCTCAATAGAGATGAAGGTGCTCACAGAGGACCTCTCCTCGCTTGCAGGGCTCTGCTCGAGCTTCTGCCCGTTTTCGCTTGAAGTCATAGAGCCACAGGGAATTTTCCTGGACACCGCGCATATGCAGGACCTGCTCATTTTCATTTCCACGAACTCTTATGATTACAAGAAATACATAATCGAGAAGGTCTCGACCCCGGAAACCAGGGCGGAATACGCAAAAAACCTACAAAACCGGGCGGAGATAGGCAAAAGGCTCCTTGAGAAGAAGGGCGCAGGCTAAGGTGGAAAGATGGCCGAAGTCATAAAGACCGGGATGCCGGGATTGGACAAGATGCTTGATGGAGGGCTCCCCAAGGGCTCAATCTCAACCATAAGCGGCCCAACCGGCTCGGGAAAAAGCACCCTTGCCCTCCAGTTCTTGGTGAACGGCGCGCGGAAATACGAGGAAACCGGCCTTTACGTATTCATAGAGGAATCCCACGAAGCGGTATACAGGAACCTTTCCTACAAGGGCTGGAACCTTGAAGAATTGGAGCTCTCAAAGAAGCTGAATTTCATGGACTATCCGCCCCACGAGGTCGACCAGTTCCTAAGCCAGAACAGCGCAATAGGCGGGCTGATAGAAACAATGGGCGTTTCCCGGCTCGTAATCGACTCAATAATGCCGATTGCGCTTCTTTTCTCGGATGACGATGAGAGGAAGAAGGGATTCCTGAAATTGATGAACAACATCAGGAAATGGAAAACCACAACGATGATAATTGCAGAGGAGCTCCCGGCTTCCGGAACGCTCCCCCGCACCACCTACGGGATAGAAACCCTCTCGGACGGATGGATACACGTGGATTACAGGATTGGGAAGAACGACGAGAGGATGAGGGGGATAGAGGTATTGAAGATGAAGGGGGCAAACCCCATAATGAAGAGGTTCCAGATGGAGATTACCGATTCTGGGATAAATGTTATGACGAAGTGATCTCATGGCAGTTTTTCGCGCGCACCTGATAATTTCCGGGGCAGTACAGGGGGTTAATTTCCGCTGGTTTGTGCAGAAGAATGCAAAGGAAGCCGGCGTGAATGGATATGTAAAGAACCTCGATGACGGCACCGTTGAAGTGGTCTGCGAGAGCGAAGGCGAGAAGGGCTACACAACCTTAGTCCATAAGCTCGAATCCGCAAAAGAGAATAAGGGATTGGAAAGGATAGAGGTAAAAGGAATCAAGGTCCTCTCCCTTGAAAAGAACGTTGATCCGAAATACGACTACTTCAACATCTCTTACTAGCATTAGCCCCCTTTTTCTATTTCTTTTCTCTTTACAAGCTCATAGACCCCCGCATACGCAATCGGGGAAAGCCCGATCACCGCCAAAGGAACCTGCAGGTTTCCATACCCGGAATATAGCGCAATCGCAAGCAGGAACCCGAAAGCGCGCCCCATATTCAGCATTATCTCCCTTGCATAAACCGCCCTTGCCACGTCCTTCTTCACATCCAGCATCACCGCAAGGGGAAACGGGAAGAAGATAATCCGAAATGAGTTCACAAGCGCAAGCGCCACAAACCACCAATATACGTCCTGCACAAGGGAAGCGAAAACCGCAGAAAACCCGAGCCCGAGCGCAAACACTATTACGAATTCCCTCCGCCGCTGTTTCTGGTCGGATATTTTCGCAAAAAGGAGCGTTGCAGCGACCGCCAAGACCATCGCAAGGGAGCTGAATGCCCCAAACTCCAGCGGGGTTGCAAAATAATGTATTGTCATTATCCCCATAAGGGAATATGCCGCAGTCCCCGCCATCCCCTCAAGGAAAGAAAGCGTGCGGAAGTTCTTGAACTCCTTAATGCTCTCCAGGAGCGGATAGGAAAACCTCCTTGAAGGAACCATCCTGTATGCAACTAGCGCGCACGCAAACATAACCGCCGCTGCAATCCAGTAAACCGTGGGGTATCCCATCTCTTCTGCAATCAGCCCGGCAATAAAAGGAAGGAAAACGCCCAGAATGACCGGTATTGCAATCGCAATCGCCCCCTGCCCCGCCTTCCCCTTCCCCTCAAGTGCAAACCACATTGAATTGAATGGGGTCCAGAAGAAAAGGAAGCATAACGCGCCCACAACCGCAAGGGCAACAAGCCCGAACGTTGTCCCCCCAAAATATGCAAGAGCCGCATACGCAAGCCCCTGCGAAACCGCCCCTACCGCAAGCGAGGTTTTCGTCTCCACGTGCCGCGGAATTACAAGCAGCAGGAATGGGATAAAATAGAAAAGGAATAGAAGCACCAGCATCTGCACAACCGAAAACCCCAGCGAATCCAGATAGAAGTAGAGGAGGGCGCCGCCCACGGCCAGCCCTGCATTCCATACGGTATACGGAATGGATAATTTCCGAAATTCATCCTGGGCGCCCATACCTCTCACTAATCCTTCTCTTTTGCGGCTATAACTAAAGAAGCATAAGTTTTTATTTTTATTAAGCAAATGCATTCCCATGAAAGCAATCTTCGCGTTTTTAGTTGCAATGGGGGTTCTCTTCTCAATCCAGATGATTGAACCGGCGCTCACGCAAATTTCCGACGGCGAAACAATCGACATCGGCACGATGGGCCCTGGCCAGACAATCGAGCTCCAAATTTTCCCGAAGGTATATGAGGGCGGCATAAACGGAATAGGCGGAAACTATGACCTTGCATACGCAACCAACCTCCCCCCTGGCTGGAGCGCAAAACCCAGCAAGCTTTACGGAAACCCGCTCCAGGTCACAATTACCGCAGACCCATACACGGAAGTGGGCACTTATACAGTCCCGGTGATTGTTGAAGATGAAGGAAACGGGGAAAAACTCGGGAATGTGCATTTCTACGTGCGGATAGAAGTGCGCGAGGATGTGATGGATTTCAGCGTTTCCCCGCAATCAAGAAAGGTCGGGATAGGGCAGCCTGCCCAATTCCAGATAACCGTAAACAACAAGGGAAATGCAGGGGACACTTTCAGGGTTAGCGCAACCGGGGTCCCCAGGTGGGAATTCACCAAGATGATTTATGTGCCTCCAAAAGGGAGCAAGACAATCCTCTACGAGGTTGCAGGCTTTGAAGAGGAAACCTATTCCTCAATGATTACTGTGCAGTCTTCCGCTGCCCCAAGAGTAGGCGGCTCAGAGCCCATTTCGCTTGAGGTATATCCAGACCTCCTTTCCGACTACAAGGCAGTAAACAACGGGGCGCTCCTCTTCCCGGTAATCGAAGCCCCGGTATATGCGCTGGTCGGTTTGCTATCCAATCTTTGGTAGAGCGAAATGGAGAAAAGTAACAACAGAAAGGCGGCTCTCCACGCCGCGCGCCTTCTTCTGCGCGGCAGGAGAGACCTCGAATCCATAAAACTGGAATCCGCCCTTAAATTCAACCTGGGCTGCTTCCTGCGCAATTCCGAAATTCTCGCAGCACTTCCCAAAAATTCCCCACAAGCATTGCGCAAGCTCCTCCAAAAGCGGCCTTCGCGCACCGCTTCCGGAGTAACCCCGGTTGCCCTCATGATAAGGCCCGAAGGCTCCTGCAAATATTCCTGCATTTACTGCCCATTCACCGGAAAAGCCGCAAAAAGCTACACCGGGGAGGAGCCCGCGGCCCTCCGCGCGCGCCAGTATAAATTCGATGCGCGGGCGCAAGTGGAAGGGAGGCTAAAGCATTTCCTGGAAATCGGGCACCCTACTGATAAATGCGAAGCAATCCTCATGGGGGGCACCTTCCTTAACATGCCTCCCCAGTACAAACGCGCGTTCGTAAAGAAGATGTACGATGGGTTCAACGGGAAGCCCTCAAAAAATCTGGAAGCCGCAAAAAAGCTCAATGAACACTCAAAGCACCGCGTAATCGGCCTGACACTAGAAACCCGGCCCGACGTTTGCGGAAAAAAGCAAATCGATGAGATGCTTGGATATGGCGCCACGCGGGTCGAGCTCGGAGTGCAGCATCCCGACGATGAAATCTACAAATTAATCCACCGCGGGCACACCGTAAAAGACGTGGAAAACGCAACAGCCCTGCTCAAGGATTCCGCATTCAAGGTCTGCTACCATCTGATGCCCGGCCTTCCGGGCTCAAACCCCAAAAAGGATATTGAAATGCTCAGGATGGTTTTCCAGGATTCCCGCTTCAAGCCCGACATGCTCAAGATTTACCCGACCCTTGTTCTCGAGAATACTCCTCTCCACGAACTCGTTAAGAAAGGGGAATATGCCCCCTATTCCGCAGAAAAAGCAGCCGAAGTAATTTCCGAATTCTACCGCCACATCCCGAAATGGGTGCGCGTAATGCGAATCCAGCGCGACATCCCCCGCAACCTCATTTCCGCGGGGGTGGAAAAAAGCAACCTGCGCGAATTAGTGGATGCGGAAATCTGCAGGAAGGGCATAATCTCTAAAGAAATCCGAGGAAGGGAAATCTGGGGAAGGGAGTTCCCGCACGAAGAGGCAGAGCTTTTCCGCGAAGACTACTTTGCAAGCGGAGGCGAGGAAGTTTTCCTCTCCTATGAATGGAAAAACAAACTAATCGGCTTCCTCCGCCTGCGCATTCCGTCCTCCCCATTCCGCAAGGAGATTGGGGATGGCACCGCACTGGTTCGCGAACTCCACATCTACGGCTCCGAAGCCCCGATAGGTTCAGGAAAAAAGGAAGCCCAGCACCGCCTTTTCGGTTCCCTTCTCCTAAAAGAAGCGGAAAGGGTTGCAAAAGAGGAATTCGGGAAAAAAGAAATGGTAATCATAAGCGGGGTAGGGGTCCGCGAATACTACTACAAAAAAGGATATTCTCCCAAAGGCCCCTATATTTCCAAGAAACTAATCTAAAAGTTCAGATAGTAAGGTCCAAATCCTTCTCTTCCGCTCCTATGAGCTCCTTCCTGGTCCTCAGGAACTCCATATACTGGGTCTGGAGCGCCTTGAACTCGTTCTGCTGCGCCTCATTGAATGTGATGACCTGCAGTTCCGCATTCTTCACCTGCAGCTTCACGCTCACTTCCCCGAGCATCTTTTCGTTTTCCGTAAAGGCATTCAATTTTTCAGAAGGCACCCAGAAATACTCATTGTTCACGAGCACCCTGCTCTCATTCCAGCCATTTGCCCCCTTTAGGAGTTTCTGCTCTGCAAAGGCGCAATGCACCCCCGAGCGGTTAAGGAGCTTCACAATCTTTGCGCCCTTATCATCAGAGAGGTTCGCCTTCCTTTCCCCTGGCTCCCCTTTGCGCAATGCCTCTGCAACGCAGAGCTTCACGTCCGTTGATGCAGACGCCATTAGAAGGTTCAGTTTTGCAATTTCGTTCCTTGCCTCTATGTTCCTTCTTATTAATTTTCCGCGTTCAGAAAGCCACGCATAAATTTCTCCATTCTTGGACTTGATTGCCTTATCCACTTCTTCCGCAGGGATTTTGTTAACCGCCTGGCTTATCGCATCAATTCTCTCCTGGAAGGGCACAATCAACTGGATTCCCTTGCTCTCCATTTTTCCTTCTATAATTTTCAATTTCGGCCTGCACTCCTTAAGCTCGCGCTCGATTTCCTCAATAAGCCTCGAGTGGTCGCCCGCAGTGCTGCGTATATACTTGAGCCTGTACTCGTCCTCTGCAATTCTCTTCCTGAGTTCGATGTACGCAGCTATTTCGCGCGCTGTCAGCCTCTCTTCCATCTCAAACCTCTGCTTTTCTTTTGTGTGCAAGATCTTTTATAAATAATGGGAAAAGGGGAATCGCAAGCAAAACCATCCCGATTGAGCACAATGGGGGCGGCGGGCAGTTTCCCCCTCCGTTTTCCGAAGGAGCGGTTTCATTTCCCTGCGCGCCCGTCCCGTTCAATTTCGCGCTTTCGTTTCCAATCACCACGATGGTCCCGTTCTCTTGCGCAAAGCCCATCTCTCCGGATAGGCGTCTTGTTGCAAGCTCGCCCCCGACCCCTTCCATCCCCGCTGAAAACACCGCCGTTGCATATGCGCCGCTCGTATCATTCGAGGCAAGAAGGTATTGGGTGTGCGCCTGGAATATCCTTCCCCACATCGTTTTCCGCTCACCCGCATTAATCTTGAGCACTTCCTCACCGTTCAGTTCCCCCTTCTTTTCCGCATAATCCCTTCTCTCGAAGGAGAGCGCATAAACTATCTCGTGGAGCGCCCCCGCATATCTGCCTTCTTCATAAAGGTCAAGCCCGTTCTGGTAGTTCTCGGAGTCCTCTATTCCGGTATAATTCTTGCTTATCGCAATGTATTCATCCACCATTTCCTTTAGAGAAAGCTGGCCTATGGGGGTTCCGCCAATTTCCCCTGCCTCCGCATACATGCGGGAGCCAGCCTGGCACCAGGCAAGCGCATAATCCAATTCATAAATCGCGTAATAGTTCTCTTCCTTGGTTCCAATCTCATAATTATCGAATTTCGCAAGCTCGTTCTCTGCCCTCTTCATCCTCGCATCCGCGCCCATCACCCACTCGTAATTCTCATAGGTGGGCTCGACCGGCTTTCCCTGCTCAATGCAGGAATTCACCTGCGCCATTTTCGCTTCCACATCCGGGTTGTCTATGTTTGCAAGGGAATCCGCAAGCACGTACCCCAAAAACGCATCGTTCGCAGCCGAATAATAGTATTTCTTGGAAAGCAATTCCTCCTGCTGCGCAATCCTCTCTTCAAAATACTTTTTTACTTCTGCATCACCTATGTCCGCGGATGCGCCCTCCTCATCCTGAATCATTTCCGATGTTATATTCCCGAATGCAGGGATGTCCTCCCCGGAATATTCCTGGAGTTCCGGAAGCGGCTCAGGGGTAAGGTTCATCTTTTTCTGCTCCGGAACCACTCCATCCACAAAGAAATCCGCAGCCTCCCCCACATTCCCCACTTCATAAATCTGCAGCCCCTTTATCTTGCTTAGCATCAACTGCTCGTCAATGGTCTGGAAGGGGGTGAGGAGGTATTTCCTTCCCGCCTTTTTCGTGCTCAATGCCTTTTCGTATAGGCCCCCAACCGGTATTATCGTTCCATCGGGCATAACCGCCCCGGTAATTGCCGTATCATTTCGGAGCGCATTCCCACTAAGGAGCGAATATGCCATTAGCGAAAATGCAGCTCCGCCCGAAGGGCCGCTCACAAGCCCGCCGTCTTCCCCCTCGAATCCAACAAGCAAATCGCAATTCCCCTGCGCCCCTGCCCCCGCCTCCCTTCTCCCAACTTGATTTGCAGACTGGATGCTCTGCTGAAGCATACTGTCGCTATTTGGGTCCACCGAGAGGTACGCCCTTCCGGTTCCCTCAACCAGGTGCATCTTCGCAATAACCATGTCCCCCGAGGGCGCAGCATCCCCCTCATTTACCGCGGGGAGCCCCATCTCGATGCTGCCGCTGCAATCTATTGCATATGCAGCAAACACCATCAGGGTTAAGGCAAACAATACTGGCCGCATGCGCCATTTTTGCCCATTCTTCTTTTTAAAGAGTGCGTTTGCATATACGCTCCCATGGATAGGAAGAAAGCCGCCATTATCGCGGCGCTCTTTGCGCTCGTTTTCCTCTTCAAGTTCTATTACCTGGACAAGGCGCCCCTTTCCGAAGACGAAGTTCTTTATGGGGAAATGATTGAGGAATCCGGGGGGCATCCCGCCTTCCTCCCGACCTATTTCGGCTACCTTGCGATCTGGAAGCCGGGCACCTATTTCGTAATATATTCCCTATTCCTTCCATTCACTAAGGCGGTTTTTACCTCGTTTGAGAGCATCTACCGGTTCCCAAACCTCCTTTTTGCCTTAACCTCCACATATCTGGTCTATCTACTCTCCAAAAGATTCGGAGGCGAAGATGTAGGGATACTCTCGGCCCTTGCCTTTGCCTGCTCCCCGATTGGAATCCATGTTGATGGAAGGCTCCTCATGGAGCCCCTGATTCTCGTCCCGATTCTTGCATCCATGTATTTCTACACAAAAGAGAAGAAAACCGCGCAGGATTTCCTGATTGCAGGAGGATTCGCCTTCTTTGCGGCAATGATAAAATATGTATTTGCGCTCCTGATCCCAGTTCTTGCGTTAATTTACATCTTCACCAGCGAGCGCAAGAACCTGAAAAACCCCGCCTTCATCCTCTCGCTTTTCGGCGCCCCCCTGGGGGTACTTGCATTCTTCTTCGCGCTCAATTCAGTCGGAATGGGCAGCGAGATTTTCCTGAGCGATGCCGGAAGGGGCATTTCCTACGGAACCGATACAATGGGCGCAATGTACGCCCTGAGGAATTTCTCCTGGGCATTCGGCTTCCTGTTCCTCTATTTTGCAGCCGCGATTGCATTAATAATGCGAAAAGAGAAGCCAAAAATAGAGCCTTTCGTGCTTGCATGGGCGTGCGTCCTCTTCTTCATATTCTTCTCAACCACCTTCAGGCAATGGTACCTGTATTATGCGCTCCCTCCATTCGCATTCATCGCAGGGCTGGCGATGGTTGAAAAAGAGAAAGCGGACAACCTTTCGATAATGTTCGCAGTGGTTTTCGTAGCGGTCAGCCTAGCCACTTTCAGCCTTTCCTTCCAGGAATGGGAAAAGACCATTTATCCATCCTCGTACGAAGCTAAAGAGGTCGGGCTCTCGATTGCGGGGGACAACTCCACCCTCTTTGTCGGAAGGCAGTACGTAATCAGCGTCGCCCTTTGCTACAAGGCGCTTGAGGAACGTTCAACAATTGGGCATCCGCAGGATTTCGGCTACGTGATGATACGCACAATCGAGGAAGTGAACGGCTCCTCAAGGCGCTGGGCCACCGACTACAATTTCACAGATGGGCAAATGAAGGAATACACGCTCGTTTTCATAAAAGACTACCACACAGCCAATTATACGGTCGAAGAAAACGACTTCTCGCAGTATTTCTGGAACGACACCACCTTCAGGAGGAAAACGCCCATCCAGGAATTCAACACAATAGTGGTCGCGCCCCCGCTGAACTTCACCCTGGACGGGTATGAGCGCACCTTCTCCGGCAACTACTCGGAAGTTTACAAAAAAATTCCTCAATAAATCGTGCAAGCGGTTTTTTAGATAAATAAAATCTTGCGTAAGGAGATGTTCTAAGAGTTTCAAGGTTTTCTGAGGGAATAGGTATGCCGCGGGGGGTTGGTTCCACCAGGAGGGGGACCTCCCCCACATGGTGTATGCGGCCGCCGGGATTCGAACCCGGGTCGTTGGCTTGGGAAGCCAAAATCCTACCGCTAGACTACGACCGCGTGAGGGTTTTATCTATTGCGTTCTTTTTTTATTGTTAGCGCTTTCTATTCTAAGCGATGGATAAGAAAATCAGGAATTTCCTCCTCGCCCTGTTCATAATCGCCTTTCTCCTGAAAGCATACTACTT
Source organism: uncultured Microcaldota archaeon (assembly GCA_903828955.1). Lineage (GTDB taxonomy): Archaea > Micrarchaeota > Micrarchaeia > Anstonellales > Bilamarchaeaceae > CAIKOA01. The sequence continues at coordinate 109,602 of CAIKOA010000008.1, forward strand.
AGATAAGGTCCCATTCCAGTTCGACGAAACCCTTTACTCGGAAATGATTTCGGAAGAGGCCGGGCATCTTTCCTTCATACCTACATATATGGGAATGTGGGCTCCCTGGAAGCCGGGGCTCTACTTTATTGTTTATTCCTTCTTCCTTCCCATTACCTCCCACCTCTTCACTTCCCTGGAATGGATTTACCGCTCCCCAAACCTCCTTTTCGGGGCAATAAACGCGTTCCTATTCTACTTAATCGCAAAGCGCTTCCTGAAGGACGAAACCGCGCTTGCCGCAGCCCTGCTTTTCTATTTTTCCTGCAGCGCATTCTATGACGAAATGCGCCTTTTGATAGAAGTATTCACAATGACGATGATACTCGCGTCCATTTTTTTCTACACCGATAAGAAGATGCTCCGGCTCCAGAGGTTTGCAGGGGCAGCCCTCTTCGCATTCCTCGCAGCCCTCTCAAAATTCGTAATCGCGCTCATGATAATCCCTCTCGCGCTCGCATTCTTTTTCCAGAACGACAGGAAGAACCTAGGAAAGGCGGACTTCCTCGTTTCGCTACTGGCAGCCCCGATCGGCATAGTCTTTTTCGCCTTCATGCTCTCGAAGGTAGGGCATGTTGGCGGGGTTTTCTTCGGGGATGTGGGGAAATACGTGGCATACAATCCCTCCGAGAGGGCGGGGCAGAATCTCGTGGAGGCGTTTGTGACCCTCCTTGCCTTCTTCGGCCTCTATTTCGTGATGTCCTTCAGGAAAATACTCTCTTCCTGGAGAAGCCAGATTTTCTTTTCCCTATGGCTCATTCTCGCCATAATCCCCTCAGTTTCCGGTGAGCCGCAGCCCTGGTTTTTCTACTACATCGCCCCCGCGCTCTGCTTTTTCGCGGCGTCCTCCCTGGAAGAGAAGGGAAAACTCGATGCGTTCTCATTGCTTGTCATCTCAATCATTTTCCTCTCAAACATCGCATTGATATTTTACTTCGGCCCGGTCCCATTCACCCCTCCGCCTGTGTACGAAAGCAGGGATATCGGGCTTTCCCTCTCGGGGAAGGAAAACGTTCTTTTCATAGGGGAATACTACCCGATCACCACCGCGATTTCCTACAAAATCCTTTCCGAGCGCCAGCATTACGGAAGCTATCTGGACATCGGATACGTGATTTATGAGCCCGACTTGGAAAAGGACGGGGGCCCAAGCATCAACAGCGTTGCCAATTCCATAGTCGCGGATTACAATTCCCCCATCCCGATCCTGGACCGGGAATTTGCAGCCATTTTCTGGGAGGAGGGGGCATTCAGGAAAAACACTTCAATAACCAAATTTGACTATGTCGTAATCTCCCCTGCAAATACAACCCTTTCAAATCCGGAATATGAGCTGGAATTCAACGGGACGACGACCGCGGTCTATAAGCGGAAATAGGCTCCCTTAAAGTTTCACGGAAACGCTCCACCGGAAACCTACCCACACCAGGTGGGGGAGGTCCCCCTCCTGGTGGGACCAACCCCCCTCGGATTACCTTATCCCTTCAGATCGCTTCGCACATTGCCTTACCATTTCACGGAAACGCTCCACTGGCAACCTACCCCGCATTCTTTTTTTAATTCGACCTCGCAAATAACCCTGTGAGCCCGGTTTATTTTCGCCATGAGCAGGTGCGCAAAGAGCAGGATGCATTAATCCGCGATGCCTACGAGGCGATAGAAGGCGGAAAACACCTCCTCGCCCACGCGCCCACGGGCTTGGGAAAATCGGATGCATTGCTTTCCCCCGCAATCTCGCATGCGCTTGAGCACAATGAAACAGTATTCTTCCTAACCCCAAAAATCTCGCAACACAAAATCGCCCTTTCCGTTGCAAAAGGGCTAGCGGAAAAGTACGAGCTCCCAATCCGCGCAGTGGATTTAATCGGAAGGAGGTATGCCTGCATAGACCCGGTTCTTTCAGATGCGGACCACGAAAGCTTCTACACAACCTGCGAAAGAAAAAGAAAAAAGGAGCAATGCCAATTCTACAAAAATGCGAAAGGATTCTCCCGCCTTGAAGAAGCAAAAGCAGACCTTCTATTCAAAAAAGTAATCAATGGATACGGAAGCGGAAAAAGCCACGAGGAAATGATAACACTCGGAAAGGAAAAGGAGGCCTGCCCCTACGAATGGCTGATGAAACTCGCTTCGGTTTCCAACATAATAATTGCAGACTATTTCCACATGATGCTCCCCCAAATCCGGGACATCCTCCTTCTAAAAACCAAGAAGAAGATGTCGAACTCCATAATAATCGTGGATGAGGCCCACAACCTTTCCAAACGGGTGCGCGACCAGCTTTCCACATCCACAAATACAGTTCTTCTTCGCAAACTCGATAAAGAATACCATTTCCTAGGCCTGAAAACCAATTTCGAATCGAAATTCAACCGCTGGGCACAAGAGGAACTAGGAAAAAGCGATGAAAAAGTAATTTCCCAGGAATCTTTTCTCCCCGCAATTTCCAATTCAGAGTTTTCCCCGCTTGAATTAGCCGACCAGCTCCTGCAAGCAGGAACCACGTTCATAGAAGCAACCGGGAAAAAGAGTTACTGCCTCCGTTTCTCCTCATTCCTTGAACGCTGGCTTGATGAAAAAGACAAAACCCCCTCGGTGCGCATCCTGAGGAGAAAGGGGCAATACTATTATCTATCCAAGAAGGCCCTTGACCCTTCAGGAGCCACTTCCAAACTGAACGAGGCGCACTCCGCATTGCTCACAAGCGGAACCCTTCTTCCCCTGGAGATGCACAGGGACATTCTCGGCCTGGACCCAAAACGCACAGTAATGAAGCAATATGCCTCCCCGTTCCCGGAAGAAAACCGCATGAACATCCTTCTTGAAGGATTTACAACAAAATATTCCCACAGGGACCCGGAGCAATACAAGAAAATGGCGGAAATGCTGGACCGGATTATCTCTTCCACCCCCGGAGGCACCGCGCTCTTCTTCCCATCGTACGTAGTAATGAATGCAATCCTTCCATTCATGAAATCCTCGCCGCTTCTGGTGCAGAGGGAAAAAATGAAGCCTTCCGAAATAGGGGAATTGCTGAAAGAATTCCGGACCAGGGGGACGCTCTGCGGAGTCCAGGGGGGCTCTCTAAGTGAGGGCGTGGACTATGCCCACGAAGAAATCAAGACCGCCGTAATAGTCGGAATTGCACTCGAAGAAATGAACCTTGAAGTGGAAGCCCTCATAGAGTACTATGACGCGAAATTCGGCCGCGGCTGGGACTACGGCTACCTCTACCCCGGAGTAATAAAAGCCGTGCAATCCGCAGGAAGGGCGATAAGGAAGGAAAGCGACCGCGCGGCCCTCATTTACATGGACGACAGGTTCCGCTGGAAGAACTACCGCCCCCTCCTTCCTAAAGAGGAAAGGTTTATTTCAACTTCGGACCCCATTCCGTACATTGAAAACTTCTGGAAGAAGTGAATGGATGCAAGGCAAGGAAGAGCAGGTTTCCATAATAATCCCGATATACAATGGAGAAGCGCACGTCCAGAACGCCCTTTCCCAACTTAAGGAAAAAATGGGCGGAAGAAATTACGAAATCATAATCGCAGAGGATGGCTCCACGGACAGGACTTTGGAAATCCTGGCCAGGCTCGCCCCGGAATTCCCCCAGATGCGGATTCTATCTTCCAAAAACAGGCTGGGAAGGGGAAAATCCCTTTCCGATGCAATCGTTGCCTCAAAAGGCGAAATCTCCCTTTATATGGATGTGGATGCCGCAACCGAAATTTCCGAAATATTCAAGGCGCTCGAAGAAATCAGGGATGCGGATATTGTTACCGGCTCCAGGCTCCTTCTTGGCTCGCACGTTTCCAGAAGTTTTACCCGCGAACTTTTCAGCAGGGGCTACAATCTGCTTATTCGCTTTCTTTTCAATTCAAAACTCCACGACCACCAGTGCGGCTTCAAGGCATTCCGGAAAAGCAGCATCCTCCCCATCCTTCCCCTCATAAAAGACAGGCACTGGTTCTGGGATACCGAATTGCTCGTTCTTGCGCAAAGAAAAGGATTAAGGGTAAAGGAAATCCCGGTAGAATGGAAGGAAGGCTCGGACAGCACGGTGCGTGTTTTCCAGGATGCCTTTTACATGTTCAAGCAGATGGCTCTCCTCTTCTTCGATCTGAATCTTAAAAGAACAGCTTAGGCATTCTCCTTGAGCCAGGAAACATATTTTTGTACTCCATCATTGAGTGAAACCTTCTGTTTCCAGCCCAGCCTTTCTAGCTTTCCCACATCGATGCTCGTGCGCGCAACATCACCAGCCCAGCCCGCTTCACCCCCCGTATGCAAAAATTCAGGGTTTGCCCACATCTCTTTTGCAACAAGATGCGCAAGCTCGTCCACGCTTGTGCTTTTCCCGCTTCCAACATTGAATCTTTCGAATTCCTTATTCTGCTTCTTGAAAACCAAAAAAATCGCAGAAATGCAGTCTGAAATGTGCAGGTAGGATTTCGTTTGCCGTCCATCCCCAAGAATTTCCATCCTTTTCGGATTTGACTTCAATTTCCTGTAAAAATCAAAAATTACTCCATGCGTGCTCCGCTCGCCAATTATGTTCGCCATGCGCACAACCGAGGTTTTTATTCCGTATTTTTTAGAAAAGCTGGCGCAGTATTCTTCTCCTGCAAGCTTGCTTGAGGCATAATTGCTGATTGGGGCAGGCGCGGTTTCTTCTGAAGCAGGATTCTCCCCGGCATTCCCATAAACCGAAGTAGTGGAAGCGAAAACAAACCCCTTTACTCCTGCTTTCCCGCACGCTTCCAGCACGTTTAGGGTTCCGGCCACATTGTTTTCAAAGCAGCTTTTTGCATTCTCCGCGTTCCTTCTCACATCCGGGTCCGCTGCAAAGTGGAAAACCGCATCAGCCCCCTCAAAAAACCCCGGCTTAACCGTATTTCGGATGTCCCACTCGATAATCTTAACCTCTTTGCGCACCGAATCCCTGGAAGAAGAGGAAAAATTGTCCAGAATGGAGACTTTGCATCCATCCGCAAGGAAAAAATCCGCAAGGTGGCCTCCTATGAAACCCGCGCCCCCGGTTATAAGCACCTTATCCATCGCAAATATTTGCCCCCCAACATTTTTTTAATTCCGCAGAGCAAACCAGTGCATGGCAAAGCGGGGGTTTTTCAAAGACGAATCCCAAAAGGAAGAGTTCCTTCTCTTCATCATTGCCTTGTTCTGGCTGCTGGGGCTCTTCTCTGCGGCCTCCACAATGTTGGCAACTACCGAAGTCAGCAAGATTAGCGACCAATCCTTCTGGTTCACATTGCAGGATCCTGGGGGAGGAAGCCTGAGCTACCCATTCATTTGCATCCTTTACCTGAAATTCCTGCATTTGCTTTCCGGAGAAAACATATTGTTGTTCATGCAAATCGCAGCGTTTTCTTCCTTCCTTTTCTTCCTCGCATCTCTCTTCGTGCTCTACAAAATGGGGATCAGCCCAAAAAAGATATTCCTGCTCTCATTTCTTGTGCAGCCCCTCATCATGATTTTATTGCTAAGAATCGAAACGGTGCCGATCTTCCTCTCTATCCTTGCTTTCTGGCTCTTCCATTCCGGAAAAAGGATGGAAGGATGGCTTGCCCTGCTTGCGGGCGCATTCTTCAAGGTTTTCCCGATCTTTTTCGCGCCCCTCTTCCTTGCGATGGAATTGAAGAATTTCAGCAGGAGTTCTGCATTGCGCCTAATCGCAGTGGCTTTGATTTCCCTCCTTGCGTTCTCCCTGTTCCCGGAAAATATGCGCACTGTGATCTTTAATTCCGCCCGGGGCATCCAGGTCGAGAGCATCTATTCGAACATTCTTCTGGTTGGGGAGTATTTCTTCGGGCTTGGGATAAGCATAGAGCTCAACTATGGCGCCCACCAGCTGGTGCTCCCAGCATATGCGGAAGCCCTCCCGCAGCTTGCGCTCGGAATCCAGGTTCTTTCCGTATTTGCCCTTTCCGCCTTGTTTTTCCTCAAAGGTGCGCGCAAAGAGGAACTTTTTGTTTATGCATTCCTGGTTGCAACTGCGATGATTCTGTTCTCCAAGGTCTTCTCCACCCAGTTCATGCTCTGGCCGCTCATTTTCGCAATCCCGATATTTGCAATGCCCTGGGGCAACCCAAGAATCCAGCTAAAACTTTTCCCCCAGGCAGCAGCCCTCTACCTTTCAGCTGCCGCAGCCTACTTTGCATACCCGGTTCTTGGCTATCTGATGGTAGAGCTTTCGCCGCTCACATTGGCAGCATTAACAGCAAAAAACGTACTCCTTTTTGCGGTATTTGCCTGGGTTTTCCTAAATAGGGAAAATTTCTTCCTAAAAGAAGACTGAGAGGAATCCTCCGCCAACATTTTTTAATTCCGCAGAGCAAACCAGTGCATGGCAAAGCGGGGGTTTTTCAAAGACGAATCCCAAAAAAGAGAGTTCTTCCTGATCGCGGTTTCCATACTCTGGATGTTTCAGCTGGTCTATTGCTTCCTGGGCTTCTCTTTGCTGGATAAAGTCGGGCAAGGGGAAGACCAATATTACTGGTTTACCCTCCAAAACCCCGGGGGAGGGAGCTTAAGCTACCCTTTCCTTGCAATTTCATATTTCAATTTCCTGCATTACCTTTCCGGGGACAACCTCCTTCTCTTCTACAGGCTTTCAATGCTGGCTTCTTTCCTGGTTTTCCTGGGGGTTCTCGCGCTTTTCCTGAAGATGGGAATCGACCCCCTAAAGCTTTTCCTGCTCTCCGTAATCTTCCAGCCCCAGCTATTGATAATATTGCTCAGGTTCGACATCATTCCAATCGCGCTTTCCCTTCTCGCGGTGTGGCTTTTCCATTCCGGAAAAAGAATGGAGGGCTGGCTCGCCCTTCTCGCGGGCGCATTCTTCAAGGTTTTCCCGATCTTTTTCGCGCCCCTCTTCCTTGCGATGGAGCTAAAGGATTTCAACCGCAATTCCGCAATAAGGATAGCCGTTGCAGCTGCAATCTCAATCCTCGCCTTCAATGCATTCCAGGACAACATGAGCACGGTTCTTTTCCATTCCGCCCGCGGCATCCAGATAGAGAGCGTCTATTCCAACATCCTCCTTATTGCAAACGGGATTTTCAGCCTGGGCATCCATCCAGAATATAACTACGGTGGCTACCAGCTTGTTCTCCCGCCATTTCTGGATCTGCTTCCTACCCTTGCCCTTGCATTGCAGATAGGCGCTGTGCTTGCAATCTCCGCGCTTTTCTGGCTTGAAGGCGCGCGGAAGGAGAAATTCTTCATTTATTCTTTCCTCATCGCGTTTGCGATGGTCTTAACCTGCAAAATCCTTTCCAGCCAGTTCGTCTTCTGGCCCCTCTTCTTTGCAATCCCGATTCTTGCGATCCCGTGGAAAGGGAAGAAATTCGCAGTCCCGTTAATGTTCCCGTTCCTTTTCTTCGGGCTTTCGCTGGTAACGGAGTTTGTCTATCCTTTTGGCTGGGGAAAGCTGGTTGAAATGTCTCCGGACGCAATCCTGCTCCTTACAATCAGGAACTTGCTTTTGATATCCCTTTTCTCATGGTTCTTCCTGAACCGCAACAATAAGCTATTTGAGAACTGATTCCAGATAGAACAGGATGTGCTTCATGCTTATTTTCGAGGTTCCCCGCTCCCGCAGCCTGAACACATAGGGAACCCCGGAAATTTTCACTTCGCCTCTTTTCATTCCCTTAACCAAATCAAAGAGGACCTTGTACCCCTTTCCCACGAACCTTTTCGGGTTTTTCCGCACGCTTTCCCGCACGAATTCCGTTCTCCCCCCGAAAAACCCGGACATTATATCCCGCGGAACCGGATTCCCAAAAAGGAAAAGCCTTTTTTTCCCAAGGAGTTCCGCCCCAATTGAAATTATTCTCCTGTGCAGCCCCCAGTTGGGAACCCTCTCCCTCCATCCAACCACCAAATCGTTTCCCTTCCGCAATTCCGCAAGAATCTCGCCAATCTTTTCCGGAGGATGCTGGAAATCCGAATCCATCACTATGAAATATCCCGTATCCAACTTATCAAGGGCATCCAGCACGCTCGCGGTTATCCCTTTCACTTCCGCATTCTTCCGGTCCAGAACCCGCGCACCGCCCTTTCTTGCAATCTTAACCGTCGCATCCCTGCTCCCGTCATCGGCAACAATCACTTTTGCCCCGGGGTACAGCCTTAAAATTTCCGCAATCAATTCGCCTATGTTCTTCTCCTCATTAAGAGTCGGGAGTATTACCGTAAAACCCGTATTTTCCCTCATGCGAAATCCACCCGGTAGAGAGTTATTGAAATGGAATCCAGGAAGAACCTTTCCCGCTTTTCCTTAACCAATCCGCACCTTGAAGCAAGCGCATCCAGTTCGGCTTCGCTCATTTTTCCGTGCTGCCCGTACCATTTTCTCCCAAAAGTCCGCGACCATGCCCACCAGATCGCCCTCCAGTGCAAAACTTCGGGGCGGGGAATGCTTATGAGCACGTATCCTCCCTTCCCGACAAGCGAGGCCGCCTTCTTAAGCATCAGTTCAACATCATCAGAATGCTCAAGCACCTCCAGCATTGCAACAAGCTCCACCGGCCCGAAGTCCAGCCCAAGGAAATCCCCACAATAGAATTTCCCGCGCGGGCACGCCTTTTTAGCACACTCAACATCTTCGCGCAAAATGTCGCACCCATATATCTTCGCAGAAGGGAACCTCTCAGAAAACCTTTCGAGGAACTCTCCGCTTCCGCACCCCGCGTCCAGGATGCTTTTCGGGGCTTTCCCATCCAGCAGCGAAAGGGTTTTCCCGTGCCGCATCTCCAGGAATCTCGAAGAGACAGGATTATCTACCGGCATTCAGCCCCCTCCCGCATATGCGGCATAATCCCCCTTCCTCCATAAAAACTTATAGCAATCCGGAATTTCCATCTGATACTTATAATCGGTTAAGCGGTCCCGCTCATGGACCACAAGCCAATCCCTGCATGGAGGGGAATACACTCCCGCCCGCCCGTTAATGAATGCAATCTGCAGGTTTCCATAATCCCTGCTGTCCCCAAACCTATAGAATAAAAATCCTGGATTATGCTGCTCAAGAACAAGCCTCTCTGCATCCGTGCCAAGGTAATTTTTGTTCGTATCCACCCAATTTCCATATAAGGCCCCGGGCTCAACAAAAAGCACGCTTTTTCCCTTCATGAATCCGGAAACCTCATCGATTCCTGTAAAATAAGTGGTGCCGTAAAACTGCCTGTCTGCAACCGTGAATGTCGTGCAAACCAGCAACAGCACGAGAAATACTTTTTCATCCCTGTGAATCTTCAACCCATCTATCATTGCCGCAAAGAAAAGCGCAAGGGCGGGAAGCGCGGGGCTCTCATACCAGAAAATGAACTGCCCGAAGAAAGGCGCAACAACCGCGGGCGCGGCCATCAGCGCGACAGGAAGGTTCCTGCGCGCATCCTTCCAAGCCCCGGCAAGAACAACTACGAACAAAATCAGCATCGGCTGCAGGATATTCGCGCCCTCCATGACCTTGTCCCAGACATCCTGCAAACTCCTTGGTTCGGAGGACGCCGTGAAGAAGTAGGTGAAAACCGCAGAAAGGGCGTGCCCGAAATTCCCGAAGAGAAAAGCAAGGGCAAGATACGCAAGAATGCCCGCGGGCACCGCAAGCAGGCTGAGGGCGATCTTCGGAAATTCCTCCTTTTTCCAAAAATATGCAGCTAGGAAAAGGGCAGGGCCGACCGCATACGCCCACTTTGCAAACGCAATCAATCCAAGTAGCGCCATCCCCCATTTCCATTTTCCGCTTATGTAGAGGTATACCGAGCCGATTGCCAGGAACATTGTAAGCGCTTCCAGCATTGCGGCCACAGAGCAGAAAATCATGAGGGGCATGAGTGACAATATCGCGGCAGCGAAAAAGCCAACGTTCCTATTGTACAGCTTTTCTCCAACTAGGAACACCAGGGCAACCGACCCTGCCCCGAATAAAGCCGAAGGGAGCCTCATCGCGGCTTCCACTGGTATCGGAAGGAACTTCAGGAAAAAATAGAACGCGGAGAAAACCCAGGTGTGCAGAGGAGGCTTCCATTCCGGGTGTTCACCTGTAACGGAAGGAATTACCATTGCGGGGTTGCCGCTGAATTCCTTAACCATTATGGAGAAAACCCCCTCATCAAGGGATAGCTGGTAATCCCAAACATACAATATTATCGAAGAATAAGCGAGCGCGCAGAATAGGAATATCCCGATTGCAATTTTCCAGCTTTCATCCTTTTCCTTGCGCATTCCCATATTGCTTATTCACTCCATTTTCCCATAAACCGCATAATCCCCTTCTTTCCAGATAAGCGTATAGCAATCCGGTATTTTAATTGAATAATTGTACTCCGTCGCCCTGTCCCTCGTATGCACGACCATCTGCTCCACGCAGGGAGGGGAATAGGTTTTGTTCGTTCCGTTCATGAATTCAATTTTCAGGTTTTCATAATCCCAGCTATCCCCAAACCGGTAAAATGTAAACCCGGGGTTCCATTGCTCAAGCACAAGCCTCTCCGCATCCGTGCCCAGGTACTCTCTAGTAATCGGTTTCCAGTTGCTGAAAAATAATCCTGGCTCCACAAAGAGGGTTTCCTTTCCCTTCATTAGTTCCGCAGCTTCCCTCACCCCGGTATCATACGCCCCATAGAAATGATAGTCCGCAAGATAGAAGTTTGTGACTAGCAGAAGAATTATCAGGATTGTTGAGCCCTGCTTTTCCCCAACCTGCTCAATCATCCTCCCGAAAAAAACCGTGAATCCCACAAGGAAGGGCGACACATACCAGAATATGAACTGCCCGGCGGCGGGAAGGAGGAGCGCAGGTGCCGCCATGAGAGTTATGGGAAGGTTTTCCTTCGCATACTTCCAGTTTGTTACAAGGGCAATCAGGAATAAGGCGGAAAGCGGCATCAGTATCCCGAACCCTTCATTGAAATTAGCAGGGCTGATCAATCCCTGCCCTGTTTTCTCGGTTATTCCGCGCAGAAGGTCAAAAAACAGCGCCCCTGCAGCGTGGTTCGCATCACCGAAAAAATACGCAAGCACAAGATAAAATGCAAGAGCAATTGGAACCGCGGCCAAAGGGAGGAGAACATCCTCCGGCTTCTTTCTCTGCCAGGAATACACCGCTATGAAAATGAGCACAGGCGCAACATAGAGCCATTTCGTAAGCGCAAGCAGCCCAACCAATACTGCCGCAAGCCCCTTTCTTCCGTAAAGGAATGAGCATAATGCAGCCACCACCAAGAATGAAGAGAAAGCCTCCATCATCACAAGCGATGAGAGGAAAACCACAAGCGGAAACAGCCCATATATCGCCGCCGAGAAAAGCCCTGCCTTATAATTGTAGAGTTTCTCCCCAAAAATGAAGACAAGGGAAACCGATGCTGCCCCGAAGAACGCAGAAGGCAGCCGGATAACCGTTTCAATCTGCAGCGGAAGGAACTTCAGGAAAAAATAGAACGCTGAATAAACCCACGTGAAGAGGGGCGGCTTCCATTCCGGATGCTCCCCGGTAACAGAAGGAATGACCATCGCGGGGTTTGCGCTGAATTCCTTAATCATCAGTGCATAGGACCCCTCATCAAAAAGGAATGGGGCTTTCTCGTAATAGAGTACGCCTATTGAATAAATCAGAAAAGAAATGATGAACAGCGCGAGCGCGGTTTTCAAGCTGCGCATTGCCTCCTCTTTATTCTTCCCCCCATCTATTCTTCCCAAGAAAAACGCACCTGCACCCCCATCTTTTCCTGCAATCATTAAAAATATGCTCTGCCAATTTACGCGCATGCTGCTTTCACAGAAATACGCGCCGAAGAAAGTGGAGGAGGTCCTCGGCAACATTTCCGCTACAAAGCAGATTAAGCGCTGGATGCTCATGTGGATGCGGGGAACACGGCAGCGCCCGCTCATGATTACAGGCCCCACGGGGATTGGGAAAACAACAATCGTGTATGCGCTGCGGGACGAACTCGGCCTTGAGGTGCTCGAACTCTCCGCAAGCGATTTCCGCGATAAGGAAAGAATAGAGAGAATATTAGGGGGCTCGATGTCCTCAGCGAGCCTCAGCGGACGGCAAAAACTCATCTTCATAGACGATGCGGACGCAATGTCAAGGGAAGACCGCGGCGGGGTTAATGCAATCCTCAAATTAATCACTGATTCCCCCTTTCCAGTAATAATCACCGTGCAGGATGCCTGGGACCGCAAAATAATGGGCCTCCGGAACGCATGCACCCAGGTGGATTTGAAGCGCCCGATTGCGCCTTCAATTGCGCGCCTTCTCCAGACAATTGCGGAAAAGGAAGGAATCAAAATTTCCGAAGCAACGATAAATTCAATTTCCGAGAATGCGCACGGAGACATCCGCGCCGCAATAAACGATTTGCACGCAAATTCCGTAGGGGAGCGCGACAGGCAGAAGGATATTTTCCGCAGGCTTTCCTCGCTATTTGGCGCGCGCACCTATGCAGAGGCACGCGCCGCTTCCTTTGGAGATGTCGAGCACGACATGCTCAAACTCTGGATAGATGAAAATATTCCAATAGTATTCCCGATGCAGGATTTGCCCGCGGCCTACAACATGCTTTCCCGCGCAGACATTTTCGACGGGAGAATTATGAGCAGGCAGGCATGGGGATTCCTCCGTTATTCAAACGACCTGATGACCGCAGGAGTTGTTTTCTCCCGGCCCGAGCAGAGGCCCGCCTTTGTGCGCTTCCAGTTTCCCGCCTATTTGAAGAAAATGAAGGAAACATCCTCAACGCGCGCGCTCATGAAATCCGTGCTCACCAAAATCGGGAAAAAGGTGCACACATCTTCGCGGCAGGCGGAATCCTTCCTTCCGGTTTTTGCGCATTTCTACTCGGAAAACCCGGAATATTTCCAGAACAATTACGGGTTTGAAGAGAAGGAAGGCGAATTCCTCCTTACATTCGCCCCTAAGGTTTCCGGAAAGAAGAAGGCCGCGAAAAAGGAAGAGAAAAAGAAAGCCGAAGTGAAAGAAGAGAAAAAGCCGGCAGTAAAAGAGAAGGAAGTACAGGAGAAAAAAGAAGAAAAAAAGGAAGAAGCGCATGCCCCCGTTCACCAGCATCCGGATGCGCACCCTAAGGAAAAAGAGGCAGAAGAACCCGCAACTCATTCTGAAAAGCATTCAGCGGAAAAAGAAAAAGGGAAGGAAGAAAAGCCCGCAAAGCCGCAAAAGGAAAAGAGGGAAGAACACAAGGGCCCGAAGCTCCACGAGTTTTTTTAGAAGTTCGCGGAGCCTTTTTATATCTTCCGCCGAGGGAACGAAATTTCTCCGTCGGAACAACCGCCTTTTTTAAAAAGCCGGAATGCCGTCGTTTTCACGCCGTTCCGTCGAAGATACCTTTATTAACCTTATCTGTGGTTATAGGCGTAGTACAGCTCTAATTTAGAGGTGTGAGATATGGGAAAAAAAATCGGATCTGAAAAAATAGCAAGGGAAGACGGGTATCTCTACTTCGTCGGAAAGGACGGATACGTTTGGAGAGTGCCCATGAAGCACAACAAGAGGGGCTCAAAGAAGAGAGTAGGAACCTCCAAGATTGCAAAGGAGAAGGGCTACCTCTACTATGTGGGCGACGATGGATTCGTCTACCAGGCGAAAATGAAGAATGCCTGAACCTAACTAACCCATTTTTATCTTTTTCTTCTTATTTTTACTCTCCTATACAAAAGGTGAATTCTTGAAATTAGTTGTTTCAGACCCAAAGACAGGAAAGACTGTGCAGATCGAAGTTCCGGAAGCAAAGAGGGCAATCCTCTTCGGAAAGAAGATCGGGGAGGAAGTTGAAGGGGATCCGCTCGGCCTCCCGGGCTACTCCATAAAGCTTACCGGAGGAAGCGACGACAGCGGCTTCCCGATGAAGGCAAACGTGAGCGGGCCGCGCAGGCTCAGGTCTCTTGTTTCCAAAGGCCCCGGCTTTAGGCCTACGCGCCACGGGGAACGCAGGAAGAAGATGCTCCGCGGAAACACTTATTCCGCAGAGATTACCCAGGTGAATGCACTAGTCTCAAAGCAAGGCACGGCTTCGCTCGAGCAGCTCTTCCCGAAAGTAGAGAAGGCTGAGGAGAAGAAGTGAAGGTGTTCTTCTGCAGGCGGAATTGAATATCGGGCTTCTAGGACACGTTGACCACGGAAAAACCAGCCTGACCAAGGCATTGACCGGGAAATGGACGGATACGCACAGCGAAGAAGTCAAGAGGGGAATCTCGATCCGCCTCGGCTATGCAGACACCAACATCAGCTATTGCAAGAAGTGCGACCAGTACACCACTTCGGACAAATGCCCGAAATGCGGGGGAAAGCCCGAATTCAGGAGAAGGGTCTCCTTCCTTGATGCGCCCGGCCACGAAACCTTAATGACTACGGTAATTTCCGCCTCCACGATAATGGACGGCGCGTTGCTGCTCATTTCCGCAAATGAGGATTGCCCCCAGCCCCAGACTGTAGAGCACCTTACCGTCCTCAATATTACTGGAATAAAGGATATAGTCGTAGTGCAGACCAAAGTAGACCTTGTTTCCAAGGAGAAGGCAAAGGAGCACTACCTCAAAATAAAGGAATTCCTCAAGGGCTCGGTTGCAGAGAACGCGCCAATAATCCCGGTTGTTGCAAACCAGGGCATAAACATTGGCGAGATTGCGCGCGCAATAGAGGAAAAGATGCCCACCCCCTCCCGCGACGATTCAAAGCCGCCAATCCTCTACGTTTCACGCTCATTTGACATAAACAAGCCCGGCACCGAAGTTGCAAACCTCAAAGGAGGAGTCGTGGGAGGCTCGCTGTTGCGCGGAAAATTCAAAATCGGGGATGAAATCGAAATCCTCCCCGGGATTGAAAAAGAGGGGAAGCCCCCCCGCGCAGTGCGCACTAAAATCGCCAGCCTGATGTGCGATGGAGGGCCATTGCAGGAAGCAAAGCCCGGAGGGCTCGTTGCTTTAGGAACGGGCTTGGACCCTTCAATTGCAAAGGGAGATTTCCTTGTTGGTTGCGCAGTGGGAAAACCCGGCCAGCTTCCC
>CAIKOA010000009.1 GCA_903828955.1 uncultured Microcaldota archaeon
CGAAAAACTCCACGAAACAATCCGGCAGGTTAGGGACGAGCCGGCGCAACTCAACTTAGCAGGGTTTTTCTAAACGAGCCAAAAACCCCGCCCTTTAGGGCGGGGATAGAGTTTTTATTCGTATTCCTTAGGCTTATCTTCGTGTTTTCTCATTTTTGCGTGATACAACAGATAATGTCTGGGAGGTTCGCCACGTTGCGCCCTATCATGGCAGGTACTACAAGCGATCAGATTGTCCTGTTTATTGGATCCCCCTTCGCTTCTAGGGACTATATGGTGGACCTCTAGAGGAACCTGCTTGTGGCAAAGTTCACATCTATCGCCAACTTTGTATCGCAGTGCGTCTATTTCACCCGGACTCAACGGCGGAACTTTCTCATATTTACCCTCCATAATCCTGCGGTCTTTTTCAGTTTCTTCAGGAGGTTTTAGTATTCCCCCCAAACTCCCGAGCGTCGATCCCAATAATTCATAGACCGCCTGCGGAAATTTCCACACAACCAATCCGATTACTATGATTGTCCCCACCAGGATCAGAACCGTTTCTAAGACGTGAGCAAGCGCCCATTGATATAAGAAAAACAAGGCTATGACCAGAAAAAACGTCAATATCGCGATGTCCCGAAACCATTTTTCCTGGTTGGTGAGAGGTTTTGTTCTTGCGCGAGACACAGTGTTAGGTGAAGCATATGGTAAGATTGGCGCAATTCGGAGGGTTTGTTCTTTTACTAGTTCTCCAGTTATAGGATTTTCAGTGTATCCAACAGGAATCTTCCTGCCGCTAATTGGATTAACGTAATACTCTTTCCTTCTTCTGCCCATTTTAGCAATATTGAAAGTGTGCATATATAACTTTTTCTAAAAAGTGGGGGGAATCAGGATTAACCTAAAACTAAACGGCCGTTGGAACCTCTAAGGGTTTTTGGATACCCGTTTTTGCCGTTGGCTGACAGTAAGCCAAAAACGGGACGCGGAGAGGGAGATTTGAACTCCCGAGCCCGTGAGGGCATACGCTTCCTAGGAAAAGATTTCCTTTCCAGGCGTACGCGTTACCAGATTCTGCCATCTCCGCATAATTCGCAGCAATATATAGCCTGCAATTTATTTTTATTACTTCGCCTTCTTCCAGTGTATTCTCTCGCTCTTAACTATTTTTCCAGTTTCCTTCTCGTTCATTTCCGGCCCGTCAAAAAGCGCAGTTCCAACTCCTACGAAGTCCCCATCTTCCGAATAAATTGAAACCTTATCCCCTTTCTTGATTGTGGGCTCCGCAACCACAAGCCCAGGAGCCATCAATTGAGCTCCGGAGGCCAGGCTCTCAGGCACATTCTTCTTCACCACAACCCTCCTGAAATCCAAAAGCGTATCCACAGGCACAACGCATTTCCGCAAAAGTGTCTCGTCCCCCTTCTCTTTCCAGAGCCAGTACGCGTCCGCAAGCTCCTGCATTGTGTGCGTGGAGTTCTCATGAATGTGCCCGACCGCAACCCTTCTGAGCTCTTCCATAAACGCCTCGGTTCCTGCCGCCTTTCCCATATCTGCGCAAAGCGCCCGTATATAAGTTCCCGCATCCACGTCCGCGCGGAAAAGAACTTTTTTCCCGGAAATCTCAAGCGCTTTCAAGGAATACACGAACCTCTTCCTCTTCTTTTTCCTGACCGCGGAAATTTTCGGAGGTGTCTGTTCTATCTCACCAGTAAACCTGGAAAAGAGCAATTCCACCTCAGTTGGGGAAAGTTCGCGCCTGAATTTGCAAATCCCCACATACACTTTCCGCTTTCCAGCAATATACTGCAATAATTTAGTCGCACGCCCAAGAGCAACCGGAAGAACACCGGAAACATCAGGATCCAATGTCCCGGCGTGACCGCTGCGCGAAACATGCAGTATTTTCTTGACTAGCGCGGTAACCTCGTGGCTAATCAATCCCGGAGGCTTGTCTATTACCGCAACCCCTGAATCCAGAAGCTCGGAAATTTCCATTTTAAGCCTTGCGGGAGGTGGGCTCAAGGTGCCTGATGCTTGCCTTGCTTTCCTTCCCTTTGGAATTCTTTACCATCACAAAGTTAGCATCAATCACTTTAGAAATAACTACTTCTTCCCCAGAGTCCCTTCCGAATGTCTTTACGCAAACCCTTCCAACTTCAATTGCTGCCATAATCTTCACCGTTTTTTCATTCCCTTCTGCTTAAGCCCTTCAAGGGCAATCTTCACCATTTTCTCAGGGGTATAGAAACCCGCATTCAATGCAAGGTCGAACCCCTCGATATTGTATATGTCTATCCCATACAGTTTAAGGTACCGCTCGCGGTTTTCCGAATCCCTTTTGCGGATGTGTTCAAGCGCAGCAGGAACTGAAATTCCATCCCGCACCGCAACCCTTTCCGCCCTGATTTTCTCCGGAACCATCACCCAAACCCGGTAATCCGCCTTGACCATCCACGGCCCGAGCCATGTGGTCACAACGCAATCACCCGAAGAGGAATCCTTCCGCAACGCATCATCAAACTTCTTGTCTATATTGGGATCCGCCTTCGCCTTCTCCTGGAATTCCATCAGCGTCACCCCTTCAGCGGAAGCAAGGTCCTTGAAGGTCGGGCAGACAACCCGATACCCAAGTTCCTTTGCCAAAGCCATTCCGAAGGTGTTTTTCCCGCTTCCGGCAAGCCCGGAGACTGCGATTATCATTTTACGATCCCTTGCACATAACTCCTATAAATTATGTCCACATCCTCAAGGGTCTTTGCCTTGTCCTTCACGCGTGTGGCTTCAACCACCACGATGGACTGGCATGTCGGGCAGAGCATCCCTCCGAAAATCCTTCCCGGGCGTTTGGAGCTCTTCGGGCCCTTGCGCGTTACCGCGCGCAAAGCGCACTTGCAAATCGCGCAGCTTGCGCCGCCCTTCCCCTTCCTGTGGTAGTAATACTCCCTGGATTCCCCGGAAGGAACCCTTCTTTTTACCAGTCTTGCAGACGTAGACCTAGTTTTTGTTCCTTTCATTCACATCACCTTTTTTGTTGCTGAATCCGTCCATGAGCCTGCCCATGAGGAGGCCGCTCAGGATGGATACGAGTATGAACCATATGTTTGCTCCGCTTAATGTTTTCACTTCAATTACCGGGATTGTAAAGGGAAGCGGCACATAGAACCAGGTTCCCGAGTTTGCAGTTGCAACGACCTTGTCCGCGTCCGTTGGGGCCGAAACGCAAATCTTCGCGCTTTCCCCCAAAGAATAAACATTCTTATCCGAATCTACATCCATCTTTTCTCCCATCGTGGTTGCATAAGGCTTGTGCTCCGCATTATCAACCCCGTACAAAATAACCGATCCGTTCTCTGCAACCGTATTCGGCCCGGAGAATGCCTTTACGTCCACAAGCCACGGCCCCGCAGTCCCGTTTCCAAAGGAAAGGTTTCCGCACCAGTCCGGGCTGCCATGGTAGAGCTGGAATTCAAAATCATCTTCCTTATTAGGGTCTATTGCCCCCAGCGCCCACATGAACGCCAAAAATACAATGAGTATTACCCCCATCACTTTCAATTGCCCCATCATCATTCCGTTGAATTCGGGCATTACCTCATTCTGCTTCAACTGGATTGCATCCATTCTCTTGTTATCCTTCTTCTTGAGCGCGTCCAGGTATTCCTTATTCAGCTCATTCAGCCTCTTCTGGATTTCCTTCATCCTCTTCATGTCCACAAACTTGCCGCGTATGAACTGGCTTGCCACAGCATAAAGAATCCCGCAAAGGGTTACAATCCAGAAATAAAGCCAAACAGGAATCATCTTTAATCACGGATTATTTTCTGCAATTCCGCAGAAGCCTTCTCGGATTCCCCTTCCATATTGTAGATTATTTTCGCAGGGCAGCCCCTGTGCGCCGCATAGACTGCAAGAAGGGCCTTGTTTATCGCATCATGCTCTTTTAGTTCTTCGAGGGTTTCTTTGCGTATCCGCGTTGGGTCGTTTTCCCTCCTCCTAAAAATATCCTCAGGCTTCGCAGTCACAAGCACAAGCGCGTCCACATCAAGTTTTGCAAGAAGGTCGAACGGAAGCCCGGGCAAATATCCCTTGGGGGTTTTCACAGAGCAGTGCGTGTCCAGCACCACCATTCCCTTCTCATGGGAAAGAGTTTCCGCAACCTCCTTCTGCACCGTCCTCTGCTTCTCAACACTGAGCTTCCTTATTTCGTCCCTGTTTGAGACCCCGTACCTTTCCTTGGCAATGTCGAACATCAGCGTCCCGTAGTTGATTACGCGGACATTCTCCTTTAGCCCCTGGAGCACGGTCGTTTTCCCTGCCCCGGGAACTCCCATCACGATTATCATTTCAATCAGTCCCTGCAATCTGGCTGAGGAGCGGAGAGCTCTCAAGCATATGCTGCCTCTTCATCTGCAGATAAGTCCTGTAGAATATCCCCACCGTAAGGAGGATTCCTGTTCCGGTTCCGAGCGCTCCGCTGAGATCCGCAAGCCCTGCAACGAGCCCGACCCCGAAAGAACCGATGATTATTAACGGGGGTATGTACCGGTCCAGTATTTTCTCAAGCATGCGCGGGTCCGACCTCCACCCAGGAATCTGCATTCCAGACTTGGTGAGCTGCTCGACCATTCCCTTCGTATCCATGTTCGAGGTTTCTGCCCAGAAAATTCCGAACAGCACTGATATAAGCGACAGGAATAACACATATGTAATCGCATGCACCCATTCCGGAATTCCGAATATGGGAGTGACTCCATTAACTAAGAAATTCAGGTGGGCGACTGTGCCCGTGCCCGCTGCATAAATCGGTGTAAAGAGGTAAAGCAGCCCGTCCGTGAGCCTGTTGCTCGCATCCACATAACCTATCGCGGAAACAACATCAAACCCGTTCACATCATAGTGCAATCCCGCAAGCCCGACCGCAAAAAGCTGCAGGTTCATCAGCAATGCGCTCCCGAAAATAACAGGGATGTTTGAAAGGTAGAAGAGGTTCAGGGGCAGTTTAGGGGTCATTCCCCTCATTTTCTGGTAGGCAAGGGGAATCTCCACCTTTGCCCCTTCGCAGTAAGCACAGACCATCCATACTATTATCGTTACCACGAGGGGCGCCATCACGAGCAATGCGGTCGGAATCGCTTCCGCGCCTCCCCCTGCAACCACTGCGAGCAGGCCAGTTTCTCCGAATATGAGCGCAATGGTGCCCCCAATTATCGAGAATGAGACTCCTGCAGCAATGAACAGGCTGATTCCGCTCCCGATTCCGTGCTTTGTGACCACTTCATCAAGGAAGAGTATTATCACTGAACCCATTGCAATCTGGAATACCACTAGCGGCATGATGCCCACAGGCATTCCAGATGCCAGCAGCACCCTCCCGGTCATTACGTATATTGTTGCCTCAATGAATGCAATCAGGATTGCAAGCACTTTCTGGAGTTCCTGGAACTTCACCCGGTCCTGCGGGTCCTTTGGATTTAATGCGATTATTCCTGCCCCTGCAAAAAGCTGGAGGAAAATTGAAGCCAATACAATGGGCCCAATTGAAGTGGTAAGAAGGCTTCCTACTTTGGAAGCGGTAATCATCTGCAGGAAGTCAAACTGGTTCCCCAAATCCTTTGCGCCAAAGGCGGTAACATTGTACATGAGGAAGAAAATGAACAATGCTGCCCCTGTCCACATCAGCCTCTCGTTCGTGCCCGGAGGCCTTGCAGGCGGCTTGATTTCCGGAAGCAGCTGCGCAATCCTGTGCCCGGTTTCTATTAAGAATCCACTCATTATTTCACTCTAATTATTCCCCGATGCGGGTTATGCTCCCGCCAGCCGCTTTTATTTTCTCTTCGGCCCTCTCGCTCCATGCGAGCGCCTTCACGTTCACTGCGTGCCTTATTTCGCCTGTGGCGAGCACCTTCCCTTCGAACTCTATGAAGGGCTTCCCTTCCTTGTTTTCCAGTTTGCCTTTCTGGGCTTTAGAATCAATCTCATAAAGGTGGAGTTCCGCCATCCGCGCCGACCTCCTCCTCATTCCCTTGCTTCCGAAGTGGTCCGGCTCATATGCGGTAATCCAGCTGAACTTGTGCTTGTGCAATCCCGCACCGCCGACCCCTCCCCTGTTTCCGGACCCACGCTTGTTCTTGACGTTCCCGGTTCCGCAGCTCCTTGTCCCGCGGAATTTACCAATGCTTTTCTTTTTTCTTCCTGGCATAAACATCACATCTTTCTGTGCAGATTCAATCCAAACCAAATCCACAAATAAATCTACATCATCCTCTTGAGAAGCGAATCCATGCTCTCCCTTTTGCCCAAATCCCCTTCGGGCGCCGCCTTTTTAACGGTTTTGTAGCCCTTGCGCGGCGGGTGGAGCCTGAACACCGGGTCGACGAAGTTCCTGAGCTTCTCCTCATGCATTATCTTCGCTGCCGAGGACTTTATCTCCTCGTCTTCCATAATCTCATTCAGCATCCTTCCGCCCTTCTCGCCGCGTTTGTTTAGAAGCGCAATGAGAGTTTCCTCCTTTAGGGGCCCGAATGCAACGTAGTCCCTGCATACGTTCAGCATCCCCATGTTCTGGGGGGAATCCTCAATCACGACGCAATTATTGTTGCGCTCCAGATTGAGCATCCGTAACGTATTCGTAATCTTGGGGCTTACCTTCCTTCTTCCCCTTATCCTTACAACTGCGATTTTCATACCCTATCACCTGGCTGTGGCTTCATCCTGTTGATTGAATCCAGCGCCTCAATTGTTGCCATTGCGGTGTTGTAAATGTTCGAGGTGGAACCCTTTGAGGAGCTCCACACATCCTTAACCCCCGCAATACTGAGAACCTTCTTCACGACCGCGTTTGCCGCAAGGCCGAGTCCCTTTGGCGCGGGTTTGAGGATCACGATTGTGCTCCCGTATTTTCCTATGAGCTCCCTCGGAAGGGAGTGCGTCCCTCCGCACCTGCATTCCCATGAGCCGCATCCGGTCTTGATCGAAATCATGTGCTTCCTTGCATCCGTCATTGCCTGGTCGATTGCCGGCTTCACTTCCTCGTTCTTTCCGACCCCGATTCCAATGTGGCCCCGTTTATCCCCGAGCACCACAACCACGCGGAACTGCATCTTCCTTCCGGAATCAGTGCTCCTTTGCGTGGGCGTAACTAGCAGGGTGTCCGCATTCAACTCAGGAAGCAGCGCATCGATTATCTGCGGCTCCAGAATTGGCTTTCCCCGCTCAAGAATCTCTTCAAGAGTGGAAATTTCCTTGTTCTTCACCATTCTTCCAATTTCGGTCCTGGGAGTCCATGAACCAACGTCCAGCATCTGGACTTTCTCGTCCCCGGTCCTTTTAGCTTTCCTAACCCCTTTTGCCATTTAATCAAACCTCTTTCTTGATGGCTTCCCTAGCCTTCTCAAACAGCTTAGTGAATTCCTTCGGGTCGAACCCTTCCTTTATATACGAAGAGAATTTCTTCCTGTATTCCGCATCCGGAAGGGATTTTGCAAACGCCTCGATGTGCGCGCCTTTCATCCGCTCCGCATCCACTATTCCTTCACCGTGCGGGCTAGCAAGCCCCGCGTCCACCGCGCCCATCTGCGCCGCAAACGGCAGCCCCCCTACAACCGAGGAAACGAGCCCAATATCGAGAACAAATTCCTTCACTCCCGCCTTTTTCCCAAGCAGCCCTGCATAGTACCCCGCAAGGTAAGCGGTCGGAAGGTTCCTTCTCGGAGCCCACTTGAATTTCTTCAGTTTTTCAGATGCCACAGATGCAAGCACCTTGTCCCCCGCAGGCTCGAACGCCACAAACTGCACAAGCACCTGCTTGTTGCTGCTGCGGACAACCATGCGCGGCATTTCTGATTTCACAAGCGCAAGGCGCTTCGCGTAGTTGGTAGCTTTCTCGCGCCTTCTCCTGAATGCGACCACATAAACCGGCCCTTTTGCTTTTGCCATAACATCACTTCTTTTCCTTCTTCTGCTCTGCCTTCTTCAGCGGCTTCCCCGCCCCTGCAGGAGCAGCTTTCTGCTGCTTTGCCGCCGCGGGCTTTGCTTCCTTTTTCGCAGGTGCAGCACTCCTCACAACCGAAGTCGCGGATGCAGCGCCTTCCTTTAGCATTCCATTGTCAACGAGGTAAATCCTGAGCGCGTTCTTTCCCTTGAACACCCCTCCCTTGATCTTGAGGTAGATTTCCCTCTTGAATTTCGGGGTCATGTCTCCGCTCTCAAGAAGCTCTGTAAGGTATTTCCGTTGCGAACGAACCTTCTCCATCCAGCCTTCCTTTGCGCCTTTCCTGGAGTATTTCGTCCCCCTCCTTCTCCCCCTCCCCTTCCTTTCCCTTCTCGGCTTAGTGCGGGGCCCCACATACGGAAGCGCATAAAGCACTCCCTCATCTATGAGCCCGCGGACATCTTCGCGAGTAAGCGCGTCCATTGCGCGGGAAAATTCATCCGGCTTTATGCGCACCCTGTTCTCCCCTACTTTGAGGATGTCTGCCGCAAGCCGTTTTACCGTGATTGTCTGATTTACGCTCATTGTGCCACCCCTTTGTTTTCATTCAGGACGCGGAGGTTCAATGCTTTCGCCCGTGCGGAGATTTCCGCCCTCTTGCGTTTTCCAACGCTCCCGCCAATCCTTATGAGCACATCTTTCAGCCCCTCAAGCTCAGAAGGCGTGAACACACGCACCTCAGGGAACCCTAGCGGGTGCCTTCCCCTCGATTCGAAGGAATTCTTGTTCCCGACCCTCGGGCACTGCCCGAAGAAGGCCTTCCGTATCCTCTTCTTGTTGTCAACTCCCCTCGGCCTCCTCCACCTAGGCTTCACACTCTTCATCCTGTGTTTCCCCAGTGAATTCGGCACGTAGAATGTCTTCTTCGCCTTCTTCACGAGCCTGATCTTTTTCATGCCTGTTGCCCTCTTTTTTGCTTCAACCATCGTCATACGCCTCATTCATCTACAAGGTATATTCCATCCTGGAAGACTCGGCAATCGTGGTTCCTTATCTTGGTCGCCTTCCTTATGTTCGCAACCGTCTGCCCCACATCTTCTATGTCCGGCCCGGAAACCGTAACGTCCTGGCCCTTTGCCTCCACCTTGGTGGCTCCCTGTATCTTCGTCTTCCTGTTCTTCTTCTCGCCCAGGAAGTTCTTGATTATGATGTCCTTCCCCTTAATTTCTACAGTCGCAGGGAAGTGCGCATACCGTATCTTCATAGTTCTATGGAAACCATCCGTTACTCCCTTAGCCATATTCACTATGTGCGCACGAACGGTATTTTCCATCTCATAGCGCTCCGTTTCCACGCGAATCGTATCCCCTTCCTGCTTTATCTCGAGCCTGCTTCCCTTGAAGTCCCTCTCCACAGTTCCCTTTGGCCCGCTAACTTTGACCTTCTTCCCGTTTATTGCGATTGTCACGCCCGCAGGCACTTTCATTTCCATCATCAGAACCATTCCTCTCCTTATTCAATACACAAACGCAAGCAGCTTTCCGCCCACCTGCATCTCCTGGGCTTCCTTGTTGGTCAGAATGCCCTTTGGAGTGGAAACCACTATCAGCCCCACCCCTACCCCAGGGATGTAGTTCTGCTCAACGCGGGACCACTCGCTCTTCTTGACGGGCATGCGGGGCTTGATCACTCCGCAGTTGTTTATGAAACCGCCAAGGGCAACCTTGTAGTACCCTCCCTTCCCATCATCCACCATCTCGTAGCTCGTAACGTAACCGTTCTTCTTGAAAATCTCAAGAACGTTCTTCACAAGCCTGGATGCGCGCACCTTGCATTTCTGCATTCCTGCCATTTCGTGCGTCTTTATCGTGTTCATCGCGTCCCCTAAAAGGTCAACTGACATCATCAACACCCCTAATATTTCCTGAAGCCGATGGATTCACCGACCTCGCGGAAGCATCTCCTGCAAATGTAGAGGCGATACTTCCGGATCACCGCTTTTGCGGTTCCGCATATCCTGCATTTTCTCGTTCCTTTTCCCTTGAATCTTGCTTCGAGCGGCATTTTCATGAAATCACTCCATAGAAACATTCAGCTTGCTCTTTGCGTATTGCATCCCTTCTTCCTTGGTCACCACGTGGTTTTTCCCCACCGGTGCGAATGCGACCTTCCTTCTCGCAACGCGCCCACCGCGCCGCCCGAGCGTTACGCAAACGTCAAATCCCATCATTCCAATTGAGGGGTCGTACTTTGCCCCCGGGAAATCAATGTATTCCTTTACCCCGAATGAGAAGTTCCCCCTGTTGTCAAAGTTCCCTTCCCTCAGCACCCTCTTCCTTGATGCCAGCGCCTTATCCAAAAAGGCAGTTGCCTTCTTTCCGCGCAGGGTAGTTTTTGCGCCAATAGGCATTCCCTTCCTTAATTTGAACGTCGGGTTGCGGTCGTGCGCCTTGGTTTCAATAGCCTTGCTCCCGCTTAGCCTCTCAATAAGGGACTTTGCGTGTTCAAGCCTTTCCCCAGGCTCCCCTATCCCAATGTTCATTGTGACCTTTTCAATTACGATTTCCCTCATCGGGTTCTCAGTAGATGCTGCCGCCATTCTATTCACCCACCACAAAGAGGTACTGCGCAAGCGTCCTGTAGCTTCCTTCCTTCGTGCTTACAAGCGCCTCTGCAGGCCTCCCTTCGCTGTTAGGGAAAACCTCCTCAACCACCACGTGGTCCCCGGAGTGCTTTCCATCAGTGATTATGCATTTTGCGCCCTTTCCGAATTTCAGGAGCTTCTTCATCTTTCCCCCTGCCGCAACATCCAGGATGATCGAGTCCCCGACCTTCACATTGTTGTCCGCAAACAGGTTCCTCCCATCGTGGAGCGAAATGGATATCTTCTTCCCCTTAAGCATTTTCTTTCCGGTAACTTTCAGGAGCTTCGAGCCGGCATCTTCCTTGTTCGCTTTCTCTGCAAAGAGCTTCCCTCTTTTTACAATTATCTTATAGTAAAGGTTGGCTTCCGGCATTGCAACCACGTCCATCAGCCCGACCGGGAACTTCTCGTCTGTGCGAATCACTCCGTCCACAAGCACTTTCCTCCCGTTCAGGATTGCCTTTGCCTCCCGTCTGTTCTGCACAATCCCGAGCATTTCACGGAGCAGCACGAGCAGAGGAATTCCTTTGATTGCCGGGTGTGTCCCCGGACCGGTGCTAACTATCCACACCTTGCTCTTCTTGTCATGGATCGGCATCGCTTTTGGCGCCGCCATCCGTTTAGTGTGCCCTTTCTGTCCTCTCTTAGCCATATTCATTCACCTTTGAGGAGCTCTTTGCGGTACGAGCTCTCTTTTAACGCCGTCAGCTTCAGGTTTGAGGGCTGGAAAGGAATCGTGCTTTCCACTCCCCTCACATTCCTTCTTGTGACCCCTTCTAGGTAGACTACGCATTTTCCGTGGTGCACACTCTGCACCTTTGCGCTCTTCCCCTTCTGCGAGCCGCGCATGACCATTACGGTGTCCCCCTTGTTCACGAGGACCGCCCTCTTCTTCGTCTTGAGTGTTGCCTTCAATTCCTTTGCAAGGTGCACCCTGAGCATCCCCACTTTCGAGTGGAGCTTTCCCTGGTATTTTTTTCTTCTTTCCCTTCTCCTTTGCATAAACATCAACCGCCGTCTATATCACTCCTGGGGCGATCGCAGTGACCTTCGGGTACCGCTCGGCAACCTCTTTTGCCACCACTCCCTTGATTTCCGTTCCCACCGGGAGCCCGTCATCATTCACGAGCACGCACGCATTGTCCTCAAAGCTTACGCGCAATCCGTTCGGCCTCCGGAATTCCTTCTTCTGCCTAATGATTACTGCCTTAACTTTCTTCTTGACCATTTCCGGCTTTCCCTTCTTCACTGCCGCAATAATCAGGCTGCCGATTCCCGCAGTCGGATTCCTGTTCCTTACCCCCTTGTACCCTTCCACCCCGATAATCTCGACGATTTTTGCCCCCGAGTTGTCGTGGCACGTTAGCCTTGACCCGAGCGTCAATGCCTTTGGAACGTTTGAACCAAGCCCTCTCATTTCAAGCACCCTCCTCCGCTTTCTTGATTATTTCAAGCACAATCCAGGACTTTGTCTTGCTGATTTTCCTGGTTTCCCCGATTCTTACGAGATCTCCGGTCTTTGCCCCGATTTCATCCGGGTTGTGGGCAGGAATCCTTGAGCGGCCCTTAGCCATCCTCTTATATTTGCCGATGCGCTTTACCACATCGCGCTCGACGATGACCGTCTTCTTGCTCTTGTCGCTCACTACCTTTCCCGTGAGCCTTCCGCCCCTCACCGCGAGCGGGCGTTTCTGCTTGTTGCCTGTGTTTTCCACCATCATCACCTATTCTCTTATTTTCTTTCCGATTTTTCTCGGCCGGTCTTCGGCCCTGAATGCAATTTCCTCTCCGGCTATTTTCCTTCCCCCTATTTCGAAAACGCACGGGATTTTCGGGATTCTTTTTTCCCCCCGCACCGTTTCCACGAGAAAGGTGTGTTTTGTCTCATCGACGATTTTTCCCGAAATTCCGCGCAAAGGAGCGCCGGAACTTTCAAGGACCACCAGCTTCTTGCCGATGAATTCGCCGATCAGGTTGAGCGGCCTCCGGGCCGCAGCCCTCGCCGTCTCGGTCCCTTCGCCGTCTCGGTGCCGCATCATTCCACGTCTATGTTTTCCCCCGGGTACCCCATCTTGATCAAGATTGCCTTGATCTTCCTCTTGTGGTCCCCTTGGAGCACCACGCCGCCTTCTTTGCTGCTTCCGCCGCAGGCGAGCGCGCGCTTGAGCTCGGTTGCCGCTTCCGCGGCCCTGCCCTTGTCGATGCCCTCCACCACGGTCACAAGTTTCTTGAACTTTGCTTTTGTGGTGTACACCCGTATTTTCCTCACATCTTCCTTATCCAGGACCTCGCATACGCACAGGTCCTTTATCATTCCGCATTTTGCGCATATTTCTGCCAATTTTGTCCCTCTTTTTATTTCTTTTTCCTCTCGTTTGTGAGCGTGCTTATTCTTGCCATTGCCTTGCGGACTTCCCTGCTCTTTTTCGGGTTGTTCTCCATTCCGCCTTCAAGGAGCGCGAGGTTCAGCTCGTCCATCTTCCTTCCGAGCTCCGCATCCGTCATCTTCCGAAGTTCAGCGATTTTGTAGACTGCCATGTTCACACAACCCCTTGTGCCTTATCGGCAACATTCACTGCCGCATCTTTCGGCGGGCCCTGTACCTTTTCAACAGGCTGTGCAGGCGCTGCCGCCGCAGCAACCTCCGCTGCTTTTGCCGCCGCAGCCTTTGCCGCAACTGCGGCCGCCTTTGCCGCCGCAGCCTTCTCCATCGCCTCTTTCTTGTCCGGGAATATCGTCCCTGGAGGAGTAATCCTCACAAGCACCCCGATGATTCCGGATTTTGTATTTGCAGCAACGTGAGCTTCGCGCACAAGCCGTGCCGGTTCCCCGGATTTCGGGATGAACCCTTCCCCTACACGCAGGCTCTTTGCGCGCGCGCCCTTTGCGCCGATTTTTCCGGCCGCAACGATTTCCGCGCCGAGCGCCCCATTCCTTATAATATCCTTAATTAAGAAGTGCAAAACCGCCCTTACTTTCTTTCCCATTTCAATATACTTCGCCGCCTTCTTTGCAACGAGCATGGGCTCCAGGTTCGGGTTCCTTACTTCAACCACGCTGATTTGCGGGTTCTCAAGCTTGAATTCCGTCTTGAGCGTCTCGGTAAGGGTGTTGATTGTCTTCCCTTTTTTCCCGATTACCCGTCCAGGGTTGAGCACCTCGATTGCAATTCTCGTCACTATCGGGGTGCGCTGGATTTCAATGCTCGCAACCCCTGCCCTGTCGAGTTCCTTCTCGAGGTATTTCATTACCTTGTACTTTTCGATCTGATTATCAATAAATTTTGCCTCAATTGTCATCATGCCACCTCTTTCTTCGGAGCGCTTGGCTTGCCAGCCGGAGCCGCAGCCTTTGCCGCCGGAGCGGCAGCCGCAGGCTTTGCAGATGCAGCCGGTGCCGCCTTCGCAGGCCCTTCAGTTTTCGGCTTTATCTCCTCCTTCTTCAGCGCCGGTGCAGGCGCTGCCTTTGGCGCAGCAGCCGGAGCCGCAGGAACTGCACGTGCAGTTGCCGGAGCACGCACTGGCGCATTTGCCGGAGCCACACTTGCTGGTGCAGGCGCTCCGCCCACTACCGCAGGAACTGGCGCAGCCGCCTTCTCCTCTTTCTTAGGAGCAGGAGCGGCTTTCGCTTTCTTCTTCATCTCGTCCACGCGCGCCCTCTTTGCCTCGGCTTTCTCCCGGAGCACGATTTCGACGCGCGCGGTCTCCATCTTGGAAACGTTCCTTCTTCCCTTGGATGCGTAGCGCATAAAGATTCCCTTCTTGTTTGCGCATGCGTGCATCACGATGAGCTCCTCGCTGAGCCCCTTCTCTTTCGCATTTGCGATTGCGCTTTTGAGGCAGCCGAGGACGATTGCCGCTTCTTTTGCCGGCCATCTTCCCTTCTGCCCGCCGAGTTCCCTGCGGTGCCCCATCTTGGTGTTCCACGAGGGGTACTTTATCGCCTGTTTCCCGACGCTTGCCTTCTCAAGGAAAGCAACTGCATTGTCTGCGCCCCTTCTCCGTATGTTGTAGCAGACCGCCGCAAGGTCCTTGTAGGAAGCGTTCACTCCCTCGACTCTTGCCTTCGCAACATCCGCTTCGTTTTCAACTTCGCACGAATAGCCCATTTCATCACGTCATTTCAGCGGCACGAACTTGGAACCCCTTGTTGCCCCTACTCCGGGCCCGGAGTGCAGAACCCTTCCCGTGCTGTGGGAAAAGTCCCCAAGCCTCTTTCCGAGGTTTGTCACCGTTATCACTACGTTTTTGTACTCTTTTCCATTGTATACCCCAAAAGTGAGCCCGAGCCATTCCGGAAGAATGACCGCATCGCGCACATGCGTCTTTATTGCCTTAGGCATGTGCCCCGCCTTCTTGAGCTTCCTGACTTTCTCAACAAGCTGCTTCAGCTTCGGATGCTGGTTTATCCTCTGGAGAGTCCTCCTTTCCCTTGAACAAATGAGGGGGAGGAATTCTTCCATCGTCATATCCCTGACCTGGCTCTCTTCGCGGCCCCTGAAAACTTCTTTTTTAGCCATTTTCAATTCACCCTTTGGTCCTCCTTCCGGTCCTGCTTGCGGCAATGTGCCCGACCTTTCCTCCAGGCGGAGTTCCCCTTGCGACGGTTGTCGGCTTACCAACGTGGTGCTGCTTTCCTCCGTGCGGGTGGTTGTATGCACTCATCTTAACTCCTCTCAGTTTCGGCCACTGCCTGTTCTTTGCCTTGTGCTTGTAGTGTGCGGTTCCCGCCTTCATGAGCGGCTTCTCGTTCTGCCCTCCGCCGTTCACAATGCCCACCTGGGCCCTGCATTCAGAAGACACCTCGATAATTTTCCTGCTCGGAAGCTTTATGGAAACAACGCTTCCCTCTCTTGCAATCACGATTCCATATGTTCCAGGAGCGCGGACCAATTTCCCGCCGTCTCCCGGGCGCAGTTCAATATCATACACATACGTCCCTTCCGGGATCCGATAAAGCGGAAGCACATTTCCGAATGCAATCTTTGCCTGCACCCCGAGTTCCACGTAGTCTCCTACGCAAACCCCTTCTGGGGCAAGAAGGAATCCGCTCTCGTTATTGTCATACTTTACTTCCATAAGGAGCGCATTCCTTGCCGGGTCATCCACGAAGTCCAGAACCTGGCCCCGGATTACTCCCGTCTTCTCCACATCATCATAAGTCCTGTAGCAGAGGTTTACCTTGTACCTTGCCTTTGGTGAAAGATACCTTGGCGTTCCGCGCCCCCTCCTCTGTTGCTTAAGCCTTTTTCCCATTCATCCCACCTTACGCCATCTTGAGCTTCGCAGAAATGTCCTCTGCCTTCGAGCCCTTTGCAAGCTTCACGACCGCCCGCTTTCCTCCGCGTGCGCCCCGTTGCGTCCTTACGTCCGCAACCTTTACCTTGAAGAGCTTTTCAACTGCCGCCTTGATGTCCTTCTTCGTGGCGTTCTCGTCCACCTTGAAGGTGATGCAGTTGTCGAACTCTATCTTCCCAATAGCCTTTTCCGTCTTTATCGGTTCTATGAGCACTGCCATGTCAATCACAACTCAGCAATCTTCTTCAATGCGGCTTCGGTGTAAATCGTAAGCCTGCCCGCGTGCGTTCCCGGCGCCAAGTCCTTTACGCGGAGCTTGTCGACGCTAACCACATCGACTCCCGCAAGGTTCCTTGCCGCGGAATTTATTTTTCCGCCCGCAACAACAATGAGCGCGCTCCTCGGGGTCTTTGTCCCGGACTTTCTCCTTCTCGTTCCGGTCCTCCTCTTCCTCCCCTCCTTTGCCCTTTCAAGGTCTGCGCCAACAAATTTACCCAGCGCCTTCACGACCTCGCTGGTCTTGCCCAATTTCTCAAAGGAATCCTCGAAAACAATTGGCGCGACTCCTGAGTACTCATGCCCCCTCGCCTTAATGAGGGAAATGTCCGCGGTTGCCGCGATTGCGCTGACTAACGCCTTCCTGTATTCCTTCTTGTTCACATTCTCAATGAGCACTTTCTCCACTTTTGGCGGGTGAGCCCTCCTTCCTTTTACCGAAGAAGGTATTCTCCTTACCTTTCCCATCAGCCCCTTGGGGCGGATTTCACGGGGAAGCATTGCCTGCCCCCTGTTTTTCAGGGACCCATAGGATTCCTTCCTTCCTCTGTATTCGGCGGAAGTCTGGATTCCCGCAAAGGGATACGCCCCCTTGGGCTGGTATTCCCTGCTCTCGTCGCTGAGAACCGCCCTGCGGATGATCTCTTCCCTAACTTCCTCGTGGAATTGCTTTGGGAGCTCAACCTGCCGCGCCGAGCTTCCGTCCAAAGAGTAGACATTCGTTTTCATTCATCACACCTTTGATTCCTGGGAGACGTAAGTGAGCTTTGGCTCCTGCACCTTCTCCGGAGCCCTTGTTCCAAGGCGAATCCTGATCAGCCTCTTCACCGGCCCCGGCACCGAGCCCTTCACGAGCACGTAGCCGTTCCTTACAAAGCCATAATACGGAAATCCTCCCTTAGGATTTATTTCATCAACGTTATTTCCCACCTTCATAATTCGCTTGTTTGCTTCGGTCCGCTTATGATAACCCATCTGCCCCGCCCTTCTTGCGGTGGAGAAGATATATGCCGGATGCCATTGCCCCAAAGTTCCCACATGCCTCCTGTGCCCGGTGGATTTCGGCCTCTGCAGGGAAACCCCGAACCTTTTAACCGGCCCCTGGAAACCCTTTCCTACGGTAATTGCGATCACGTCCACGTATTCGCCGGCCTTGAAGAGCTGGTCGACCGGGACTTCCTTCCCCAGGAATTTCTTCGCGTACTCGAGTTTTTCCTTTATTCCTGTGCCGCCGATTGGAATTTCCATCCGTTCAGGGTGCTTTTTCCCTATTCCGGTCTTGTCCGGCTGCACATAAACAAGCAGTGAAATCCTGTCTGCGTTTTCTTCGGTGAATTGGGCATTCGCCGTCTTCCGTTTTATTCCGAGTTTTCCGAGCACTGCCGCATCGTCCACCAGGGAATCCCCGATTCCGATGCCTTTTAGGTAGCCACGGATTCCATACGCGTAAAGCGGAGGAATCTCGATTACCGTCACCGCGGTGGACACTTCCTGCCCCTTAGTGGGGCTCTCCGTATCGTCGATGAAACCTAAGTGCGTCATTCCTGCCTTGTACCCTGCCATCCCTAGGAGCCTGGCTTCTGCTGTTTCAGCCCAATGCGTAATGCTGGGCATCTGGCTTGCCGCCCTTTTCCTTGGATTGTATGCTAGCGAGCCCCTTCTGGGCCGTTGAAGATCCGTCATAGACATACCTCTTTTGCGTAGCCCTTCTCTAGATAGAAGGGACGCTATAGCTAAGAAGCAAAAGTGTTTATTCATCGAAGCCTTTAAAAACCTCTCCTTATCCTCTTCGATTCCCTTTATCCTTTTGATTTATATTATATGAATTAGCCAATTTTTCACCTGATTCTAATCTATTCCTTCTCCACCAACTCTAAATGAGTTAAATAATGCGGAATAAAGCATACTGTTCTTCCCCCTCATCTCCTCAACCCTTTCCCTGGTCAAAAACACCACGTTCGCAGCAGGCACGTCCGCAATCGCCGCAAGCTCCACCCCGAGCCTTCTTGCCTCCCCTTCCTCCGGCACCTTCACCATCAGCACCCACGCATCCAGTTCCTCCCCTTCCACATTCGTCCCGTGCGTCCAGCTCCCGTACATCCCCATCCCCTTCACCCCGAAATTCCTTGAGAGGTAAGTGAAAGCAGGATACAGCCTCTCCGCACTGAACAGGATTTTGAGCGCCCGCACCTCCGGATTCTCAAAATCCGGCCTTCCTTCCTTAAGCACCCCTTCTTCCCTGAGCGCCTTCATAAATAAGGAAACCGACGCAGGGCTGAGCCCGCACTCCCGCGCAGCCGCCCTCACACCAACCATCTGCGAAGGATTTCCAAAGATTAACCTTAGGAGCTTCTTCCTTCCTTCGCTCGAGAGCAGGGTCTTCATGAAGGGCTAATAGTGTTTAGTTTATTTAAACATTTGGGTGCCTATAATACTCTATATTATACTATTAGTTAAGAGGCGCATGCAATTCCTTGCCGCCACTCCATATATTCTTTTATTCTTTTCCCCTCTAGTACTTACATGTTCGAGAAAGAAAAAATAGACGAAATAGTTTCTTCTTATAAGGATTTCAAGATTGCAACGATTTGCTCGCACTCAGCGCTCCAGATCTTCCACGGCGCAAAGCAGGAAAAAATCAAGACAATCGGCATCTGCACCGAAAAAGTGCGCGAGCTCTACGAATCCTTCCCGCACGCGCGCCCCGATGAATTCATCATGGTCGAAGATTACTCGCAAATCCCGGTAAAGGAGCTCGTGGAAAAGCAGGCAATCCTCATCCCCCACGGCTCCCTTGTTGAATACACCGGGAAGAAAATCGACGATCTCGCAGTCCCGATTTTCGGGAACCGCGGCTCACTCTATTATGAACGCAGCCGCGACAGGATGTTCGACTGGATGCACAAATCCGGATTGCGCACCCCGCGAATCCTGAAACCCGACGACATAGACGGCCCCGCAATCGTAAAGTTCCCTGGCGCAAAGGGCGGAAAGGGCTATATGGTGGTCCATTCCCCAGAGGAATACTACTCAAAGGTGGGGACCGGCGCAAAGACAATGGTGCAGGAATTCATCATAGGAGTGCGCGCATACGTCCATTATTTCCACTCCTTCATAGGGGACGCAGGCTTCAAAACCACCTATGGAAAAGTTGAAATGCTCGGCGTGGACAGAAGGATGGAATCCAACGCGGATGAGATCGCGCGCCAGCTCTCAGTGGGCGCAAAGGTCCCAATCTCCTTCACAGTAATGGGCAACCAATCCATGGTTCTCCGCGAATCCCTTCTCCCCCAATACATGGATATGGGAAGGAACGTATGCAACAGCTCAAGGGATTTGTTCGGGGGAATCCACGGCCCCTTCTGCCTGGAAACAATCGTAACCGAAGACCTGGACGTTTTCGCATTCGAGATTTCCGCGCGCATTGTAGCAGGAACCAACCTGCTCAAATCTCCGTACGCAATATATTCCCACGGATTCAATTTCACTACCGGCATGAGGATTGCGCGCGAGCTCAAGGATGCGCACAAAAAGAAGAAGCTGAAGGAAATCGTCTACTAGATCTTCTTTGCGCTCTCCCACATCACTTCGAAGAAATTCCTGAAGTTGGTGGATACCGCCCTGTCCGTAATCGCAATCGTGAGTATATTGTCCGAGAAAAGCGGAATCATCACGTTGTCCCCGTAGATTTCCACCCACGCAGGCGAATTGTTTTTCGGCAGATACCTGCACTTGGTGTGCTTCAGCTTCTTTATCTCCTTCTGCAGGCGGGGAGCGTTGCTCTCGTTGAAAATGATTCTCAGCTTTATCGAGACCTCCTCCCTGCGCAAATCAAAATGCCGTATGTACCTCTGCAGCTCTTCGTTTTCAAACTGCACCGGAGAGCCGATCACCAGCATATCCCCGCCCTTAGGGAGCCTCGAGAAGAAGCTTTCCTTCACAAGCTTGTATCCATCGAAACCTTCCACAATTTTTATCCTCGTCTGCCCAGGGTGCATCGTGGTTATCTTCCCCATATAATCTATTGCATCCCCGAGCTCCTTCACCTTGTTGTTGTACAATCCCTTCAGCACCGAGCTTCCTGAAGAATAATACCTTCCCTTGTCGTCTTCCCTGGATATCTTAGAGACGAGGCCCATCGATACCAGCTTGCTGAGCGCATCATAGGCCTTAGAGCGCGCAATGCGCAGCTCCTTTGAAACCTGCGCCGCGCCCGCTTCAGGGTTTGCAGAAACATAGATA
Source organism: uncultured Microcaldota archaeon (assembly GCA_903828955.1). Classification (GTDB taxonomy): domain Archaea; phylum Micrarchaeota; class Micrarchaeia; order Anstonellales; family Bilamarchaeaceae; genus CAIKOA01. The sequence continues at coordinate 20,378 of CAIKOA010000009.1, forward strand.
TATACGTCGGCTTCTGATTTGGAAAGCCCTATTGCGGAAAGGGCCGCAGCCATCTTTTCTCTTTCCATGCTGTTGTATTGCATGGAAAAGGATATAATGCCTGTCCTCCACTACAGGACAACAAGCATTTAAATAGGCTGAAACCGTTCAACTGTCAGGGGTGGAAAAATGGACCTGGACAAGGTTGCGGAAAAGGTTTCGAAAAGGCTCGACTCATACGAGAAAACGAGCCATTCGGAAAAAACATATGGGGACAGTGCCCATAGGTACATGAGTTGGCATAACCCGAGCAAGCTCCCATAACCAAACAAAGCAGTGCCTAGGCGGGGGACAACCGGGAGAGATGGGGGAATGCCGGGCCCCCGCCCTTTCTTTTTTTGCCGCTTTTTTCCTTGAGAACGATATTTTTAAATTAATTCTAATAAACTCCTCATCAATGGTGCTCATACGTTCACCGATAGTCTGCGTGCTCGGGCACGTGGACCACGGGAAGACTACCCTTCTGGATAAGGTCAGGGGGAGCGCCGTCGCGGAAAAGGAAGCAGGAAAGATAACCCAGATGATAGGGGCAAGCTATCTCCCGCGGGATGCGCTCCTGCGCATTTCAGAGCCCGTCCGCCAGGTAATGAAATTCGACCTGATAGTGCCCGGGCTCCTCTTCATAGATACTCCCGGCCACGAGGCATTCACGAACCTGCGGGAGCGCGGCGGGTCAATTGCCGACATATCCATTCTCGTAGTGGACGCAATGCAGGGAATCCAGCCGCAGACGGTAGAAAGCATCCGGATCCTAAAACAGTGCAAAACCCCATTCATAGTGGCTGTAAACAAAATCGACCTTATCCAGGGGTGGAAATCCCACAATACTTCCTCATTTCTCCAATCTTTTGCCCAGCAAATCCCGAAAACCCAGCAATCCGTGGACCAGAAGCTCTACGAAGTGATGGGGCAGCTCTCCCAACACGGCTTTGATTCGGAGCGCTTTGACCACATGAAGGATTTCACGCGCCAGATCGCATTAGTTCCGATAAGCGCCCGCACAGGGGAAGGGCTTGCCGAATTGCTCCTTCTTTTGGCAGGGCTAAGCCAGAAATACATGGAAAAGCGCCTCCACATCACAGGGGACGTTGCAAAAGGCTCCATCCTTGAAGTGAAAGAAGAGAAAGGGATGGGCACCACCATTGATGTCGTCTTATATGACGGGATGCTCAGCCGCGGGGAAGAGATCGTCTTCCTTACCCAGGACGGCGTCCAGAAGACGCGCGTGCGCGCTCTCCTGGAACCCAACCTCCTGAAGTCTTCCCCTGAAAAATACATCCAGGTTGATCGCGTTGTTGCAGCCGCAGGGGTAAAAATAGTCGCCCCCGGCTTAGAGTCCGCAATTCCCGGCTCCCCATTCTCAAGCATCTACAACCTTATCTCGCAGAAAGCGGAAATGGAAAAGCACCTCAAGGCCGTCCTCGTCAATTCCGATGAAGATGGAGTAATAATTAAAGTGGATTCGCTCGGAAGCGCCGAAGCAATCCTCTCCCTTTTCCACAAATACAAAATCCCGGTAAAAACCATCTCAATTGGGCCCATTACGCGCAAAGACATCCTTTCAGTGCACGCAGTCTACGAAAAGAACCGCTTCCGGGGAGCCCTCTTTGGCTTCAACGTCCGCGTTTTCGATGATGCTCGCATTGAAGCGCAGAAAGCAGGCACCCCCATAATCTGGAGCAACATCATCTACAAGCTTGTTGACGATTACGAGCAGTGGGTGAAGGACGAGAAGGTCCGCGAGAAGCACGAGCTTGAAACCTCGCTTCCCTGGCCCGCAAAGATAAAAGTCCTCCCAGGCTTCTTCTTCCGCGCAAGCAAGCCCGCGGTTTTCGGAATTGAAGTCCTTCAAGGAAAACTGCGCAAGGGCGTTTCCCTCATGAATGAAAAAGGGGAGCGCGTCGGGGAAGTGAAAAATATCCAGTCCGAAGGCAAGGCAATCGAAGAGGCTGAGGAGAATGCGAAGGTCGCGCTCTCTTCTGATGAAATCGTCCTCAACAAGACAATTACTGAAGGCGAAACCCTCTACGTCTGCATGGGCAAGAAGCAGATTTTCACCTGGGAAGAGCAGCTTGACGCGCTTACGGAAAACGAGAAGAAAGTTCTTGGTGAAATAAAGCACATTGTATTGTTCTGAATTGGATTAGCACCGATTCTACTTTCTCGCCTTGATTTCAAGAAGCGGGCTGTCTTCAGGCACCGGCACTTCCTTTCCCAGCGACTCGTAGAACCAGCCCACAAGCATCCTGTTGAATACTGAAAGAAGCATTGATTTTGCAAGTATCGCATACACCTGCATCCTCGTTATCTTCACCTTCTTCGTATTGTCGAAGACCTCTTCGTTCCCGTAGCACTTTGCAAAGGATTCAATCGCCATGAAAAGCGGAATCGCGCACGCAATCCTAACCCTCACCGCATTCTTCGGGAGCGAAACAATATAGTACATCGCAGAGTGCAGGTATTTCAGCGCATCCTTTATCTGCTCCTTCAGGATTTTGATTGCTATTTTCCTGTTCTCCGGAAGGCACATCGTCTCATAGGTAAGGTGGTATTTCTGTATCAGCCTTTCAGGCCAGTACCTCCTTCCCTGCCGTATGTCTTTTGCGACATCCCTGAGTATGTTCACCTTCTGTAGCGCAAGCCCGAACATCTTTGCGTGCACCTTCAGTTTTCTCCTGAGTTTTGCGCTGATTATGTTGTTGTAGTAAAGCACGTCATTAATCAGGTATCCAACAACGCCTGCTACATAATAGCCGTACTTATTCTGGTCTTCGATTGTATAGATGCTCCTGTTCAGGAATTCGTACATCCCATCCGCCATCACCTTTCCCCAGCGGAATATTGCCTTCCTTATTTTTTCCGGCTGCGCATAATATACCCTCACAACGCGGTCATAATTCTCAAGCAATTCTTCCTCATAAGTGGCGTCTATTTCCTCAACCAGCTCATTCCTGCATTCGTTCACGAGCCCATCCCTGTATTCCTCTGGGGCCATTGAAAGAAGCACTTTTCCGAACATTTCCTTCTTTGTTTCTATGGATGCGCCGCAGTCCTCTACTGTATCTATAACTCTATAGAGAAGATATGCAACCATTATTTCCTCGTCTATGGGCTTTGGGAACATCTGGATGCAGAGAGCAAAGCTTCTGGACACCTTTGGAAGAACCTTCCAGCAGAATTTTTTATCAACCCCGATTGCGGGGCCAGCATTTCCCTTCATCTAGACCAGAACACCCACTCTATTATCTATTCTTCCCAAACTATAAAAACATTGGTGCCGATTGCAGTTACTGGTGTTTTTATGGTAATGGGCATAGGTGAAGGAAAAATAGACCTTGTTTTGGATTCAACCGCTGTGCAGTCCGGCGGAAAAATAACCGGAAAGCTGAAGCTAGAACTCAATTCGCCCACAAAAGCCAGGGAGCTCAGGGTTGAAGTGCTCGGAAAGCAATGGCAATCGCATACCGAATTCCGCGGAGGGAGGAGCCACCACACCCGCAGCCAGGTAATCGTCTACACCGACAAGAAAGTCCTTGGAAGTGCGGAAACATTTTCAACCAATGAATATCCATTCGAATTCGTTGCGCCTGCAGTTGAAAAGCCCCAGGCCTCCGAAGGGATAATGGGTGCAATAAGCGGCTTCGCAAAAGCGGTGGGAATGGGCCCAGCACCCATAGAATACTACGTCAAGGGCACCCTTGATTTGGAGATGGCCTTCGACATAAACAAGGAAGTAAGGATTAATATTTCCTAATACGCATTTGAGCCTTGGATGCTATTTAAATCATTTAGTGTACAATATATTCTGGTATGATTTTCAGGAGCCCCTTTCTTTTTAGCATTGCATTTCTTTTAGCCCTTTCTTCTCTCTCGCATGCTTCCGAGCCAGATAAATTGAATATGTCTGCCAAGCTGCAGGATCCCGTCATTTATAAGGACGCGTCTTTCGAGTCCCTTCTCGTAATCGATAAATTCTCGGGCCCAGAAGCGTTCAATGCTACTGTTAAATTATGTTCCCAGAATTTCATTTCGTTCGAAGCTTCTGAGCCCGGAGGCCCTGGAAGCTTGGGCGCCACGTTCTCCTATGCAAGAGAAAACGACAATGGCATCTTTGATTGCATCATCATCAAGATAAATGCGGACGGCTGGGAAAACGGGGAACGGTATAGCGCCGCATTAAATGGAAAATTTGCAGATGATGATACGTTTATCTCCAAAATATCCCAAGTATGGGGTCCGGATTACTCAAACTATCTGGCTGCAGAGGATTACTCGCTGGGCATTAGCCAGGGCATTAAATCCGTATCAAAAACCGAAGGAAAGTTCTACCTGGCCCACAAGCCAGATACCCTGAATGGAAAAAAGGCGGTCGTGGTCTTTCCATCAACGTGGTCCTGCCTAAAAGCGCACCAAAAACCGGGCTGCGACCTGATGGTGCACGCCTATGAGCTATCAAAGGCGCTTTATTTTGAAGGTTATGACGTCACGATGATGGACCTCGAGAATGTCTCAAACTGGGGGGATAGCAAGACAGGGAACATCACAGAGGCGTCCGGTTTCTTCCATAAAAAAATCTGGGAGAACATCTCTGAAAACGACGTCACCAAAGGAACCTATGTCGTGCTCCTCGGGTCAGAAGACATAGTCCCCCCTTGCGTATACGAAGACGATCTTGAAGGGGGAGAGGCTCTTTCGGACTATTGCTACGCTAGCCGCACCGGAGCGGGCCGGCCAGAAGCGGCGGTGAGCCGGATGATGCCGCTATATGACAACTGGGCCAACGTGTACGAGACTGGGGAGTACCACATACATAGGAACATGTCCGCGCCGTGTTTTGGCAAATCAGACTGTTTTCTTTCTGTCAGAATGAAAGACGTAAGCAAAGAGAATGTTTTTGCCGATTTTGATGGCAGCGAATATGTCCCCCCGCTGGATTCCCTGCCATTCCTGAGTTCGCTATTCAACAAGACGGAGTTCTTTTCAGCCTGCAAAAACATCTCCGTATTAGACGGAAAAGTGTCCTCTGTCCATAGCCCAATCCAGTTCTATTTCCTGCATTCTTCCCCGGAAAACACCAGGTGGTCAGATTCCGAAGGCAACCTGGTAATCTCTAATGGTTTCAGGACATATGCAAACCCGATAATATTCTCCTCCGCATGCTACGGTGGCGTCATGAGCGACCGTAACTCAATACCCTGGGGGGCAATGGGCGGCGCGCAATTCCCAGGGGCGTTCATAGGCGCGAAGTCCGTTTCTTATTTTGGAGGGGTGCCCGGACTCCCTGTGGGAAGTGATCTGTTGAGCCAAAAGTTCTATGAAAATCTGCGTAAAGGGGAAACTGCTGGCGAAGCCCTATTGCATGCAAAGCAGTGGCTCTATGATTACGATTACAAAAAGCAGTCCCTTTCAAACGAAATCGTCGGGGTTTTTGATTATGCCTTCTTAGGGGACCGTGTGAGCAAGATGAACAAAAAAACAGTGTTTATATTTGACATGTATGGAGACCCGACATTGTCGGCATGGGAAATATGTGGTGATTATGATGGACAATAAATTGATATTTGCTGGTTTGGCGTTCTGTGCCGTAATGGCGTTTCTTGCCGTTGGTTTCGCATTCTTATTCTTGCCTGCAATCAATTCCTCTGCGAAGGGCATAGATCCTTCCAACCCCCAAAGCTTCGAGGCATTTCTTAAGGAAGAAGGAATAGCCCAGCCGGATTCTTCAGTAGAAATAAGGAATGTTGAAGAGGTCGGGCCGGGCATCACCCGCTTTGATTCCTACGAAACAACCTCTTCCGGCCTGGAGCATTACCGTTTTATACTGGTTGATAAGAACACTGGCGCATATTTTACGATTTCGCAGTATGTTACTTCGGCTAACCACACGGAAGAATATGGGCAAATCACGAGGGAGCAAGCCGCAAAAGACGCTGCGGAACACGAAGAAATCTGCGCTAGCCATCCAGAATTATGCTAAAACAAAATAAACTTATTTTTTAAGCGCGGCCAATCTTTCCTGGTCGCACTTTTCCTTCCAGAGCAGCGAATCCCATTTCTCATCAACCATTTTCTGGATTTGCGCAATATCCTCAGGAGTGAGGTGCTTGAACCTCTTCTGCCCCTTCAGGTAGGTTTCCACCGGCTTCTTCTCCGGCTTCAAATTCATCTTCAGGAACCCGTTCTCAATCTCGTAAACCGGCCAAACGTGCGTATCCACTGCATCCTTAAGGTACTGCATGCTGAGCGACGGCTCCGTCCCCCACCCTGGCACGCAGGTCATCAATACATTGAGGAATTTCGGCCCCTTAATCGAAAGCGCCTTTTTCACCTTATTCTGCAAATCAATGTAGTGAGCGCTTGTAGAGGTAGCCGCATAGGGAATGCTGTGCGCCGCCACTATTTCAGTGAGCGGCTTCTTGTACTGCATCTTTCCCTTGAATACGCTTCCCACCTGCGAGGTGGTTGTATTCGCCTTCCAGGGAGTTGCCCCGCTCCTCTGCACACCCGTATTCATATAAGCTTCGTTGTCGTAGGAGATGTAGAGCGCATCGTGCCCCCTCTCCAGCATTCCGGACAGGTGCCCAAAACCGATATCATAACTTGCCCCATCTCCGGCAATTACAATCACTTTAGTATGGTCGTTCCCCTGCGCGCGGAGCGTCTCCACAACCCCTGCGGCAACCGGCGCCGTATTCTCGAAAAGGCAGTGGATGTACGGAACGCTCCAGGCGCTCCGCGGATACGCGGAAGTGAATATTTCCACGCACCCTGTCGCATTAACTACAATCGTATCCGGTCCCGCTGCCCTTAAGATATGCCTGAGCCCTACGCTCACCCCGCACCCGGCGCACGCGGTGTGCCCGCTCTTGAAAAGTTCCTTGTTTTCCAATTCAGGATTTGTGCTGTTGGAAGCATTCATCTTATTCACCTAGTCCCCCCACACGATTTGGAAAGGCTCCTTTTCCTTCTTAACCCGTGCAAGCATCTCCATTATGTGCTCCACGGTCACGTCCTTTCCTCCGAGCCCTCCGGCAATCGAATAAACCTTCGTCTTCAATCCAGCTTCCCGGACCGCATTGGACACATCCGTGTACAGCGGCGGACTCGCCCCAAACCCGAGCGCCTTCTCGAACACAACAATTTTTTTCTTCCCAACAAACGCTTTCGCAACTTCAGCAGGGAAAGGCCTGTAGCATCTTATTCTTACAATCCCGACCTTCTTCCCCTTTGCGCGCATCTTATCCACTGCAAGCTCCGCATTCTCAATTATGCTTCCCATCGCCACGAAAAGAATGTCTGCATCCTCTGCGTTAATCTCTTCCCAGAGCCCATTCCCATATCTCCTTCCGGAAACCGCTCCCCACGCTTCCATTTCCTTCTTCACGTTCTCCTTTGCCTTGAGAATGTCCAGGTGCAAATCATCCCTGAACCCCTGATAATCCTTGGGCATCGCATACATTCCCATCGAAATCGGGTTCTGCGTATCCAATTTATACTGTGCATTCCGTTTCGCAGGCAGATACTTCATTATTAGTTCTTTTTGCGGAACGTCAATCTGCTCCACAATGTGCGTTAAGTAGAATCCATCCATGCAAACCATCACCGGAAGAAGCGTATCCTCGGAAATCTTGAAAGCCTGCGGGACCGCATCCACCGCCTCCTGGTTGTTCTTGCAATATATTTGTATCCAGCCCGCATCCCTTTCGCTAATGGAATCCTGCTGGTCGTTCCAGATATTGAGCGGAGCGCTTACCGCCCGGTTCGCATTCACAATCACCATCGGCAATCTCATTCCAGAAGCCGCAAAAAGCACCTCATGCATAAGGAAAAGCCCCTGCGCATCCGTAGTTGTGAATACTCTTCCGCCCGCTGCGCTTCCCCCTACAAGCATCGAGATTGCGGAGAACTCGCTCTCCACCGCAGTATAACTCTTGATTTGCCCGTCCGTGTACATTCTGTCCAGTTCCTCAGCAATATGTGTGGAAGGGGTAATCGGGAAGCACGCAACCAGGTCCGGCACGCAGTCCCTCACCACTTCCGCAACCGCAAAACTTCCTTCAATAGTTTTTCTCATCATTACCGCCTCACTTCTCCTCAGGCACCATCTTGATGCACTTAACCGGGCACACTTGTGCGCAAACCCCGCACCCCTTGCAATAATCATAATTCGGCTGCGCCCCCTTCTGTGTCACGAATATGCACCCGTCCGGGCAGTTCAAATGGCATTGGTTGCACTTAATGCATTTGGACTGGTCCACCTGCGGCCTCTCCGTCCTCCATCCGCCGGTCTTGTTCTCCATGCTGGTTCCGGGCTTTCCAAGTGGCATCTTCATCATTTCACCTGCGCATAGCATGCCTTGACGGCTTCAGCATTGCTCTTCCCTAATTTCTCCCCGAAGTGCTCCTCCACTTCCTTCACGAGCGTTTCCAGTTTCACAATTCCAGTAACCTTCACAAGCGCGCCCATCATCGCGGTGTTCACAATGGGCTTTCCCAATTTCTCCATTGCAACCGCGGTCGCATCCACAGTATGGAATTTGAAGCATCTTCCTTTCTTCCCGCAGGCCTCGGTCGGGCCCAATTTAGTATTCATAAGTACGATTCCGCCCTTCTTCAATCCCGCAAGAACGTCCACGGTGTCCATAAGGCTCGGGTCCAGAATCACCACAACATCCGGCTCATAGAGCTCCTGGTGCAGTCTCACGCGCTCATCAGAAATCCTGCAATAGCTCTCCACAGGGGCGCCCCTCCTTTCCACCCCGAATTTCGGGAAGGCCTGCGACCATTTTCCCTCCGCTCCCGCGGACTTCGAAAGCAGTTCCCCTCCGGTTACCGCCCCCTGCCCCCCTCTGCCGTGCAATCTTATCTCCAGCATGAATCCACCTATTCGCTTTATGTGGGGGTTTCAATGGGAATGATTAAAACCCTTCCCCGTAAAACTCCGTCAAAAAACGAACTAATTCAATAAAAAGCAGAAAGAAACGAGAATGAAAAGAAATAACGGATAATTAAGAAAAAGAAGTTTATTCCCTAACCGTTTTCCTTGCCCCGGCAATAGGGGAAACCGGATGAGCCGAGGGGAATGCCTTCGGGTTCCCGCTCTGCCTTTTTATAAACGGCGACTCAATATTTGGCCTCCAGCTCCTGCGCGCGAATGTGTTCTCAACGCTCCTCTTAATGCGTGGGTCATCCTTTTCATTAAAAACAACAGAAGTCAGCAGCCTCTCAATGTTCTCCAGGGTATCCTTGCCAACGTCCCCTTCCCTGAACCTGCTCAACAGCTCTATCGCGGCATTCCGCGCCGCTCCTCCAATTAATGGCTCCGCGGCAATCTTGGAAAGTACGATCCCATTAGAATCATTCGCAACATGGAGGCATCTACTTATCGTTTTCGCAGAAATCGCGGGATCAGCCTGGCTAAGCACCAAAACAAGGCCATCTGAAATCTTTGAAGCAACGGCCCCCACCGCCCCTTTCAAGAGGAGGCCTGCAAGCGCTTCGCAGGCTTCTTCCCTGGAATAGTTTCCGCCAACAAGAGTGTCTATGCCAGCAATTACCGCCTCTTCATTGCTGCTGCCAAGCTGCCTAAGAAGATTAGCGGGAATTCCGCCGTTTGAAGAAGCGCATCTATACCCCTCTCTGGGAACATCGCCTCCCGTAAGACTATATTTGCCAGAACTCATTTCCCCACACCAAACTCTATAGGTTTATTTGCACTAAAAATATTTATACTTATCGAGTCTTGAGCGGAGCCATCGGAGTCGGGTCCTTGCTCTCGAGCGGCTTTCTTCCATTCCCAGGCGCGATCGCTATCGGAGGCTTGCTCGAGTTCCAGTCAGGAAGCACATTCTGCATCGCCTTAAGGACTATCCGGTGCAAGACCGGGAATTCAGACTTAAGCGGAAGTACTCCATCCCTGACCCTCTCAATCTGTTTCCTATCCTTTGAGTTCTCAACAATCTTAATCAGCGCCATGGCAGCCCTTTCTTTCTCAAAAAGGCCCCCATCCTTCAATTGCATAAGGAATCCGGCAACAATGTCCATCCCTTCAGTTGGAATGTCCCTCGCCTTTATAACCGCGGCAGAATCCTTCCCCGGACCGGGCTCGGCCTCAATCGCAACCGTTTCGTCCCCTCTGCGTTCCTCAACATATATGTGGGGCCTGCCCTTCCCTTCCTTTCCGAACCTCTCCTTTATCGCCTTCTTTACCTCTTCGCTTTCATTCGGGTGCATGAGCCTCTGCAAAAGCGCCATCTCGATGGTATCAATTGTCCCCGGCCTCAATTCAACTCCGCGGAAGCCCGCGAGCATCTCAACCGCGAGTCTCCTAAGCTCGGCCTTGTATTCAAGACGGTCAAGCATCTTTACAAAAAATTTCGCGTTTGCCTCGGTTCTCCTTCCCAGCCTGTTTGTAAGTATCATCTGTGCATCCTCAAAATGAACCCCGTTCCTGAGTTTTTCCACGAGCGCATCCCCCGCCTTTTCCATAACCTCGTCGCTATGGGGGAACTGGAGGACCTCTGCAAGCTTGTCAACTACTTCGCTCGGGCGGTATTTGCGGCCCATTTGCTCTCCGCGCATTATGTCTCCTATGCCCATGAGCACTTTTTCATTCTGCTCGCTGGAAAGCCGTTCAGCAATGATTCTGGAGATCTCTGCGAATTCAGGTACTGGCTGGCGCCCGCTCTTGTCTCCGTGGCCGTTACCAGGCTTATTTCCAAACAAACCCATGGTATTATTTATGCACGAACCAGTATTTAAATGTTTCTTTTAGTGGATTTGTGTGTATCCTTACTGTTTCCTCGCCACCTTGCCATATTTTGCATACGGCCTCGAGCTCGGGCTCTCCAATCTATAGAACACAACCTGGCTAATCCTCATCCCAGAGTGCAGCATTATCGGAAAGGGCGCATTGTTCACAATCTCGAAAACCTGGTGGTTGTCGCTCCCCGGCTGCACAACCGCGGAAGTAATGTGCACCGCAAGCCCCATCCTCGCATATCTGCTTCTCCCTTCCAATCTCCCCATTAACCCAGAAGAAAGCGTAATCTTCTCCACACTCACTCCCAGGCACATCTCGCCTGGGGCAAGCACGACCGAATCCGCCTTCACTTGCGAAGTCGCCGCATGAAAATCCACCTTGGAAAGGTCCACAACCTTCCCGAAGTACTTCTCTTTAAAGAACCAGAATTTATTTCCAAGGCTCAAATCCACCGTAGCCTGGCCAAGCTGGTCCGGCTTGAAAGGTTTTATTTTCAATTCGCCGGTCTTCATCGCCTTCCTTATGTCAACATCCGATAGAAGCATGGGAAATACTAAAACGAGAAACTTTATTTATGTTAGGGCTTCTTTGCAGGAGGCAAAGTGGACAGCGCTCCGGCAATCCTCCCCTCACTATCAGCCATTGGAGGCACACGCGGAGTCATTCTCCAGGAAGGCTGGCCAGCCATTTTTCCCCCATCAGTGGAAAAAGGCATCTTCTTCAGCATCGCCCTTATCCTTCTCAGGTGGTGGCCGAACTCCTCCCCGCGCCCTGAAAGGAGTTTCTCAATATGCATCAGTTCTTTCCTGTCCCTTGTGGCAAGGGCAATCAATGCAAGCGCATCTGCCGCATCCTTCCTCTCTTCCTTCTTGGGGTTCTTCAGCCCGTTCGCCAGCTCCCTCACATCGCTTTTCAATGGGCTCTCCGCGGCAAGCGCGGGCTGGCTTTCCCTGTTCTCTTGCGGAACATCCGCATCAATGGTAGCCCTCCCTTCAGCCTGAGGCGTCAGGGTGTCAAATACGCCCCGCCCGCTCTGGAACTTCGCAGGCTTTGCGAGCAATCTTTCCCCAATTTTTTCAAATGCGGCCTCTGCCGCGGAAACGAGCTTCGGGTCTTCTTCGCTCGCGGCAAGCCCCACCAATGCCTTCTCCGAAATTGTATGCCTTCCGTTTTGCCCGATCCACTGCACTATATTGAGCTTAATTCCGGGGTCCTTCTCCTGCGCAAGGTGTTCGCAGAGGATCCTTTCAACGCTATTTTCAGAGTCCTCGCTCCAGAGCGAAATAAGCCCCAGGAGCGCCTGGTTGCGCAGATTGGGGGACTCGTTTCCAAGCGAGGCCTGGAATAGCTCTATCGCACTTTCGTTTCCAAAGCTTGCAAGTTCCCGCATCGCCTTAATCCTGAGCGCCTCGTCTTTAGTCGCCGCTCCCGCAACGTTCCAGATCACCTCGAATTTATCAGAAGCATTTGAAATCCGCAGAAGCTCGAGAAGTTCATGGGAGTCTTCCGCGCCCGAATTGCGTATAAGTGCGGCTTTGGTCTCAATTCCCAAACTCTGGCTCACGAGCGCAAACTTCTTCACTTCCAGCGGAAGCGCATTCGCATTATTTGAAAGCAGGAGCATTATTCCCTCCGCATTTTTTTCCGAACCGGAAAGCACGCGGCTAAGCATATCCATTTTCTCCTTTCCCTGCGCCTTAGCGATTATTTGCGCAGCCGCATTCCTTGCAGCAGCATTCACCGGCTCCTCCCGCCCTTCCTTTTCAAGCACTTCAAGAAGCTCCCTCAACGCAACAAGGGACGGGTAATTCACAATCTGGAGCATGCGTGCTATTGCAATCCCTTCATTTTCACTGTGGATTCCATCAAGTATCAATAAGGGAATCTGCGGCGCAGATGAATCGTCCATCTATTTATTTATGTTGGCAATACTATTTAAATGTTTTTAAAAATGGATTTTAATGTTTAAACTCGGGAGCACCCTCCAGCCCTCTTTTGCGCTATTTAATTTCTACTTTTTCCCAGTGAACATCCTTGCAGTGGTATCCGGCCTCTCCACAGCAGCCCTTGGCGCAGCAAGCGGCGGCTTATTTAGCGCGCTTGGAATCCCCTTCGCATCATCGTCCGGGCACCGCAATCTCCCAAGATGCATCTTCACAAGAAGAAGCGCGGGGGAAATCCCGCCATTCCTTTCTGCGCAGACCTGCATCGCCGCATGGATTCCCGAGACAGCCTCCAGATTATCCAGCCTGCCCGCAATCTTTGCAAGCGCCATTGAAAACGAGTACCTTGCCCAGTATGCCTCTTCATTAAGGCCGGTGTACATGCCGAAGAGAACCCTCTCGTCCCCCCGTTCCGCAAACACCTGCGCAACCTTAACTCTTATGTCCACTTCTTTATTGTTAAGAAGTTCAATAAGGGGAGGGATAATGTCCCGCGGGTCCTTAAGCACATCCTCGAATTCGCGGGGCCCCATCATCAGCCTCGCAAGAAGCTCGTTCTTCACCCCGAATTCCCCATTCAGGACGTCCGCGGCAAATTCCGCCTTTTTAAAATAATTGTCGGCCCCGCGCAAATAAGTGAAAACAACGTGCAGGCGCCTCTCTTCCGCATTTGCGGGCGGCCTGCTTGGGCGCGGGGCAGCAGAGCCTTTCCCGCCCCCCTCTTCAACAAAATTCCTTACCTGGCCCGTAAAATCCTCAGAATCATTTTCTACATTTCCCCAGATGGAACCCATGAAAACCATATATGGAGATAAATGTTTATAAATGGATTTCAACGCGGGCAATCCGGAGCCCGCTTTAGAGCCTGATTCTCAGCGGGCGCGCGTTCCCGATTTCCCCGAGAATTTCATTTCTCCCTTTGCTTCTTTCACGCGCCCCCCTGCGGCCGCGGAATCTCTTCTGTCCCTTTTTTTCCTGGCTTTCCCCCATGGCGTCTTGCAGCATTTCCGCCCAAGCCCTTGAGGTGCGCCTCAGCTCTCCGGCGCATTTCTCCAGATCTACTCTTGAAGTGCCCACGTCCTTTTGAAGACTCAGGCGGGAGATGCCATTCTGGAGCAGCCGGAGGTCGTTTTCATTGCGGGGCACCATCCTTTCAAGCCCCCGGCTCGCAGTCCTCACAACCCCTGAGTAGTGGTCGCCCAGCGCATAGCAGAGGGTCGGGATAGTGCCCGGCTCGCAAATCTGGCCGAGCGCCCATGCGATGCTTTCCCTTGCCCAGGGGTGGGGCTCGCGCATAAACAGGGCCTTGAGGGGGCCTGCCGCGCATGCGTTTCCGATTTTCCCAAGCGCAGCCGCCGCCTTTGCCCTCACAAACCAGTCGCCGTCGCCCAGCTTCTTCAGGAGCAATGGGATTGCCTCGGCATGCCTCATGCGGCCGAACACCTCCGCAGCGCCCGCGCGGGCAAACGGGTTTTCGTCATCAAGGAGAGGGAGGATGTGGGGGGCTACTTCCGCGCCAAGGGCAGAAAGCGAGACCACTCCCCTGTTCCATGAAGTGTCATCACCTGCATAGAAAAGCGAAATGCGTTCCCTTACCTTGTCCTCATCAAGCATCGGCTGCACCGTGTTCTAAACTTAAATGTGGATATTTATTGTATAAAATGATTTTTAAACTATTCCTTTGCAAAGAAGAAAACCTGGAAAAAATAAGACGCCCCTTAGAGAAGCTTGAGTTTTCCGAGTACTTTATCTATCTCATTCTCTGCCGCAGGCCCGGCTCCAAATGCAGTAATTGTTCCCGGCTCCACCTGCGTATGCCCGGCATCGTGGATGAGCGCGGTTGGAATCCCGGCCCGCTTGCACTTCTCAAAATACTCCATTAATTCCGCTTCAGAATTAACCTTAAGCGCAATCTTCTTCATTCCGCCCTCTGCCCATTCCGCCCTCTCTTCCTTATTTGAATTCAGATAAGCGCAAATGGATGCGTGCGCTCCCTGCGCAACAAGCTTTCCCTTGCCCATTTTCAAATCAGAGCGCAAAACGATTGCCTGCTTGTATTCCATATGCCAAATATGGAAAAGCAAATTATTAAAAGAAGCAGTAATGCCAACGCAACTTAATTTTTAGAAAATAAAAATAAAGAAAAAGGAAGAATTTATGCTCCCGCGCCCGCAATCGCGCCTGCTGCGCCCACTCCGAGCGCAATCAGGATGATCCCGGCGATTATTGCAAGAATCATCGTGATTACTATTGCAGTCACGAACATCACGACTACGGTCACGATTCCGCCCAGCATCTCAACCTTCTGCACAGCCCTTACAGCCACGTACATAAGGTAGAGCGACCAGAGGAAGAGCAGGATTGCAATGATCCCGTTCAGCATCCCAAGGAAAGGCAGGAGCCCGAAGACCAGGTTGAGCACCGCGGTGATAATCGTTATCGCGCCGGTGAAGAGCATCACAACATAGAATTGCTGCGGGAAGTTGCCCGTTCCCTTGAAGCCTGCCTTGGCCACAAAGCTACCAACCCACTGGATAACGTAGTTGGAGATGAGCGCCCAGATAAGCGTAAGGATTGAGCCGACCACGACCGCCACAATCATGAGCCCCCCGATAATGTTACCGCCAAAGAGTTTCATGAGCGGAGCAAGCGCCGCTGCGCTTGTTCCTATTGCAAGCCCAGCGCCAATGAGGGCAAGGAGGAAACTTACTACCCATGCGAACAGGATTACCATAATCGCGTCCTTCACGGTCCCCTTTTCCTTCTTGGCGAATTCTTCCACTTTACCAGGCAGAAGCGCCTGGAACATTTTTGCATATATCTCGAACATGCCATACACCTCTCTCATAAGCTATTTATTTTTATCGAAAAACCAAAAAACACAAAAAAGGGCTCATAACCCCGCTACGGCGGATTCCGCCCCCGTGATTCCGAGCGCCCCTGCCAATATCCCCCCAATCACGACCGCAGCCATTGCAACTGCCAATGCCAGCAAAAGCATTGCCACCATCGTAATAACCGCGCCCGCAGTTTCGACCTTTTGCACCGCCTTAATCGTAATATAAGTAAGGTAGAGCGAGTATAGGAAGAACAGCATGCTAACGATGCCCCCAATCGTCCCAAGGAAGGGCACAAGCCCGAGGGCGAACACTAGCAGCGAAGTAATTATCGTAATTGCGCCCCCAAAGAGCATCGCAATGTAGAATTGCTGAGGGAAGTTGCCCGTTCCCTTGAAGAAGCTCTTTGCAACCCAGCTTCCTGCAAAGTGGATGATATATCCTGTAACTATGGAAATCACCAGGCCGAGCACCTGAGTTATCAACAGCGCCAATATCATTATCCCTCCCACTACCGTTCCCCCGAAAATAGCGGCTGCCGGCTGGACTTCGGTGCCTGCGTTCCCCACTGCCAAAAAGATTCCTATGATTGCGAGTATCAACCCGACTATCCAGGAAAGAAAGATTGCCGTTATCCCTTTCTTCACGGTTCCCTTCTCTTTCTTTGCCATCTCCTCAATGTTCCCCGGCATCACTGCCTGGAACATTTTTGCATACAGTTCCATCATTGATCTCACCCACTTAGGCGCCCTTTCGGAGAAAAGGTTATTAACTCTTGCAGAGCCACCGGAAACCCACCCTCGAGCCCTTCAGGGGGCGCCCCCCCTAAAGTGCTTCACCCCCAGCAACCCCCCATGAATGTATTTGCTACGCCCACCGGAAACCCACCCTCATTATCTTTATTAACTCAATTATTCATTTCCTAGAATTAGATTATATGATGGAAGAACTGAGGAAGGCGGCAGACCACATCCACAGGATTGAACAATCCCGTCGCGCGGAAGCCGAGAGCGTGCGCGCTGCCAATTCCCTTCCAAAGGAGGCGCTGGAAACCCAATTCACAATTCCGCTAAAGAGCGCAAAAATAAGGGGAAAGGTTTCCGCAGTTGATGGAGGGCTCCTTTCCTATGAAATGCACGGCGCGGATTTAATTATCGCGCGCGCAGTCTCCTCCACCTTCAATTACGGGGAGAATTCCGGAAAAGTCGAAGAATACGCATATTTCCCAAGGGCCTTCCCACAGCCATCCTACCGGGTTGAAACCGGCTTGGATGAGCGGGAAACCCTCTGGCACAAATCCTTAGTTCGCCTTGAATTCGAAATAAGCAACGCGTTCGATACCGCGAAAAAGGAAAAGCCGGGCTACCTTCTCCTTGATGGCTCAATCTGCCCGCTCATGTGCGACCGCCCGGCTGAAGAATCCCGCCTCTTTCCCCTCTACCTAGGCCTCCTGAACAAATACAAGGAGCTCTACGACTTCTGCACAGAAAACAATGTTGCATTAGTAGGAGTAATCAAGGATTCCCGCTCAAGAAGGCTTGTGGAGATGCTCGAACACCCCCTCTCAACCGGAATTTCGGATACGGTTTTCCTCCACCATTTCCTGAAAGAGAACGAACGCACCTTTGCATTCCGCTATTCCGATTCCCCGCAAAAGCACCACGTTCTCCGCGAACTCGGGAAATGGGGAGAAAAAATCTGCGCCCTCTATTCAAAACCCGTTAAAGGAGACCGCCCGATAAGGATGGAATTCTTAAACGGGCAGAAGCCCTTCTCAGAAATAGCGGATTTTATCTCAACGCTATCTGCAATAAACCGCTCCTACGCATACCCGGCCATTCTCATAGATGCGGATTTGCGCGCAGCGCTCGACCCGCAGGAGTTAGAGCGCGCAGTGAAATCCCTCTCTCTTTTTGCAGGCCCATCCCTATTGGATTTAAGGAGAAATTCGCGCCCATTCCGTTAATTATTGTGAACACCCCCGAGAATACTGCCGGCTTAAGCCGAGCAGTTGAATCGGGCATAATTTTCTAATTGTTGAGAACTAGTTTTCGTTGGGTAGCGGGCGCGCCGCCTAGGGCGGCGCACAACCCTCCGCGAGAGGACC
>CAIKOA010000010.1 GCA_903828955.1 uncultured Microcaldota archaeon
GGAATTGCCGTCCGATATTATCTCTATATTCCCGTTCAGGTCGGTGCGGAAAAGGGAATCTGGCGCTGCGCCCGTTGCATAAATATTTTCAAGCGGAGCCTGCCTCGGGAGGAAATAGCTATCTGCTGCGCTGCGGTTTTTATCCGCGGAGATTGCATAGAAGGAAGCGGAAACGGCGGAGAGGAATTCCTGGGAAGACGAAGTGGCGCTCCCGTGGTGGCCCACCTTCAGGAAGTCCGCATGGATGTTTTCGCCTTTCTGGATGAGTTCCTGCTCGCACGCATGCTCGCAATCTCCGGTGAAAAGGAAAGAGGTGTTTCCGTAAACGATGCGGAGAAGGATTGAGTTGTCATTTTCGTTTGAAGAATCCCTGCTCGAATTCCAGCAGCCTTCGGGCCGGGCGTATGGGGCGATTAGCCTGGATTCGGAAAAACAGGGGTCAATCTGCAGGGGGGTGTCCTGTGCGATGTGCACAAATTCGTATCTGGAGGCGTAGAGCTGGAAATCCCTCTGCGGGCTGCTGGAATAGCCGCCGCAGTTCCCGTTGTCGTAAACTTTCCCGACATCGAAATTGGCGAAGACTGCGGGCATCCCGCCTATGTGGTCCTCATGGTAATGGGAGGCGATGAGATAATCGATGCGGGAGATGCCCATGCGCTGGAGGAAAGAGATTGCATTGGTTGCGGAGTTCGGCTTCATCCCAGAGCCGGCGTCAATGAGGATGGTCTTGTTTGAAGGCGTGATTATGAGGATGGAATCCGCCTGGCTCACGTTGATTACGTAAATCTTGAGAAGGCCGCAGCCTTCTGGAATTTCTGCAGGAGGAAGATTTTCCGCGGGATGAATGGCAATGTAGATTATGAAAAGCATCAGCAAAACGATGAGGAGATAGAGTACACTCCTCTTACGTGAAGCCATGTGTTTGCATACTATAATTATGTATATAATAGGTGCGTAGAGGGCGCGAGCGATTAATTCCCAAGAGCTTCATTTCAAAATTGGTCTGATACCTCGCTGCTTGCAGCGACCCAATTTTGAAAGTTGTGACCGAATGAGGCATACCCCACCTGCTTGCAGTGGGGTCTCTTCGGTCACATTGATTTGCCTCTGCTTTCCTTCTTTGCATAGGATTTGCTCAAATTTGTGCTCCAAAAAGAAGGCAGGCTGCCAATCACAAATCCCTTGTAGTTGTGTCCAAAAACATATGTGAGGCCTGGATCGCCCCCGTACTTTTCAAATCCTGCCTTTGCTTCTTCATAGATATCGCTTATCTTTTTCCTTTCAAAATCCAATTGCAACAAAGACGGCGCCTTTAGCAGGATATAATCCACCTGGCGGATGGTATTAACATCAATATTTGAAGAATTCTGGGTTATGAACAGCACGCTTATATCTTTATGACGCGAGATAAGCAATAACTCGCTAAGCAACTTGTTTGCACCGGACATGGAATTCCTTGATGAAAATTCTATGCCCCCCTCATCCACCAGGATAAATGAATGATTTTTAACTTCGTCAAGGCTGTCTACTGCCTGCACCCACCCGGGTATAGAATCACGCGCAAGGCCCATTGAGTAAACCTGCATTCCGGTCTTTGCAGACATATTTTCCAGGATGCGGACCCCTATGGCGGTCTTGCCAGAGCCTCTTGCGCCAAGCACAAGGCCGATAAGGCTCTTGCCTGAATAAAGTTCTGCTTCGAAATCCCCAATCTTTCCGTTGAAACTTTCAACCTCAGAGAAAGATTGGAATGCCGCGGAACTTTTTGGCCTATGTTTTTGGGTTGTGATTTGCTTGACCTTTTTAGTTCCTTTTAATGCCA
>CAIKOA010000011.1 GCA_903828955.1 uncultured Microcaldota archaeon
TATTGCACTGCCAAAAGAAGGCTCTGGCTCCTCCTTCTTCTCGCGCGACTCCTTTGCGCGTTCCTCTTCCTTCTTTTCCTGCTCCTGCATATCCTCTTTGTCCTTGTTTATTTGCAGTGTAGCGAGGTCGAGCTGGGCCTGCATTAAAGCATTCACAAATTGCGCATTTGCAGCTGCGGCTTCCGCACCGGGCGCCTGCGCTTCAGCTCCAGAAGCAACCTCTGCCATTGTTATAAGCCCGGCCAATGCAAACCCGAGCCCGGCAGCGTGCGCTACGTTGCTGAATTCCTGCCAATTCCTTGCATTCAGGGCATCATCGTATCTTCCCTTTTCAAGCAATTCACTCCCGATTGCCGCCATCTTGTGGTATTTATTTCCATCATCCAGCATCTGCTGATTAATTGTATAGCCTTCGCCTTCAAGCTCATGGTAAGAGTTAATCACCGCAACTCTCCTGCTCCTTTCCAGTTCATCATCTATCTGCTTTTTCGGCTTTCCAGCTTTCCTGCCTTCTTCAATTATCCTAAGCTCCTCATCTGCCCTTTTTTCTATGAACTCCTCAACCCTCGCTTTGGGAACATTTGCTGCCATCAATGCAGTGTAGAAAGTTGCATTTTCCGAAACTGCCCTTCCGGTTATTTCAGCATTCTCTTCATTTTTGGCGGTCGGCTTCTTTAGGAAAATATCTACGGCCACAGTAACTTTGAAAACCATGTTGTCCAGAGCTTTGCTTTCCACCCCTTCGGTTTTCTTCAGGGCTTCCTGGCATAGCTGAAGGAGATCTCCCGCGTGCTTCATCATTGCAGAGTCAGTGGTTGTCCTTATTATCTCAAGAAGAGCTGCGCTTTGCTCTGCAATTTTTTCGGAGAACTTAGAACCCTTATTCAACTCAAGGGTATCATTGGTCATGTTCTGCTTTGCCTTTGTATCGGGTAGATCAACCGGAGGGGCAGAATAATTTTCTCGGGTATAATCAAGAGGGCGGCCGGTTGCTTTTTGCAGAGTTTCAGCCCGTTGTCTCTCTGCTTCTAAGGATGCCCTATCTTCTGGTTTGACTTGTACGACCCCGCCCTTATTCTCTCTACTCAGTGAAGAACTTCTGCCATTCATGAATATCACTAAATTCTTATTGCCGATTAAGCTTAAAAATCAATCTAAAAAAGAAAGAAATTATTTGTTGGCAGCAATTAGTCCCGGTTCGCTAGGTCCTACAAACTTGAAGAACAAGTATCCCAAAGAACCATCAGGATTCCCATCCGCTCTACCGACAACGTCCCCCGTAAGTAATCTCTTTGGAGCCGTGAAAATAGAGAATCCTCCATCCTTCAGCATTTCCAACCCAACATTTGTTGGAACAGGGCGGATCTTTCCTTCTTCAAGCGAAACGGTCGCTTTTTGATATTTATTACTTTTTTTATCGAAGTAAATAAGTCTCACTTCAACATAGTTTGCAAATGCCAGCATCTGCCCTTTCATGTATGGGTGGTTTTCTCCCATATCAATCAAAAGAGGCGTTATCTGATCAGGGGTTCCGCAAAGGGTAACTCCTAAATCCTGTCCGTTGTCGGCAGTTATTTCATAGTCCGTACCACGCTCATTACTAGACTGAGTGTCAATCTTCACGCTGTAAGGACCCAACTGCTTCGTCTCACCCGGTTTTATGCTCACAATCTTGTCCTTAGCCGCATCAAAAAATGGCTGAAGCTCCTTTGGATCGCTGAACGTCTGATATTCCACTGCCTTCTTCCCGCTTTCAACAGCCGCAACCTCCGGCCTCCCGCCTTTAGCAGGAGTGGTCTCCTGCGCATTCAAAGTAGCAGGAGCGCATCCGATGAGCGCAGCTGCAAGCCCGAACGCCGCAATCTTTGCAGTAGTCTTTCTGTGTGCAGCATTGAGAATTGATCTAATTGAGCGTGTTGATGGTGCTACCTCTGCCTTAACTCCTTCTTTTTTGAGTTCCTCGTTAGGTACTTTAGGCATGGATTTCACCCCGATGTAACTCGGAACGAACCTTATATATAAGGATTTCCTTTTTATTACGCGTTCTGTAAGATTCTGGCACTCCTTTATAAATCAGAAGAAGGCCTATTTGTAAGCCTCATCATGGTGGGCGAATTCCAGGAAAACCACTGCCTTGCCTGCTTCATCTATAGAAAAAATAACCACGAAACTCCCTATGTGGGCACTCCTCTTCCCTTTCAGCACATTCCGAAGCGGCTTGTAGTGCTGGGGATTTTCAACGATCTCCTCAATCTTTGCCTTAAGCCTGGAATAAATCTCAGGTGAAGAATCTTTGAGCTTCTTGAGCCTTTTAAGGAAAACCTTGTCAAAAATGACTGAATAAGCCAAAATATCACTCAATCTTATCCAAAGCCGCATCCAATTCATCAATGGACTTTATACGTATAACTTCCCCTTTTTTCATCCTCTCTTGCGCTTCCTTAACTCTATCTATGAATTCCTGCTTGAATTCAGGCTCATGAATTATGCATTCTATAGATTGGACAATTTCCTTGCACCTAAGCAATTCTTCGTATTCTTTCGCAGTGAGCGTAATATTACTCTGCATCTATTTTCACCATTTTATTATCCTCAACCCGGATTTAAATACCTAACTATGAGATTTATTATTGCACCATTTTTAAACGCCCTCTTCTCTACGCAACCTGTTCTCGGAGAACCGGGTTCTATTAGGCGTATGTGTCTAAAAGTGTTTCAACAATACACCAAAAAACCACTTAAAAACCTAAGAAAAGAGGGTTTTTCCCCGGATACTTTTATATTCTGTGGGAACTGCTAGTAGTCTATGGAAGATACGCAAACAAAGGAAATCCTGCGCCGCCTCCAGGGCGACCGCAGGGGTTTCCTCAGCCTTATGAAGAAAAAGAGGGTGCGCATCCTGAATATCGGCTCAAGGCACCCCGAGAGGCCGCTCAGGCTTGCGCGCGCATTCAGGAGGATGGGGCTTTCCCCGGTAGTTGATTTCATGGAGCCCAGCCTCGCAAAAAGGAGGATGCTCCTGAAAATCTCCGAAACCGACTACTCCGGGCATTTCGGGAGGATTTACCCAAAAACAATAGAAGACGCGGAAAGCAACCGCGAATACGACATCATAACCGCGCTGCATGCGCTTTACGAATCCCCAAGAAACAGGGACGGGACGATTTCCACCTTAAAAAAGACGATCAGTTTCCTTGAAGAGGGAGGTTTATGCGCCTTCTCCCTGAACACGCCGGAAAGCGATTTCCAGAAAATAAGGGAGGCGTTTTTCCCCTCTTTCGGGAAAAGGGAGCCAATCTCGATAAGCATCCTGGAAAAAAGCCTGAAAAAGGATAAAATCCCCTACGAAATAGGAACCCCGGCCGAATCCATATTCAGCCTGAACCCCTGCAAAAACGAAAGCGAGGAGGCGCTCGGAAAAAGGATGGAGTTCCTTTTCTCCGATTCCCTGGATTCCCCCCCGTTGACCGGGGAGCAATGCAAAACACTGGGCAGGTGGATACGGAAGAATTCAAAAAAGGGCGGAAAAAACAGATACCTCACCTCCACCGAGGTTTTGGTCTGGGCAGGAAAACGAAAGCGCAAATAGCCGGCCAACCCGTGAGCCCACCCAAAACCTTTATAATATTCTTTAGTGATAGAAGCGCCATGGCTGAGAAGGGTGGAAAGCCAAAAAAGCTCAAATGTTCTATCTTCTCAGTTGAAAAGGAGGAAAACTTCCTCTTAATCAATATGAAGCCCGCCCCGGGGAAGAAATGCGCCTTCAAGGCAGGCCAGTTCGTAAAGGTCCATTTCTGCGAAAAAACCGACCGGTTCGAGGCAATCTCCATATTCTCTTCCCCCGAAGACCGGGACATCCTGTTCCTTGTGAACACAGTCGGCCCCATAAAGGAGGAGCTCGCAACCAAGAAAAAAGGAGACTCAGTTTGCGTAGAAGGCCCGTTCGGGGATTTCTTCATTTCCCCAAAGCCAAACGATTCCGTCCTGATCTGCAAAGGGATGGGAGTAGCCCCAATCCACTCGATTGCAAAAGCAATCCTTGAAAACACAAGGAAGGACATTTACATTCTCTATGAAAACCTCCTGCGCATTGACATCGCAGGTGAAAAGGAACTTGCGGAAATTGCAGAAAACAAGAATGCAAAGGTGCTTCTCACACTTCTAAACGAAAAGCCCCAGGACTGGAAGGGAAAGACCGGCCCGATAGATAAAGAAATGGTAAGGGACTTCGTTTCCTCAGTCAAAACCAAGGACTATTACGTATGCGGGCCTTCCGCGTTCGTAAACCGGATTCTGGTCCTTCTTTCCGAAATGGGAATACCGCAAAAGAACATCCGTTCCGAACTCTGGGGCTAGAACAAAATGTATTCCAAGAATTACGTTCTTTCAAAGAAACAGATGCTTTCATCGCACATAATGGGCCTTTACCTTAAGCCCGAAGACGGAGAGCATATCCCTTACACTCCGGGGCAATTCATGCTCCTGACCCTTCCCTGCGGGGTAAAAAGAGCTTACTCAATCGCTTCCGCCCCGAATGCTGAATTTTTAGAATTCGGAATAAAGCTGGTGGAAGGCGAATTCACTTCCAGGCTCCCTGTTACGGACGAAGGCGAAAAAATACTTGTTGAAGGCCCGCTCGGCCCATTAGTTTACGATACGGAAGGAGATTATGTCCTCATTGCAGGGGGGGTAGGAATCACCCCCATGATGAGCGTTCTGCGCGACCGGGACGGAAAGGAATGCAAAAAAGACGTCCTCTTCTATTCTTCGCGCACAAAGGACGGCTTGATTTATTTCAATGAACTGGAAAAACTGGAAAAGAGGAACCAGTGCCTCCAGGTAGTTTTCACGCTCACCCGGGAAACTCCAAAGGATTGGAAATACGAAACCGGGCACGTGGATTCAAAAATGATAAAAAAATACGTAAAGGATTTCGACAAAAAGCGCTATTTCGTATGCGGGCCCGCAAAAATGGTCGACGGATTGAAGAAAATAATCCTGGATGAGCTGCAAATCCCGAATGCAAACTGCACATTTGAAGGATGGAGCATACCCTAGATTCCGCTATTAATCCGCTAAGAGGGCAGTTAAGCGCCAATAAGAAAACTATATATAATTTATCTTCTTAGCCTCAAGCAGGGTGCAACTCATGAAAGACATAATGTGGTTCGAAGAGCTGGATAAGTCTAATTTGGCGGAAGCGGGAGGAAAGGGCGCAAACCTCGGCGAAATGACCAAGGCCGGATTCCCGGTCCCACCCGGATTCCTGAGCACAAGCAACGCCTACTTCAAGCACCTCGACCACAACGATTTGCGGCAGAAAATCACCGACATGCTCTCCACGCTGGATGTGGATGACACCGCAAAGCTCCAGAGCGTTTCCGACGAAATCCAGGACATGATAAGCAAGGGGGAAATGCCCCCGTCGCTGGCAAAGCAGATCAAGGAGAACTACGACAAGCTCTGCGAAATTAGGGGGCAGGAAGTCTACGTTGCAGTAAGAAGCTCTGCAACCGCGGAAGACCTTCCGGGCGCTTCTTTTGCAGGCCAGCAATCCACATTCCTGAACGTAAAAGGAAAAGAAGACGTAATACAGGCAGTGAAGGACTGCTGGGCATCCCTCTTCACGGCAAGGGCAATCTTCTACAGGGTGCAGAATAATTTCGACCACATGAAGGTAGGATTAGCCGCAGTAATCCAGGAAATGGTGCAGAGCGAGAAATCCGGAGTGATGTTCACGGTGAACCCGGTTTCCCAAAAAAGAAACGAAATCATGATCGAAGCGGCATACGGACTTGGAGAAGTAGTCGTCTCCGGCTCCGTAACCCCGGACACCTATATCGTGGACAAGGGCTCCTTCAAAATAATAAGCAAGGAAATTGCAAAGCAGACATGGATGCTCACAAAAATAGAGGGCAAGAACGTCCACGCGGAAATAAAAGACGAAATGCAGGCAAAGCAAAAACTCACCGATACGCAGGTAATCGAGCTTGCAAGAATCGGCGCAAAACTCGAAGAGCACTACAAGTTCCCGCAGGATTCCGAATGGGGCGTAGTAGGAGATGAGGTGTTCATTGTGCAGTCCCGCCCGATCACAACACTGACCGAGGAAACCCTGAAGGAAACCGCTCCTGTGGCTTCCAAAGGAACAGTTCATGAAAAAGGCGAGTCCAAGGGAGAGTCCGCAGCCAGCTCAGAAGTAATCCTTCACGGGCTCGGTGCATCCCCGGGCTTTGGAATCGGCAAGATAAACGTTCTCGGAGGCCCAAGGGACATCCCGAGGATGGAAAAGGGCGCAGTCCTCGTTACGGATATGACAACTCCGGACTTTGTTCCGGCAATGAAGAAAGCTTGCGCAATAGTAACTAATACCGGAGGAATGACCTCGCACGCGGCAATCGTGAGCAGGGAGTTAGGAATCCCCTGCGTTGTAGGAACGCAAAGGGCAACCGACATACTCAAAGAGGGAATGACCGTGACCGTTGACGGTTCGCACGGAGTAGTTTATGCAGGGAGGGTTGCGCTAGGGGGCGAAGAGGAAGCTCCGGCAGCAGGCGCAGCCCCAGCCGCAGTTTCGATGGTTCCAATAACCGGAACCAAGATTTACGTGAACCTCGGGGAAGTGGATCTCGCGGAAAAAACCGCAAAGCTTCCAGCTGATGGAGTGGGCTTGCTCCGCGCAGAGTTCATGATTGCGGCTCTGGGAGAACACCCGCGCAAATTCTACGATGAAGGAAGGGAAAAGGAATTCGTGGACAAGCTTGCAGACGGAATGAGAAGGTTTGCCTCCGCATTCCACCCGCGCCCCGTAGTTTACCGCGCAACCGACTTCAAAACCAATGAATACAGGAATTTGAAGGGAGGCGGAAAATACGAGCCTCAGGAAGCCAACCCAATGATGGGTTACAGAGGCGCTTCCAGGTACATTTCCGAACCCGAGATTTTCAAAATGGAATTGAAAGCCATAAAGAAAGTGAGGGATGAATTCGGCCTCACAAACCTCTGGCTTATGATTCCGTTCGTGCGCAGGATTGGCGAATTGCGCGGCATACGGGAAATCATGAACAGCGTAGGCCTGTACCGCACTAGGGATTTCCGCCTCTGGATAATGGTTGAGGTTCCGAGCACTGTCTTCCTCATAGATGATTTCTGCAAGGAAGGAATAGATGGAATTTCCGTAGGCACAAATGACCTTACCCAATTAATCCTTGGAATAGACCGCGACAATGCGACCCTTGCGACCGGCTTCGATGAAAGGAACGAGGCGGTCCACCGCGCACTTAAGCACGTGATCGAAACCTGCAGGAAATACGGGGTTACTTCTTCGCTTTGCGGCCAGGCTCCAAGCGTTTACCCGGAATTTGCGGAGAAACTCGTGGAATTCGGAATCACCTCAATGAGCGTGAATCCGGATGCGGTCGAGCGGACAAGGAGGATCGTTGCAAGCGCAGAGCAGAAAGTGATGATGAACAAGCTCCGCGCAATCACCGAAGAGATGCACGAGCCGCACGATGGGCAGCACCCCCACCACCACTATGGCCAGCAGGTGAAGGATTAACCTTCTTTTTTATTTCTTCCTTTCCTTATCTTTATTCAGACAGTGAGTTGAATGAGAATACTGCTACAATTTCCAGAGGGCCTTAAGCAGAATGCCTTAAGCGAAGCCGAAAAGCTCGAGAAAGAAGGCCACGAGGTTTTCCTTTCCGCCTCCAGCTGCTACGGAGCGTGCGACCTCGCATTGGACGAAGCGAAAGCAATAGGCGCGCAGAAACTAATCCATTATGGACACTCCAGGTTTATCCGCGCAAAGCTCCCAATAAAAGTTGAATACAGGGAATTCCACGTGCGCATCGACCCCAGCGTGCTGAAATCCGCGCTTCCCTTCCTGAAAGGAAAAAAGAAAATCGCGCTCGTAACAACCGTCCAGCATATTCCGCAACTCAATGAAATGAAATCCTTCCTTGAGAAAAACGGAAAGGAAGTACTGATTGGAAAGGGAAAATTCGCAGAATACGCAGGGCAGGTCCTTGGCTGCGATCCCGGAGCCGCGACCGACCTTCCCGGAAGGGCCTCCGCAATCCTTTACGTAGGGGATGGAAAATTCCATCCGACAGGAATATACGCGGAAGTTCCAATCCTCGCTCTCAACCCATACAACGGGGAATGCAGGCAGCTCAATGATGAAATTGAGAAAATAAAAAAGCGAAGGAAAGGAATGCTCCTGAAAGCATTGGAATGCAAAACTTTCGGAATCCTCCTTTCCACCAAGCCCGGGCAGTTCGCAATCGAAGCTGCAAGAACCGCAAAGGAAGAATTCATCCGCAGAGGTTTGCGCGCAGAAATCCTTCTCTCAAACGAACTGAATCCGGTTTCCATAGGGAATTTCCTCCATTTCGAATGCTATGTGAACACCGCCTGCCCGAGAATCCAGGAGGACCGGGAGATTTTCGAGCTCCCGATCCTGAATTACGCAGATTTGAAGGAATTCTTCCCGCTTTTCGATGAACTAAGAAAAATAAGGGGCAAAAAATGAGGCAGGCGCAGGAATTCAAGGCAATCTTTTTTGATTTCGACCAGACCCTGCACGATTTCCGGAAAAACTCATTTGCCGCGCTCGGAAAAGCCTTTCGCGTGGCAAGCAAAAAATACAAAATAAAAGAGGAAGATTTCAGGCGCGCATACAACGAAGTAGTAAAAGGCGCGGAGGCGCACGGATTCCGCTACAACAAGACCAGCATGGAATACAGGGCCGAGAGGTTTACGCGCCTCATGGAACATTTCCACATTAAAGACCAGGATCTGGTTTTCGAAATGGTGGACGCATACTCGGATGCATTTGAAAAAAACCTTGAGCTTTTCCCGGAAGCAGCCCCACTCTTAAAAAAACTAAAGAAGAAGTACAAACTCTACATGGTAACCGAGGGCCCTTCGGACGGAAAAAGAAAAATAGTGGATATGATGGATCTGGAAAACTATTTCAACGGCATTTTCATTTCCGGAGAGATTGGAAAAATAAAATCCACAGGGGAACTTTTCGAGCACTGCCTCGGAGTTACGGGCCTAAAACCCGAACAAATTCTCGTAGTCGGAGACTCCTATGCGCGCGACATAAAGGGCGCAATGAAATGCAAAATCAAGGCGGTCTGGTTCAACACCGACAACGCCCCGGTCCCAAAAGGCGAAGAAAAACCCTGGGCGCAAATCTCAAACCTGAAAGAACTGGAACCCCTCTTGCTATAACTACTAATTAAAAGCTTCCGCCACCAAATTAATTCAAGGGTGGACCTGTGCAACCAATCACTAAAACCGATCTCAAACTCCCTCTTATCCACAGGGGAAAAGTAAGGGAGATGTACAACTACGACAATGATAAAATCCTCATGGTTGCAACGGACCGGATAAGCGCATTCGATGTTGTTTTCAACGAGGGAATTCCCTACAAGGGCGCGGTCCTCTCCACCCTCTCGAAATTCTGGTTCGAGAAAACCAAGCACATCCTTCCAAACCACGTAATTTCCACTCAGATTCCCCCGACTCTCCCCTCTTACTTGCAGGGAAGGGCGATGATTGTGAAGAAGGCGAAGCCGCTCAAAATAGAAGTAATCGTCCGCGGATATTTGACCGGGAGCGGCTTCAAGGATTACCAGAAGACCGGAAGCGTTTGCGGAATCAAATTGCCGCCCGGAATGAAAAACGGGGACAAACTCCCGGAGCCAATCTTCACCCCCTCCACAAAGGCAACCGAAGGGCACGACATAAACATTTCAGAAAAAGAAGCGGAAGAAATAATCGGAAAGGAAGAACTCCAATTCGTAAAAAAGAAATGCCTGGAACTCTACAAATTCGGGCACGATTACCTTCTTCCCAAAGGCCTCATACTCGCAGACACAAAGTTCGAATTCGGGGAATTGCCGGACGGAAGCATGATTCTTATAGATGAAGTCCTCACTCCGGATTCCTCCAGGTACTGGTCCAAGGACAAGTATGATGAAGGAAAATTGGAATCCATGGACAAGCAATATTTGCGCAACTATTTGGAAACCCTGGACTGGGGAAAAACCTACCCCCCGCCAACCCTTCCAAAGGAAGTCGTGGATAACGTAAGCAACCTCTACCTGAAAGTCTACAAGCAGATTACAGGAGAGGAATTCAAGAGGTAGTTCTGGAATGGGAAATGGGCAGCTATCACAGGATACGCGTTCGAGAGTTGCAGAAGATGGCAGGAGAATGCCCCGCATCCCCGCTCCCATAGTCGAGCCGGTCCTCCTAAAGCCGATTTACGGAAAGGAGGTATTCAGGTTCCTCTCAAGAATGGAAATCTCCTGCAAGACGCTTTTGTTCCTGGAAGGCCTCATGATTTGGCTTGCAGAAAACCAAAGGACATTTATGCTGAAGCCCAACGGGTCGCTTTCGGTCTGCCACTTCAAGCAAAAAAACATCGAGTTTGGAAAGGTGGGTGACTTTTCGGAGTCCTTTGACAGCATAAGCTCAATAAGCATCGATACAAAAACATTCGGGATGCGTTGGGGCAATTCCTATGCGGAGATGGCATTCGATTTCCTTCTTTCCTCAAGCAGCGTTGAAGACGACCTACTCGATGCTTTCCTAGACCAGGAAGACCTCGAGGCGATGGATAATTCCAACCGGTTTATTTTCACGCTTTCCCCAACCCTCTCGCTCAGGCAGGTAAAATTCCTGAGCGAAGAGCTCACTTCATACTATTTGGATGTGGAAGGAATCAGGAGATTGAGGGGCATTCCGCCCATTTCATTCCTATGGAAAGAGGAAAGCGCCTAATCTCCCCTTTCTTTTTCAGAAAAAGAAAGGTGCGGTTCACCCAAAGAAAAACGATTTTCGGATATCACTTTGGGGGTCACTCAAGTGCTTTTTCAAGAGCATTCAACGCTTTTCTGGTATCCCCGCGCTCCAGCCCAATCAAAAACCCGATATGCTCAAGTTCAGGTTCGGTTCTCATCTCCTCTTCAGAAGCCGAAAAGCTCGCAACCCCAAAAGGAACCTTATATTTTTTGCAAAGAAGCGCAAACTTCCTCATCCTGCGTATAAAAGTAGCCCGCTTTCCGCCCTTACTATTTACTATATCCGATAAATCCAGAAGCAAAACCGCTTCCTTCTTCTCAAATCCCCGGATCAATTCCATCGAAGAAGGATAATTCTCCACCTTCACGAGTACTTTTTTGTTCCGGAAAGTGAGCGCTTCGGATTCATCCTTCGCAAACCTAACCTTCCCCTTAACAGACTCTAAAAAAAAGGTTTTGGAGAACCCGTATACAGAAGGGTTCCCAAGGTTGAATTTTAAAATATCAAAAAATTGGAAGGAGCTCATTTCTCCTTCCTTTCCTTCTTATGCGAGCGCCTCCTGGGCTTGCTCTTTCCCCAGGATCTCCAGCCGCGCACTTTCACGCCTGCGCTGGTAAGACCGCGGAATGCCCTCCTTTTGAGAACATCCAATCCGGTCCTCTCCGGGTCAACTAAGATAACCTCGAAGAACTTGTGCATCCCGTCTTCTCCAACCAAGTATGAGTTCAGGACTTCCAGGTTCATGTATCTCCGATTAGCCTTCTGCTCTGCCTGCGCCCGGTAACTGAGCCCGGGCTGCAAGATGACATACTGGTGGGCAGGCTTCCTTCCCTTCATCGGGGTGGGCCTTCTCCTCCTTCCCTTATCAGTGGTAACGCGCACAATCACGTATCCGTCTTTCGCCTTGTATCCAAGGGTACGGGCACGGACAAGATTAGTCGGCCGCTCAACCCTTCTAATAGTGGGCTCCGCCCTCCACTTAATGAGCCTTTCCCTGATAATAGGCGAGCCTTCCTTCAATTCCTTCTGGTATGTCTCACGCATATATTTGTATGCTCCCATGTTTTTCACCAATAATTCATGCGGCCGTTCAGGATACCACTCCTACATTCAACCGTTGAAGAGAGTTTAAGCCCATATAGTTTTAAAAAGACTTCTCTATCTATTTTCAACTATCATTTTCAACAGTAGGCACTGGTGTAGTTATGAAAGTCGATGATGCTTCATTTATGAAGACAGTTGAAGATGTCAAAGCCTCCGAAGCGGAAGCCCTGAAGATCAAGGCGGAAGCGGACGAAAAGGCGCAACTTATCCTCAAATCCGCAAAAAGGGAAGCGGAAGAAATGAGATTGGAAGGCGAAAAGAAATCGCTCGAGCAGAAGGAGAAAATTATTTCCGATGGAAAGAAATCCACGGAAGGCGAGGTAAAGAAAATTCTTTCCTCAGCGGAAAAGGAAGCCGGGAAAATAAGCGGCGGGAAAGCGGACTCAAAGGAAGTTTCTCTCCTCTTAAAGGATTTTCTTGGCTCGTTCCAGTAGAATGGCAAGTGCTTTGTGATGTGTTATGCTGAAGCCGGAGAAGATGCAGAGGGTCAGGCTAATTGCACTTAGATCCATAGCTACCGAACTAATCTCCGAACTCCACCACCTTGGAATGGTTGAAATCCAGCGCTTCCAGGCGGAAGGGTTCGAAACCGGCAGAACGGTCGAGGACTATGACCGCATCTCCTCAAACCTCGTAAGGATACGCTCAATAAAATCAATGCTCGGCCTTTCCGGCCAGTATGCGCCGGATGTGGAAATGGCCCTTGAAAAGGCGCTGCGGTTCGCAGAGGATTTCCACATCGAGGACGAACTCCGGAGGAAGCACGCGGCCCTGGAAAAGGCAAACACTGAAATAGAATCCCTCCAGGCAAAGCTTAAGGACGTGGAACGCCTCTCCACATTCAATTTTGATTTCTCAAAATTCCATTCATCGGCGCTCTCTTTTGCGGTCGGCACGGTTCCGCTCAAAAATCTTCCAGCGGTCAAAGAAGCAATAAAAAAATGCAGCATGTGCAAGTTCGAGAGCGCGGTTTCCGCAAAGGAGGCAATCATCGTACTTGCGCACCCAATTGAGGATGCAAGCCCGGAGCTCGCCCTCAACAGGAACGGCTTTGTTCCAATGGACATCTCGGGCTTCAAAACACCAACCCAGTCCAAATCCGAATTCAAGGCAAGGATTTCAGTTCTGGATAAGGAGGCGGACGCAATAAAGAAAGAGATCGCCGCAATGGCCGTGAAATACAAGGAAAAAGTGCTCACAATCGACCGCATCCTCACGAGCTGGAGCGAACGCGCATTGGTGACCAAGGAGCTTGGCTTCGGAAACAAAGCCCTCATTTTGGAAGGCTGGATAAAGGCAAAGGATTACGCTTCTCTCCAGAGCACGCTTGAAACAAAATTCAGCGGAAAGGCGAACCTTGAGAAGATTCCGCCCAAAGGGGAGGCCCCGGTCATCCTGAACAACCCGCCGGCCACCTACCCGTTCCAATTCCTTGTGGAGCTCTTCTCCCTTCCAAAGGCGGATGAGATCGACCCCACTATAATATTGCTAATTTCGGTACCTATAATATATGGAATGATGATGGGGGACGTAATCTATGGCATCGCCTCATTCTTTATCGCAAACTGGATGATGAAGAAGTTCAAGAAGGGCGGCCTTGGATACGGGGCGTCCTCGCTCTGGAGGTTCTCCGCAATCGCGGGAATAATCTTCGGAATCATTTTCAACGAGTGGGGCGGCTTCAGCCTATATGAACTCCTGGAGCATTTCCAGGAATGGGGCTTCTTTAACCTTGCCGCAATGGGAATATCGGGCCCGATTTATGCAGGCTTCTCCCGCTCGCACGAGACCGCACTCTTAATCGGAATTACAATTCTCTTAGGATTGGTGCAGGTCGCATTCGGATTCTTCCTTGGCGCATTGAATGCCTGGGAACACGACCGGAAGCATGCAATCGCAAAGCTCTCCTGGATTTTCATAGAGTTCGGGGGCGCACTAATTGTCTGCGCAATGTTCATCAACCTCCTTCCAACCGAGCCCTACCTTACGGTCGGAGGGGCAATTTTCGGCATTGCATTGCTCGCAATGCTTGCAACCGAAGGCCCGATCGGGATACTTGAGCTCCCGAGCCTTCTCGGAAACGTTCTCTCATATGCGCGGATTGCGGCAGTCGGCCTTGTGGGCCTGCTGCTAGCCGAACTCATAAATGCGAATTTCGTGCCGCACCCTGAGCAGGGGATAGTTTACGCCCTCATCATGCTCCCAATATTGGTTCTTCTCCATCTCTTCAATATGGGCCTTGCGATGTTTGAATGCATTGTTCAAGGCGGCAGGCTTAACCTGGTTGAATTCTTCGGAAAGTTCTACCATGGAGGGGGAAGGGCGTTCGCGCCATTTTCAATGAATGTTAAAAAATAGGTGAAAACATATGGTGGATTTGAATGCAGCCGCCGCTGGTTTCGTAGCAATCGGCGCTGGAATAGCAATTGGTTTGGGTGCACTGGGCACCGGAGTTGCGCAGGGAGCGATCGGTTCGAGCGGCATGGGCCTGCTCGCCGAGAAGCCTGAAGAGTTTACGAGGGTACTTATCCTTCTCGCTCTTCCGGAAACCCTTGTAATCTTCGGCTTCGTCATAGCATTCCTGCTAATGGGAAAGATGGGCGCGTAAAGTCCCCAGCGGTGTAACCAATGGGAATTGAACAGCTCACCGCCGACATCCTTACGGAAGCGAGGAAAGAGGCGAAGGGAATAACCGACAACGCGGAAGAGGGGAAGAAGCGTTCTCTTGCGGAAGAGAAGAAGAACGTCTCAGCGATGGTTTCCGCCGCAGAAGCGGAAGCCAGCTCGCTCGTGGAATCCCAGCGCAGGGAGCGCGTCGCATGGGCGCGCCTGGAAGCCAACAGGATGCTTGGCGACGCGAGGGAAGAAGTGATCCGCGATGCGATGGATTCGCTCTACGCCCAGCTCGAGAAATTCCGCAAGTCGAAGGAATACGGAGATTTCCTTTCCGGCCGCGTTGATGCGGGAATACGGGAGCTCGGCGTTTCCAACCCCGTCGTCCACCTCTGCAAAGGGGACAGGAAGTTCCTCAGGAACAACGGAAAGGCAAAAATCCTTGAGGACCTTGAGGCCTTGGGAGGCGCAATCGTGGAATCCGCGGACGGAAGCGTGAGGGTCGACCTCACCCTTGAAACGCTGTTCGAGGAGAAGAAGGAGTTCCTCAGGAAGAAGCTCTATGAAAGAATGTTCAGGTGATATTGAGTGGTAGTGCGTTCGTCTGCCGGAAATCTTTTCTACGACAAGCAGAATGCCTACGGCTATTCCTGCACGAGGGTGAAGGCGCGCAAGGCGCTCATGCTCGACAAGCAGTTTTTCGAGGATCTCGTAAACCAGCGTACCTTGGACGGAATTACTTCGATGCTGGAACGCACCTATTACAAACGGAGCATCACCGAGCTTTCCACAATCCAGTCAGGCACCGAGCTTCTGGAAATGGCCGCGGAAGTCCACTACAAGGACGCAGTGAACCAGGTGAGGCGCTTCGCGCCCGAAGACGGAAAGCCCGTCATAAACATGCTTATGCGCAAGTGGGACATCATCAACCTGCGCACGATAATTTCTTCGAGGCGCACAGGGAAAACCTGGGAGCAGATGAGGCCGTATGTGGTCTCCGCGGGAGAGCTCTATGTGCACGAAATGGAGAGAATTGCAAAGGCAGAGCCGGAAAAACTCTACATGAGGATAAAGGAAACTTCGGTGGGAAGGCAAATCCTTTCCAATTCCTCCCGCAACATGCGCGGAACCGAGCTCGAGCAGCTGTTCATAAAAGCGGTAAAGAGTTTCCAGGTGCTCAACCAGCTGCAGGCAATCCTGGACACAAGCTATTACGATTATCTGCAGAGGGGAATCGTTTCCTCGGACAAGGACGTAATCTGGATCAAGAAAACCGTCGCAAAGGAAATCGACCTCCGCAACATCATGAGCATTCTCAGGCTGAAGAAGAACGGCGTGAAGGACCCGGCAAGGATAGCCACATACATCATAAGGGGGGGGAGGATTAATTCCGCATTTGTTGAGGCCCTCCTCAAGGCGAACTCCTCAAAGGAGGTCCTTTCCACGATAAAGCCGCTCTTCAAAATAAAGGGCGAGGATTTCACTTCGCTCCCAGTTCTCGAAGCATCGCTCCAGCAGGAGCTTGCGAACGAGAGGGTGAGGGTCTTCTACAAGAATCCGGTCTCAATCGCAACGCTCGCAGGATTCCTCTTCATCAAGGAAGAGGAGATGAACAACATCAGGAAAATAGTAAGGGGCAAGGACTACAACCTTCCCCCAGAGGAAATACGCCCAATGCTGGTGTTCTATTAGAATATTAAGGTGCACAGATGTCTGAAAAAATCGCGGTAATCGGGGATGCGGCGCTTGCAACAGGCTTCCGCCTTGCAGGAATCTCCAATGTTTTCGTTGTGGAAAAAGGCGCGCAGTTCGAGAAGAAGCTCACCGAAATACTGGATGACAGCAGCTACGGAATAGTAATCGCAAACGAGCTCTACCTCGCGGGAATAGACTGGAAGCTCAGGAAGAGGGTTGACACGATTGCCCACCCGGTAGTAATTACGGTCGCGGACATCTCCGGGAAGAGCGAAGGTGCAGAGGACATCAATGCGCTCATCAAGAAGGCGCTAGGGTTTGACGTTTCGAAGAAATAAATTGAATGGTGATATGGATGGAAACAAAAGGAAGGCTTTCAAGGATTTCGGGCCCGGTCGTAGTCGCAAGGGGCCTTGAAAATGCAAAGCTTTACGATGTAGTCAGGGTTGGCGAGGAAAAGCTCGTAGGAGAAATCATCAAGATCGTTGGCGACAACTGCATCGTGCAGGTTTACGAGGACACGGCAGGATTGAAGCCGGGGGAGCCGGTCATCTCCACTGCGGAGCCGCTCTCGGTTGAGCTTGGGCCCGGAATCCTCCGCTCTTTCTACGACGGAATCCAGAGGCCGCTCCAGAAAATCGAAGAGAAGGCCGGCGTATTCATCACAAGGGGAATCGATGTTGCCCCCATCGACCACAAGAAGGAGTGGGAGTTCACCGCCACGTTGAAGAAGGGCGGAAATGTTGAAATCGGAGACATCCTGGGGGAAGTCCAGGAAACCGAAATCATCATGCACAAAATTATGGCAACCGTTGCCGGAAAGCTCACCGAGCTCAAAAGCGGAAAATATACCCTCGATGACCAGATCGGAACGATTGAATCCCGCGGGAAGAAGATCCCGGTTTACCTCTACCACAGATGGGTAGTGAGGAAGCCGCGCCCGTGCAAGGAAAAGTTCCCGCCCATAGTTCCCCTTTCCACAGGAATGAGGATCGTGGACACGTTTGCACCAATTGCAAAGGGAGGGACCGCATGCATTCCGGGCCCGTTCGGTTCCGGGAAAACAGTCACCCAGCAATCGCTCGCAAAATGGTCGGACGCGGAAATCGTCGTATACGTGGGCTGCGGGGAACGCGGAAACGAAATGACCGAAGTGCTCAACGAATTCCCCAAGCTGGTTGACCCAAAGAGCGGAAAGCCCTTGATGGAGAGGACTGTGCTCATTGCAAACACCTCCAACATGCCGGTTGCCGCGCGCGAGGCTTCCATTTATACCGGGATTACCCTTGCGGAATATTATAGGGACATGGGTTACGGGGTTTCGCTGATGGCAGACTCCACTTCAAGGTGGGCAGAAGCGCTCCGTGAAATTTCCGGAAGGCTGGAAGAGATGCCCGGAGAAGAAGGTTATCCCGCTTATCTCGCAAGGAAGCTCGCAGAGTTCTACGAGCGCGCAGGAAGGGTGAAAACCCTCGGTTCTCCCGAGCGTGAAGGAAGCGTCACAGTAATTGGCGCGGTTTCCCCGCCAGGCGGAGACATTTCCGAGCCGGTTTCCCAGAACACCCTGCGTGTTACTAAAGTATTCCTCGCATTGGATGCTTCGCTTGCGCACAGGAGGCACTTCCCGGCACTCCACTGGCTGCGGAGCTATTCGCTTTATACGCAAACTCTTGACCCCTGGTATGAGGAAAACGTTTCGCCCGAGTGGCCGACGCTCCGCAACAATGCAATGGCGCTCCTCCAGAAGGAAGCGGAACTCCAGGAAATCGTGCAACTCGTAGGGCCGGATGCGCTTCCTGAAAAGGAGCAGGCAATCCTCCAGGTCGCAAAGATGCTCAGAGAAGATTACCTCCAGCAGTCCGCCTACCACGAAATAGATGCATACGCATCCATGAAGAAGCAGTACCTGATGCTCCGCAACATCATGCGGTTCCATGAGCGCGCAATCGGCGCCCTGGACCTCGGCGTCCAATTGAAGAGCGTGGTTGGCGTGAAGGTGAAGGACAGGATCGGAAGGATGAAGGAAATCCCGGAGGACAAGCACAAGGACCTTGAGGCAATCTACAAGGAGATAGATGCCGAATTTGACACTCTCGGGAAGGAATAGGTGGTTATGATGAAAGAATACAAAACCGTTTCACAGATTGCAGGGCCTCTCGTTTTCGTTGAGAAGGTTTCCGGAGTGGGCTACAACGAGCTCGTAGAAGTAACCCTCCCGAATGGGGAAAAGCAGAAGGGGCAGGTCCTCGATATAAGCGAAGAGAGGGCGGTTGTCCAGATTTTCGGCTCCACCTCCGGGCTCAACATCTCCCAAACTTCGGTAAAATTCCTCGGAGAGACAATGAAATTGGGAGTGAGCACGGACATGCTTGGCCGCATCTTCACCGGCCTCGGCGAACCCCGTGACAAATCCCCCAAACCCGTCGCAGAAGACCACATCGACATCTCTGGGGCAGCAATTAATCCCTATTCCAGGCAGGAGCCCAAAGATTTCATCCAGACCGGAGTTTCTACGATTGATTGCATGAACACACTAGTTCGTGGGCAGAAATTGCCGATTTTCTCGGCTTCCGGGCTTCCGCACAACCAACTCGCAGTCCAGATTGCGCGCCAATCCAAGGTGCGCGGAAAAGGGGAGAAGGAGGATTTCGCTGTAATTTTCGCAGCGGTAGGAATTACGCACGAAGAAGCATCCTTCTTCATGAGGGACTTTGAGAAGACCGGTGCGCTTGAGCGCGCAGTTCTTTTCCTGAACCTCGCAGATGACCCCTCGGTTGAGCGTATTATTACGCCCCGCCTTGCGTTAACTACTGCGGAATACCTCGCATTCGAGAAGGACATGCACGTGCTCGTAATCATTACGGATATGACCAACTACTGCGAAGCATTGCGTGAAATCGCGTCTGCGCGGCAGGAAGTACCCGGAAGGAGAGGATATCCTGGTTACATGTACACCGACCTCTCCACTATTTACGAGCGTGCCGGAAGGGTTAAGGGGAAGAAGGGGACGATTACGCAGTTCCCAATCCTCACGATGCCCGGAGACGACATTACGCACCCGATCCCAGACCTTACCGGTTACATTACGGAAGGGCAGATTGTGCTTTCGCGTGATTTGCACAGGAAGAACATTTCCCCTCCGGTTGACCCGCTTCCGTCCCTATCCAGGCTGATGAACCTCGGAATTGGAAAGGAGAGGACACGTGAGGACCACAGGGGAGTCGCAGACCAGCTCTATGCAGGGTATGCAAACGGGCGCGACCTCCGCAGCCTGAGCGCGGTTGTCGGAGAGGAATCCCTTACTGAAGTGGACAGGAAATACCTCAAATTCGCGGATGCGTTCGAAAAGCGCTTCATCATGCAGGGCTCAAACGAGGACCGCTCAATCGAGCAGACCCTTGACCTTGGATGGGAGCTTCTCAGCACCCTTCCCGAGACCGAACTCAAGAGGGTAAAGCTTGAATTCATAGAAAGGTATGGGAAGAAGTTCCGCAAGGAGCACGCGGCGCCAGCCCCAGCAGCGCCTGCAGCCGCAAAGCAGTGAGCGCATAAGGAAGAGGAAGTTTAAGGAGAGATTGAAAATGGCAGACAACCCGAATCCGACGAGGATGGAACTCCTCCACACAAAGGCCAGGATTAAGCTTGGGAAGACCGGCCACAACCTCCTTAAGCAGAAGAGGGACGCGCTCATCCTTGATTTCTTCAAAATACTCAAAAGGGCCCGCGACCTGCGCGGAGAGCTCAATTTGAAGATGAAGGATGCATACAAATCCCTTTCAGTTGCGCACGCATACCACACAACCTTCGAGCTTGAATCCATTGCAGCAGGGGTTGAGGAGGACCTCGGCCTTGAAGTGAAAACAAGGAATGTGATGGGTGTCCGCATACCTGAAATTACCTCCACAATCCAGGAGCACAAATACGGAGAGAGGGGATATTCAGTTATCGGAACGAGCGCAAAAATTGACGACGTGGTCGAGAAGTTCGGAGAAGTCCTGCGCATAGTGATCGTGCTTGCGGAAACCGAAACCGCAATCCGCCGCCTCATTAAGGAAATCGAGAAAACCAAGAGAAGGGTCAATGCGCTTGAATTCGTGGTCCTTCCGCGCCTGAACAAGCAGAAAAATGAAATCTCCTTCCGCCTTGAGGAAATGGAGCGTGACGCATTCGTAAGCCTCAAAGTGATTAAGCGGCGCCTCCAGCAGGAGGAAGAGGAGCAGGCAAAGGCGCGCGCAAAATCCGAGGCGTCCGGATGAAGAAGCGCTCCCTGAACAAGAAGGAAATCAAAGAGCTCATTCCCCTAATTTCTTATCCGATAGAGGTTTCCCCAAAGCAGAAAGTGGAAATTGTGTGGCTTACGGACAAATATCCAGTAATGTATGTGGATGATGTTCCGCTTCTCTTTGAATTCGAGGGAAAATGGCTTCCGCTCCTTAAACTCGTAATGCAGAAGAACCCCTACAAGAAAATAACCGTGGATATGGGCGCAATCAAATTCGTAGCTGGCGGCGCGGGCATAATGCGGCCCGGAGTAGTT
Organism: uncultured Microcaldota archaeon; assembly: GCA_903828955.1. Classification (GTDB taxonomy): domain Archaea; phylum Micrarchaeota; class Micrarchaeia; order Anstonellales; family Bilamarchaeaceae; genus CAIKOA01. The sequence goes on from CAIKOA010000011.1 coordinate 20,768, forward strand.
TCTATTGAAGACGGAATTTCCTCCGGAGATATCGTTTCCATTGTTGACCAGAAATTCGGAAAGGTGCTTGCGATTGGAATCGCCCTTTTCAATTCGCAAGATATGCGCGCGGCCACATCGGGAAAAGTAGTGAGGAATGCGCACGCAGCCGGAGACAAGCTCTGGGAATTGCTAAAGCCTGCTCCGGCTTCCCCACCTTCATCTGTTTCTCCTCCGCCTTCTGCTCCTCCGGAAGTTCCACCATCTGAGTAGGTCTATTTTCTATCTATTAGTTTCCAGCATCTCCCTAAATAGCCAGAAAACCCATTTCTCCAGCCTTATCTCTTTCTTCTTATCCAGAATTAGCGCATCTTTAATGGAAAGCCACCTGAATCCTGCAAACCCGGGCCCGGGCTTTGCCTGCATCCTCCGTGCCTTCACCGCAAATACGAGTAGCGGAATGAACGCCTTCTTCCTCTTGTTCCCGTAATTATACCTTCCCTCAAAGGCAATCCCCTCGACCTGTGCCTCTATTCCTGTTTGCAGGAGGAATTCCTCCCCCATTTTTGCAACCGGGTTATTTCCCGAATAAACCATCACGCAAGGAAGCAAAACCCGCTCTATCCCATTCATATCCTTCCTAATCAGGAAAAGAACCCTCTTCTCATCCTCAAGGATTGTGCATGCAAATGCCTTGGGAACCTTCCCAAAACCCCCCTTGGTTTTTATTATGCGCATCCTCTCGCCGCCATTTTTCACAGATAAGAGGAAATGTCCCTCTTCCTAATCATCGTAATCGTAAGCAGCACCACGAGCAGAACGAAGTAGGAAAGCAGCGCAAATATGTCTATCGAAGGATTCCCGTTCGTAATCAGCACAACCCTGAATATGTTCGTTACGTGCGCAAGCGGAAGCAACGCCTGCAATATCTGCGTATATTGCGGAAGAAGGTCTGCGGAGAAAATAATGTTCCCAAGGAACATCATCGGAACTGCTAGCATAAGGCATCCCTGTATCGCCGCGGATTCTGTTTTCGTATAGAACCCGACCAGCATTCCAATGGATGCAAGCACAAGCGAAGAGGCAAAAATCCCGAAAAAGAGCATCTCCAGATTAAGGGGAAGCCCTACTCCGAAAAGAGCCGTTCCCACAAGCAAAATTATGAAAACCTGCGCAAATGAAATTAGCACTATCGATGCAATCTTCCCAATCACAAGGTTCCTCATCGAGCCCGGGGCAAGCAACGCCCTCACAATGGTTTTCCTGGATTTCTCCCTTACAAAGCTGATCGAAGCCAAAAGGAAGCACGAAAGCAATAGCGAAACCGAAATCACCTGCGGCATTACGAAATCCACGAAGCTATTCCTCGTATAGCTGTTCTCTATGCTGACCGAGAGCGGAACCGCAATCTTTGCAGGGTCCTTCCCGGTCTGCTCCGCAACAGTTGCCTGCAGGGAGGAAATAAGCGAATCCACCGAAGCCGTTTGCGCAAGCGCCTGGTCCAGTGTAGTATCTATATTATCCATAGTGCCCTGCACTTCCTCAAGAAGCGCCTTCAGCTCATCCACATTCTTTCTCGCTTTCCCGAAATTTTCCTGCATCTGCGAAAGCGTTGAATAAGCCTCATCCAGCGAATCCCCGATCTCCGAGGTCTTCTCTTCCTGCTTCTGCCTTGCTTCATCCATCTGCGCGGAATAATTCGCGAGCGAGCCCCTCATCCCATAAAGCGTAACATTCAATTCCTCAAGCGCAACCAGCTGGTCTTTTGCATCCTCCCTCTGCGTTATCACATTGTTCCTGAGCGTCTGCAGCCCGGCAACCGTAACATCTATTGCGCCCACCGTAACAGCCCCGCACGGGCCGCTTACTGTAGCCTTCAGGGTATTCAGCCCATCTATTGAATACTGGAGCTCATTTGCAGTATTGCTAAGCTGCACAACCTGCACAGAGAGGTTCTTGTGCGCATCATTAACTGCATAAATGGATTCATCTACCGTTGCGCTCCCATTCTGCAGGAATTCATCGCTCTGAGCGAAGAAAAGCTCATTCTCCGCAGAGTAGTTCTTTATCGCCTCCTTCTGCAGCGTAATCGTTCCCTGGAGGCTGGAAACCCCTGCCTCCGCGCTATCAATCGAACCTGAAAGCCCTTCCATATCCAACGCAGAGATGTTCGCCTTTATCACCTGCAGTTCCTGCTTGGTTGCCTCCATGTTCACCCGTGTCTGGGCGACTCCTGATCCGAGTTCTGAAGCAGAAGCGTTCAGCGAAACCAAATCCTTCCATGCGGAACTCACATACACCTTAGTAATGTCTGCAGAGGATGCCTGCAATACCGAGCCCATCGCTGCAAGTATTGATTTTTCCAGCGCAATGTCAGAATTGTCAACGATTATCCGTATGGTGGTTCCGTTCCCCAGCTTAAGCTCCTCATCTATGTTTTGCGGGATTATTATTAATGCCCGGATTTGGCCGTTCCTGAATGCCTCCATCGCAGCATCGCTCGTTTCAAAAGTCTGCAGCTTGAATGCGGTGGAATTCTCCAGCCCCTGCAGAACCATTGTTGAGAATGTTGAATTCGCTGGCCCGCTTACGCCCACGGGCACCCCGTTTATTTGCATCGAGCCAAAAGAACTCCCCATGAAAATCATGATGAAGATTGGGAAGAGCAGGAGGACCGCCATCATTGTGCGGTCATGGGAGATTTCGAGCAATTCCTTTCTGATTACGGACAGGAACCCCATGCTAGCCGCCCTCCTTGATCAGGTGCGCGAAAACATCCTCCATCTGCTTGAGCTTGTATTTCGCCTTTATTTCCGAAGGGGTGCCCGCGGCAACCATCCTTCCCTCGAACATTATCCCGACCCTTTCGCAGAGCTCCTCAATCTCGTCCATGTAATGGGAGGTTATGATTACCGTCTTCTTTTCAGCATGCAACTTATTCACAAGGTCCCAGATCTCTTTTCGCACCACCGGGTCAAGCCCAACGGTCGGCTCATCAAAGAAAACGACTTTCGGGTCATGGATTAGCGAGCAGGCGATGTTCAGCCGCTTCTTCATTCCTCCCGAAAGGCTTGCCGCAAGCGCATCCATCTTCTTGGAGAGCTTCACCTCCTCAAGAAGCGAGTGGACCCTTGCGTTAAGCTCCTTTTTAGGAATCCGGAACTGCGAGCCGAAGAATTCCAGGTTCTCCTTCACGGTCAGGGTTTCGTAGATGGAATCCTGCTGGGGCACCATCCCGATCTCCGGATTCCCCTTCTTTATCTCCTTTATGTTTTTCCCCAGAATCACGATGCTTCCGGAAGAAGGCTCAAGAAGCCCCGAAAGCATGTTGAATACTGTTGTCTTCCCGCTCCCGTTTCCCCCGAGGAGCCCGAATACCTCCCCTTCACCAACCTGGAATGATACGCGGTCCACCAGTATCTTTTCCCTGATTACTTTGGTAAGCTCGCTAACCTGCACCGCCGGAACCATGAAAACCAATCTATGAGGAACTTTTTAAATCTCACTTCCGCCTTTTCCGGCCTACCCAAAGGCTTATATTGTAGAAAATCGTAATATATGTAGGTGGGAACAATGGCATCCGGAAGCGCAAACCTGAGCACATTCAGAACCGTATTCGCAGAGCGCATGCGCAATGCGGGCTTTCCTTCGGTTGACAATGCGCGCATGCAAGGGCGCCTCATGCAGGAAGGGCTCTGGAAAAAGGACGCCCCCACAGGAATTGTCCAGGCAGGCGAGGACATCTACAACCGCGGAATTAATTCCAGGAAATCCTCCTTCTTCGTATTCGTTAAATCCGAGCCCGGAAAGGGCCAGGTCAGCGTATATTACTATAATCCCGATTCCTCCGCAAATGCACCCATGCGCGAACGCATCTGGGTTGCCGGAAAGGCCGGAAACGTAAAACCTGGCCAGGAATACCTCATAAGGAAGGTCTACAATGGCTCTTCAGACCCAACTGCCTTTGCGGACCAGGTCCTTAGCGACATTCTCCATTATGCAAGCCTGAAGCCCGAATCCGAATACAGGATGGAATCCCACATCCACTGCGGGCATATGCCGCAGGGCTATGCAAACAGCACGAAATTCGCAGACGACGGGATGTCGCAATTCGAGGATATAATCCGCATGAACGCGCTATACGCCCGCGACCTCGTTTCGATCACTTCCCACAATTCCTTTGATGAGCACAAGTTCTTTGCAATGCAGATAATCGCAGAGGAAATGGGCATGATAATGGTTCCGGGAATGGAACTCACCGCCCCTGCAAATAAGCCCAATGGGCCTCACGTCCTGATCTGGTTCGGAAATGAAATGGATGCGCACGAAGGGGCATTGATTGCACTAACTGGGAGGAGCAAATTCCAGATGCAGCCCTTCAACGACGGGCCGATGGCAGATAAAGTTCTCCCGCTTCTCCGCTCCCGCTTAAAGGGAATGGCAATAATGTGCGCGGCGCACCCCTTCAACCTCCAGAATGCCGAGCACCCGATCTACGATGTGGGAATGGTTAGCGCAATGAAAGGGGGCCCATATACTCCGGATGAACTTATGGACATGTTCTCTTATGTTGATGCGGTTGAAGCCTGGAACATCACAATGACGGATACGTGCGACATTCCCAGCAATCTCGGCATTGATTATCTTAACGAACTGGTGCACGAAGTCGTCTCCTTGGCATTCGGAGGAACCGTAAAACCCAGCCCGAACGCATTTGCAAACGGGCTTGCAAAATACCTGAACAAGCTCAACAGCACCTTCGGGACCGATGACCACAACACCACCCCAATGAACTACGTTGCGGATGGCGCTCCGCAGGCAATGGGCCACACGGTGCTGGACCTTGCAAGCATCTACGCAACCCTTTCCGCCAAGCCGACTTCAGAAGAGCTCATCAGGATGCTTTCCGAAGGAAAGCTCAACCTGCACGCGCGCGTATTCACGGAAATAAGGAACGGATACCTCCAGGTCCCCTGGGGAAGAAGGGAAATGAACCCATATACGCAGAAGCTTCGGGACGCGCTTGGAAAGAAGGGGAACGAATACTATGTGGAGGCAATCCTTTCGGATTTGGCAACCTTCAAGCTCAATACGGATGAGATGCACAACCTTGCGCAGTCCTATGGATGGGCAAAATCCTAGAGCTCCCCCATTTCTTTTATACTTTCGTTAATTAGTTTTTCTATTTCCATCTCTTCGTAATATTTATCCACAATTTCCCTTCTCGCCTTGGTTGCCGGATTCTTCACAGCCACGAGCGAGCAGCAGTCCTGGTATTGCTTAATGGATTCCTCATAGGTTCCAATTCTCTGCGCAGCCTCAACAATTTCCATCTTATCCATGGAAATGAGCGGGCGGAAAATCGGAATCTGCAAGCCCGAACTCGCAGCCCCAATGTTCTCAATCGTTTGGCTCGCCACCTGCCCCAGGGAATCCCCGCTCACAATTCCCAAATATCCTTTTTCGAGCGCAATTTTCTCCGCCAGTCTGTAAAGATACTTCCTAAACACAACCAATTCATACTTGGATTCCACCTTCCCGGTTCGCGCATAGAATCCTGTATACGGAATAAGGAGAAGTTTCCCTTCCCTCTGCTGGTACGCATCCAGCATCCTCACAAGCTTCTCAATCTTGGTCCCCTTCACTTTCTTATTCTGTTCAAAGGGATGGATGTGCAGGAAATCCACTTCGCAGCCCCTCTTCATCATCATGCACGCAGCTACCGGGGAATCTATTCCCCCGCTCATCAGGCACAATACTTTTCCGCTCGTTCCTACGGGAAGCCCGCGCAATCCCCTAATTTTCCCAAAGTGCACAAGTGCCTTTCCCCGCATTATTTCAATAAAAACCGTAACTTCCGGATTTCCCAAATCCACTGGAGCGCCAGTCGCTTCCACAATCCGCGCGCCAATCTCCTTGCTCACTTCCATAGATGGCATTTTGAAGGATTTATCCCCTCTTTTCGTCTCCACGCGGAACTTCTTCCCCTTTATGCGCGAAAGTTCCCCTTTCAAAACCGCCCAAATAGCCTCAATATCCGGCTCGCAGTCCTGCGCAATCGCAAACCATTCAATTCCGTAAACTTTCCTTAGTATTCCCTCTAACTTCTCTGCGCTAATCCTTCCTTTGGTTTCCGCAAAGAGGCGCGCCTGTTTTTTGTACACTCCCTTGCAGTTCGCCCCGAGCGCCTTGTGCACATTGGAAACCAGCTTGTCCTCAAAGTATTTCCGGTTTCCCCCTTTGAGGCCTATCTCTCCATAATGAATGAGTGCAAGCATACGGGTGCATTTGGGTGGAAAAACTAAAAAAGGGGAGAGGGCTGCCCTTTCCCAGTTTTCAATACTTGAATCTCCTTTCATATTCCTTATGGTCAAACCACTCCAGAACCACGCTGAGTATCGTTACCTGGTCCGCCCTAACAGTATAAGTGATCCTCCAGGCATTAGGCAGGTCGTATTTCCATAAATTATCTATCCCATACTTCTTCACATATTCCTTTGGCCAGAGCTTCTTCGGTATTTTCACCCCGCAAAACGGGTCTTTCTTCAAATCATCAAATGCCCGGTCCAGGAATTCGTAAAGCTTCTGCTCGGCCCCCTTGGTTTCCTTAAGCGAGAGAAAAGCACTTTTTGTTTTCTCATCTGCAAATCCCACAAGGATTTCCTTATCCATGCATAACTAGACGAAAAAGCGCCTTTTAAACGCGCGGAGAGTAGGTTTCCACTACCTTTTTCAAAGAGCAAACTTTTCCCTGCCTAACTTCCAATGCAGACCTGAGCAGGGATTTCCTGAATTCCTTTGTGTATTTCCCTTCATCATCCCCAGTAGGCATATCTTTCAGGGTAAGCTTCTTTTTCCTGTTCACTCAACCACCAGGTTTTTCTCCTTTATTCTCTTCACTGCCTCCGGGCCCCAAATCCACATGATTTCCCCGCTCTTCCCGTCCACGTGTATCTTGTTGGATTCTTCCAAATAATCCAGTATTACGAGCAGAGTCTGGTACATCATTTTCTTCGGGAGCTTTCTCCGGAGTTCCGCCTTGGTCGGGTAGTTGCCCGCTTTCCTTATGAGCTCCTCCACCATCATCACTGTATCCAGCCGCGGGTAGTGCAGAACCTCCATGATTGCCTTGGCCATTTTTCCACCAGTTATATATGTTTATGCAATATATAAGTTTATATAACTATGTTTTCAGGCCAGCCCTTTTTTCAGAGCTCAAACCTACTTATACTCCCTTAACGGATTCAGCATCCTCTCTTCAATTGCAGATATGAAAGTATGCCTGCCCAGGATGGGGCCGAACTTCGTTTTCATGTCCCGCATGAACTCATGAAGGTCTTCGTTGTTCCTTACTATTATGTCAATCTCTATGTCCCAGCTCCCGATTGTCCTGTTCAGGAAAATAACGCTGTCGTTTTCAGTGCAGAACCTGAGGAATTCCTGCTCTTTCTCCCTTGTTGCGTTCCTCAGGCTAATCAATATCTTGTAATAGTTGAATCCGAGCTTTTTCGCATCAAACCACGCCGTATATCCAAGTATGAATCCGCTCTCGGTAAGCCGCTTCATCCGGTATTGGACCGCATCCGGGGTAAGGCCCACCTTCTTCGCAAGGTTTACCGTAGTCTCCCTTGAATTTGCATAAAGCGCGGATAGTATTTTCATGTCTATCTCATCAACAGTTTCCACTTCGGTTATCTTCTCAGTTGGAAACGCAGGGTGCCTTTCGCTATCCAGCGCCTTGTTCCATGCCAGATAAGCCTGGTAAGTAGTAGTGACGATTGTTTTCTCAATAATCTTATCCCCGAACTTCTCCAGCATCAAATATGCGATTTTCTCCACTTCCAATTCATCCTTTGCGACCACGCGCCAGAGGACGTCATACTCCCCTTCGCAAATCACTCCCCAGGGCGTCCTCGGATGCGCCTCGAAAAGCTTCAACACTTCTGATTCAGTTTCCCGGTCCATTACATCGAATTTGAAATATAGCCGGTAAGAGCGGAAGCCAAGCTTGAGGAGATTTACATCTGCAAATAGCAGCGTGATTATGCCCTCATCTTTTAGCTGGCGCATCCTCCTTTCCACTGCACTGCTGCTCAATCTGAGCTTCTTCCCCATCTCGGTAAAGCTCATCCTGGAGTTATTGTACAGGAGCGTTAGGAGCTGCTTGTCTTTCTTATCCAGCTTCATATATGCAAATTAATAGGAATATATTATAATATCTTTCGGTTTTCTTGCGTTTTTTGGTGAAATATTATTAATAGTTCTGATGTCGTAATAGGTGTATAAGGGTGTATGAAAAATGGCAAACGACACAAGAACAATCCAGGAAGTTGGAAAGGTAGGGGAAGTTTCAACTTCTCCGAGGCCATCTAAGATCCGCACCGCGTTAAAACGCGCAGGAAGGGCTTTCGCAAGCGCCCTCCTGGTTTCCGGGCTGATGCTCTCCCCCATGAGGGCAAGCGCCGAAGAGGCGAAGGCTCCCCAGAAGGCAGGAATAGGCGTAAAGGTCGGAGGCGGCTACAGCTACTTGGATGAGCAGCCAAGGGCAATCGCAACCGTAAATGCGAGCGTTCCGCTGCCTCTGGATGCATCCCTGAGCGGTTCTTTGGGTGTTTCCAGCACAAGCAAAGGCTCTGCGCAATGGGAGGAAACCAACCTGAACCTCGATGTGCCCATAGCTGGCCCGGTCTTCATAGACCTCTACGGATACAACTCCAAGCACCTCTTCATCCCGAAGCTTTCAACCGGCGCGGATGTAGGGTTAGGGTTCGAACGGATTACGGCTATTGCAGGATACGAGCACGTATTCGATTTCGGAACCGACCTTGCGTTCGCGGTTATTAAGGTGGATGCGATTCCCCACCTTCTCTCGCTGAAGGCAAGCGGGGGCTACACCTGGGCAACTGTGCTTGGAAGCGTCGGAGCAGGCTTTACCCTAACTCCGGGAGGATGGGTTCCGGAGCTCGGGGTGCACACCTTCGCGTTGGTCAACAAGGACGGTGCTGTTGCAATTGACACGGTTGCAACCCTCGGATACAGCTTCTGAACAGGGTGGAGAAGTGGGAAGGAAACTGAAGAATCCGGAAGGGGCAACCCCTTGCCCCCAACCAAGGAGGAACTTCAACAGCAAGCTTGGGGAAGAGTATATGCTCTTCTCCAGGGCCCTTCCTTATTTCCCGGAATTCCAGCAGATGGTTGGAAAAAGCATCCGCGCAAAGATGGGTGCCAATAAGGTGTTCTTAATTCTGGAAATCGGCTGCGGCCCCGGAACAACCACTATTGATCTTCTTCGCTTAAACCGGAAAGCAAGGATAATTGGAATAGATATTTCCGAAGTAATGCTAACCCAGGCAAGAGGATTCCTTTCCGGATATATTGAAAGGGGAAGGCTCGAGCTAATTCACGCAGATGCAACTGAATGCCTGCTTTCTCTTCCCTCCGAAAGCGTTGATTCAATCGCTTCTGCATGGGTGCTCCACAATTTTACCCAAGATGCAAGGAGGGAACTCCAAGCAGAGATATTCCGGGTGCTCAGGAAAGGAGGCGTTTTCGTAAACGGGGATAAATACGCAGAAGAGGATCCGCTCCTGCACAAGAAAGCCTACGAAAGAGTTCTCGGAATGATGAGAAGCACTTTCATAAAAGAAGGAAAATACGACCTTTGCAAAGAATGGGACGAACACATGGAAGAGGATGAAAAGCCGGAGAGGAAAATGTTCGAAAGCATTTCAATCCAGCAACTTAAGGAAATCGGCTTCCATGAAGTTGAAAAGGTTTGGAGACATTTAACCGACGCCGTACTCATTGCAATAAAATAAAAAAAATTAGAAAACAATCTCCTCTCCAGGAACGCGCGGAAACAGGACCACGTCCTTCACATGTTCCCTTCCGGTCAAATAGCGGACCATCCTCTCCACTCCAAATCCGCCGCCAGCGCTGGGCACAAGAGCACCGCTCCGCGCAGCCTCCAAATAAGGCTCAAAGGAAGAAAGATCTGTTTTCCTTTCCTCCATTTTCTGCACTATCCGCGAATACTCGTATTCCCTTTCCCCTCCGGAAAGCGCCTCCCCGAACCCCTCCGGGTAGAACAGATCGTAGTTTATGTGCTTCCCGCTTTTTGGGTCCTGCCTGTCGTAGAATTCCCTCAGGTAACCCGTTATCCAGAAAGGGGTTTCCGCCTTCTCTGAAGCAATCCGCTCAAAATCCTCCCCATATTCAGCTCGGAGCGCATCGCTCTCATAGACCGGGAAAGCCCCGGGAACCTTCAATTCCCGCCCAAGCCTCCCCAATTCCTCCCAGCACTCCCTCTTCACAAAGGTAAGCACGTACACATAGAGGGATTCCATAAAGAGCATGAAATCCTTTGCGCTAGCTCCCCGGAGCTCAATATCCACCTGGCTGAATTCCAGCAAATGCCTCCCGGTGGAAGCGCAGTGGCCCCTCTCCAACCTAACGTTCGGGGAAACTATATAGATTCCCTTAATGTCCTTCCTTCCAACCGCCAGTTGTTTATGCAAAATCATGCTTTTAGTAAGTTCCAGCTTCTGCCCCCCGTAATGGAGCGAGGCATCCTCCACAGAGTGGTTTAAGGGGTCGGTAATCGTTGAAAGCATCACAGGGGTAAGGTGGGCAATCCTATGCTTCCACATGCGGTCGTGCACCGCCTTCATTGCCGCGCTCTGGACGCGCAGAATGTCCCCGAATTCCTCCTTTCGTATATGTTCAAGCCGCTTTTGCACCAGTTCCTTCATGCCACTCACCTTTTGCAATTAATGCCTTATTTTAGGGTATATTAATAACTTATCCAAGAAATTCGATATAAGCATACAAAAACTTACCATTTTAAATACCTTTCTTGTATAAGCATACAATATGATAGACGAAAAGGATATGGAAATACTAAGAGCGCTCAAAGAAGACTCCAAAAGCTCAATAAACGCGCTTTCCAAGAAGACCGGAATCCCTCCTGCGACCGTCCACCACCGGATAAGAAAGATGGAGCAGGATAAGGTAATCAAGAGATACTCAATTTCAGTGGATAAGGAGAAGATCGGCTTCCCGATTGGCGCCTATATATTCATAACTGTAAAGCCGAGCGGAGAGCACCGGCTTGACCAGAGGGCGATTGCGGATAAATTAGCACGGCACGAATTCGTGGAAGAGGCCACCGTCCTTACCGGGGAAATAGATATGATGCTGAAAGTGCGCGTGCGCACAATGAACGATTTGGATAAATTCGTCCTGGATTATCTCCGGAACTTCGAAGGAGTGGAGAGAACGAGAACATTGATTTCGCTCTACGCTTCCAAGGGGCTGCACGTCTAAACTTCCTTTATTCCTTATAATATTTCTCAAATATCGAATTGAAGTAGACCCTGAGCGAATCCGCAAGGTGCCGGGAATAAACCAAATAGGTGACCTCCTCGTCTTCCCAGGGGGTAAATAGGACCTTGTTCTTGCATATTGAAATATTTGTGGGCGTAGGAAAATCCACATAGCAGAACTTCCCATACCGCCGTTTTCCGATAAGTTCCCGTATATTCTCAAAGACGATTCCCTTTACATCCAGCCCCTTCTTCATCCTCTTTACATCAAACTCCCTATAGAAGGCATACACTCTTTTGAACCTTTCCGGGTCCTTCGCATAAAAAGAGAAGAAGAGATACTCGTCCCCCTTCTTCGCATCCGCAATAAGCTTGTTCACGAGGCCCCGGAAGCCCTCGAAACCATAGGCAACTTCTGCCCCCTGGAACTCCTCACCCTTCTTCCTCTGCTCTTTCAGGTAAGGCAGCAGCCGGATCGCTTCTGCTTCCTGCTTTTCCAAATCCTTCTTTTTTTCCTCAAGATAATCAATCAATCTTTCCGGATTCGTTGCGGAAAAATGCTTGGTTTTTTCCTTCATTACTACGCTCACGAGGCCCTTGGAAACCAGCCGGTCCAGCGTCTCGTAGATCTTAGATGCGGGTATCCCGGTCTTCTTCACGAGCGGGCCGGTGGTTGTTTCCCCAAGCTCTATCAGCGCCGAATAAACTGCCGCCTCCCGCTTCCCCAGGCCTATCTTCTCCAGCACTTCAAGCATAGTATTCCTTCTGTTGCGAACGCTTTTTAACTATTACTCCCCCTGGGGAGGAATAATATATAAATAGCTGTGTTTCGCAGTGTTGTTTGGTGATATAAAATGGCAACCGAAACAAGAACAATAAAAGAAGTGGGAAATGCAAGGGAGGCGCATCCTTCTCCGAGGGCATCCAGGATGAAAAGTGCGCTTAAGAATGCGAGCAAGGCCTTCGCAAGCGTCCTCCTGGTTTCCGGGCTTATGCTCGCAAGCCCGCAGGCAAGGGCAGAGGAGGCAAAAGCGGACGGGCTGAAACTGACCATCTCCGCAAATGCATTCGGGGGAAAGCACGACGTCCAGGGCGTACTCGCTGGAGGCGGCCTCTCGGTTTCCGGAGCTGCGGAAAACGGCTTTGGCGCAGGCGCTAATTTCGACATCGCATCCATGGACCTCAATAGGCCCGTGCCTTACTCATACGGCGCATTCGTGAGTATACCGCTTGCAGAGAGCCTCAGCAGCACCATCTCCTGTAAGAAGGACGGCCTTGCGGGAACGCTTGGCTGCGGGGGAGGCATTAGCATGGAGAAAGGGCCCATTTCAATAGGTGCAGGAGGAGAATACCGCCCGGGAGGCACAGTTTCCATGAACGCATCTTTGGGCACGAAGGTGAAGCTTGCATTCCTGACCCTAAAGGCAAACCTGCTCGGCTACCTAAATACAAAACTTGAAGGAATTTCCGGAGGCGGAGCAAACGCAACCGTGGAATTGATGACCGACTACCACATCGGAATCTTCGGGAGGTACATGCTTTTCACCAAAGGATGGAATGAAGACAAACTTTCCGCAGGGACAGGAGGAGTACTAACCAGATTTACCTTCTAGTTCTTTTTCTAAAAATTAAAATTATTTCACAATTGCAGTTCCAGCCCTTCCTTCCATTGCCTCTTCTATATCTTCCAGAGAGCAGATCACCGCCCGCCCTCCGGTGCTCTGCACAAAGTCTATGCATGCCTCAATCTTCGGCTTCATGCTCCCTTCCGCAAACTGCCCGTCCTTCATTAATTTCCTGGCTTCGGAAAGAGTAATCCTATCCAGGGCCTGCTGGTTCTCCTTTGCATAATTTATGTAAACCTTATCAATGGAAGTCGCAATCAGGAGCATCCCCGCATTAATTTCCTTCCCAATTAAAGCGCTCGCCCGGTCCTTATCTATGACCGCCTCAATTCCCTGGAGGCGATACCCGTTCCTAAAGACCGGAATTCCCCCTCCCCCGGCTGCAATCACAACAATTCCCGCATGCAGGAGGCTCTTAATTGCCTCAATCTCAATCACATCCAAAGGAATTGGCGAAGGAACCACCTTTCTCCACCCTCGGCCCGAATCAAATATCATATCATCGGATTTCTTTTCCGCATAGAAAGGCCCGACCGGCTTGCTCGGGTGCTTGAACCCCGGGTCGTCCTTATCCACTACAATCTGGGTAATTAGGGTAGCAACGGTCCGGTGGCTCACCTTCTCAAGCTCGCTCTGTATCATGTACCCGAGCTGCCCCTGCGTCATCGCGTCGCAAACATCCATCGGCATTGCGGCAACTTCCTTGCTTGATTTATCCTGCTGAATCAGCAAATTCCCGACCTGCGGGCCGTTCCCGTGCGTAATCACGAGTTCATGCCCATCAGAGATAATTTTGGAGATAACTTTGCAGGTTTTTGAAACATTCTCCCGCTGCTCATCCGCGGTCCCTTTCTGCCCCTTTGCAAGGAGAGCGTTTCCGCCGAGAGCAAGCACTATCTTCATGCATTCATTTGCGCAGCATAAGGTTATAATCGTTTTCCGGTCTTTCAGAATGTTTTTAATGGGTTCCAACAAAAATAAAGTTGGTGTAAGAATGGGCGACGAAGACAAGAAGAACGTGAAAAGGGAGCCGGGCGTTGCGGATATTGTCCCAGTAAGGGCAGACGGCACCCGCCCCAGGGAGAAGAGCCCTCCGATGGACCTTCCGGCGCCAAGGCAGAATACTGCCCCTCCGGAGCGGCGCCCCGATGGATCGGAAATCGCCCAGAACCAGGCTAATAAGAAAACCAAAATTTCCTGATTTTTCTTTTTTTATGGCTTATTTTATCCCTTTTCAAATGTTATAGCAGGTATTTTATTATGTTCAGTTCAAACCATATATCGCAATAGTGATCATATGGAGCAGGTCGAAGACCTCATCGAGGCAATTTCTGAGTTCAGGAAAGCCAGCCCGGAAGACCGGAGATTCTACCTGGCTTCCATACTCACCCACGGGGAAACCCAGCTAATCTCCCCCGCACTCAGCTTCCTCATTCCCTATTTATCCGAAGAGGAAATGAAAACGGTCGAAAACAAGATGGGCGAAGGGGTTTTTTCAGCGGATTTCAAGCCGACCGAAAAGTTCATCTCCTCTCTTCTGGTTTCTGCCCTCAGTAGCCAGGACCCTAAAACAAGGGACAGGGCGGCCTCCATTTCAATTGAATTCGAATCAAAATTGGACTGGAAGGTGAAAAAGGACTTCCTTTTCCTTCTTGCAAGCCCTGATGAGGAAACAAGGGACGCATGCGCAAACCTCCTTTCGGAATTCAAGGGTGAGGATACGCGTCTTTTTGGCCACTTTGTAAATTTATTGTGAACACCCCCGAGAATACTGCCGGCTTAAGCCGAGCAGTTGAATCGGGCATAATTTTCTAATTGTTGAGAACTAGTTTTCGTTGGGTAGCGGGCGCGCCGCCTAGGGCGGCGCACAACCCTCCGCGAGAGGA
>CAIKOA010000012.1 GCA_903828955.1 uncultured Microcaldota archaeon
GAAGCACATGTGGTACTTTATCTCGTACACCTTGTGGCAGGCACGTATGACGTCACGCATGGTATAAAAACTACGCGAGGATTTATTTAGCCACTGCAAGCAGTGGGGAACTAACCCCAACTAGGATTAGAGGTTACTCCTGCAAAAAAACAGTTATTCGACCTTGAATGCAAAATCAAAATCCTTGAATTCCCACTCTCCCCAGCCTGCGACATCCATCATCTGCGTGTCCAGGAATTCTCCGTAGGGGTTTCCTTCAGCCCGGTACCACTCGATCCCTCCGCCCAAAGAAGAGGAATATTCAAGAACTATCCAATATTTCCCTTTTGAAAGCTCCATAGCCGGGAACTCCGCATAAATCCAGGAGGGTTTAGGCCCGATCTTGCTTGCGTCTATTTTGGAAGAGATTATTCTATCCCCGAGGCCGGAAATGTTTTCATTAGGCTGCGCATTGTAGAGGGAAATCGTAAGTTCTGAACCCTGCGGCTGGGGAACGCTTGCCTGCACATAGACGCCAATCTTGCTGAAATTGATTGGATGCTTGAGCGTGAACGCCTGCGCCTCCTTTATCTGCATTCCAACCGCATCGTAGTACCAATTGTCTTTCCAGTTATAGACATCGTAGAATCCAACCGGCCCTGGCTGCACGATTCCGCTCATGAGATTATTTTCCAGTTTTGATGAGTTTTCCGGGTGAACGTTGTCTATGCTCTTGAGCTGCACGGTGAAATGGTGCGGGGTTGTGTCATTTGCATACATGGGGAACTCAAAAGTCTGGAGCAATTCCGGGTTCTGCACATCTTTTTCCATAAGAATTTCCCCATCATCGAGAACCCAGATGTGGTATGCGGAAGGGATGTAGATGCCATAGGACTGGACAATTACGATTGCCTTGTATTCTTCTCCAAGAGTGGGGTTCGGGGGAGAGGTGATTATTCCCTTCACGAACAAATCGTAATCATAATTCGGGGGCTCTTCCTTTATGGTTTGGTTAATTCCTGCGGTGGCGTTTCCCTCTAAGGGGGGAACTCCGGGCAGCGCGCACCCTGCG
Source organism: uncultured Microcaldota archaeon (assembly GCA_903828955.1). Taxonomy (GTDB): domain Archaea; phylum Micrarchaeota; class Micrarchaeia; order Anstonellales; family Bilamarchaeaceae; genus CAIKOA01. The sequence continues at coordinate 1,052 of CAIKOA010000012.1, forward strand.
AGCAATAGCATTAGGATGATTGCGAACCCGGGGAGGCGACGCATGCGACTAATTCTCGCGAAGGGTTAAATTGGCTTGTGGTGGCGCAGATGTCACAAACACAATACACTATTTTTATAAACTGTTTTCAGCATTAACTATCCTGTGGCGTTATGGCAGTAATCGATACTTCTAACGGTAGGGGAGACGGCTCCCAAAAGACGGCAAAGAGAATGGTGGGCGGAGACCGCTCAAGCAAGCCCCCCATTGGAAGCAGCATTGCAGAAAAAAGGATGACAAAAAGGGATTCGCTTAATTCGGAGGAAAGGGCCGCCGTTGACAAGAAACTGCTCTCATGTTCTGAAATAGGGGATGCGCGAGGGGCGAAGTCTGCACTTGAGGAAGGGGCAGATGCCAATGCAAAGGGTGCGTATGGAAAAACCGCGTTCATAACTGCCTGCATCTCAAACAACATGGAACTTGCAAAGGCCCTTGTAAAAGCAGAGGTGGATGTGAATGCCAAGGATGAAGAAGGAAGGGCCGCCCTCCTTTATGCGGTTTTTGGAAAAAATGCCCCTCTTGCAAAATTTCTGCTAGAGAGCGGGGCAACGGCGGATACTGCAGACGTATTCCTCAACACGCCCCTGCGCGTTGCGATACGCGACAAGGATTGGGGACTCGCGGCTCTTTTGAAAAAGCACGGGGCGCTCTCCGCAGATGAGCAGGAGAGGCTAAATGAGAAGCTCTTTGATTCGATTAAGAAAAATGATTTGGCTCTTGCCTCGGAAGCGATCCTGGAAGGGGCGGACGTGGGCGCATGGAAACAATATGAAGGGACCCCTCTTGAATGCGCTGCGCGGGCCGGGAATGTTGAGATGGGAAAGCTTCTTTTGCAAAACGGGGCGGACGTAAATTCGAAGAGGGGTGGATGCTATGCGCTTGGCTCCGCGGCCGCAAGCCGCTCCTATGAATTTGCCGAATTCCTAATCGGGGCCGGGGCAAAAATAAATGCGGAGGACGAACACGATAACACCGCCCTTGACTATGCGCTTTGGGATGCCAGGATGATGGACCTTCTGGAGAAGCATGGGGCCATCCTGGGAGATTGATGCCAGAATAAGCTGATTAAAAATAATAAAAAATAAATTAAAGGTTTATCTTGAGCCCGAGCTCCTTCTTTAGCTCCCTGTAGCGGTTCCTGATGGTTACTTCGGTAACTCCCGCAACGTCCGCGACCTCCTTCTGGGTGCGTTTCTCCCCTACGATTGCGGATGCAATGTAGAGGGCTGCTGCCGCAACACCGGTCGGGCCTCTCCCTGAAATGAGGCCGCGCTTCACCGCCTTCTTGATGAGCTGAACTGCTTTCTTCTGCACTTCGCCGCTCAATTTCAATGCGGTTGCGAACTTCTGCACGTAGTAGGACGGGTCCGTAAGCGGAACATCCAGGCTTAGTTCGGTCTTCAGGAAGCGGTATGCGCGCCCGATTTCCTTCTTCTCGATACCGGAAGCCTTGGAAATCTCGTCAAGGGTGCGCGGGATTCCGTGAATCCTGCAGATTGCGTAAATTACAGCTGCGACTATGCTCTCGATTATCCTTCCGCGGATGAGTTCTTCCTTAACCGCCCTTCTGTAGAGAAGTGCGGCTGCTTCCTTAATGTCATCTGGAAGCCCCAGGTAAGAGGCAACACGGTCCAATTCGGTAAGGGCAATCGCGAGGTTCCTTTCCATCGAAGTTGCAATGGAAACCCTCTTGTGCCATTTCCTCATTCTATAGAACTGTGCCTGCTTCTTAGTGGAAATCTTTACTCCACGAATGTCGCGGTTATACTGGTCGATTTCGGTTACAAGCCCCTTGTTCGGGCGCATATACTTAATCGGAGCTCCGCCTCTTGCGCGTTTTTCCTTCTGCTCAGCATCAAAGGCCCTCCACTCGGGGCCGGCGTCCTGCATGTTCTCTGCGAGAATAAGCCCGCATGAGGAACAGATAAGCTCTCCCTTTTCATAATCCCTAATTAGTTTAGAACCCCCGCACTCGGGGCATGTTTTTCCGCTCATTTTCATCCCACCAAACAGAAAAGCCTTTTTAAGCTTTCTTAGAATTGTTTATATATTATTTGGAGAAAGATATAAAAACTCTATCCCCGCCCTAAAGGGCGGGGTTTTTGGCTCGTTTAGAAAAACCCTGCTAAGTTGAGTTGCGCCGGCTCGTCCCTAACCTGCCGGATTGTTTCGTGGAGTTTTTCGAACTGCTGGTTCTCGATGTAGCC
>CAIKOA010000013.1 GCA_903828955.1 uncultured Microcaldota archaeon
AGGCCTGCACCTTTTTGCTCCAGCCATGTATGAGCGTCCGTATGCGCAGGTATTCTTCCATTCTTTCGCGTTTTTCCGGGTCCACATCGCTAAGGTTGAATTTTTTGCTGCCCTTCCTCGGCCCTCCCTTTGATTTCTTGATAAGGGGCGCTTCAAAGGTTTTTGTAACCATGGTTACAATCATCCCCTTCCCTTGCTTATGCTTATCTTGCCAGAGGGCAAAACCTGCGCGACCTCGCTCTCATCCACCCCAAGAAGATAGGAAATTTCCTTTAATGCAGCTCCCTTCTCCTTTCCCCCGGGCGCAATGAGCAGGCTCTTGCCCATCCAATCTGCTTCCGGGGCCCCAGCACAACCGCGCCCTTCCTTATCCAACCCAATCTTCAACCCAAGCGGGGTATTCTTGAACCATTCCTTCTGCCCGGTAATTGCAAAGCCTCCAGCGCCCACAAAGCCCCCCTGCGCATGCTTGGAAAGCTGCTCCTTATTTACGCAATAAGTGTCCACTCCCGCAAACCCGCGCGTCCACGCCTTAGAATAACTTGCGGCAAGTGCGGCGGCGTACTTCTTCTCCTCTTCCGAAGCATCAACCCCGCCTTTCAATATTGTGGCAGCGCCCCCCTTTATATCCGCATGAAAAAACAAATCCTTCTCTTCCATGTGCCTGGACACAAGCAAATCGTTCTGCTTCGCATCCTTACCCACAAGCACAAGCTTCCCCGAATTCGTAAAGCTCCAGTGGAAGCTCTCATACCATTCTTTTTTGCGCGCAACCCGCACCGCCTTCTTCTTAGCAGCAGGAGCCGCCTCCCCCTTCTTCAATTTAGAGTTAGTTTCAGAAATCGCCTTCTCAAGCCCCTTCATTTTTTCGCGCAATTCCTTTGCCCGTTCATAATGATTGGCCGCGTTCTCCTGCGCGCCCTCAAAAAGATTAATCTTGACCCCCACATGAGCACCTTGACCCATAAATCCCGAAGAAACATCTTCTAAAGATTTATTAATATTATCTTCTTTATCTAAGGCGGGATATGCATGGCGTTCATAGAGACACTTCTTTCTAGCTGGCTCCAAACACTCCGCTCCGCAGGGACGATGATTTCAATGATACTAATCATCCTCGGCGGGCTGATGTACGGAATCGCACAGCTCCAGCCCGGAGAGACGAGAGGGAAATGGCAGACCGCGGCAATCGGGGTAGTAATCGGCGGAATTCTAATCGCCGCAATACTCGGTGCAGCTGACCTCATACAGGAAATAAGCTCGAACCTTTTCAAGTGAAAAAATGGCATTGGACCTAACGATAGCAGGGACCGTTGTTGCTCTTTCCATAGTGCTCTCCGGCCTGCTTATCGGGATTGGCCGCGCGATTGGCGCGGTCAGGCTTGAATATTTCGGAAGGGAGGAACTAGTCCAGGCGATAATAAATGCGGCCCTTGTTGGAGCCTACGCAACCATCACCATCACCGCAACCGAAATAAGCAAGGGGATGGTCGGCAACTCCTCGTGCACTGCAGGGGACGCAATGGCCAATCTGCAGTGCATCTACACCTCAATTTCCGACCAGACATATTCGCTTCTCCAGGCCGCCGTAAGCCTCAAGCACATCTTGGGCTACTACCAATCCATAGTCCTGAATTTCTCAACATTCACAAT
>CAIKOA010000014.1 GCA_903828955.1 uncultured Microcaldota archaeon
CGTGGAAGGTTGTGCGCCGCCGTTAGGCGGCGGCGCGCCCGCTACCGGTTCTTTTTATAATCCAAAAAATAGAATAAGAGGTCAATTCAGCTGCGGCATGAATGCCGCAAGATTTCTTGACCTCAACAAAACATTAAAAATGGTTCTTCTTGCCTTCCAACGCCCGGAAATTTAATCCCCCATTCTTCATATCCATCCAAACCAAGAATGCATATACTCGATAAATGCATTATACCAGCCCACAATCGTCTCAAACAGGAAATCCGTGAATGAAGTGCTTCCGGTCGCCCCCCCGCTCGTAGTGGAAGAGGTGGGCTCCACAAAGTTTGAAAGCCTGTAGAAAGTTATGCTGCTTCCAGTGTGCGTCGCATACACTATCCCCCTTTCCGTTGCTGCTATCCCGAGTACGGATTTGTCCTTAACAGCCGCCGGAGTAATATTGCCCCCGCTTGCAAGATATACTCCTATCCCGTACGGGTCGTAGGAAAGTGCCACATATTTCCCTCCCGGGGACATGGAAACGTGCCCGATCTTCCTCTTCACGCTCCATTCAGGTTCCCCGTTAACATAATAGGAACCGCCCTGGTAATTTCCCACGAAAACATCATCATTAACGTAATTCCCTTCCGCCTCCGCATTCAGGATGTGCGGGCTATCAAGCGTAAGGTATTCCGGCTTCCCAAGGCTGAATATGCAGGGTTTTCCATCGCATTCCCCGAGCACGCGGTTCCTGCTAATTCCGAGAACATCAATTGAATATTTCCCCCCTGGCGGGTTGCAGGTGCGGTTTGCAATCATCATGCATTCCTCAAGTTGCCCGTAATTATCCGCCACGAAAGTTCCCGGATCCGCCATTATGTCCGTGAACGATGTTGCCGAACTGTGCTCAAGCGTATCCAGCGCGTCTCCCTTAGTGAAATTGTAGAGGATTTCCCCGTTCTCTGAAACAACGTACATTGCTCCTTCTCCTTTGCCCTTTATGCTCCCCGCTGCGGAGCCCACCCCTGCGTATACTGTAGAGCCATCGTATGCAGGAGTGATTTTCGAATGCTGGCCGCACGCCGTGTTGAAAGGAAGCCGGTACTTCTGGTTTCCGGTCGCCAGCTCATAGGAATAAAGGGTGCAAAAGTTCGTCCCAGTGCTTGCAGTCATCACATATGCATATTTGCCGTTCTTGCTGAACGCAACCATCCGTGCCTCTTCTCCGGAATATTGCTTATTCCATATCTCAACCGGAGCCTGCTGAATTTCGTACTCATCATTGCTGTCCGGAGCCAGGCATTTCACGTTTGCGCCGGTAAGGTTAAGGCGGGCCGAGAACTCCAGCCCAAAATCGCTCACGTACGCAGAGCAGAGCGGAGAGAAAATAGCAACCGTTCCATTATTCCCCTGTATCGGAAGCGTCCCGTTCGGGGCATATTCCCCTGTGAACCTTCCCTTGTCGGTCTCTATTATGAACCATCCGCGGGCGGGGTATTCCACGGAAACCCCTCCTGCGTTCTGAAGCAGGGTTAGGTCTACGTGTTCCCACTTGGGCTTATAGCGCCCGGTAGAGTCGCTTTCATTATAAGTGAATACAAGCGAGGTCGAATTAGGGGAATACCCTGGCTTGTGCGCGTAAATGCTTACAGTGGATTCGGAAGTCACATACTCCGGCATCCTGTACGCCCCGGTTTCATCCGTTGTGGTCGCCATTCCCTCCCCGCTGCTTAGCGGAAAGTCCGGGTTTGATGCCGGCATCGTGCTCACTATCGCATCCTTTATCGGCACACCAGTCTCATCCGTAATCTTTCCCACAATCAAGAGGAATTGAGGCTTCATGAAAACGGTTGCCTCATCAACCATCTTGCCGTCCTTCTCAAGCACAATCGTCACATATGAGGTTGATGGGTCTGCAAAAAGTATCTCCTTCTCGAAAGAGGAACTTGATTTTGCGGAAATGCTAATGGGCTCCTCACCAACAAGGTTTCCATCAGAAGGTTGCCCAAGATAATATTTAAGCGTGCCCTGCCCGGTAAGTTCCCCCCCGTTTTTCACCACCGTGGTTAGAAGAAAATCAGCAGTGCCCGGAGCAAGCCTCACGTAATTCGTCCCGCTTATTCCCAGGGACGCAGGTTCCGGCAGGTCATTCACCACAAGTTCGTACACATTGTCCCGGGTGCTCCCTTCCTTTATCTTCGGGTCAGCGGTAATCACTACTCTTACTATGTTGTACTTGTCCGTTTTTGGGCTCCAGCTGACCGTAAATCCCCGCTCAGGCTCCATGTTCTCAGGAGTATACCTGACGTCGGATGGCCTGAAATCCTTCAGCGTTTTGTTTGCAATAAGGTCCATCCGCGCGGGAGTCTGGATGGTATCCGAGTTCCCCGCATATACCGCCACATTCGCGGAAGGCATGTAAGCGGCTCCACCGTTCCGCACAGTTATGTGCAGGGTGCCCGCCCCGTCATAATAGACCGTGTCTTCGCTCACATACAGGTTCGGGGCATAGTACAAATCGTTCTGCGCGCAATTGTTCCTGCACGCCTGCAGCTCGGGGGCGATATAGGTATTTATCACATCTGCGCAAACAAACGCGTTCATTATGGGCATGAAGCTCACTTCACTGAGCACGTAATCCGCCCACATGCTCACCATCTCCTTTGAGAGCTCCTTCTTGTCGGCGCTGCAGAACTCCTTCACATAACCCCATGCAAAATCGTCCTGCCAGACCAGTTTCCACGCAGCGCACTGCGAATAGCATGCTTCGCTCTGGTTGTAGGCGTGCGCCGAACCCATAAAAGCCAAAGAAGCAACTATTGCCAAAAGAATCAGCTGGAATTTCATGCCGCTATCTTGTTTACAAGGATTAAAATACTTCCGAAGGAACCCTTCATCCAAACCGCGGGGCGGATAAGGCAAATTAATAAGTTTGCTCCACCTAATCCTACATAGTGTTTGAATGAAGAGAAGTGATATTCTCCTTGTTGCCGCCCTGGTTGCAATAGCCGCAATCGCCTACATTCTCCTAAGCGGAGGCATAGGGGCGCTCCAGAAACCAAATTCCCTTCCTTTCTTAGGGGAGAATGCGCCACCGGCAAAACCAATTCCACATGGCTGTGGCCTCCTCAAAATCTATGTAATCAACGTAAGCCAGGCCGATTCAATCCTGATAATTACCCCGGGCAACAAAACAATCCTCATAGATGCGGGATCTGCAATGAGGCCAGGATCCTCAACCAATGCGGTTGCGTTTCTCCAGCGCATGGGCATCACCAGAATAGATGTTCTGGTCGCAACCCATTACCACGAAGACCACATAGGCGGAATGGAGCAGATTTTCAATAACTTCGAAGTGGGAAGCATCTACGACAATGGAAACTGCGGCAACTATTCCAGCCAGGTTCAGAAGGAGTTCCAGGAATATGAGAAAAACTATACTCACGTAGTTGTCAGCCACGACATGGACCTGAATATAGACTCCTGCCTTTCCGAAGCTAAACTGATTGCGCCCTATGACCGCCCTGGAGGCTGCTGGCCCTCAGCCAAGAACACTGCAAACGAAAACGACAATTCCGTGCTTCTCCATATGGTCTATGGGGATACGTCCGCCCTTTTCAGCGGGGATTGCGAAGGCGCCTGCGAGCAGGCGCTCATTGGCAAGGGAGAAAGCATCCACTCCAATTTCTTAAAAGTGGGCCACCACGGAAGCGCAACCGCCTCAAGCCCCGCATTCCTTTCCGCAGTTGGAGCGACCTACTATGCAATTTCCACAGATAAAATACGCAGCATTGTGGATGGCTATTTCCTTCCAAGAACCGAGGCTCTCGGAAATATTTACGCGCAGGACCCCCAGGGGCCAGGAAGCCTATTCCGGACCGACCTGAATGGGGACATAACCGCAATTTCCGACGGAAGCGGGTTTGTGGTGGTTTCCCCCTCATCCGCAACCAAGTGCGCGCTCTTCAGCGGCTATTCAGAAGGAAACGCATCAAGCTACGGGCGCATACTTTCCCTTGCCCTAGAATGCGGATAATTTACAAAAAACCATTTTGAAATTCTTGACCTTCCCGCTTGAAATCCTCACGCCTTCCCTCTCAAGCATCTCCTGCTTTTTCCTGCTTCCGTGCGCAAAGCCACCAACTCTTCCTTCGCTTCTGACAACCCTGTGGCAAGGAACCAGAGGGGAACGATTTTTGTTAAGCGCATTCCCGACCGCCCGCATTGCTTTCGGTTTTCCAATCGCTTTTGCAATTTCCGAATATGTAGAAACCCTTCCTTTCCTGATTTTGGCGCATGCGGCAAAAACTTTCTCTTCAAACACAGTTGCCATTTTTTCTTGCCCCAGATAGAAAGCCAGGAAATGGCTTAAATACCTTGTTGCGGAACTTATCCCGGAAAAGGTGCATTCATGAACAAATTATTTCCTATTTTGGCAGGAATTCTCGTGCTTCTTGGAGGATGCTGCAGCTCCACAACCCCTTCCTCAACCAGCCATTGCACGACTTACGGGGAAGCATGCACCAACGTTTGCTCAAACGCCAACATAGGAGAAAACTGCTTCACACAATGCATGGACGGGGTCAGTTCGCAAGGCTTAGGGGACGCAACCACCTGCTGCAAATACACGTTCAGGCAATATTGCGATAAAACCTGCACGGATTTGGAATCCTCCACGCAAGGAGACACGACCAAGGCAGAATGCATGGACGAATGCACAGCCACTACGACATCCACAGGAGTTCCGCTCGACAGCTGCTATCTGCCGCTATAATCATGAAGTGATAATATGGACTTTAAAAAAATAATCCTGGTCGGGCTGATTGCGGGAATCGCCTCATACATGGTCGGAACTATCCTCTTCATGAATCCCATGGCCGCTTCCATTTACGCATCTTCAGCTGCAAGCTACTGCGCAAAGCCCATGGACCCATTAGTCCCCTGGCTCCTCATGATGTTCGCAGGAGGAATCATTTCCTCAATCCTCATGACAGTCATCTATTCCTTCGCAGAAAAATCTATCAACAAGAAACCAGGCTGGAAAAAGGGAATGTTCTTCGGCGCGCTCTTTTGGATTGCCGCCGGCCTCCCGGCTGCCTACAACACATGGCTCCTCCACAGCTACCCGGACGCAATGATTGCCCTGGAAGCGTTCAATGGATTAATAGGAGCCCTCACGGCAGGAATCGTAATGGGGATTGCTTACGAGAAAATAAAATAGAAAATAAAATAAGTGATCTCCGGAAAACCGGAATAATGCTCACAAGCGCAACATTGCGTCAAATTTCCCGTAAGCCTTCTCCTTGAGCTCTCCAGATTTTGGGTTTCCCCAGTCGTGCATCCACTCTGATATCAGTGCAAGGCAGGTTATCGGCACCACTCCTGCCTGCAGCATGCGCTTCACGCCATACTTGTGCGCATCATGGGAAGCATCTCCAGCCGCATCCATCAGGCCGTATACATCTAGCCCCTCCCGCACTCCATGTATGGCAGTATATGCAAAGCACATGCTCGTCCAGAGGCCGGAAACCACGATTTTGCTGCGGCCGGTCTTTTTTACGGCTGCCCAGACCTGCTCGTCATCAAAAGCATCGAAGCCGGGCACCTTGCGCGCGAACACCTCCTGCTTAGGGAATAGGCTCGCTATGTCCTTGATGAATTCCCCATTGCCCGCAGGATAAATCGAAGTCAGGACAACTGGCACCTGCAGGATGCTTGCAGCCCTTGCCGCAGCTATTGCGCTATTCTTCATGGAAGTCCTGTCTCCGGACCCGACCCCCCTAAACATCGCTGGCTGGTAATCTACTAAAACCAGCGCGCTATTTTTCACATTCAGCAATTCCAGTTTCGTGTTTTTCATAGGTACCACCATACTGTTATCGGATAAGTAGTGCAAATATAAAAACTTTCCTTTGCGGCTTTCCATTCCAGAAATTAGCTACGCCCCGGGGAACCGAGGCTTCTGATGTAAATACGCCCTGATTACTGGCGCTTCCTTACAAGGGAGTATTAGTGCAGAAGATTATTTATCTTATTCTCCTACAACAGGCCGAAAGGAATATTGTACCCAATGCGAGGATGAATGCGGGGCACATCGCTCCAGACGGTTCGGGGATTTGCGGGTTTGTATGCCCTTGGAGAGTTTGATTATCTGGTGTTGTTTGGGTTGTTATGTTTTCAGGGACGACGGGCTCACCCGAGCCCGTTATGTTCCCAAATTCGGCCGTTTGCGATGCCCACTCTTGTTCTGAAAGGGATGCGACATTCATTATCCCGTTTTCATCAATGACTACCATGCTGCCCCCTTCGAACGTCTTCGTCTCGTTTGTTTTGCCGATGCCATCCTTCTCCGGTGTGACATCCACTATGCCTTCGTGAAGATACATTGTTGTCTTATTACCCTTCTCCTCGAGAACTAACTCGGTGCCGCGTATTGAACAAGTGCTCTGGCCCGTACGTATTTCAAATCCTTTAAACCATGTCTTCATTCTTGATAACGCCACGTAAGTCTTGCCCTGCAGCAAATCGGCGCTGACGTCCCCCATCAAGGTGAGGAGAGTTCCTTGGCCGGTCTTGATAATGTGACCATCCGGATATTGGATCCTTGCATCTCCGCGGATGGTTTCGTCGCCCGATTCCAACGTGCATTTTGTGTTCTTGTAGAGATAGATTGTCCTTCCGTCTTCAAGCGCAAGTGTCGCCGTCCCGTCCTTTGTCACGATTGCGTCTCCTTCCGAGAGAGTCGTTGTACCCGCAGTAGCCACAGAGCCGTCCGCGTGCACGATTTGGAAAGTTCCGGTAACCTCCTTTATGCTCGCCACGATTTTTGGTTCAGGCGCCTTGCCCCCATTCGCAGCTGCGATGCAGTAAGGCGTGTTCTGCCACACCAGGTATTGGCAGCATTCCATGCCGCTGCAGCAGCCGCCTTCGGACTTGGGGATCTTCACGCCTGCTGCAGTTACTCCGTATTCGCAGACAGGCTCAGGGAGAGCTTGCGCATAGATAAGGGGAGCGCTAAGAACCAGAAGCCCGAGAGCCAATAACACAACCGAGGCAACTTGCGCCATGCTTATTTACAATATTGGGCTATTATTTAATACTATCAGAAACACAATGCCATTCACTTTGAGTATTACGCCCCGGGGAGGGCTCGAACCTCCGGCCGCCTGATTAACAGTCAGGCGCTCTGCCGACTGAGCTACCGAGGCAAAAAGCGTGAATAGCAATTTACAAAAGAACTCTATTTAAACTTAACCTTCCGGGCAGTTGGTCCATCCGCAGTTTTGGCATTCCACGCAGCCTTCTTTATGCAAAAGCTTGTTTCCACACTGCGGGCAGACCTCTTCCCCCATCTCTATTCCTTCTTGAAAGGCTCCCAGAGCTTCCGTACGCTCTTCATGATGTCCAGCATCTCCGCGCTCCGATCCAGCACCTTGTCATCGTCATCATCGTCTCCGCCTCCCCCATAGCGCTGGTAAATCTCAAAAAGAAGCTCTTCGATTCCCGCTTTCGTGTATCCCTTCTTGTTCCACTCGGAAACCATCTTCCTGGTCTTCTCTTTCCCCATGAAGTTCCTGAAAGCGGCAACGGAATCCTTCTTCTTTGCTTCCGGCTCTTTAGGCTTTTCGTCCTGTTCTCCTTTGTAAATCGGCATAAGTACCCTCTCTAATTTTCCCTATAAAAACCTATCTTTTATAGCCAATCTTGCGCAGGAAATCCCTTCTCCATTTCCGGTCCTCTTCCCCTTCCACTCCGAGAGGCTTCAACCCGTCAATTACCCCGAGTATTCCCCTTCCTTCGCCTTCAGTTGCAATAACCACTTTAAGCGGGTTCGCAGTAGCCGCATAGAGCGAAGCGACCTCGCTCACGTTCTTTATTCTATTCAAAACATTAATGGGAAAACCCTCCTTCATAAATACGATGAAGCAGTGGCCGGCTCCGATCCTGAGCGCTTCCTCCTCCGCCTTCTTTACCAATTTTTCATCGTTCCCGTCGGTCCTAACCAATCTTTTGCCGGAGGATTCGCAAAACGCAAGCCCGAACTTTATCGCGGTTCCGCTTTCCGCAACCGCCTCATAAATATCCTCCACGCTCTTTATGAAATGCGTCTGCCCCAAAACCACATTGCAGCCTTCTGGAATAGAAACCTCGACAATTTCCATCTTCATCATTTTTCCCACCTCTAAAACAATCCTCTCAAATCCCTATCTTCTTCAATATTTCCGTAGTCTTCACATGCGCAGGGTCAATCTTGCTCTTTAATTGTATTATCTCTATTCCCCGCGGGCGAAGCAGTATTTCTTGGTCATACCCATATGCAATCGCATCCGGCTTCACCTTATTCAAGGTCGCAACAAAATCCTCCCCGCCCAGAATTGCAAGGTCCACCGGCTTCAAAGCCTGCACAAGCGCGCTCCGGTACCCCTGGTTATGCAGAGGTTTCCTGTTCTTTTTCGCAATGTGCTCATCGCGCGCAACCACCACAACAAGAACATCCCCGTTCTTTTTCGCCTCCCCAAGTGTGATCACGTGCCCTATGTGGATCACATCAAACACCCCGCCGGTCATCACCACCTTGAAAAGTTTCCTGTACTTCTCCCTAAGATAGTAGAGCCCGTCCTCTTTCTTCTCGAGCATGAACTGCTCCATATGGTTTAGCTGATAGAATTCCTTGATATCGATTCCCTCTTCCCTAAGCTGCTTTAGATAGAGAGAAACCGCTGCCTCCTTTACACCCATGGGCAGCAACTCTCAAATAAGCATTTTAAACCTGCTCTTCGCATTTCCTCGCATGTCCAATATGAAGTATTTCATGGCACTTCTGCTTCTTTTTTCAACCGCTTTCTCTTTCTCGATCGATTCCTATACTTCCGATGTGCAGGTGCAGGGAAACGGGGACCTCAGTGTTCACGAAACAATGGTTTTCAATTTAGAGAAGGCCTACAATGAGGGCTTCCGCTCAATCCGCCCGCAGGATTTTGATTCAGATCTTAACAATATATTGGTCAATTCCGTAACCGTAAACGGCCAGCCCGTAGAATACGTAAAGCAAATGAATGGGGCGAATGCCGAAATAGTCTGGAAGAAAACCTTCCAGGGAATAAATACAGTGGATATTTCTTATACTCTCAAAAACCGGGTTGAGCTCTGGGACGATTACGCAAAAGTCTGTTTTGAGCATTACGGGGCAAACTGGCCCGCCCCCGCAACCACTTTCTATTCCAAGATGACGATGCCAGAAGCAGCGCGTGGAAAAGACCTGCATTTTGAAATCTATTCAACCAAGCAGGGGGATGCGCACATAGACGACCTTTCCGTAATCACCCAGATGAACGATGTTCCCTCAGGAAATTACATAGGGGGCTGTTATCTATTCGATAAGTCCGCAGTAAATACGAATAAAGTAATGAACGGCTCAGCCTACGCAATCCTGAAGGATGAGCGCCAAGCATACAACTCCCAGCCTCTGCTGAACCCCGCAGACAATTTCCCCTGCGCTCCCTGCTGCTGCCCGTTCGGAATTCTACTCCTCCTCATCGCAGGCTATCTCGCCTACCAGCAATTCGGCAAGAAAAAACTCCCCGAGAACATAATGCCGCCTTCAGATGAAGAACCGGTGGCAGTTGCGGTAATTGTAAACAATGATTACTCGGAAAAAGACATTCTCGCCTCCGCAATCCTCGAACTCATAAACAAGGGCGTTATCGACATAATGGAACTTGAAAAAGCCGGGGAAAAAGGAATGGAAATAAAGCGCGAGCGCACCATTCTTTTCCTGAAGAAGCGCCCGGCCACCCTTAAGCCCTACGAGCTTGCACTACTCGACATGATTTTCCAGGGAGGGAAAAAGGAAGTTGATTTGGACGCGCTTGCTGCGGATTTCGACAAGATTAAGGGAAAAGACGATGCCTCCAAATCCATAATTCCGCAGAAAATGGATTTGTTCTCTTCAGAAATAACCAAGATATTGAAAGACAAAAACCTCTCCGGGGTTGCGAAGAAGAAATACCAGAAACGGGGGCTTGTGGGCGGATTGGGCGTCCCGATCTTTTTCTTCGGGCTCTGCTTCGTCGCCTCCTTCTTTGCAGGCGGATTCGATTTTCTTGGCTTCCTCTGGCAAACCGGGGATTATCTCTACCTGATTGCGATGGTTGTGGGGACTTTCCTGGTAATTGTCGCCGCCCCTTCGCTCATCTGGCTATACCTGCAGCCCGAAGTTCCAAAGGGCTTCGAAACCCAATATTCACAATGGAACGCGTTTGCGCGCGCAGTGAAGGCGAGCACATTGAAAACCCAGCCGCCTTCCTCAGCGCTTATTTGGGGGGAAATTCTTGTATATGCAAATGCGCTCGGGCTTGCGGAAAAAGTTAAGCAGCACCTTTCAGAACTGGACTCTTTCATTGTGAAGAGAATCGACAAGATGGACAGGGTAAGGCGCTCCACCTATGCCTTTTATTCCTCTGCATGGGGCGTGCGCAACCTTTCCAAGTATGGAAGGAGGAGCGGCCCGATGGGCCACGGGGGCTTCTCCGGCCGCTCAAGCGGAGGCTGGAGTTCAGGGGGAGGCGGAGGCTTCTCCGGCGGAAGCTCAGGGGGCGGAGGATTCAGGTGATTACGATGAACACCAGATTAGTTTTAGTTGGGGCAATCCTTTTTTCCCTTCTTTTGTTCGGGTGCGTGAATCCGCCAAAGGAAAATAACGGGCAGACAGGAGCGGGAAGCACAAGCGGAACTGGCACAACCGGAACCCAAACCAGCGGGAATAGCGCAGGCGGAAACGGCGGACAGGTGGTCGTAGTCGGAGGCACCACCTCCGGCGGAATGAGCGACCCGAGCAAATGCAACAACCTACCGCCCCAGCAAATGGCGGACTGCCTAGACAAATCGATGGGAAATTAAAAAGAAAAAGTTCTAGCTCATGGATAGCATCTGGAAATGCTTCTCGGGAACGGAATCGCGTCCCTGATGTGGTGGAGCCCGCAAATATATTTTGTAAGCCTTTCCACCCCAAGCCCAAAGCCTGAGTGCTGGACGCTCCCATACCTTCTCAGATCCACATACCAGGCGTGGTTTTTTGGGTTCAGCCCGAAAACTTTCATCTTGGTTTCCAGTTCCTCAAGGTTCCAAATCCTCTCGCTTCCGCCGATTACTTCCCCGTGCCCTTCGGGCGCAAGCAAATCAGAGCAGAGCGCGGTTCCCGGCTTGTCCGGGTCGTCCCGCATATAGAATGCCTTTATTTTTGAGGGGAAGTTGTGCACAAAGAGCGGCTTGTCATAATCCCTGGTAAGCAGCGCCTCCTCATCCGCGCCAAGGTCGTCCCCGTCTTCCATCTTTCCGCCCAGCTCATTCACTTTCGCAACCGCATCCTGATAATCCATCCTTGGAAACGGCGCCTTCACATTCTCGAGCTTTTTCGGGTCCCTCTCGAGCTCCTCAAGCAAATCCGTGTGGTTCTTCAGGAACTTCTGCACCACGTACGAAACCATGTTCTCCTGCAATTCCATGTTCTCCTTCTGCCCATACCAAATCATTTCTGGTTCAAGGTGCCAGTATTCCGCAAGGTGCCTTATCGTCCTGCTTTTTTCCGCGCGGAAAGAGGGCGCAAAAGCGTAAACTTTTCCGAGGCTGAATGCAAGCGCTTCTGCATAAAGCTGCCCGCTCTGGCTCAAATATGCCTTCTCCCCGAAGAAGTCCAGTTCAAATAGAGTTGAGCCCCCCTCGCACTCGGATTTCGTAATTATCGGGGGAACAACCTCGTAGAATCCATCGTTGTTCAGGAATTCCCTAAGGTAGTTCACAATGTGGTGCCGCGCCTTAAGGGAAGCGGTCAATTTCCTGCTCCGCAGCCACAAATGCCGCACATCCAAAAGAAACTCCTCGCTAAGGTCTTTGGAAATCGGGAAAGGCTCCCCTCTCCACACAGTCTTGAACTCCGAAACCTGGATTTCCATCCCGCCCGGGGCCCTCTCATCCTTTTTAAGCTCCCCGGTAAGCTGAACAGAACTTTCAATATACACTTCGGAAGCATCCTTCCAGCTCTTCTCATCGACCTTGTCCTTCTTCACCGCAACCTGGATTCTGCTGGTCCCATCGCGCACTACGAGGAAATTGAGGTTTCCGCTGGTCCGTTGCCTAAATACCCAGCCGCGTATGCTTACGCGCTTCCCCTCAGCTCCCTCTTTGAACACTTTATCTATATCCGTATACATACGAATCTCCCAAACCGTTTTAGGATACCTTTCAAATGAATTGTTTTAAAAAATTCACTCCCTGCATCTTTTCAGGATTTCAATCGCTTCTTCGTCTTCCAATTGGGGGAATTCCTCGTAGAATTGCCCAATCGCATAGAAGTCCGCAGTAGTTAAGAGGCAAACAACCTCGTCTGCCCCTTTTTTTATTCTAAATAGGGGCTCTGGAGGCGAAACCGGAACCGCAACCACTATTTTCTTCGCACCCATCTTACGGATCACGTGGATTGCAGCAAGCATTGTGCTCCCGGTCGCAATCCCATCATCCACCAAAAGCACAATTTTTCCTTTCAGGGAAGGAAATTTCCATTCCCCATGGTATTTCCTATATCTCTCTTCCAGCAGGGCTGAAAGCCGCGCCCTCTGCCCTTTTATATATTCATTAGAAATCCCTTCAACAGCCGAAGGATCCACAAAATATTCCCCTCCAAGCCCCACTGCTCCAATCGCATACTCATCGCTAATCGGATGAGGTATTTTCTTAGTAAGAATTACATCAAGGGGCGCGCCCAATTCCCTATGCAAAACCTCCCCTATTTGCAAAGCTCCGCGTGGAATTGCCAAAATAAGCACATTTTTCTTATTCTTATAATTCGAAAGCGCCTCAGCAAGCTTTTTTCCGGCCTCAAACCTATCCTTGAACATCTTATCCTCATTCCAAACCGCAGGGGGGACACCCCCCTCACATCGAGTAGCAAACCCCGCCAACGGCGGGAAAGTGATACTGGAATATTTGCTACTCAATGTGACCCTTCAGTTTTAGGTTAATCCTGATTCCCCCCGAGTGTGGGTATCATTCGCAACCCGAACAGCTTCCCCCGCATCCTGAATGCTCTCCTCCACCGAGTTCCTTCAAGTCCGAATGCGTTTTGCATCCGCAAAGGAATGCCGCAACCTTCATCTGGGAAACCCATTCCGCAGCCATTTCATTCAATTTTCCTTCCTGCTGTGCAACCAAGAAAGGCCTAGCAGCCCCGGCAATTTCCGCGCCCAAAGCAACCGCCTTCGCGCAATCTATCCCGCTGCGCACCCCCCCGCTTGCAATTAAAGGAAGGGTTCCCCTGCACATCATAATGGAATCGACAGTCCTTATGCCCCATTCCTCAAACCCGGCAGGCTTCCCTCCGCGTGCATATTCCACCTTGCTCCAGGAGGTTCCGCCCGCACCGGAAACATCAATCCAACTAACTCCAGCCTCTTTCAATTTCTTCGCAACGCCCCTGGAAACCCCTGCCCCGCATTCCTTCGCAATCACGGGCACTGAAAGCTTTGAACATAATTTCTCAATCAATTTAAGCGAACCCGAGAATTTCCTGTCCCCTTCCGGCTGCAATATCTCCTGAAGAGGGTTCAGGTGCACCGCCATCCCGTCCAGTTCCGCCTTGGATAAGAGCCCCTCAATCTTTTCAGGACCATATTTTGCAAGCTGGGCAACCCCCACATTCCCTACTAATGGAATTGAAGGGCAAATCTTCCGAACCAGGTAGCTCTCGCTCTCAACACCCTCAAGCATAGGGCGCATGCTCCCCAGCCCCAGAGGAAGCGAATTCTTCTCCGCAACAGAGGCAAGCTCCTGATTTATTTTAACTGCTCCCCGGAACCCTCCGGTAATCGCAGTAATCATTATCGGAAATGCCTTCTTCCCAAGGAATTTAACATTCAAATCCACTTCTGAAAAATCCATCTCCGGAAGCGCCTTGTGCGGAAGCTCGACCTGCTCAAACCCCGCTTTCCTTGAGTATTCCATATCCTCGCGCAACACCGCGTTAATGTGCTCCCCCTTCCTTTCTTCTATTCCCATCAATTTTCACCTTAGAAATGCAACGCTTGCATAGGCAACGACGCTGGAGTAATCCCCGCTCGCCCTTCCCGAGTTAATATACATAAGCTCCAAACCTTTTTTAGAGCCCTTCTCCTGTGAATAAAGGGTTGCGGCAGTAATTGGCCCAAAGCCGCAGATGCTCCAATCCCTTTCCCTCCTTTCTTTCTGGAATCCTTCCGCATCCAATTTAGTGATATAAGAGAGCGCCTTCTCATCCTCCTTCTCGGCCCACTCCGCGCTTACGTAGTGTGAAAAGTCAGAACTCGCAATAAAAACTGCATCTCTCCCCAATTTCCTCTCCGCCCTCAAAATGGAATCCGCAACATCCCGCGCCGCCTCAATTCCCTGCTCAGCCATGCACAAAGGGACAATTTTCGCCTTCGGATTCACAATGGATAAAAACGGAAGCTGTACCTCAATCGAATGTTCAAACCTGTGCCCTAATTCATCTTTCTTAATGAAGGTTGCCCCCTGCAGCATCGCATTTCCAAACTCCACATCATTCTTGAATATTCCCATGGGGGTTTCCCAGTCATCAGCGGAAAGCGAAACCAGAGTTCCCATTCCCGTATGGTTCGGCCCCGCAATCACTATCGTTTCCGCCCGTGTAAGTTCCTTAATGCTAATTAGTGTGCACGCAGCAGGAATCCCGGAGTAAATCAGCCCCGCATGCGGGCAAACCCCTGCATACGCAGAAACGGATTTTGAGGATTTCTTGGCCTCCTTCATGCACTCCAAAACCAGCCTCTCAAGGCTCCCCTTGTCAGCGGGATAGAACATTCCAGCAACTGCCGGCTTCCTCATGGTAAGTACCTCTAAGAAAAAGAATTAAAAGAGGGCAGAAGGGGTTCGCCTTCAGTCCGCAAGCCCGTATTTGCCCATGTAAATTTCCGCCTGGTAGATAATTAAGAAGGGCAGAATCACAAGTGAATTCACAAGCAGCACCGCAATTGTCCCTATCGGATGCGGAAGCAGGAAAAGCACCAGTTCGCTCACCGTAAGCAGAACGGTCCCAATAAGCATCCAGAGGAATACCTCCGGGAACTTCTTCCTGACCATCGAAACCGATGCATCCAAAGCCTGCCCGAGGTTGTATTCATCAATTACCATCGCCTGCGGAACAAAGAATATGCATATTGAAACAAGGAACATCAATATAGGCAATACGATTGTCCGGTAATCCATTTCAAAGGTAAGCAGTTGGAAAACCAGTATCAGCAATGCGGCAAGGGTATACGCAAGGAAAACCGTAACCCCGTATTTCTCCATTCCCGCAAGAAGCTCCTTTGAGGGGTTGTTCTGCACCCTCTTAGTCTTAATCAGCAAAGTAATGTTCACAATGCTCTCCGCAATAATAAACATCGAAACAAGGTATGCAATCAATGTAATTGCAGCCCCCACCGGCTCTACTTCAGGAATGCTCCCCGTTCGCAGGAAGACCCCTCCAAGGGCCACATAGTTTGGCCCGGAGACAAGAGAGGGAATGAGGAATGCAAGAATGAACGGAATCGAGAAAAGCAGCACGAAGTTTGCATTTTCCCTGTAGAATTTCAGCGAATATTCCAGCGCTTTCATGCCCACCCACCTCTCTTTTATTCTTTTTATACCTTGCTCTCAATCCATTTTTTGAGCAGATCCTTGGGAAGCGCGCCCATCCTGCGGTCAACCTCCTTCCCGTTCTTGAAAATTATTAACGTAGGTATGCTCATTACTCCGTATTTCTGGGCAATCTCCTCGCTTTCAGTTATGTCTACCTTTGCGAATTTAACCCCCTTAACTTCCTTGCTGAGTTCCTCGAAAATTGGCGCAAGCATCCTGCAGGGGCCGCACCAGCTTGCCCAGAAATCCACAACCGTCGTCCCCTTTGCAACAGTAGAATCAAAGTTCGCTGAATTCAATGCTTCTGGCATGACAAAACCTCAACCTGGATTTCCAAAACAGAATTTTAAATGCTTTCCCCCACTCACAGAAAAACCAATAACTACGAAATCCCATAAATAAACATTTTTATACTCTTCCAGCCAAAATCATTTCCATGCAGCTGAGGGTTTTACATTCGCAAGATGCGCCCAGCCCCCAGCAGGCGGCTAAGAAAAAACGGGCTCTGCGCCCAACCAAACATTTCCACGAAGGAAAGCGAATTTATGCAAACGAATTCGGGCAGGAGTTCTTCTCAAGGTCTTTCCCCACAAAAGGGGAGGAAGGAAATCGACGCACTATCGAGGTTCTTCAGCTGGGAGAAGGAGAGCCAATCGTCCGCTACTCCGCAAAAATCATGCTCATGGGGAAAGCCCTGAAGATAGAATATGCGGAAAGGGCAAGCGGGGGCGCTATCCCGCATTTATCCGGAGCGCATCCTTCCGGCTACCGCGCGATGCGCCTCATTCTTAACGAGGCAATTTCGCTTGCGCAGTCACTTGGCGCAAAAACGATATATGCCGAAGAGGCAAATTTCAAGGTTTCCTCCAATTATCTGTCGCTCGGTTTCAAAAAAATTCCAAACTCGGATTACATGGAGCTACCAGTGCCTAAAGCATGAGCCCAATCTCCTTAATTAGCAGCAGCACACCCATAGCGGCAAGCACGAGCGAAAAAGCCCTTTTGAGCGCGCCTTCGCTCCACCTTCTCGAAACCCTTGCGCCATGCCAGCCCCCGATTATCGCCCCAAAAAACATCCCCATGAATACCGGCGCATCAAAATTCCCAAGGGAAAAATGCGCAATTGAGCCCGGAATAGCATATACCACTATTATTGCAAGCGAAGTGGCAACCGCCTTCCTGTAAGGAATTCCCCGCAAATTAATCAGCAAAGGAACAAGCACAATTCCTCCCCCAATCCCCAGGAATCCGGATACAAACCCTGCCACAGCCCCTATGAAAACCGTTTTTGCCGCCTTTTCCTTCAAGGGAACCCAGTGGTACCATTTCTCAGTTTCCTTTTCCTTATACTCTGAGAATGCAAAGGCAAGCAATAAGATTCCGAAAATCCCCATCAGGAATTGCGAAGGGAAATAGGACGTGCAGAACGCCCCTAGCACGGAAGTAACTGCTCCTGCCAGGCCCGCAGTAATCACCGTCTTGTATTTCAATAGCCCTTCCCTCTGGTAAACTATCGCCCCAGTGAGCGCGGCAGGAATAGTGAGCGGAAGCGCGGTCCCGATAATCTGGTGCGCATCCATCCCCAGGAAAAAGTTCATTAGCGAAATCGCAATGCTCGCCCCTCCCAGCCCGAAAAGCCCTGCAAGCGTTCCGCTGAAAACCCCTATGCAAAAAGAAATAATCATTTCCACTAAGGTTGGATCCATCTCTACCAATCAATAATTGGAAATGTAGATATTATATGCGTGCCTTTTTTGCCTCAATCATAACTAAGCGCTTCAATTGCGGGAATCTTTGATGCACTCCTTGCAGGAATCGCACCCGCAATAATTCCCACAACGGTTGCAAAAAGCACTGCTCCAGCCGCAACTTCGATTTTCAGGTACGGGGTGAGGCTTACAATATGCGGGATAATCTGTATCACAATGATCCCGAGCAATAGCCCCGCAAGCCCCCCGATCATCCCGATCATTCCCGCTTCCACAATAAAGAGGGCAAGCACCTGCGTGGAAGTTGCGCCTATTGATTTCAGTATCCCGATTTCCTTGGTGCGCTCAATAACGGTCATGAACATGGTATTTGCAATCCCTATTCCGCCAACAAGCGCGGAGATCAGCCCTATCAGGAGCAGGGCCATCGTAAGAGTATCCGATATCGAACTTATGTTTTGCCTTGTTGAAGTAGATGCGGTGGTTACCGTGAAATCCGGATTGTCCACATCCACTCCGCGCGCAAGCGCAAGTGTTTGGGTTATCGCAGTGCCGACAGTGCTGCTGTCAACTCCGGCCTTCACCTTGACCGTTATCTGCCCGATTTCGTTTTTCCCGAGGTCTTTCCCAAAAAGGCTGTCCTTCTCCGAATAGGGGACGTATATCGCCCTGTCCCCTCCTCCGGACATCGTGTTCCCGCTTTGTGCAAGGATTCCGATTACTCTGTATTTTTCCCCATTTATCAGGATGTAGCTGTTTATCCCCACCTTATCCGACCCGAACATCCCGTTTGCAACCCCATAACCGATTACCGCAACCTTCTGGTCTGAATTCTGCAGATATCTTCCCTCACTAAGCGCATAGGTTTCCGGGAACAATGCGAACAGGTTGTCCTCAACCGCGGTAATGCTGGCCTTATATTCCTTCTTTGCAAACCCTATCGTTTCCCTCTCAGAAACAGACATCGCAGTCCCAACAATGTCCATTATTCCCTTTATCCGCGTCGCATCCTTCTCGTGCAGCTTCCCATAATCCGCGCCCGTCTCCACATCCGGCCCCATCGCGCGCCCGCCCCCCGGAGTAATCAGTATGGTGTCAGCGCCAAGGGAATTCAGGTTTGAATTTATCTGCTGCCCAACCCCTTCCCCTATCGAAACAAGAACGACAATCGTGGCTATCCCTAACAATATTCCGATAACGGTAAGCCAGGAGCGCAGCTTCCTCCTTTTCAGGTTCTGCAGGCAATACCCAAAAACATCCCTTGAGCGCATATCACTCATACCTCAGTGCTTCCACGGCGGGCACCTTTGTTGCCTGCTCGGCCGGGTAAGTCCCTGCAACTATCCCTATTCCAACCGAAACCGCAAACGAAAGCCCCACCATGAACGCGGAGATTAATCCTGCGTATCCGAAAGTGGCAGCAATCTGGATGAAGACCCATCCTGCGGCTATCCCGAGAATTCCTCCGGAAAGGCCGATCATTGCGGATTCCATCAGGAACATGTTCCTTATCTGGGAAGAGGTTGCCCCAATCGCCTTCAGCACCCCTATTTCCCTTGTTCGCTCAAGCACGCTCATGAACATCGTATTCGAAATCCCTATCCCGCCAACGATGAGTGAGATTGCGGAAACAAGCCCAAGAAATATTGTAAGAGTCCCCATGATCGCCGCTCTTTGCTCTTCCATGAATGTCGGGCTCATCACCATGAAATCCTGGTCATCCGCGGTTACCTGGTGCGCCTGCTGGAGCGTCCATGTTATGTCCTCGGTCACCGTGGTGAGGTTGTATCCCTTTGCCATCTTCGCCTGGATGCGCGTCACTTCGTCATTTGCAAGGTCGGTTCCTGCAAGGGCGCGCGCATCATCTATAGGGAGATATGCCCTGCCCCCAAAGCCTCCTCCCCCGAACCCTCCGTTGTCTTCTGCGAGTATCCCAATTACGCGGTATGCCTTCCCGTCCAGATCTATCCTTGAATTCACCTTGACCTTTCCATTGAAGGTCCGGTCAACCACGCTGCTGCTAAGGAGGACGACCCCCCTGTCGCCTTTTTCAAGGTACCTGCCTTCGGAAAGGTTTCCAAGGGTGTTTGTTTTCAGGTAAGTTTCGGTGTCAACTCCAGTTATGGTCATTTTGGAAGTTTTGTCCCGATAAGCCACATCCACACTTACGCTGATAGAGGGCGAAACTGTCTCCACCCCATTTACGCCCTTCACTATTTCAACATCCTTCATGTAGAGCTTGTCTGCGGATGAAGACCCTCCCTCTTCCCCAGGCGGCCCCCGCATTGCAGTACCGCCCGGGCTTATCGTGATTATGTCTGAACCCAGTTGGCTCAGCCTTGCATCTATGCTGGAACTGAGGCCGTCCACAAGCCCCACCAACAATATCACTGAGGAGATGCCGACCACTATCCCAAGCAGAGTAAGCCAGGTGCGCAGCCCCCTATGCCGCAGGTGGTGAAGCGCATATCCGAAAAGGTCCGGGAAGTTCATTTTATTTCCTCCACCTGAACCATCCGTAGATGGCATTGATGGGGGTAAATTCCCCTCCAAGGGCCATCACATCATATTCAGTCATTGCTTCTTACCTTGCTTCCTCAGGTCAAACCACCATATTAACACTGCGAGGATTGCAAGCCCGATTCCAATCTCCAATAGCGGCAGCCCTCCGCCGCCCATCGCGCCCCTTGAAAAACCTCCGGTTGCATTGCTGGTTGCATTGCTGCCCCCGCCAGAATACCCTCCTCTTCCGCCCATCGGCCCGAGCAGCGCAAAGGAAAGCCCCAATGCCGCAATTCCAATAAGTAATCCTTTTATGTTTGCAAA
Source organism: uncultured Microcaldota archaeon (assembly GCA_903828955.1). GTDB lineage: Archaea > Micrarchaeota > Micrarchaeia > Anstonellales > Bilamarchaeaceae > CAIKOA01. The sequence continues at coordinate 20,184 of CAIKOA010000014.1, forward strand.
ACGTTTCATTTTCTCACCTCAACAACCTGCTTCTTCCCTCCCTTCCATCTCTTCCAGAGCAGGTATGCCGCTCCACCCACAACAACGGTGCCCGCAATTACCAGGTAGTTCAGCCCGGAATTCCGCTGCGTATCCGAAGTCATTGCCCTCCCGCTTATCGTAATGGGTATCTGCCTCTTCACAGTCATCCATTTCCCTGACGCGTCCCTGAAAGAGACCGTCACGTTTGCAGGGTATTCCCCTGCCCGCACCTGGTTCACCGTAATGTCATACTGCACGCTGCTAAAATCGTCGCTGTCCAGCTCCCCAATGAACTGCTCGGGCTGGATCGTGTCAAGCGTAAATGCCTCGCTATCTACCCGTACCGTAGTTCCCTGGATGTTGTAATTGCCGAGGTTGGAAACGGTTACTGAAAGCGTGTTGTCCGCACCTGCGGTGAGCGGGTTGGTTTTTGCTTCCAGGTAAATTCCGACACTTGAATCCGAAACAATCTCTACAGGAAGTGTTACGGTTGCCACCTGGTTTTCCCCGTTCTCTTCCCAGCTCAGCTCAACTGCTATGTTGTGCGTCCCGGGCTCAACATTGGCCTTTACCGGCACCGAGAAAGTTTTTGCTTCCCCGCCCGCGAGGTCACCTACCTTATATTCGTTCATCCCGATGAGGTAGGTGTCGTTTGTACCAAAGGAGAACCTCAGGTTGGATATGTCGTTTCCCTCGTTTGTGAGGTTGAGCGAGAGCCGGTCATTTTGCCCGCTCACTATGGGCGCGTTCTGGACGAATACGAAATTCCCTTCGGATTTCTTTATCGTGACCGGAACTTCGACCACCTCGCTAATCGTTGTCCCGAGTTCATTCTGGTAAGAAAGCTGGAACTGCAGCTTGGTTGCCCCTTCCTTTGCCGCCCTTGCATCAATCGTTGCAGGGACCGTTGCCGATGCCGAAGCGTCAACAGAATCCACGTAGAGCTTGCCGGAATTGAGGAAGCCCACATCCGGGTTCAGGAGGGTCACCTCTACTCTCCTTGCGCTGCCCCCGTCGTTTTTCAGGGAGAAGTTCACTTCGCTGATGTCTTCGATGCTGTCCTTGGAAAGCGAGATGGACAGTACCGGCTGCTTCACGATCTGCACCGGAATTGAGGCGCTCTTCTCAAAGGTTTCTGTTTTGGAAGCAAGCTGGTTGTTGCTGTCCAGATAGTAACTCTCACCCGTTCCGGTTGCGCGCACTTCCACGGTATAAAATCCGTTGGATATGTTTTCAGATGCTGCAAAAGGGAGCGAGATTACCGTGGAAGCCCCGGATTCCAGGTCCCCGACCGCGAAGGTGCGGTCTATCCCCAATGCCTCTACGGATGAAACGGCTATGGCCACGCTTCTTACGGTGTCGGTCTGCACTCCGGTATTCGTTATTGTAATCTGCAGCACCCCGGAGCCTCCCGGCTCGACCACTTCAGGGGAAAGTGTATACTTGTCTATGCTTAAGCCCGCAAAGCAAAATCCAAACAGCAAAAGCGCCATGAGCGCATACTTCATATCCATTTTTTCACCATTTTTATCATGTTTCTTCTTACCTATCTTTTCTTATATCTCTTTTCATGGGGGGCATGGTCCCCTCCGTGCCATTTTAGCACGGTGCCGTCTTTAATGTGGACGCGCTCCTCAGCATGCTCCGCAACTTCCGCGTCGTGGGTAACAATCACGAGCGTCCTTCCCTCTTCGTGGAGAGTGTCGAACAGCCTGACCACATCGTCCCCCGTCTTTGAGTCCAGGTTCCCGGTGGGCTCGTCTGCAAGTATCAATTCCGGGTCGTTCACGAGTGCGCGTGCCATCGCAACCCTCTGCCTTTGCCCTCCGGAGAGTTCGCTCGGAAGATGGTCGAGCCGGTCGCCCATGTTCAGGCCCCTGAGAATTTCCGCGGCTTTCTCCTCGCGCTCTTTTTTCGGGGTTCCCTGTATCATCATCGGGAGCGCCACATTCTCCACGGCAGTAAGCGAAGGCACAAGGTTGAATACCTGGAAAACGAAGCCGATTTTCATCCCCCGCACCCGCGCAAGCTGGTCTGATGACATCAAATTGACGTCTGCCCCATCAATCAGCACCTGGCCCTGCGTAGGGACATCAAGGAGCCCCAGCATATGCAGAAGGGTGCTCTTCCCGCTTCCGCTCGGGCCGATTATGCTCATGTAGTCGCCATGGTGTATAGTCAGGGTGAAGTCGCGCAATGCGTGTATCTTTTCCTCGCCCATCTTGTAGGTCTTCCAGACCTGCTTGAGCTCCAGGATGGGCAGGTCTTTTTCCTTTTCCATTTTTTCACTTAATTTCATTTACTTAAAAACACCTAAAAAATAAAATTAAAAGGATGGCGGGCAGCTTACTCGGTGTTGGGCACGAACTCCCCCTTGTGCCCGCCCATCCCCTTTGCTTGCATTCCTAAGCATTCCGCAGGAATAAGCGCATCAATCTGCGCCTTCAATTCATCTGCTTTTGCACTGTCCCCTGCATCCTTCGCAGTTTTCATCTGCCCCCTAAGGCTGGAAACCGCATCCTTATTGCCTTGCATTGCCTGCCTGCAAGTATCGTTCATTTGCGGAGGCATTCCTCCCATTCCAGGGGGTTGCCCTCCCTTCATCCCCATACGCACCCCGCACCCTTCAGGCATTAGTTGCTTGAGCTGCCCGCGCAATTCCCTTACGGTATCATTATCGCCGGATTCCATCGCGGTTTTTATCTGCCCCTGAAGTTGCGCAATCTGGTCCTTATTCTCCTCAAACGCCGCGGTGCAGTTCGCTTTCTTTTCCCCCATCAGGCTCTGCACAGTCTCCACCAGCTTGTCCTGGAGAACAACCGCCTCAACCCAGTTGCCGAGCTTTTGCGCATTGAATATCTGCGCCTTCAAATCGAACATTTGCGGAGTCGCAAAATCCATTTTCTTTCCGCCAAGCCCATATTCGTCATGTAGCTTCATTGCGGTTTCGTAATCCCCCTCATGCGTTGCCTGCATGAACTCTGCGCGCGTTTCCACTGAAACATTCTGCATATTATCCGTTCCCTGCGGGCCCCCATCATGCCCAGCTCCCATTCCGAACAGGTTTCCGAGTCCAAAATCCATTCCAAAACCCCCCCATGCAAAACTAGTGCCGAAAAGGCAGAGGATTGCAAGAAGCGCCTTATTTTTTCCGTTCATTTGCCCCACCAAACTGAACGTCCGGGGCTTTTTATAAATACTTTTTCCAGAATAAGCCCCAAATTTACCCCAAATTACGCCGTAATAAGCTCTAATTTCTGCCCTTTTTGAAAATTTTGCAGACTATCCGCTAAATCGGAAAAGGAAAAAGCCGCAGTTTTTTCAGTTCCCGCCCGGGGCGGAAATCCCAGAAAGGGAACCGATTCTGCGCGCTTAAGCTACCTTGAACTTACCCACGCAAGTATTGCGAGCGAAACGGTTGCAAAGAGCGGAGGGATTATCGAGAAAAGCCCCGGCCTCCCGAAAACCCCGAACAGCATGTGCAGGAGCGGATTTGCGCTTATCGCAAACAGCATGAACGAAATCACTGCGAGCAACACCCCGAGGGTGAAGCTGCTCCGGAGTTCCAGGTAGTCCTTCAGGTACACGAATATGAGGAATATGGAAATTATCAGCATTATCGTGGAAAGCGCCATGTCGATGTACATGTAGCTCGCCATAATCTCCCTCAAATCCTCGCGGTCCTCAAGCCCCTGAAAAGGAGTGAGCATGTTCGCAAGGAAGAATATCCCTATGCAGAAGGCGACTATCACCAGGGTAAAGCCTGCCGCCTTAAAACTGTAATTATTTCTTTTTTCCTTTTTTTCCGCTTTTTCGTTTTTCATTTTCATCACCATTTCCTTTTCCATCCAAAACTTCCTTCAGGAACTCGTTTTCTTCCCAGTCCGGGCTTATGAAAAGGACCTGCCCATAGCCTTGCTTCGGGGTATATACAATTCCATTCTCCACAAGCATCTCTATGTGCCCCTGCACCGTCTTGTAATCCAGCGAAAGCGCTAGGGCGAGCTTCCTCAGATTCATGGGCTTATCGCTGAGCGTTTTCAGAATACGAATCCGCGTCGGCCCCCCCTTTGATGCGCTAAGCATCCAGTAGAGAAGCCGTGTTTTGGAATCCATCTGCAACAATTAGTTCCGGCAGAATTTAAAAAGTGCGAACATGCCATTGATAAAAAAACCTAAGAACTCACGAACCATTTTCCGGGATTATTGGTCGTTTGGCGCGCCCGCCGTTTTCCCCTTCTTTCGCAAGATTTATATCCTTTCCCCGCGCACTCCTATCCGTGGAAGAGGAAAAGCAAAAGCCGAAGAACAGGCCGGTCCTTTTCGAACTGGACATAAACCACCTCTGCTGGTTCTGCGACATCACCGACAGGAACCCGGACGCCACTATTGTTTCCACCCTATCGCAAGTTGAAGGGGACCGGATAACCAACGTGATCCAGCTCAATTCCCCGGACCCGAAAAAAGACATTGAAAGGATGAAGGCGCACCCTCTCGTCAAAAGCGTGCAGGTCCTCACGATGTCCCAGAGCAGCGCTCTCCTGGTGGTGGTTTCCAGCTACAAGGCAATGACCTACAAACTCCTCCACCATACCAATGTGAAAATGCTGGAATCCCCCGTAACCCGGGCAGGGGTGGATTCCGAAATCCTCATGGCGCCTTCCGACAAGGAGATGCGCGAACTGATAACCCGCTTCTCCGAGCACAAGGATTATGCAGATGTGAAACTCAAGAAGAAGAAGTACCTCAATCCAGAGGACGCGGTTTCGCTCAGCGCCTTCCGCACAAGCGGCTTCTTCGACCTGCAGTCCGCAAAGCAGCTCATCACTCCAAAGCAGCTGGAAATTTTCCAGCTTGCCTGCGACTATGGCTACTACGATATCCCGAAGAAAATCTCGATTGAGGAGCTCGCGGAAAAGACCGGGCTTTCCCCGTCCACCCTTGCGGAGCATTTGCGCAAAGCCGAGGCAAAACTCCTTCCCGTTTTCTGGAAAGTCATGAAAAAGCTCTAGAACTCCGGTAAAACCGCTCTAGAGCGGCATTACTAACATATACAAGTTCACATAAATGTTATTCCATGTACGAAATTCCGCTTAGGGGCAGAGGGGCAAAAGCGCTCAAATCCTCGCTCAGGGATGGCCTTCCCAATCAGTTTTATCCACTTGTTGACCGGATAGTAGGATGTACCAGGTTTTCATTAACGACATTGCGCATTCTTTCTGCATTCTTTGATGACATGAGGCCCAGCCCAGAATGCCCCCCTGAAAAAATAATGAGGTGGAAGCGGGACACAATTGACTTTTTTAACTTTTTTCAACAGAAATGGGCTCGCTTGCGTACGGACGCGTTGTTAGCCCCTCTTAAAGATTATGCCAAGCATGTGGGCCTTGAAGATTATGCTGAGCAGGTAAGCAAGGGGGATAGGGAATCTCAACTCCAGCTCCTGCTTTTGGCTGCGCTCAAGGATTATGCCGAGTATGTCGGAGAGAGAGACAAGGAATTCCGGTTCCAGCTCCTGCTTTTGGCTGCGAGCATCGAAGCCGCAATCCCTAAAGAGAAAGCCCGGAGCGATCCCTGATTGCCAGCACCCGCTCTAGAGCGGCACTAAGAATATCTATAAGTTATTACAAGTATTTATCCATGAATGACTCAGGCTCACAAGCATACGATTCAGTGAACAAGGCATGGAAATCTACCACCCGCGTCCTCTTGGGGGAAGAGATGGGCGAAATCCGCGAATACAAGGATTGGCTCCAGGAATACGGGCGCGCACCCAGGCATGAGAAGTCTTCGCTTTCAGGCAAGCCCGTCACACTTTCCCTGAACGAATACGGAAGCAACGCAAAGTTTATCGCTTTCAACGAAGTCGATTTCCAAAAGCGCTTTGCGCCCCTCAACATAAACGAGATTAAGGACATCGATTCCATAGTCGAGGCCCTGCAGGAGCGCTTCTGCTACGCAGGAGGGCTCACGCTCGGGAATTCCCGGTTCGTTGAAGGCAGCTCCGACATCCACAACTGCACTTACATCCTGGACTCCCACAACATAGTGGATTCAAGCTACATCGCATGCACCTACATGGCGCGGGATTCTGAGATGCTTTTCGGATGCGACGCGATTGGGGAAGCAACGCATTCAATCCGCGGGCTGGAATTATGGAAGAGCACCCGCTGCTTCGACGTTTTCGAAGTGAGGATGTCTTCCGACTGCTACTACTCGTTCAATCTGGAGAGCTGCCAGAACTGCTTCTTCTCCTTCAACCTCAAGGCGAAGAACTACAGTATCGGCAACCTGGAGCTGGGAAGGGATGCATACCTGAAAAGGAAGGAGGCGCTTCTCGAGGAAATCCGGGACTCCCTTTCCAAAAAGAAGAAAGTTGCCGGAATCCTTGACATATTGCTCAATGCAAAAGACCGGAGCGCGGAAATCAAGGAAGAATTCGCGGAGGTTTCCAGGAAGGCCGAATACCACAAGGAGTTCTCGGATATGTCCGGAATCGACAAGGTTTTCTCCGGAACCTCCCAATTGCTTCTTGGGAAGGCGCTCGGCCCGATCAAGGCATACGAGCCGTGGCTATCAAGGCACGTGCTCATGCCGGAATTCTACAAATCCGCAATAAGCGGGAAGCAGGCTGTGCTTACCAGCTACTCCAAATTCGGGAGTTTCCCGAGAAACCGGCTGGTTGCCCTTGAGGAGGCGCCCCTTCTCTCGTGCCTGAAACTCAGCCAAAAGGAATGCGATTCCATTTCGATTTCATCGGCTCCTGAATACATCGGGAAGCTCGCTTACTCGACCGGGGATGCGGACATCCAGAACGCCCGGATGGTCGATTGCTGCATGATGGGATTTTCCTCCAACTGCTACAAGTGCACAGTGGCTCCGGATGTGAAGAATTCCGGGTGCTCGTTCTGGCCGCGGGCGTCCGAAAGCATATTCGGCTGCCATTCCAGCCACGAATCCAAGTTCGTCATAAACGGGTATTTCTCGAGCAAGATCTCCCGCGCCTTCGAAGTGGATTTGTGCAGGGACTGCTCCGATATTTACTTCTCGCACAACTGCGAGGCGATGCAGGATGCGATGTTCTGCTTCAACGCAAAGAACCTGAAGAAGGCGATAGGGAACGTGCAGTACCCGATAGAGGAATACAAGCGGTTCAAGTCCTCCCTTCTGGAGCAGATTTCCGGGGAGCTTGAGAAAACCAAATCCCTCCATTTCGACATCTATAGCATAGGCTCCGCAGAGGCGTAAACATGAATTCCCAGAACTACGAAGTCCTGAATAGGGCGTGGAAATCCACCTGCAAGGTGCTCTTTGGCGCGGAAATCGGCGACATGAAGGAATACGAGCCCTGGCTCCTTTCCGGAGTGGACGCCCCCATGAAGAAGAAATCCGCGGTTTCCGGCAAAGATGTTTATGTGGGAATTGAGTTCTACAAGGATGAAAGCAGGTTCATAGGGCTGGATGAGATTGATTTCAATAAGAAATTCCAGCCCCTCAACATAAACGAGGTTAAAGACATCGACAGCATCGTTGAATCATTGCAGGAAAGGTTCCTCTACACCGGAAACATCGTCCTTGGAAATTCCCAATTCGTAGAAAAAAGCTCGAACGTAATCGATAGCTCATACATTTACAATGCAACCGAGCTCGTTGATGCGAAATACATCGCCCACCTCACCTGCGCCCCTGAAAGCGAATACTGCTTTGGCTCGAATGGCGCAGGGGTGAGCAAGCAGTGCATCCACATATACGAAACATTCGACTGCAACCGCTGCTTAGAAATCTGGAATTCGAGAAGCTGCGCAGACGGCTACTTCACCTACAACTGCGACGGGTGCAGGGAAACCTTCTTCACGTTCAATTCCTACGGAAAAAAGTACTCTGTCGGAAATCTCGAACTTGACAAGGACAAGTACCTCCAATTGAAGAAGAAACTAATAGAAGAAATCCGGGAAGAGCTCGTTTCCAAAAAACAGCTCAAATCTCTAATGGACATCATTTCCTCGGCAAAGGAATACAGGAAAGAGAACGAGGAGCTCAAGCAGATTCTGAAGGGGCACAAGTTCGAAGAGCCCCGCGCAAACAAGGAACTGGTCGAAAAGGAGTTTTCGGAAACCGCCGCGATTCTTTTCGGAAAGCCGTTGCACGGAATCGACAACTATTCCAGATGGCTGAGCCGCAACATCTGGGAGCGCAATGAATGCAAGTCCGCCCTCACCGGGAGAAGGACCGTGGTTGTGGATTACTGCAACCTTGGAAGGATTCCGGAGCCGCGCCTGATCCGTAAAGACGAGTGGGAAGTGGTAAAAGAGAAAATGAAATTGAGCGCAGAGGACGTTGATTCCCTCACCCTGAAGAATGCCGGGGAAACAATAGGGAAAATCTCCTACCTTCCCTTCGACTACAATACGAACAGCACGAACATGATTGATTGCACGACCACCCTCAATTCCGCGGACTGTTATCTTGTGTTGCCTGCGATATTCTCAAAGAAATCCGGGGTTTGCACCTGGATAAGGCATTCCTCGGATGTATTCGGCTGCTGCGCGGGATTCCATTCCTCCTTCTGCATGAAAATCAACTACTCCAAGAAGATGAACCGCTGTTTCGAAACCGATAATTCCAGCGGATGCTCCGGGGGCTACTTCCTGCACAACTGCGAGAACGTGAACGATTCCATGTTCTGCTTCAATATGAAGAACCTCCGGAACGCAATCGGGAACGCCCCTCTCCAGCTGGATAAATACAAGGCGGTAAAGTCTTCCCTCCTTGAGCAGATGCATTCCGAACTCGAGAGAAACAAGGAGCTCAAATGGGACATTTACAACATCGGATGCCTTTCAGAGTAGTATTTGCCCCCTCTTCATTTTTTTTACCGGGCTCTTCTCTTCCTTCTCAAGCTTGCTTGCGCTCGCCTTGTCAATTATGGATTCAGGAAGGCTGAGCCTTTCCTTGAATGGAGAAGCAACCTCTCCTCCATCTCCTCCATCTGGATCCTCACCAGGCCCGTCTCCCGGCCCCTTTCCCTTTTCTCCAGAAGGCGAAGGAGGGGGTTCCGGAGGAACATAAACCGGAAGCGCATTCTCGTCGAACCCCCACTTCTTCATGTCCACAACCTTGAGTTTCATCGGAAGGAGGTAATTCACCCCATCGTAGAGCCTTGCAATGCACTCCCGCTGGTTGAGCCGGACAAACATCTCTTTCTTGGATTCCTCCAGCTCGGTCTGCCCGCGGTGCTTCTTGAAGTATTCCTCCAGCTTAATCTCCATCACCGAACTCAGGAGCGCCGCATCCTGCCGATTCAACTTGAACGCAACAATGTTCCTCACGTTCGAAACCATGCTATCCACGATCTCCTTGCTCAATTGGGAGAGGTACTGGCACGAGAAGTACGCGTATAGGTTGAACTTCCTGGTCTCGGAAAGGATGTCCCTTGCCACCTTGGTCTCAATCCTTGGGAACTCATCCATCACAAGTATGGTAGGCTTATCCATGAGCTTCCCGCTGATTGCAAGCAGGTACATCTGGTTTATGATCGCCCCGGAAAGGAAGCTTATCATCCTCCTTCCGAAGAACTTCGGGTCGAAGGACACAACCGTAATCCTGTTCTTCTGAATCAATTCCAGGAGGTTCTCCTGCTTCTTCTCCTTCCCAAGGTATAACTGGTATTCCCCGATGAAGTTCAATATCGGCAATATCGCGGTATTGAAGTGGTGTATGTAGATGTCATTGTACTCCTCATCGAAGAACCTCTTCACCTCATCGTTGTCGCACATGCTGACGAATTCCGCCTTTACCGTAGCATCCGTAAGCAAAGAGCTGATGTTCGTAAGTTCGAGCTTGTCTATTGAACTCAGGAGGTGCACCGCGTAGAACAGCACACGCTCCGAGTACTTGTTCTCCTGCCCAATCGAAGAGGCAAGCAATTGCGAAACCAGCTGCGTAAGCATCGGAGTCTTCTCCTTGCCCACATCCAGCGGCTCCACGAAATTGGTCACGAAGTTGACGAGCTTAGCCTTAGGGAAAAGGCGCACGAACTCTCCGTGCGGGTCGATTATGAGTATCCTTGCCCCTTCCTTGTATTTCTGCTCAATCGCCTTCAACATGACGTATAACGCCTTGCTCTTTCCGGAACCCGAAGTTCCCACCACAAGGGTGTGCTGGAGAGAATCGAAATTATCCACTCCCATGCTAAAGCCGGTATCTTCGAAAACGGGAAAATTGGAGGTTGTCTGTATCCTTTTCGGCAGTGGGTCAAGCACCTCGATGTATACAGACGGGTTCTCCTCCAAATTTACCCTAAAAAACTTATGCGGCTCGGTAACCAATACCGCCCTTTTCCTGCCCTTCTCATCCGTGGCTGACCCTACTGCCACAAAGCCCCCGAGAAACTTGGTGAAGCCCAGGTCGAGCTCCTCCATGTTTTCCTTGAGCATGAAATCCAGGAAATCGTAGCTGCCTCCCCCTATCTTATAGAACTTTGAGAGGGGCGTTCCCACCGCTTCCTGGAGGTCCATCTTCTTCGCATCCCCGAACCTGAAGGGGAAAACGAGCGCGGACTGGCTCTGGAGGTGCTTCCTCTCCTCTATGAAGAAGGATACGGTATTGTTCTTCCTCTTTACAATGAGCCTGAACGCATTCGGGGAAAACACCGAAGAAAAATCCAGGAACCCCAGAATAGGAACCCTGGGCTTTGCCATCTGGTTGAAGAAAGCCAGTATGTCCTCGGGCTCGACCTTCTCAGAATAGAGGAACATCTCCCTTGCCGAGAGGGGCCCCCCAGTGAGGGTTTCATCCCTTGTAAGGGAAATCTTCATCCCGATTGGAAGCTTTATTTCTGCCATTTTGACCCACCTTTAAGCACAATCTATTACTAAGCGCCACTTGGATATATTCTTAGTGCCGGTGTAGAGCGGTCTTTTGAAACTTCCACAAGCAAACATTTAAAAACACTATCATTGATAATATATATTATATGTCCACCGAGGGAAGGAAACCAGGCATACCTTCGTTTTTGCTTTCACCCCCCAGCTGGAAGGCCGTCGGAAACACCCCCCTTATCAAGGTAAAAGAGCTTTGCGGGGCGTGCAACGGGGCGACCGTCTATGTGAAGGACGAGAGCAAGAACCGCTTCGGAACCTTCAAGGACAGGCGCTCGGCAGCCCTTTTTGAGCACTACAAGGACAAATCCGAGATCGTTTTCGTCCACATCACTTCCGGAAACTCCGGCTACAGCCTCGGGATGATGGCCGAGGAGGAGCGGAGAAGGACCAAAAAAGACATACGGGTAGTCAACATCATCGATAAGGGAACTCCGAAAACCATCCGCGAAAGGCTGGAATCATGTTCAAAGGTCGTTGAGATGGACCTCTCAAGCGGGCAGATGGGGCTTGATGAGCAGAGGGAGCTCGGGAGGTCCGCAGCGTCTTATGAGGGCCACCAGAGCAACATCGTCGGGGTGGAGGAATACCACATTGCAAACGGCTACAGCAACATACTGCGTGAGATTTATGCCGAAGGGATAAGGCCAAAATACGTCTTTTGCCCGGTCGGAAACGGGGAGCTCCTGGTTGAACTTGCGGATGTCGCAAAGGAATTGTGGGGTTACGACGCCCCATTAATCGTCGGAGTTACTATTCAGCAGAACATCCTGCACCGCGCAGCGGACTTTGTCTCAAAAATAGGGAGGAGCATCGCAGACAAGCTCGTTGCCCCATACTCAATGTACAAGGAACTCGTGGAGGCCCGCGTGAAAGATGGAAGCGCGGAATTGATGAAGAAACACCCGAAAGAGGACGAAATCGCAAAGGAATACGAACGCCTCAACCGGATAGGCATAAATGTGGAGCCTTCCGCGGCGGTCGCCTTCTGGGGCGCAAAACACTACGAACTCACCCAAGACGATACAGTCGTAATCATTAATACTGGTAAGGGAGTTTACGACCCTTCCTCGCTCAATAAGGTCTGGAAGTACATGCTGAAGCCCAGATTGAAGAAGCTGGGGCTGGTTGCGGCAGGTGCGCTCCTCTCCCTAGGAATAGTGTTCGGAAACAATCAATATGAAAAATACAAATCCCATGAGCACTTCAACCTTGCTACTCAGGTATCGCTTATTTCCGAAACCGGAGGCTTTTTCCGCACGGATGTGAAGAAATTGCAAACATTGTGCATGAACATCCCGGATATGACTAAGGAGAGGTGCGGAGAAATTCGTTCCGCGTCCGACTTAACCGATAGGGAGCTCCAGTTCCTTATCTACTGGGACGGGCTCAAAGATGACAATGCGAACATGGGGCTCCGCCTCATGGCAAGAGAGTGGTACCTCAAATATAATGGGCAGGGCCCGGATCGCCGCAAGGCTTGGATGCCATTAGATGATAACGAGCCGGAAGAATACGAAATGTACCCTGATGGTTCCATAAAACAGGCATCAAGAAAAACAACCTTTGATTTCATGTCGGGCAGGGAAAGGCACGAATACACGTTTGGGCCAACTCCTCCCCCATCCATGACCGGCTACCCATGGGGCTCTGATACAGGCCCTGGCAATCCTGCTTCTGCCCCTAATAAGTAGAAATATCGCCGAGGAGGTTGAGCGGATTTCTAAATAACAATTGAAGGGAACACCTAAGGGCTTTTGGGTGAACGTAAGCCTTTTGCCGTTAGCCTATGTTGGCCAAAAGGGTTCGACGCCGAGGAGGAGATTTGAACTCCTAAGCCCCAGAGGGGCACCAGATCTCAAGTCTGGCGCGTTACCGGATTCTGCCACCTCGGCATAATATTTGGGATTGTTTAAGGGGAAAAAGAAATTATAAACCCTTACGAAGCAAACCTAAATTCTCTCTTAATTGATTCGAGCGTATGGGCCTTCCCTTCTTTGGGGCCCTTCTCTGCTCTCTTAAGGGATTTTTTTGTTTCTTCGGAGCTTTTTTCAGTTCTTCTCATAGGACTTCCGCTCTCCGGTCTATAATGTCGCGTGCATCCGGCCCGGTTCCAATTAAAGTAACCGGAACGCCCAGTTTCGCCTCAATCTGGTCCACGAACCTGCGCGCCTCTCCGCTCAAGTCCGCAAACTTCTTCACCCCGTTGTTCCCGGGGAACCGCACATCCAGTTTTGTGACCGCCATCTGCGTCGCGCCATTTACCTGCACCGCAAACCGAAGGTCTTCCCAGTGCAATTCAGGGGAAGTTCTGCGAGGACGACCGGTAACGGTCCCGTACTCCTGCATGTTCATCTTAACTGCTTCCTCAACCGGGATTTCCGCAGGGAAAGGCCCATTTCCAACACGCGTAGTATAGGACTTAATTACCATAATTACGTGGTCAATCGAAGTCGGCCCCAGGCCCACATCCGCAGCAACCGAAGAAGCGGAAACATCCTTGGAAGTCACAAACGGATAAGTCCCATAAAGGACCGAAAGCATAAAGCCCTGCGAGCCTTCCAGAAGCACATTCTTCGCATTATTGACCGCCTGCGCAACATCAATGGTGTATTTCTGCATTTCCGGAATATCCGCAATCAAAACCCCATCACGCCGCGCCCTGCTCACAACCGCAGGCCCGCACCCTGTTTTAGTAGTCCCTATTTTCTTGCTGAGTTCCGCAGACGCATCCTCGTCTTTATGCTTCTGCAAAATGGCCGTGCATCTTTTATCCACAAATGCCCGCCCGGCGGTTCCGGTAAGTTCAAGTTCTTTCAGGAATACTTCCGGGTCCACGCAAACCCCCGCGCCAATCATGATTTTGGAATTCTTGTTCACGAATCCGCAGGGAAGCATGCGCAGCGAATACCAGTTGCCTTCATAGAGAACTTTGTGCCCCGCATTTGGCCCAACTCCCCCTCGCGCAACTATCTCCGGATTGTCTGAAAGCGCAAGGTGCGAAATAATTTTTCCCTTCCCTTCATCGCCGTACTGCCCACCCACAAGTATGTTTTTCATTTTTCCACACCCACATTCTCTAGCTTCTCCGCAAGGACTTCTACGCAGCGTTCTAAAACCTTATTGGGTTTCTCCTTTGCAGAGCACCCCGCTGCTTTCGGGTGCCCGCCTCCGGAACCCCTGTATTCGGACGCGACCTGCGCCATCACTTCATTGAGCATGACCGGAACGCTTTTACGTGCACGCGAAGAGACCCTCGTTTCCTTCGCCTCCCCCCTCCAGTTTGCAGCAAAAGCAACGTCTGCAAATTCGGAAATTGAGGAAGAAACTAAGGATTCGTGCGCAGGCACTTCCACCGTTGCAATCGTATATCCGCTTCTTATGGAAATGTGCATTGCCTTGAATGCTTCCAGAACAGAAGCTTTCTTATCCAGTTCCAGTTCCGGCTCTGCAAATTCAAGAGCTTCCTTGTAATCCTTCCCGGAAAGCTCAAGCATGCGCGCAAGCTCGACAAAAGTCGAGGGCTTGCCGGACTTGAAGCGCGCAGTATCCGAAATTATCGCAACAGAGAGCGCAAACGCAACATCCGGGGTAAATGAAGGAAGAAAAGTAGAAATAATTTCCGCGGTGGATTTCGCATCCTCATCCCGGATATTCTCTTTCCCCTCAATCATGTTCTCATTTTTATGGTGGTGATCAATAACCAGCAGGACCTTCCCTTTCCACGCCTTCGCTTCTTTCAAAAGAACATAAGTAGAGCAATCCACAACAACTAATCCATCGTAATCTGCGGGCTTAAGCTTCTCAATAGGCTCGTATTCAATATCCATGTGTTCACAGAAAGATTGCGCAGGGGAATCCATTTTCTCAGGAAAAGCAAGAACTGCTTTAGGAAGAACGCTCTTCACCGCATAAGCAGAACACAACGCATCCAAATCAACATTCGAATGGCTGGCTATGACTAGTTTTGAGTTGGAATATTTTTGAATAAAAGAAAGAAAAATTTCTTTATGCGCCTTCATCCGAAGACCCGGAACCAAGTTCTGCGCTGAGCTTTTTCTGCAGGCGCATCAGTTCCCCCTTGAGCTTCTCGTACTGCCCGTCCATCATCTTTATTCTGCTCGTGAGCAGGGTTTTCTTGCCTTCAAGGTCGGTTTTTGCTTCAGCAGCGGTTGTTTTTATCATTACGCTCCCGATGCTCTTGTAAACTTCGCCCTTTGCCTTCACAAGCTCCTCAAGGGCAAGATCGGTCTCGCTCATCTGGAGCTGCATCTGCTGCTTCTGTATCATAACCGCCTGCAACTGCCTTTCCAGGTTCTGCAATTTCATAATCTCTTTTTCGATTTCTTCTTTCTCAGCCATCATCTTCACCATTCAACCCTTCAATTACCTTCATGTTACGCAGGTACGTATTCACAACCGCGCGCAATGCAACCGAATCAAGCGCTTCTGCAAAAACTTCCACAACGTTTCCGGAAGCCAAAGCCGAAACCTTGCACCGGCCACTCTCAGGCCCGCCCTTTCCCAATGCAATACGCGCATTCTCCGCAACAAGCGCGGAAGGGAATTCAAAGCGCAGCCTCGCGCTGCATTTCAAATAAAGCGCCTCAATCGGTCCCGATTTCCTTTGCAACCGGAGGCCTGACTTTGAAAAGCACTTTCGCGCCCGTAGGCGGGAACTCGAACGTCTTAAGGCTTGAAATCACTACTTTGTTTCCGTTTTCCCATTCCCTGTATTCTCCCATTCATTCACCTGCTTCTCCGCCTGCAAGAACCCTTCTTGCGGTCTGGCCGATATCGGTTGCGAGGAGGTATGCCCCACCTGCAATCCTTGCTCCGCATGAGCGGCATTCCCAAAGCGCATTCGATACCCGTTTAACGGATCTCTTCCCGCATTTTGGGCATTCGTACCTTTCATTCTTCTTAAGAAGGGACGCCTCTACGAGCTCTCTTATTCTTTTCCCGTACTTCGAATTGTGCATTCATTCCACCTATTTTCCTATAAGTATCTCCTTAACTCGTCCGACTTCTTGAGCGCGACATCCACGCAGTTCATCACTTCGTCCTTGCTTAACCCACCTTGGCCGGACTTCTGGATGCTCGAGACCATTCCCTCCACAGTGCCCACCGTGAAGCTCATATCCTTTGCATACTCTTCATCGTGAGATGCGTCCAGCAGGAAGTTATTGGCCACCTTTATGAAAGTGGTTGTGAGCGGCTTGTATTTCATCTCCATAGATTGGGTTCCTTGGCCGCGGATGATTTTCCCGTTCTCCACTTTCGGCAGTTTTGTGTCCAGAAGCGCTGCGCACGCTGCAAGGGCTGCAGTGTCCGTGAGGTTTCCCTTGTGGTCAAGAATCCAGAGGTCCAGGAACAATCCCAGAACTTTGCCTTCTTCCAAAAAGAATCTCGTCACATCAATGACTTCTGAGCTTCTGATTCCCCTGTCCACTACACGGGCAAGCTCTATGCAATTCTCGTTAGGCGGCCCGGGCTCAAATCCCGGAGAAGCCATCGGAACGAATTCCGCATTCGTAATGAACGCCCCTTCATCCGGCCTGTCCGGAAAAGGCGTCATCACATCGAATTTCACTGCCGCAACAACCTTGCTGCCCCCTATGTTTGCAAGGGCAGAGCCTTCCGCAGTGGTGATTACCCCCTTTTGAACTTCCACCGGCCTCCATTCATCAAGAGCGCGTTCATCAAACCTTTTCCCGCTGAGTAGCTGCTCCTGAAGAAAGTCTTTCCGCACTTCCCTCAAAATCTTGTCTTTTACTTCTTCTCCCATTCCGAACACCTCACATTTTCAACTTTCCGCGCTCACCCTTCTCATAAGAGTTCTTGAGCGCCCTTGCCTGCTCCTGGTAAACCTGTTCGGATGCGTCGATTGCAGCCTGGATATCCTCTTCCAGCTGCTCCTTCGTAAGCAATCCGTCCATCTGGAGGAGAACTATCTCCTTGTCCCTGTGCGTTATCGCAATCGGGACATCGGATTCACCGAAGTTATCTTCGTTCTTTCCAAGGTCAACTACGAGCGTTCCATCTATCTTCCCGACCGCAACTGCAGAGATAATGTCCCTCATCGGGATTCCCGCATCCGCAAGCGCAACCGCCGCCGCAGTCAAAGAGGCAACCCTTGTTCCCCCTTCTGCCTGCAAAACTTCGATGTATACCTCGATTTGCGTGCGTGGGAACTGATTCGTGAGCACAACGTGCTCAAAGGCCTCCTTGAGCACTTTGGAGATTTCAATGCTTCTCCTGTTCGGCCCGCTTCTTCCGTGATCATCGGCAGAGGCAAATGGGCTCATCACATACCTCACTTTGAGGATTGCCTTGTAAGGGTCCGAGAAGTGTTTTGGAATGCATTCCCTTGGGCCGTAAACTCCTACAATGATTTTGTTCCCTCCCCATTCCACATACGCCGAGCCATCCGCTTCTTCAAGCACTCCTGCTTCAATGTGGAGCTTCCTCAAATCATGCGGGCCTCTCCCATCGAGCCTTTTTCCATCCTTAAACAATACAATCCCTGGCATTTTTCCCATATCAATCACATCTCTTCAATATCAAGTTCCTTTTCCTTCTCCTCGCTTTTCTCGCGCGGAGCGTCCTGGTGCGGCCCCTCTTCGAATCCCTGGGACTGCTCCCCTCCCCTTTCCTCTGCGGTGGGTACCTTCACGTTCGCCCCCTGCGAGCGCAGGTATGCGGCGATTGTGTCCGTAAGGCCGCGTGTGTGCGCCTTCTCGATAATCAGTTTTATTGTGCGGAGCACTAAGGGCAAATTCCCCTTTCCGCCAATCCAGATATATCCGTTATTCCCTACGAAAATCGTGCATCCGCTTCCGTCCCTGATCAGGTTGAGCATGCTGCTCTTCTTCCCAATTATTCTCGGAACCTTTGAAGCCGGAACCTTCATGAGCTTCCCGGTCGGAAGCCTCTTCGCATCCGTAATATCCACTCCGCCGACCTCATCCACGAATTTTATTTTTCCGTAAATGATGTCCGCCTTCCTGAAGCTCACGCGGGTAAACTTGGAGTTTATGAACCCGTCATATGCGAGGTTCAAATCCACAGAATACCCCGAGTGGCGCACATCCGTGACTATTCCGATCACGTTGTCGCCGACTTTCGGCTTGTACACAAGCTCAAGAGGGATAAACCTGTCTTCCCTGAGCATCCCGAGCACAGTGGCGTACGTTTTCCCGTTCACTACTTCCGTGTTCGGCTCCCTGACTTCCTTTTCCCAGATTAATTCCCCGGGAACGATAATTTTCTCCGTATCAATCACCTTTTTGTTTTTCGAATGCAATTCAATTTTTCTAATCCATTTTCTTGGTTTCTACCTGCCCTGAAGTGAGCTTATTCAGCTTATCCAGGAACTCCCCCTGCATTCCCGCAGGCATTTCCACAACAACTATGAGGTATCCGTCTCTGAGCCACTGCTCCTTCTGGATTCCATAGCTCTTGATTGTCCCGTATGCCCGATGCGCATATTCCGGGGGAACCTTCACCGCGAGTTTCACTTTCTCGAACTTTATCGGTATCAATGGGCGCAATTTCTTCAGGAGCTCGTCCATCTGCGTTTTCGTATCCACATAAGGGTCCACATGGAAGCGCAATTCCTCCATTGCATTCTCAATCCTTTGCACTGGGATCGGCGCGCCCGTCCTCACATCTATTGCTTCCCTGCAAATCATGTTTATGATCTGCTTCCGTTTATCTTCAACTTTTTTTCGTCTCTGCTCAGTTGTAAGCTGAACCTCTCCTTTCTCAAGAAAGATTTTGAGTATTTCGTAAATATCGGTGGTTCCGAATGCCTTCTGGATGTCCGCGGCCTTTGCGCGGTCTCCCTTCTTCGTATCCTCGTAAACCTCTTCAACCACCAATATGTTCCTCAGGTCCTTTTTGCTGCCCTCAAGATACTGGTAGGTGGGCGTGGGGTCCACATAGATTTCGAAGTGCTTCCCTTCCTTGTCATAGGAAGCAAGGATTGCTTTGTCAAGGCTGACCATATTATCACTATATTTCAACTGTTAAACTGGCATATCACTCGCCAGAAGACGACATGGAGACTATTATATATTATAATGGTTTATAAAGGTTTCCAGAAAACCGGCGCAGAAATCTGCCCCAAAAGAGTATGTTATTTGCACTCTCTTTTCCAAATTTCCCGCCTTTTCCCGCTTACCACGATATTTATAAACATTTCTCATCTTAATTTCAACTCAATCTACTTTACCCGCAATCACTGCTGGTAGCAGGAGGGAGTGTATGGACAAGAAAAAGCTAGTTGCAGGCATCGAAGAGATGCTGAAGGAAAAGGGAAGCAGGAAATTCACCCAGTCAGTGGAAATCATAGTGAATTTCCGGAGCATTGATTTCTCGAAGCCCGAGAACAGGCTTAACCTGGACGTCGCCCTCCCGAACGGAAAAGGCGGAAAGGAGCCGAAGGTGGTCGTGGTCGCTGACCCGGACACCGGAAACAACGCAAGGAAGGCCGGAGCAGACCTCGTTCTCCTAATCGATGAGATGTCGGCTTACAAGGATGACCTTCCAAAGATGAAGAAACTCACCGAGGAATCCGTTTTCTTAGTGCAGCCGAACCTAATGGGCCAGGTTGCAAAGAATTTCGGCCAGTACCTCGCAGTAAGGGGAAAAACACCCAAACCGCTCATCGGAAACCTTCCGAACGCAATCAACATGGCAAAGCGCACAGTCCGCATTGTTTCCAAGGGGAAATACATGCCGGTCGCGCAGGCGCTGGTCGGCTCGGAAAAGATGGAGCCGGAGCAGCTCGCAGACAATGCTGAAGCGATTTTCGAGGCAATCAAGAACAAGGCCAGCCTTCCCAACGTGAAATCGGTTTACATCAAGCTCACGATGGGGAAGTCAATTAAGGTGATGTGAGGTGGCAACTATGAAGAAAACTGAAGCTCACAAGGAAGCCAAAAAAGAAAGAATTGCGATAACACGAAAGAAAGAGCAGGCGGCGTCTGTCGCAAAGGACATCTCTTCTGCAAAGAACGTTGCAGTAATCGATTTGCGCGGCCTTCCGGACTCGCTCCTCCAGAAATTGAGGAAGCAGCTCCGCGAGAACGGCTCAAAAGTCAGGATTGCAAAGGCAACCGTTCTCCAGAGGGCTCTTGAGGCAGCGGGAAAACCAAAGGAAATGATTGGATTATTCAACAAGCCCGCAGCGCTTGTAGCAATGGACATCACCCCTTACGAACTAAACCAGTTCCTCAGGCAGAACAAGATGGAAGTTGCAGCAAAAGCAGGAGAGAAGTCCCCGAAGGACATCATTGTCCCGGTTGGTGAGACTTCGCTTCCGGCAGGACCGGCGCTTTCAGAATTGAAAACCGCAGGCCTGAACGTCCAGATCCGCGGAGGGAAAATCGCGGTCGTAAAGGACTCAACGGTCGTAAAAGCAGGGGATGTAATCACCCCCGAGAAGGCAAAGGCGCTCCAGACTTTGGGAGTTAAGCCGTTCACGGTGCGTGCGAACATCCTTCTTGCATACGACGGCGAGTACATATATGCACCGGAAATTCTTGACATCTCCGCAGAGGCGCTTCTTCTTGAGGCGTACATGCAGGGAGTCAACGTGGGCGTAAACGGCTCAATTTATTCTCCAGAATCGATAGAGCAGCTTCTCTCCCAGTCCGCAAGGATTGGTTTGGCTCTTTCTGATTTGACGTCCGCTGCACCCGCAGCGGCAAAGGAGGCCGAAAAGGCAGCAGAACCCTCAGCCGCTTCTACTGAGGAGAAAAAAGAGTGATGAAAATGACTAAAGTAGACCCATATTTGCATGCAGTGCTCCTTTTACACGGAGCAGGGAAGGAAGTTTCCCAGGAAGGGATTCTGTCGGTAGTTAAAGCCGCAGGCGTCCACCCGGATGAGGCGAAAGCCAAAGTCCTCGCAGAGGCAGTCAAAGGAGTTAACTTTGAGGACCTTCTGAAGAACGTCGCGACAATGGCAGCGGCTCCAGCAGCAGGCGCAGCGCCCGCAGCAGCAGCCAAACCGGCAGAGGAAGAAGTTTCTGAAGAGAAGAAGGAAGCCGCAGCAGCGGAAGGCCTTGCGAACCTCTTTGGTTGAACTTTTTTCCTTTATTCCTTTTTATTTATTTTTTGTTTTCTGCATTTTCCGGACTTATACACTTTTAAACCCTTTTGAGCACAATTAATCCTATGAGTTCGGATAATCGAGATGATTCACAGAAGACGCGGCCGCGCGCTGCGCTCAACCCCCAGCGAATTGAACTCTGGTCAGGCATCCTTCCAAGCCAAGGGGTCCCGAAGGTGCCCAGGCCTACGTCACCAGTGCCCCGGACCGCAAAAATGCCTCCCCCTATTCCGCGGCAAGCACTCAGGAATTCGTATGTAGCCCAAAGTGGCCATCCTCCAATTCCCGGCAATAGAGGGAGAGGAGTGCCAGAAGAGCCTGCGGACCAGTTCATGCGAGTGGAATATAGTTCGGCAGCAGTGGTTCGATATGTCAGGGAACTCTACCTAAAGGGAGCAAACCGCCCTGAACTTGAAAAAGGAAAACAGGCTATCCTGATGCGCCTTACTCAGGCATGGAACGGCTTCATCGCGGGATTTGACTCCTGCGCCAGGCGTTTCTCCCATGTTCCGGCGAGGTGGATTGCCGCAAGTGCGGTCGCAATCGCGCTCGCTTCCGGAGGGGTGGCCGTGCATTCCTGCATAAAGGCAAATGACGCCCAGCAACAGCTTGAAAAGCAGAAGAACGAAATCCGGGATTTGAGAAAGCAGCTGGAGCAGGAAAAGGCAAAGCCCAGCCCGTTTAGCTCGTATATTCCGAAAGCGCTCCGCAACCCCCCGCAGGTTCCAGCGGGAATTCCGCAGAAAATTGCCAGGAATTCCCTCCGCGCTTAACCTTAATCAAGTATTTCTTTTCCTTTCAACTCATTCAGCTTCATTACTGCATACCCTAAATCCGCATCGGACAGGCAAACAAGAAGAACTTCTTTTCCCTTTTCCTCTTTTACCGCAAGCCAGTTGTAGTTCCTGCTCTTCCCAATTCCAAAAATAGGTTTTTTCATCTTCTTACGAATTGCATTCTTGAGTTTTATCCCGACCCTCTGCCCGTTCCTGATCACATAGAGTATTTCGGAAGTGCAAATCGCAGCCACATCCGCATTCAGGACCGCACAAGTTGCCTCCTTTCCAAAATCAACTGCAGAATGCAATCTTTCCCCTCTTTCATTCAGGAAAACATATTCCTTCTTTTCCAAATCGCAAACAAGCAGGTTCTTTCCCAAAGCAGCTGCGCAGTATTTCTTGGAAAGCGGAAACCCAAGCGGATACGTATATGGATAAACTCCGAAGAACTCCTTCTCAAATGCAAGCTCAAGTGCAATCACATCTTCTGAACCTGGAACCAATACGTACACAACGTGCTCCCTTCCAGCCTTCTGCTCGGTAACAATGATCTTCGCATCTTTTCCAGGCCCCTTTAACTCAAAATCAGCAGGATTGATTACCTGCGCAACATTGTATTCCGGATTCCTTATGGAAATCGTATTTGAGCCGATTTCAATTTCCAGCTTCCCTATTTTTGCAGATTTAGATGGGGCGGATTGCGCAAAATCCGAAAACCATTTTTCCAGCATCTTAGCGTTTATCTGCTCGTCCAGAAATTCACCTATTTAGGAGTTCGTGCGCAACATCTTCCGCTTTCTCCAGCACCATTCCCTCATCCACAAATTCAATCTTCCCTTCCTTCATTACGAATTTCCCATCAATAATCATATCCGTAATGTTCGATGGATTAATCGAATATGCAATCATGCGCAAATCCGCCGGAAGCGGCTTCAGGTTAGCAGCCAACGCATCCACAATAACCAAGTCCGCAAGTTTTCCTTCCGAAATTTCTCCGGAGTGGATTCCAAGCGCCTTCGCCCCATTTAGAGTTGCAGAATCCCATGCATTCGCAACAGAGAACCTAGTAGGGTCCCAGTACTTATGCGATTGCAAAAGCAGGCTCATCTTCAGGCTTTCCAGCATATTCAATGAATTGTTGCTCGCCGGCCCGTCCGTTCCCAGGCAAACATTTGCGCCTTTTTCCATAAATTCAGAAATCGGGGCAATATCCCCAACCGCCAATTTCAGGGAACTCATCGGGCAGTGCGCAACGCTCACCCCGTTCTTTCCGGCAATCTCAATCTCCTTTTTCGTAACCCAGCCCATGTGCGAAAATAAAGAAAGTGAATCCAAAACTCCCAATGATTCCAAATACTGCACAGGGCGCATTTTCTTCTCGGAAAGAAGAGTGAATACTTCTTCCCTAGTTTCGGATACGTGCATCTGGAAAAGCATTCCGTTCTCATTTGCAAGCTCCTTTCCCTTTTTCACAAGCTCTTCCGAGCACATGTACAAAGAATGCGCAGAAACAGAACCTTTAATGCGCGGATTTGCCTTTCCCAGTTCGCCGAGCATCTCCTTTGCCCTATTTAGTTCGCCTTCCAGGTTTCTTCCTTCAGGCTTGTCCATCATTCCGTAACCGAGCACTGCGCGCATCCCAATTTCTCCTGCCGCATCCGCCATCCTTTCCATCCCAACCGGATACATATCTGAAAAAGAGGTGGTTCCCGAGCGGATCATCTCAATCATTCCAAGAAGGCTTCCCCAGTAAATGTCCTCGGGTTTCAATTTTGCTTCCGCAGGCCAGATCTTCTCCGCAAGCCAGTTCTTCAATGGAAGCCCCTCCCCATATCCGCGGAGAAGCCCCATTGCGCAGTGCGTATGCGCATTCACAAGCCCCGGGAAGATTATTTTCCTGCTGCAATCAATCCTTTCCTCAATCCCTTCTGAAGAGATTCCTTCCCCGACCTGAACAATCTGGTTATCTTCTATTAGAATATCGCCGCGCAGAGTTTCCCGGTTTTCATTCTGGGTGATTATCCACGCGCCTTCCAGGAGAATTGACATGGAAGCGTTTTCGGAAGAAGGCTATATAATGATTTTGAGAAGTTCTGAAAAAAGAAAAAGACTGCTGTTTTCAGCAGCCGGAAACAGTATTCACGTGCTCCACGTAGACTTCTATCGCTTCGGTCGCATGCTTGAGCACTTCCTTTATGGAAACCCCCTGCGTGCGGCAGCCTGGCAGTTCCGGAACATGGGCGACATAAATCCCATTCCCGCCCTGCTCAATCACTACGTCGTATTCCTTCAATCTTTTCCTGCCGTTCCTATCCACCGTTTCTATTCCCTGATTGGTATATTTTACGCTTTCCGGGATGTTTTTTTCCATTGGCCTCACCACTAAAAGCATGCGGTTTTCAGGCTTATAAACAAAGGGAGGGGGTGGGTTTCCGGTGCTTCCGGTGAATTTGCTCCAAAACAAATGACTTCTTTACCCTTACAATTATAGATTTTATACGTTTTTTCCCAAAATGCAGGGGTAAGGACTGAAAGGGGCCGCTCATGCTTTTTTTAGCAATTCAAAATACTCCTCCCTTGAAATCCCAAGTTCCCTCAGGATTGTGCTAAGGAGCCCGACTCCAATCTCTTTGGAGGAATGAACCGGAACAACAACAATCCTTCCGGTTTCCTGATTCTCCAGTATAACATGCGAGCCCTTCTGCCTTGCAGGGAAATAGCCAAGGAAGCCCAGCAATTTAATCAGCTTCTGCGGGCTTAACGGGGTGAGCTTCATGCGCTCGCAGCCCGCGGGACCGAAACCTTCTTTACGCTCACGAACTTCATCGGGTTCTCCACTTTGTTCTTGGAGTGCTCAAGGTAGAGTTCAATCGCTTCTGATGCGTGCTCAAGCACTTCCTTTATGGAGTCACCCTGCGTGTGGCAGCCCGGCAGTTCCGGAACATAGGCCACATATACCCCGTTCTCGTCCTGCTCAATGATTACGTCGTATTCTTTTACTTTTTTCCTGCCTTGCTTATCCACGGTTTCTATTCCCCAATTGGTATATTTAATGGTTTCTGGATTGTCCTTTTCCATCATCTCACCATTGGAAATATGCGAATTTCAGGCTTATAAACAAACGAAGGGGGTGGGTTTCCGGTGCTTCCGGTGAAATCTCCGCCTCGCCGTTATTCTTTTATTGCTTGCCGAGGATAGAGGTACATGGAAAAACCAATCGCTTACATTCAATTGAAAGATGGAAGGGAGGCGGAAATCTCCTTCCTTTCCAAGAAAGATTCAACCCGCGAACTGAACCGCTTCATAAACGCCCTTGTTAAAGAGGAGGCGCCAATAATTGCCGGCAGCAGGGTTTCGCTGAAAGAAGAGCAGAAATGGAAGGACAAAGAGCTTGCCGGCTTCAAGAGGGGAGAGCGTTTCCTCCTGATTGCAAAGGTGGATGGAAAAATCGTCGGGACCTCCGGAGCAATAAGGGACCGGGGTAAATCCAAGGAGAATGTTTGCCTCGGGATTGCGCTTGCAGAGAAATGCCGCAGATTGGGTTTAGGCGGGGAATTGCTTAAACTCTGCATAAAGCTCTCAAAAAAATTCTTCAAGCCAAGGAACATCTACCTGGGGGTGCTTTCCTGCAACAAGCCCGCATATTCCATGTATAAAAAATTGGGCTTTAAGGAATTCGCAAGGTTCCCAAAATGGATTATCCAGAAGGGAAACTACGTTGACCACATCTACATGAAGCTGCAAAAATAAAACAGACAGCCTATTAATTCTTTTCAAATAAACTAAAAGCGGAAAACGCTTATTGAATGGTGAATAAAAATGGACAAAGGAAAAAATTACGAAGTCAAGGACATCTCGCTTGCAGAGCAGGGAAAGATGAACATAGACTGGGCAATCGCGCACATGCCCATAATGGGAAAGATTTCCGCCCGCTTCAAAAAGGAGCAGCCCTTCAAAGGACTCACAATAGGTTTAGCGCTCCACATAACCAAGGAAACCGCGGTCCTCGTGCACGCACTAAGGGACGGAGGCGCAAAGGTCGCAATAGCCGGCTGCAATCCGCTCTCTACCCAAGACGATGTTGCCGCAGCGCTTGCCCAGGATGGATTTTCAGTTTATGGATACAAGGGCGAAACAACCGAAGACTATTACAGGTATATCGAAGGAGTTCTCGCACAAGCGCCCCAGCTCACAATCGATGACGGAGGAGACCTCCTCACAATGATTCACACCAAGAAAACCGAATTGCTCAAAAACATGATTGGGGGCTGCGAGGAAACAACAACCGGAGTGATCCGCCTGCATGCAATGGCAAAGGATAACGCCCTCAAATATCCGGTAGTCGCGGTGAACGACAACAACACCAAGCATCTTCTGGATAATTACTACGGGACCGGGCAGTCCACACTGGATGGAATCATGCGCGCCTCCAACATCCTCTTTGCGGGAAAAACAGTAGTCGTTTCCGGCTACGGAGACTGCGGAAAAGGAGTTGCATTGAAGGCAAGCGGGCTCGGCGCAAGCATAATTGTCTGCGAAGTCAACCCGTTCCGCGCATTGCAGGCAGTCTACGATGGGTACAAGGTAATGCCGATAGAAGAAGCCGCAAAACTCGGGGACGTGTTCATCACGGTTACCGGGGACAAGCACGTGATCTCGCTTGAAAACATGAAGAAGATGAGGGATGGCGCGGTACTTGCTAATTCCGGGCACTTTGATTTGGAAATCGATGTCGCTTCCCTGCGGAAAGCGGCGCAGAAAACCAGGCAAATGAGGCCATCGCTCGAAGAATTCACACTAGGAGGAAAGAGGCTATACCTCTGCGCAGGGGGAAGGCTCGTAAACCTCGGGGCAGCCGAAGGCCACCCGTCCGAAGTGATGGCAACCTCTTTTGCGGGGCAATCGCTTGCGTGCGAATACCTCGTAAAAAATAAGGGCAAGCTGGGCAACAAGGTAATCACGCTTCCAGATGAAATCGACCAGACTATCGCGGCAATGCAGATAGAGGCGCTGGGCGTGAAAATAGACAAATTAACAGCCGAGCAGGAGGCATACCTCCACAGCTGGAAGGAAGGTACGTCTTAAGACGGTATTTTTAAACCTTCTCTCCTTAATCCAATATTATATTCGGTGAATTGATGGATTATGATTCCTTATTGGAAAACGCATATGCGCAGCTCCCAGACAAATTGAAGGGCGGGGAGCGCTTTGAAATACCCGTTCTTGACGCATTCGTGGAAGGAAACAAGACGATAATAAAGAATTTCAACGCGGTCCTCCAGAAAATAAGGAGGGACCCGGAGCACTTGCTGAAATTCTTTACAAAGGAGTTCGCCTCCCCCGCAGGGATGGAAGGCGACAGGCTGATCATCCACAGGAAACTGCGCGTGGACGTCCTGAACAAGAAATTCGTGGAATACGTTAACACTTTCGTAATATGCCCGCAATGCAGCAAGCCGGATACGCATCTGGAGGGCACGGGGCAGAGGAGCAAAATTCTCGTCTGCGAAGCATGCGGAGCAAGGAGTTCGGTTAAATGAATGGATATCGTGGTCATGGCGGAGGAGGCGGCTATCGCGGCGGTTATAGGAAACCCAGAGGCGCAGCAGGCGGCTCCCCGGACCAGATTCAGAGGGTACGCCTTCCAAGAAGGGAGGAGCTTTTAGGGGTAATCACCGCAGTTGTTGGAGGGGGAAGGATGACCGTCCTCTGCAACGATGGAAGAGAAAGGATGTGCAGGATTCCAGGCAAGCTCAAGAAGAAAATATGGGTAAAGGAAGGCGACGCAGTTGCAGTAATCCCATGGGTAATACAAGGGGAACAGAAAGCGGATGTCGCCTGGAGATATGCTCCCAACGAGAAAAAGTGGCTTGTTGAGAAAGGTTATCTCAAGGTAGGATAAATGGTTAAGAGGCCCGACCGCGATCACTTTTTGCTTAAGGAAAGATTTAAGTTGGAGAGCGAAGTCTTTGACAAGCAGACTCTCATGCTTCTCTCAAGCCTGATGAGCAAGGGGACAATCAACAACATGGATTACCCGATTTCTACAGGGAAGGAAGCGAATGTTTTCCGCGCAACAACCCCCTCCGGCTCGCTTTTAGCGGTTAAAATCTACAAAATAGAAACCACTCATTTCATGAACCGAAAAGAATACATGATAGGGGACCCGCGCTTCAAGAAATTCCGGAGAAACGAGCGCGATCTGGTCAATGCGTTTGCCCAGAAGGAATTCAAGAACCTGCAGATTTGCGAGGAGGCCGGCGTGCATGCGCCAAAGCCGCTCCTCCAGGTAAAGAACATACTCGTAATGGAGTTCCTAGGGGAGGAAGGGCTTCCCTATACCCCGCTGAATACCCTTGGCCCGGAATCCATCGACCAATTGAAATCCATTCTCACAGACTTAAGAAAGATGTACAAGGCAGGGCTTGTGCACGCAGACATCAGCGAATACAATGTCCTGGTTGGCCCGGTCCCATACCTTATTGATTTCGGGCAGGGAGTCGTCCTCTCTCACCCGAACTCGGAAAAATACCTGGAAAGGGATGTGCGCAACATCCTGAACTATTTCTCAAGGTATGGGTTCGAGATAGAAATAAACAAGGCCCTCAGATATGTAAAAGGGGAAGAAAAGAAAATATAATTCACATCTTGTCCGGAATCGGAACCCCTAAAATTCCCAATCCCTTGGAAAGTACGCTCTCAAATCCGCGGACCATCGCAAGGCGGGTTTGCGCAATCTCTTTAGTTTCCGCATCCAGAACCCTATTAGTTGTGTAAAATTTGCTGAATAGGTTCGAAAGATTGTATAAGTAAGAAGAAACAAGGTGCGGCTTCATCTTCTCCGCGGCAGCGTCCACCATTTCCGGGAAGGAAGCGAGCTCCAGAATAAGCTCCCTCTCTGCCGGATTGAACTCATGCATTCCCGCCTGCGGAAGGAATTCCGCCTTCTCCATTATTCTTTTTGCGCGCACGCATGCATACTGCAGATACGGGCCGGAATCCCCTTCCATTGAGAGCACCTCATCCCATTTGAAGATGAGCTTCTTTTCAGGGGCAATCTTCAGGAACGCATACCTTATCGCCCCAATCGCTACTTTGGAAGCAATTTCCTTTTTATCCTTTTCCGAGAATTCCAGTTTTACCTTCTCTTCCGCCCTCTTTTTCCCTTCCTCAACCAATTCATCAGTGGTATACCCTAGCCAGGTCCCCTTTCTTCCTGAGAATTTCGCTTCCGGAAGCCAGGCGTGCTCATAGGCGAGGTGCACCGAGTTATCGGACTCATCCTTTAGCCCGAGGCAATCCAATACGTGCTTAATCACTTCCTGCGGGTACTTCTGCTCAACCCCGATTACGTTCACTACGATTTCCGCTTTCCCGAAATCCATTCCGTTTCCTTTTGCGGAAGTTATGTATGCGGTTTCCCCATTGGGTTGCGCAATGAATTTCGAATAGAAGAAGTTTCCGTGCAGTTTCCCGAATTTCCAGAGCTGGAAAATCACGTCCTTTCCAGTGTAAGTTGCGGTTCCATTGCTTCTAATGAGGATTTTATCCGGGTCTTCCATCCCCTTCATTTTTTCTCCTAAGCATACTAACCAGCAGCCGGTATTCTTCCCTTCTTTTTCCAGTTCAACCGCGCCGCTAGATCTTAGCCAGCCCATCCCCTCAGCAAATATTTCCCGAAGGACATCGCTCTCGCAAATCAATGCATCATGGTAAATTCCGAATTCAAAAGCTGTCTGGTATTGCGCCTTAACGCATTCTTCTGCGAGCCAGCGGGCTTTTCGCGCAACCTCGTTATCCCCTTCCTCCATTTCGTGGAGCAATCCTTCAGCAAACTTCACGGTTTCAGGATCCCTCTCCATCCTTTCGGAAACTTCCACGTACTCCCCGCCAAGCCAGTGGTCGAATTTCCCTTCAGGCTTTTTGCCAAGGTTGTCGAATCCCCATAAACTTTGAGCAACCTGCAAGCCCAAATCATCAATATAGTCAATTCTCTGCACCTTGTCCCCTGCAAATTCCAGCAGGTTTGCAACCGAATCCCCCATCAATGCATTTCTAAGATGCCCGACATGCCATGGCTTGTTCGGGTTTACCGAAGGGAATTCAATGATCACTCTTTTTCCCCGTCTTCCCTTTCCGTAATTGGGCCCATCCTCAAGAATCCTCTCAATCGCCGCGGAATAGAACGCATCCGAGAAGAAGAAATTCAGGTAAGGCCCGTTTGCCTCGATTTTCTCTATCCATTCGTGAGGCTTGATTTTTTTGGAAAGCTCGTGCGCAAGCGCCCCCGGGCTAGTTTTCCTCTCCTTTGCGAGAATGAAGCCTATCTTGGATGCGAGGTCCCCGTGCCCCTTCTCTTCAGTAGGTTCCAGGGAAGCAAGGCAAACGTCCTGAGGAGCTCCGCTTGCTTCGGACAGAATACGTGCAATTTCGTTCTTAGCTAGTCTAATCATGCAGGGGAATTAGAAGATAATAAATAAAAAGAAGAATGATGGGTTTTTTGCCCGCTTGCTCGATCTCTTCTACAGAGTAGTTTGTGAAGAAACACATTTACGCTGGAGTTCTCCTGATCGAGGCAATCTCTTCCCGTATCCGCGCGAGTTGCCTGCTTTCCAAGATAACCTGTATCACTCCGTATACTGCAGTGACTGCTCCGCCAACGGCGAACAACACCCCGGCCACCTCGCTCTCCAATGCAAAACCGGTTACAGAACAGGCTGCCGCGATTCCAACGACTTCGGCTGTTTCTGTCAGGCCGCTTTTTCTTTTATCCAGAATGGCATCCCTCTTCTCTCTCAGGGGAGCGGTCTTTTCTGCGAGCGGACCGATTTCCATCATCCTATCCTTGACTTGGGCCCAGTGCCTTTCCCTCGCCTTTGCATTAGCCAGTGCTCTGGCCCGGAAATCCTCCAGAATAGTGTTTTTGTAAGAAACAGCCCTATGCATACCTGTCTTCATAAGTAAATATATGCAAAGAACTCCTTTTAATTGTTTCTAAAAATGGAAAAAAGAGAAAAAGGGCATATCCTGTCAAAGAGTAGCGCATGTGCCGCCTTCGGCGTGCACTACTCTTTGCCACCCATCAGTTCCAATAATATCGCGTTCTGCGCCCAGAGCCGGTTTTCCGCCTCGTCGAAAACAACGGACTGCTTTCCATCGATGACTCCGGCAGTAACTTCTTCCCCTCTGTGCGCGGGCAGGCAGTGCATGAAGATCGCATCCGGCTTTGCCAGTTTAAAGAGCGCCTCGTTCACCTGGTAATTCTTCAATTCCGAAAGCCTCTTTGCCTTCTCTTCGTCCTGCCCCATGCTTACCCAAACATCCGTATAAATCACGTCCGCGCCCACAACCGCCTTCTTCGGGTCGTGCTCAATCGTAATCTTTCCGACAGCCTGCTTTTTCGCAGCCTCCAGAATCGGAGCCTTCGGGTTATAGCTCTCAATGTTCGGGCAGGAGCCAACCACGTCCGCACCAAGCTTGGAAAATCCAATCATTGTTGAGTGGAACATGTTGAATCCACAGTCCCCCAAATAAACGACCTTAAGCCCCGCAATCTTTCCCTTCTTTTCTTTCACCGTAAGCATATCCGCCATTGTCTGGCAGGGGTGGTGCATGTCCGTTAAAGCGTTAATCACCGGAACGGTCGCATACTTCGCCATCTCCTCAATATCTTTATGATCGTTTAAGCGCGCCATTATCCCTTCCACATACCTGCTCATTGTGCGCGCAGTGTCCGCAACCGTTTCCCCGCGCCCGAGTTGCGTATTCTTCATATCCAGGAACATCCCGTGCCCGCCTAAGCGCGTCATTCCCGCCTCGAAGCTCATCCTCGTACGAGTAGATGATTTCTGGAAAAGCATCGCAAGAGTTTTCCCGTTCAGGTTCCTCTTCTCCTGCCCCTTCTTCATTTTGAGCGCGAGCTCCAGAAGATATTCCAACTCTTCCCTGCTGTAGTCCAGCATTGTGAGGAAGTGCCTGCCCTTAAATTTCATGGTTGCCATTTCATCCCACCTTTTTACCCTTTTCTTTGTTCCCACAATTTAAAAAACTTCATTCTCCGTATTCATCCATAGGCCGGATATCGAGCTCTTTTTTCTGCAATGTATCTATCGCTTTAAGGAGCGCAAACGCAGTATTCACATTCATTATGCAGGGTATCTTGTTCTGGATGCTCGCATTCCGCATGAGGATGCCGTCTTCCTGCGCCTTTATCCTCTTCCCAGGGGTATTGATTACAATTCCAACGCGCCTCCCTTCAATCAAATCCAATACGTTCGGGTATCCATTGCTTATTTTCGGGATTGCAACCGCATTCTCCACCGCCCCAACCGTCCCAATCGTCCCGTATATCTTGAAACCGAGCTTCCGCAGCATCGCGGCAAGCTCATCCACATAATCATGGTCCTCATCGCGGAGGCTCAGGAAAGCCGCCTTGCTCCCTTTATCCAGGTCTATTCCGGATGCAAGCATCGCCTTGTAGTAAGCCATCTCAAAACTCTTCCCGATACCCATTGTTTCCCCGGTGCTCTTCATCTCAGGCCCCAGGCGGATATCGCTTCCAAGAAGCTTCAGGAACGGAAAAACCACGCTCTTTACCGCGTAATGGCCTCCTTTAGGAGTTATTTTTGGGATTTTTTCCCCAACCATTGCCTTCACTGCAAGTTTTGCAAGCGGAATCCCAATCGCCTTGCTCACAAACGGAACGGTCCTGCTTGCACGGGGGTTTGCCTCAAGTATGTATACGGTCCCCTTCTTCACAACAAACTGGATATTTATGAGCCCGATTATCCCGAGCTCTTTGATTAGTTTTTCCGTATACTCGATTATTTTCTCCTCTTCCTTCTCGCTCAGCCTCATATTCGGGATTACAATGTTCGCATCCCCGGAATGTATTCCCGCAGGCTCGATATGCTCCATTATCCCGCTTATGAAATGGTTTTCGCCGTCGCTTATCGCATCCACTTCACATTCTATCGCATTGTCCAGGTATCTATCTATCAGAACGGGCTTGTTCTCGCTCAGCAATACCGCCTCATCAATATAATCAAGAAGCTCGTTCTCATCCATCACTATTTCCATTCCGCGCCCGGCAATTACGTAGCTTGGCCGCACCACAACCGGATATCCGATCCTGGAAGCAACCGCAACCGCCTCATCCCTTCCCATTGCAATTCCGTTTTCCGGCTGCGGAATCCCAATCTTTCTCGCAAGGGCGCTGAATTTCTCCCTGTCCTCCGCAACATCTATCCCTTCCACGGAAGTCCCGAGTATTTTCACCCCGGCTTTATGCAGTTGCTCCGCAAGGTTGAGGCTGGTCTGCCCCCCAAGCTGCACAATCACCCCGTAGGGTTTCTCGTTCTCAATAATGTTCATTACATCTTCGAAAACAAGCGGCTCGAAATAGAGCCGGTCGCTTGAATCAAAATCCGTGCTCACCGTTTCCGGGTTGTTGTTTATCATGATGCTCTTGTATCCCATTTCCCTTATCGCAAATGCGGCGTGAGAGCAGCAGTAGTCGAACTCTATTCCCTGCCCAATCCTTATCGGCCCGGAGCCCAGAATTACAATCTTCTTCCCGTCCATTTCGGCCGCTTCATTCTCTTTTTCATAAGTAGAATAATAATAGGGGGTCAGCGCCTCGAATTCCCCTGCGCAGGAATCCACCACCTTGTAGACCGGAATAATTCCGAGCTCCTTCCTAATTTTCCGGATTTCCATTTCACCTTTGCCGCAAAGCTTCCCTATCTGCGCATCTGAAAAGCCCGCGCGTTTTGCTTCCAAGATTATTTCTCTGGAGAGCCCCGCTCCTCCTTCCGCTCCGCTTTCCTTAATCCCATTCTCAATTGCAATCATTTCAGCAATCCTATTCAGGAACCACCTGTTGATTTTGGTTTTAGAGTGTATCTCTTCAGCAGTAGCCCCATTGCGCATCGCCATAAGTATTGCAAAAAGGCGCAAATCCGTAGGAGTCTGGATGTGCTCCTCCATCTTCATCTCTTTTGGAATTTTCACTTCGAGGGAACGTATCGCCTTGTTCAGGGATTCGGGGAAAGTCCGTCCAATCGACATCACTTCCCCGGTGCTCTTCATCTGCGTCCCTATCCTTCTGGAGGTGCCCGGGAATTTATCAAAAGGCCATCTCGGGATTTTCGTAACAATATAATCCAATGCGGGCTCAAATGCCGCAGAAGTGCCGGTAATTGCATTCTTTATTTCGTGGAGCTTTTCTCCAAGTGCGATTTTTGCGGCAACGCGGGCAATCGGGTATCCGGTTGCCTTGGACGCAAGTGCGGAAGAGCGGGACAATCTCGGGTTGATTTCGATTACGCTGAATTCCCCGGTATCCTCGTTGAATGAGAACTGCACATTGCAGCTTCCCTTTATCCCGACCGCATGCACAATCTTCAGGGCGGCGTCCCTCAGCATCTGGTGGTCGCAATCGCTCAAGGTCTGGGAGGGCGCAACCACGATGCTTTCCCCGGTATGCACGCCCATAGGGTCAAAATTCTCCATATTGCAGATAATTGCCGCATTCCCGTCCGCATCCCGGATTACTTCGTACTCAAATTCGCCCCATCCGATTACGCTCTTCTCAACGAGCGCTTCCCCGGTTGCGCTGAAACGGACCGCAGAGCCGACAATCTGCCGGAGTTCTCCTTCATTGTATGCGGTTCCGCCTCCGGTGCCTCCTAAAGTGAACGAAGGCCGGATAATAAGCGGATAACCAATCTCATCCGCAAACTTCTTTGCGCCCTCAAAATCCTTCACTGTTTTCCCCGGAAGAATCGGAACCCCTATCTTCTCCATCAAGCGGTTGAATTTCTCCCGGGACTCCGCAAGCTCGATCGATTCGGCATCGGTCCCAAGGAAGGCAACCCCGTATTTTTTCAGGACCCCTCCGTTGTGCAATTCCATCGCAAGGTTAAGCCCGGTCTGCCCCCCAACAGTTGCAAGTATTCCATCCGGGCGTTCCTTCTCAATTATTTTTTCCAAAACTTCAAATGTAAGGGGCTCGATGTAAACCTTGTCCGCAACCTCCTTATCCGTCTGGATTGTTGCGGGGTTTGAATTCACAAGGACTACGGAAACCCCCTCTTCCCGGAGAGCCCTGCACGCCTGCGTTCCCGAGTAATCGAATTCCGCGGATTGTCCAATCACGATTGGGCCGCTTCCAATCACGAGGACCTTTTTTATCGCCGCAGCCCTCCCTTCCATGCTCAGCCCTCCATCAGTTTTGCAAACTCATCGAAAAGATGCGCCGAATCATGCGGCCCGGGGGATGCTTCCGGGTGGTATTGCACGGAGAATATCCCCAATTCCTTATTCCGTATCCCCTCAATGCTCTTGTCGTTCAGGTTCTGGTGGGTAAGTTCAAACCCATCCGGGATTTTCCCGACCGCAAAACCATGGTTCTGCGTAGTGATTGCAACTTTTTTCCGGACAAAATCCATTACCGGGTGGTTCGAGCCCCGATGCCCAAATTTCAGTTTGTAGGTATCCCCGCCGAATGCATGCGCAATTATCTGGTGGCCGAGGCAGACCCCGAAAATAGGCGCGCTTCCAGCCAGTTCGCGGACAACTTTATGGATGCTCCCCAGCATCGCCGGGTCCCCAGGCCCATTCGAGAGCATGATTCCATCAGGCCCGATTTCCCTTACCTCTTTTGCACTCGTATTCGAAGGAAGGATGTGCACTTCGCACCCTCTTTTTACAAGTTCCCGTACAATCCCCCCCTTCACTCCGAAATCAAGCAATGCAACCTTCTTTTCGCCCCCCGCACCCTCAATTGATTTTTCCCTGGGGCTCACTTCCGAAACAAAATCCATTTTTGAATAGTCGAAATTCTCAAGTTTTTTCAGGAGCGCAGAAGTATCTATTTCTCCGCTCTGTGCAGAAATGATTGCGGGCATCACTCCCTTGCTCCGCACATGCCTTGCTAAAAACCGTGTATCCACCCCGCTTATTCCGGGAACTCCATTCCTCTCCAGGAATTCATCCAGATTCTCCTGCCCAATCCGGTGCTGGAAATCCCTGCTCAGTTCCCGCACCACAAAGCCACGCGTGTGGACCTCCTTGCTTTCATAATCCTGTTTATTTACCCCGTAATTCCCAATCAGGGGGTAAGTCATGAGCAATATCTGCCCTCTGTAACTCGGGTCTGTGAGCGCTTCCTGGTACCCGCACATTGATGTATTGAAAACAAGCTCCCCTTCAATCTCTTTTTTTGCGCCAAAGCCCGCCCCGTGGAGCACTGTCCCATCCTTTAGCACGAGCACGGCCTTCATTAGTCCCACCTGCAGCAATATCGCTGGAAAACCCTTCTCAATATGCCGTAATTAGATTAAAAAACCCAGAATAGCCGGGGATTAAAAGCCTTCTTTTTCATAATAGTATTTTCTTCTCTTTATTGGATGGAAATATGTGCCTAATCTAGGATTTTTTGGATATTAGGCTAATTTTCCCGGTTCGCAAGCGGAAATCCTTCGCGGAGCCAGATATGCCATGCTTGGCAGAGGAGTGCATGCGCTCATGCCAAACTAGTAGGAATATGTGTTAAAATATGGTTTTTAAAGTATTCGGTACATAATCTATTTATGCAACAAGGCGCAATTACCCTCTTAGGGGTAAAAGCAGGATATCTGGAAGCGCGCAGGCTTGCAAAAGAAAAAGGCGGCAGGCTCCCCTCCAATGTCCTCCACGATGAATACCTAGTAAGGAGCGACAGATGGAAGGCAATAGCCAGGTATTACGCCGCATGGGCAAGGGAAATTCTCGTTTACCCCGCAAAAGGCGGGAAATTCAAAGAAGGAAAAGACATTGTTGATTCAGGAACCGGCTGGATTCTTCCTGCGTCCTACGTTCCAAAAGAGGCATTTGAGAAGACGGGGGTAGGGCTCTTCGTGGACCCCGCAGAGGTTGGGGAAGAACACGGCAGAATAATTGTTCACCCCAAAAGCGGGATGATCGTTCTTGCCCCGTTTATCCAGGAAAACGGAAATTTCGGGAAAGTTGAGAAGACAACCAGAATCCCGCTCGCGTTGAAATGCGAATCCGAAGCATCTCGGAGATGGCTCAGCAGAATTGACGGAGTTGGGGTAAGGCCTCTGGTTCGTGGCCGCATCCTCCTTTTCAACGGTCCGCAGGATGTAGATGCCAGCCAGCTGCCCGGCGTTTCTTTCGGGGTGGCGTTGGAAGATGCCCCTGCGGAGAGCTCTGAAGAAAACGGCTGGGCCCTCTCAGAGAAAAAGCCCCGCGCCGTAATTGCCGGAATAACCGCAGATCAGCTTAAGCTGCTTGTTGCCAATGCGCAAACTTCTTTGGTCGCGCTTGCGCAGGAAGGAGCTCCTGCAGAGATAGAACGTATATTAAAGCTTCTCCAGGCATTACGCAAGATAGAATGATCTTCCTTTTGACGGAGGAAAATAATGCTCCTAATCCTGATTTGCCTTATCCTCGGACTTCTTGCGGGCCTAGTTCCGGGCCTGCATGCAAATACGCTCACTTCCGCCCTCCTTTCCATAAACATCCAGGACGCAACCCTTCCCTTAGCCATAATGGCGATGTTCGGGGCGCAGGCAATCAGTTCGTATATTCCCGCAATTTTTTTAGGAATTCCGGATGAGCAGGTCGTTCTCTCCGTTCTCCCAGGACAAAGAATGGCTAAGGAAGGAAGGGGCCTAGACGCACTCACAATAATGGTTTTCTCTTCAATAATTGCAATCCTTGCCTGCATCGCGCTCTTTCCGGTCTCGCAAATTCTTTACCCAATTGTATTTCCTGCAATCCAGCCCTATCTTCCCCACATCCTAATTCTGGGAGTACTGCTCCTGGTAATACGGAGCAAGAACCCTTTCGGCTATCTATTCGTCTTCGCAGCAGCAGGAGTTCTCGGAAGGGAAGCCTTCATAGTGAGAATGACCGACCCGTTCCTTCCGCTCTTTTCCGGAATGTTTGCAATGGCGGCAATACTTACTTTTTCCACTTCCCCGCTCCCAGCGCAGAAGCCCCCAAAAGCGCCCGAAGCCTCAATTCTAAAATATGCACTTGTTGGAGTGCTTTTCGGCTGGATTGCGGACCTTCTTCCAGGAGTGGGCTCGCCTGCGCAGATAGCAACCTTTGCTTCAATCCTGGTTCCTTTTGCCTCCGCGCCAGCCTACTTAGCGGCAATCTCCTCAATCGGAGTAAGCCAGCCGATTTTCGCACTCTCAACCGCGGCAACAATAGGAAAGGGAAGGGTCGGCTCGGTTGCCGAAGTTTCCAACCTAATTCCAATTTCTGAAAACCTAATTCCCCTTCTAGCCTTATTCATAATCGGAACCGTTTTCGCCTGCCTTTTCATCATGGTGTTCAGGAAAAAGATTGGAGAGATAGCAAAAATAGACTATAAGATGCTCAACCTTTTCCTTGCAATCTACCTGATTGCGATCGTTTTCCTTCTGGATTCCTGGGCAGGCATTTTAGTTTTCGCAGTTTCCACCCTGCTCGGGCTTCTATGCATAAGAACCAATGTGGAAAGGACCGCAATGATGGGCGCGATTATTCTCCCGACGATATTGCTCCTTCTCTTCTCAATTAACTAATTCCCCGAAGCAATTTTCTTTATTTCCTCAAGCAGCTCAGGGCCCTTACTCTTGTCTATGAGGGGCCTTCCGGTCTCGGATATTTTCTTCAGGTTTTTCTTTTCCTTCTCTCCGCTGAAGAAGACTACCTTCCCCCTGCACTCTTCAGGGAGTTTCCAGAAAAGCTCGACTCCATTCTCCGACCCCATGTCAAAATCAAGCACTATTGCATCAAAATTCCTATCTTTTGCCAGAATGCCCAGGGCGGATTTATGGGAACCTGCAGAAACAACCGAAGCATCTATGTTTTTAAGAAACCGGGCAACGCCCTTCCTAACCATTTCCGTGTCGTCAACGTGAAGAACCCGTATCTGCCTTTGCCCTTCCAACTCAGGGCTCAGAGGGGACATTTCCTCTATTTTCGCAACAAGCTCATGGAAGCTCATCTTGTCCAAGTGGGGCCTTCTGCTTTCATTTATTTCAAGGCCGTCACTAGCAGCGCATCCCGAGCTTAAGAAAATCACTTTTTGCTTTAATTCCGGAGGAAGTTCACGGAAAATTTGGACTCCGCTGAGCCCAACTCTCAGTTGAACCGTAATCAGTATCGCATCAAAGTTTTTGTCAGTTTCAAGAATCCTAAGTGCGGATTCGGATCCATTTGCAGATACTACCTGGGCCTTAGCCTTCCTACTGAGTAGACGCTCGGTTGCTTTACTCACCTGGGGGTCATCTTCAATATGAAGAACCCTTATCCGCTTTTGCCCTTCCAGTGGGGGCCTCCCGCTGAAGCTTCCGCCCGGAGCTCCTTCTGGGGCCATTAATCTTTTTGTAATCGGGACCATATTTTGCACCTATACGTAATACTGTGCATGTTGGTGTTTAAATATGCTCCCCTTCACCATGTGGGGGAGATCCCCCTCCTGGTGGAACCAACCCCCCTCGGTTTTCCCCTCGCCTCAGATCTCTGAAACGCATCGCACTGCCTTAGCATCAGGGGTGTACCCTGGTCCTATCCCTTGGGAACATTGCGCACTCGCGTATATTCTCCACACCGCAGAGCTTCATCGTAAGCCTTTCCAGCCCGATGCTCCAGCCAGCATGCGGAGGCGCTCCAGAGCGGAACGCATCTATGTAAAATTTGAAATTCAATGGGTCCAGCCCCTTCTTCCGCAGCGCATCCTCAAGAAGCGAAGGAAGGTGGATTCTCTGCGCACCGCTCGAAATCTCAAGCCCGCGGTAAAGCAAATCATAAGCCTTGCAGATTTCCGTATTCGTTTCGTGCGGCATTGAGTAGAATGCGCGGGTTGAAGTCGGCCAATCATGAATCATTACCAGTTCCTCCCCAAGAATCTCATCCAGTTTCTTCTCCTGCTCCTTTGTGAAGTCCTGCCCCCATTCCATCGGGCTCCCTTCCGAATTCAATTTATCCACAAGAGCGGTATAAGTGTAGCGCGGAACCTTGGAAGGAATTTTCACTTCGCTCTTAAGAACGGAAAGCTCTTCCTGCATTTTGGAAACCTCTTTCAGGATGTGCAGGGTAACATCGCTCAGCGTATCCATTCCATCATTATCATCTGCAAAGCCCATCTCCACATCCATCTGCAATACTTCATTCAAATGAGTAGTCGTATTGTGCTTCTCCGCCCTCCAGACAGGAGTAGTTATCATTACCTTATCCATCCCGCCCACAACCGCAAGCTGCTTGTAGAGCTGCGGAGACTGCACAAGGAATGCCTGCTGCTCAAAATACTGGAGCGCAAACACATCGGTTCCGCCTTCGGTTGCCGCTGCAACTATGGAAGCGGGGTGGATTTCCACAAACCCTAGTTCAGTGGTCCTCTTCCTGAAGGATTCAATCACTTTCGCCTTAATTGTAAATATAGCGGAAACGTCCCTCTTCCTCAAATCAACGTAGCGGAAATTCAACCTTGTATCAAGTTCCGAAGGGACAACCCCGGTAGGGTCCACCGGCAATTTCACTTCAACCTTTCCAAGAAGTTCCACTTCCGAAGGAATGAGTTCAACCCCTCCGGGGGCAACCTTGTTCTCGGAAATTTTTCCCTTAACCGAAATAACATCTTCCTTATTTCTCTTCATTAATTCCATTACCGAATCCGGAACAACCCCTTTTTTCGCAATTACCTGCATTATCCCGGTCCTGTCTCTCAGCTGGATGAAAATGAGCTTTCCAATATCGCGGATTTCGTGCACCCACCCCGCAATCTTAACTTCCTGCCCGGCTTTCTTTCTTGCCTCTGAAATGTAATCCGTTCTCATCATGAGAATACACCGTTTTAAATTGAATTTTTATGGAATGTGCCTCTTTTAACACTAACGCTCGCAAAACCCGCTCCTAAAAATAAAATAAAAAACGGGAAACTATTTCCCTATTGTAATCTCAATCGCAGAAACCTTGCTCAGGCTTCCGTCCTCTGAGGTAAGCTCCTCGGTCTTTACCAGGATGTCCCTTATCTTCATATCATTCAGGAACCTGTTGCGCACTATTTCCTCAACATCCACGGCCCTTGAGATTAGCTTTCCCCTTGCCTTAATCACAACATGCTCTGCACCGTTGTTGAACTGGGTGACTACCGCAAGCACGTAGCCCATCACGCCTTTCTTTCCTATGTACACTGTGTTTTCGTCCCGTCTTGGTTCGGTCCTTGGTTGTTCAGCCATTGCTGGTTGTTCTGTCCCTTCAGTCATTTTGCTCACCCTTTAGCCCTTTCGGGCATCTAAATCTCGACGTATATCTTTTTTAAGATAACTGGCTTCCAATATACTTCCAATTGTGGTTGAAATGAGCCCAAGAGTAGCAATCCTTGACCGCGACCTCTGCACCCGCGAAAAATGCGGCTACCAATGCGAGAAAGTCTGCCCGGTGAACCGGATGGGCGAGGAGTGCATCATTACGGAGAAGGACACGGGTTTCCCGCAAATAAGCGAAACCCTCTGCATAGGCTGCGGCCTGTGCGTGAAGAGGTGCCCGGTGAACGCAATAACAATCATCAATTTGGCTGCGGAAATGAGCTCTCCCGTATATTCTTACGGAAAAAACTCCTTTCGCCTCTATAACATTCCGCTTCCGCAGGAAGGCCTTTGCGGAGTGGTTGGAAGGAACGGGATTGGAAAAACAACTGCGCTCAATCTGCTTGCGGGGAAAATGAAGCCCAATTTCGGAGACAAGAGAAGGTCGCCCACGCAGGAAGAAATCCTTGCGGAGCTTCCCATTTCCGCAAGAAGGTATTTCGAAGCGGAAGGCGAAGGCGCCAAGAAGGTTTCCTACAAGCCCCAGATGGTGGACAAGCTCAGGGACGCGTTCAAGGGAACCGTTGCAACGCTCCTGAAAAAGATGGACGAGCGGAATGCATACGATGAAGCGGTGGAAAAGTTCTCGCTCCAAAAAATCCTGGACCGGAAAATCGGCCAGCTTTCCGGAGGGGAACTCCAGAGGGTCTCAATTGCGGCCGCATTCGTGAAGAAGGCATCTATTTACTATATTGATGAGCCTTGCAAC
Source organism: uncultured Microcaldota archaeon (assembly GCA_903828955.1). GTDB lineage: Archaea > Micrarchaeota > Micrarchaeia > Anstonellales > Bilamarchaeaceae > CAIKOA01. The sequence goes on from CAIKOA010000014.1 coordinate 62,059, forward strand.
TATTTGGATATTGAAGAAAGGCTGCGCACCTCCTTAATCCTGAAGGAATTCGCAGGGGGAAGAAAGCTCATGGTTGTGGAGCACGACCTTGCAATCCTGGACTACATGAGCGACTATATTTACATTTTCTACGGAGAGGAGCACGGATACGGGGTCGCTTCCGGAGTGAAGAACACGCGCACTGGAATAAATGAATACATGGCGGGGTTCCTCACCGAAGAAAACATCCGATTCCGGGACCGCGAAATAAAATTCAGCGAATACAGCGAAGGGGCGACAAGCGGAAAACCCAAGTTCAAGTACGTGGGGATGAAGAAGAAGTTCACAGGATTTAAGTTCTCTTCAGATGCAGGGGACATTCGCGAAGGAGAAATAATCGGAATCGTTGGAAAGAATGCGCTAGGAAAATCCTTATTCGTAAAACTTCTCGCAGGAGAAGAAAAGCCGGATGAAGGCGAATCCGGAGAATTTACCGTTTCCTACAAGCCCCAGTACATCCAGCCGGAAAAAGATACGCTCGTTCTTTCCTTATTCACCGGAGAGGAAATTGACCAGGTAGTTGCGGAAAAAGCAAAGAGGGAGCTTTCCCTCATGAAACTAATGGATAAGGAACTCAGCAAGCTTTCCGGAGGGGAACTCCAGAGGGTTTCAATCGCGCACGCGCTTTCCAGGAAGGCGGACATTTACCTTTTCGATGAGCCTACCGCATTCCTGGACATCGAGCAAAGGCTGCGCTTCTCGGATTTGCTTCGGCACGTAATAAGCGAAACCGACAAATCCGCATTCGTTGTAGACCACGACATCGTTTTCGTGGATGCGATTGCAAACCGATTGATGGTTTTTGAAGGGGAAAGCTCGGTGCAGGGGCACGCAAGCACTCCGATGGAAAAAAGGGAAGGGATGAACTCCTTCCTGCACATCGCAGGAATCACGATGCGAAGGGACAAGGATTCCAGAAGGCCGAGAATAAACAAGCCGGGAAGCGTCCTTGACCGCGAGCAGAAGGAGAAGAACGAGTACTATTACTCTGCTAAAGAATAGCTGGGCTTGCCGCTATAATTCCATATCACTTGATACAAAATTATATCAGTAATAAATCGTATTCACCGAAAGGATTCTCCCGTTCGTATCCACTTCCACCATATACCCGTATTTAGAGGAAGGCGATTTCCAGTCCACTTTCCATCCGCTCGCATCGCGGTAAACAGTGGGGACAGCATCCTTGTACGCAGTGACGTACTTGTTTACGCTCGTAGTCCCGGTATTCGTGTGCGAGGCAATAATTGCCTCCTCATCAAATGCGATTGCGCACCCTTCCCCTTCGCAGACCTTGCATCCCGAAGTAATGTACTCGGGAGGCTCGGTTACGAAGTTCTGCACCGGGTAATAATAGAAATAATGTATTCTCACAGGGCACGGGGTTTTCGACCCTTCGGAAACGCTCGCCCTTATGCGGAGGTATTGCTCCCCCTGGTCATTGGCCTTGGTTTCCCAGTCCATTATCTGGATGGAATCCGCATCCGGGTGCTTTGCCCTCAGGTCCTCCAGCACATAGGAGGTTGCGCCAGCATCCAGCGTTTTGCTTTGATAGAATTTCATTCCGGCTATAATTACTAGGGAAATGACGATGACCGCAATAATTGCGTACGTAAGCCTGCTTGCCATGTGCCCATTATCTCAGAAAAAGTTAAATAATGCTTCCCTAAAAGTATTTTGCAATGGACCCCCAGAAATTCAAGTGGTGGAGCCTGTTCATCAACTCCTGCCTCGCCCTATTAATTATATCTGTATTGGCAGAGATCGTTTTCTACGATAGCATCGCTTCCATGGGCCTGGAAGGTGCAATGGAAATCGGAGAGCTCCTCCTTTCCCTGGTTCTTCTTACCGACCTCACGATTTCGCTCGTGAAGGCAAAGGACCGTGGCGCATTCCTCAGAAAGAACGCAATAATGATAATCGCGGTGCTCCCCTGGGGATTCATCTTCCGCGCCCTATCCTTTCTGAGGCTGGGCGAGCTCCCAATTTTTTCAGAGCTCGCGGCAGGCGAAGCCGCAATTCTCAGCAGGGGCGCCAGGCTTGCGGCAAAAACAAAAGAAATGGTTGAGAGGTTGTAATGTTCTCTAAAACCGATATCCCCCAAAGAGGATGAAACCCCCATAAATCTCTTTTGTCCTGCTCGTATCAAGTTGCCCGAGCCGGTCCCTGAACACTCTCTCGATGCTTCCGACTACTCCTTTTCCCCCAAGGTACCAGTCTTCATTGCTGGAAGTGGTCCGGACCTCTACCCCGCCCTGGTCAGTAGTCTCTTCGTAGTGGGTAATGGCGCTTCCTCTTTCCCTGGCCATCATTTCCCTTCTAAGATACTCGAGATCGACAGTAAAGGTAACTCCGGAGTGCCCTACCCACATCAGCCTGAGGCCCGGGCTATACCTGATTGTGTCAAGGTCCTCTACCATTTGGTAAGTATTTGTCCCGAGCTCTTTTGAGAGCGCCAGATACGGTTGCACACGGCCTGGATAAGGGGCTCCCTTCCACCACGGCGTCCAGCCAAGAACCATGGCTTCGTAAACATTTCTCGTGACGTCAACTTTAGCGGTGCTGGCCCCAGGTTCCAACATTCCAGTAACGCTGCTGGATCCCGTGCCGGTAGGATATTCCGTGCCGGTAGGATATTCCGTAGTCCCGGTAGGCTTATACTCCAATGTTCCGCTGCGCCACATGCCGCCGACTATCGCCCCGATTCCCCAATCGTTCTCGGGAAGAGTCACGAATCCCACATCGAAATTCGGCAATCCCTTGGTGCTCCTTAAATCCTTTCTCCAATATTCCCCTGCCGCAAGCGCGAGTATGACGTGCGTTAATGGAACGACTACTTTCCCCCCTGCGGAGCCCCAGGGCGCAGGCTGGATGTTGAACGAGAGCGCGAATGCCCGGTCAACCTCGACATATGAGTTAATCAGTGCGCTCCACTGGGCAGGCCCGCCCCATATCGCTTCAATCCCCGCCCTTGTCGTCTTATCCAGCGAGTTCCATTCTATTCCCGCGGTTCCAAAGTAACTTTGCACTTCAATGAGCCCAAGTGCGGTCTGCATCGTCCGCAGAAGGGTCTGCTTTCTTTCCAGCTCGGTTATTGCCTGGCTCCTGGACATCGCCTGGTCCAGCCTCCCCGAATAAATAAGCTCGTCACTCTGCCTGCTCGCGCGGAGGTCCTGCAAGTCAGCCTCCACTCCGCGCAGTTCTGAGACCACTTTCTTCAGGCTCCACTGTGTTTCCATCAGCTGCCAGAGGCTGCTTCCCTGGAATCTTCCACTGTTCCATTCTGTCGCGCCAAGAACTCCCGCACTGCTTACCTGGCCGCTTCTTTCAGCCGCTCTTTCCGAGAGCTGCCTCCAGTCCCCGACAAGGAACGCATCGATTATTCCCGGATCCCTATACATCGTGCCAAGCAAGCCGGAATTGCTCTCATCACTGCGTATCTGCGCCATTGCAAGGGTGTAGAGCTCATTTCCCCCTGGAAGCGCGGGAACATTTGCCCCCTGCCATGCAAAAGTGTATTCCATTGCACTGTCTATCCAGGATTTCTCGGCTGCAAAACCAACCTCTGCCCCCCTTTCCCCTATTTTTATCTTTCCGACCCTGTCCACTGTTCCGCCGCCCCAGAACTTTTCCGTTTTTCCTGCGGGGGCTTCTCCAGGCGTTGTTTCCCCTATGGTAGAAGTGGCGGAACCCCTTTGGCTCTCATCAGTTTTTACTTCCCTCCCAACAAGGGTGACGAATCCTACCGCATTCTTCATGCCTAAGAAACCTTTCTCGAAAAGGACGCTTATCCCTCCAGCATATTCCTTTGCTATCCTTTGTGCATCCCCTTCTTGCACCACCTTCCCCTGTTCATCCACCTGTTCCCCTCTTTCAAGGGTTGGCAGCGGCTCCAGGAGATTCGTCCTTGAAATGGAAGGCCTTCCTCCGGCGTTATATAGCGTCGCCCCAACCACTGAAGGCGAAGCCGGCGGAGGAGCCCCTCCTGTGAATAAATTTGTGAAATTCACCCCTATCAGGCAGCCGTACATATGCCAATTCTGCTCAGCGCCCGGAACCTCCGCATTTGTTCCCGCTGCCTGCTCAACGCCCGAAACTTCATTAGGAGCTCCTCCCACTTTATACTTCTGCTTTCCAAAGAGCCCCCTGACGCTCCCGTACTGTTCACCAGGCCCTATCTGGAATCCGGTGAATAGCCTTTGGACCTGCTCAGGGTCAAGGTCTATGTATCCAATCCTGTACCAGTCGCCCTTGATCCTTCCCCAGGTATACGCCCGTAACTCTTTCTCCGTAGGAATATTCTCTTCTGTTGTTGTAACCCCCGCCGTGGTAGTTTTTGTGACGTCTTCCTGCTCCTTTGCAACTATCAGGGTTACCCCATCGGTATTGTGTTCCCGGGCATAATGCTCCAGCTGCGCCGTGATATTCTTATCGCTGACTTTTTGGTATGTTCCCTCTTCCCCATGATAAATAAACGGCACGGGCTCTTGTAGCGGGTATTTTTTCTTTGTCGACCCCGGGGGCACACCCGGCTGAACAGTAGTAGGGGTCACACCCGGCTCAATAGGAGGAGGGGGCACAATATCTGCAGGGGTTTTTGTTTCGCTTGTAGTTTCACCCCAGGTGCCGTTGACGCTTCCCGTAAACGAAACCCATCCGGGATAATTTAAATCATTGAAAAGCGCATTGACACCCTGCCTTTCCTGCGTTGTCATTGTTTGCTCTGGAGGAGTGTATGTCTGTTCTGCGCCCTCGCCTTCCCATCTTCCCTCAGCATTAGACTCGGTTGTCCCGGTTGTCACCGTATGAGCTCCGGCCGCCTTTGTCACCGGGCCGAACGCATATATTCTTTCAGTGCCCGTATATTTTGACGCGCTCTCGCTTCCTGTTTCATCCTCTACCGATTGTGCAGAGCCAGAGCCTCTTGCGTCAACCCCGGCGCGCTCTAGCCCCATGCCAGGCACGTACCTTGGATATGGCACATCGGAGAGCAGTTCAAACAGCCTGCTGAGAGAGCCCGGGATGAAGCTGTTTACCCCATAGGTCCTCTCCGGAAGCAGTTTCGCCTTTTTTGGGCTGAAGAAATCAAAGAAATACTCGTGCAGGGAAGGCTCCCTGTTCCAGAGCGTTGCAAGCTCCGGGGGTGCAGAGGTCCTTATGTCTTCAAAGATCTGGTTCGCCTCAGCCTGATAATTCGCGTTGTCTTCGGATAGGGAGCCAAATCCAGACCTCGCTAAGCGGGCAAGGTCATATGCCCGCCTGTCCATTGCATCGGTTATGGCCGCGTCCTGGGGAGCCCTGTATATGGGTATCTCACCAGGGCGGATTGCGCCGCTCTTTCTTGAATATGTGTGCATGTAAGTCCTGAGTATTTCACCTATCGTCCTTGCTGCAAACATGCTCTTTTCCATGTTTGTCCCTTCATAGAGAATGGGGTTTAGCGTAAGCATGTCCTCAAGGACCCTCAGGTTCTCATTAAGCGCGTTTGCAAAAGCCAGGGGAACTACCACCATCATGTAGTCGGATAGCACCCTTCCTGAACCTATTTCCAGGTATGCGTTGCGGTTCGAAATCATGTTGGCAGTGGTATTTATCTTATTCAATATTGAAATTGCTTCCTGGTAGGAAGTTGCGGTTTCCAGTGCGAGCGGAACCGCATTCAGCATGTACCCCAGGTGCCCGCCCCTGCCCATGTTCAGCAGTTGCGTCGATACGACATCCATAATCTGCTGAGCCGCCACTCCTTTATACCTTTGGTCGGTTTCGGTGTTTGCAATCTCAACCGTCCCGTCCACCGGCTTGGTGGTGTCAGTTAGCTGAAGCTCAAGATTGGTGCTCTTAAATGCCTTCCAGGTTACCGTGCAGAATGCACGCTGGGAAAGAAGGTCCATCTTTGAAAGGAAGGCTCTTGGCGCCTCCGAAAGCTTCCCGGTGGTTTGTTCCCTTTCGTTCTCCGGTTTCATCAGGTCGACAAGCTCATTAAGGTCATTCCTGCCCTCCATCTGGCTTATGAAATCCAGTTTCGCGTCTCTGAAATCATAGTTCTCCAGGGCATACTTGTGCAGCATGGCAAGCTTCACGATGCTCCTCGTTTCTGCGATAAAGCCGTCTCGCTCTCCGGGTGGAACTGCATAGTTGTGTTGCATCGACCCGACCGGAGCGAAGTCAAGCGTTGCCATCGCGCTCCAGTTGTATCCAAATACGGAATCAATCACATGCTGCGTAAGCGCGGCGTTTTTCCAAAGTATTTCTGCGATTTGGAATACTCCTGCTTCCATTCCGGAGCCAGCGTACTTCGCCCTCAGAGTTTCAAGCTCTGCCTTGTCCTTTGCGCCCACAACCTCCAGGAAAACATCCTGAAGGTGCGCGTTCCAGACCGAAGGGTCAACGCTTGAAGAGCGCTCTATGTATCCGTTGAAAGCCGCGATGACTTCGGCTATCGCTTTCTTCATTCTTTCAACATCAAACCCATCCGGCCCGACGAATTCTCCCATCACAAGCAGGAGCCTCATCACATTGTCGGCGCCTCCCAATTCAGGAGGTATGTTAAAATCTATATTGTGGTCCCTGAAAAACTGGTTCATGTCCCCAAGTGTGACCTTGCTGGCCGCCTTCTCTATTATCGCTCTCCTCTCTTCTTCGCTTATCCCTTTTCCCGCCTCTTCTATCAGGCGGTTTGCTTCCTCAGGGCTCTTGCCTTTTGCTTCTTCAACTGCATTCTCCATAAGCTTCCTGTTTCTTTGCTGTATCTGGAAAAACGGCCCATTCTCCTTCTTTCCTTTGCCAAGGAGCTTGTCCAGCTCGTCCATCATGTATTTCTTGAACGAACTCAGCTGGTCCGAAGGTATGTTATCATAAGCAGAAAAGCCTTCACTCAGGCCCCCGCCATTTCTTGAAAGTGTATCCATGTTCATGAGCACATTGAACATGTATTTCATCTGCTTCTGGCCCTCATCCTGCTTCTCTTCTGAAACAGGCGCTTCCGCCCTTGCGCTCGCCTCTCTCTTGGCCTGGGCCTGCTTTGCCCTGGCCTCGGCCTGCCGCACGAATACGTCCAGATTGAAACTAGCCCACAGCGCCCTCCCGCTGGCGTCCCCGTTCTTCTCAACTATTCCTTCCACTGCCTTCTTCAGGTCGCTATAATAGAGCTGCTCCTTCTTGCTCCAATTGCCGGTTTTTTTGCTGAGAATGTCCACCAGTGCAGCATTTACCCCGTTTGCGCTTATCAGGTTGTTTTTCATCAGCCAGTCCAGCTTCCACAGGGATTCTATGAGCTTGGCATCGTCTCTTACATAACCAACCTCCTTAGAGTCCTTTCCGTAAGAAGGCATTATGTGCTCCCTTATCCCGTCCATCACTTCATACTGTGCGCGCACGTCCCCCAGGCCTTCAACCCCCCTGGAAGCATCCATAACCGTCGTTATGAAAGAATCAAGGCTGAGAGCGGACCATAGCTTTTTCTTTGCACCTTCAGACATTCCCTCTATTGCTTCCTTCAGGCCCCAGTAGTAGCGTTGATCCGTATCTATCCATCCTGCCGTGTTCCCTTTGAGTATGTCAACAATTGCCGCCTTAACTTCGTTTGTGCCTACCTTGCCTTTCCTTGCCCAGTAGTCTATCTCCCACAGCTTCTTTACCAGCTCAGGATCGCTCCTAACGAAGCCTTCGTAATCAGGATTTTCATAACAGGAAATGATTCGTTTTCTTATGTCCCCCATGAAAGGCTTCCAGTCGGCTACCTGCATCGCATCCAATAATTCTTTCATATTGGTTATGCCGAGTTCATCTCTCCAGTAGTCTGGGCCTTCCTTTGCTTCGAGTTCAGGCTGCGCAGGCTTCGGAACCGTTTCTCCAAAACCTGGCGCAGGCCCTAACTTCTCCCCTGCCCTTATCGCCTTTGCATCTTCCGTGACCTTTGCCTCCATTGCAACATTTACGATTTCCGAGTTTATCTCTGCTATTTTTTCAGGGAAATACACGAAATTCCCTTTCCTGTCCCTCAGCGCCATGGTAAGCAGGCTTTGCACAAAAGGGTCTTGGAGAACTTTTGAAAGGTCTCCCCCCGCATTGGAGGAAATCATCTCGAACATTTTCAGGATTGTGGAGTATCTCGAGGCATCGGCGCCTTTCGGCTCAATGCAGACCGCGATGTCTGAAGCACAATTGAGCGCATGGCGCGCATGGTCTATTTTTTTCGTATTCGCTTCAGGTGCAAACGCCTTCACGTTGTCAACCATCGGGTGTTCTGATTGCCCCTTGCGCACGAGCGCGAGATAAACCGCAAGAGAATCCAGGAGTTGTGCTTCTTTTGTTTGCTGCGTTGTTTCGGGTTTTTGTGAGGGGAGTTCCTTCTGCTTACTGACCATCATTCCACCAGTAGTATTCGGCGCATAATTAGTATATATATCTTGCGCACACCAGGTGGGGGAGGTCTCTCTCACATCGAGTAGCAAACCCCGCTGAAAGCGGGCAAGTGATACTCATATATTTGCTACTCAATGTGACCTCCTGGTGGAACCAACCCCCCTCGGTTTTATTGGCCGCTCAGAACCTTTGCACCGTCTTTGCACGTTTTACTCCACACAACTTTTGTCTCCCGAAAACAGCCTTTTCAATGCAAATTTTCCTCTTCCGGCCACCCAGTTTTATGCATTTGCCTGCGCAAAAATTTCGGTTCGGGCCGCACACTATTTTTGGTGGGTGGGCATATGATTTTTAATCTTTGAACACCAAATCCAACTACTTCTGCAAAACGCCCCTCAAAGGGCAAAATAAAAACTCCCGTTATCTTCGACGGAACGAGGGAAGGTTTATAAAACTAATGTATACTAAATAACGTTTACCGATTTTAGTTTGCGGTGCACCTCAGTGTGTTTCCGCAAAAAATAACGGTTAGGAGCATGCTTCTTGCATGCTTGACACATGCTTCAAGGGCCGATAAGGAAATAGTACATGCGAAATTACTAATGTAACCTCGCGTGATTCCTTAAGTGAATAGAGTACTTCCAAAGAAAAGACATTTAGGATAATTTAACTCCAGTTGATCCTGCTGGAGGGTACTGCTATCGGAGTTCGACTAAGCCATGCAAGTCTACCTTTGGACTTCCAAAGGTGGCACACTGCTGAGTAACACGTAGTCAATCTACCCTAAGGACGGGGACAACCTCGGGAAACTGAGGACAATACCCGATATTCCATCTATGCTGGAATGCTTGATGGTTTAAAAGGGCGGTGAATTGGAGCCGTTCCGCCATAGGACGAGACTGCGGGGGATTATGGTAGTTGGTAGGGTAACGGCCTACCAAGCCGATAATCTCTAGGGGCCATGAGAGTGGTGGCCCCCAGAAGGGCACTGAGACAAGGGCCCTAGTCCTAC
>CAIKOA010000015.1 GCA_903828955.1 uncultured Microcaldota archaeon
AGCATGGGCTTAATTGAAGATGTGAAATACGTTTTCTTGGGAGATAAGAAAAATGAAGAAAACCGTTCAAAACTTCCGTATGAAGAGAAGTATGGGTGGATATCAGTTGAATTATTCTTTTTAATCAAAGATGCCGACCTACAAGAAGTAAATAGAGAGGTTAGAAAATACGTTGAAAAACTCGGTTGGCTATGGACCAAATTTTATGATACGCCTGTTCCTGAAAGTAGCTCATCACAAAAAGTACAAAGTCCTACTGAGGACAGCAGCGTTATTGCCCAAACAATCTACGGAGGTGTTAGGACAGCACCGATGTCAGAAACAGGAACTTTCAGGAGTGTAAGCTATGGAGGAGAAGAATACGGTCCGGAGAGGTTAAGTAAGGAAAAGGAAGCCCTTCTCGATGTTTCATTTCAGATTCTAAAAGACATTGCGTACATGGGGAATGAGAAAAAAGCAAAGGCACAATTTAAAGAGAAATTACAGGTTAGCTACCTTAATGGTGCAAAGAAAGAAGACTCAGTATTCATGTATAATCAATTTGGAGTATTGAGATTCAGGTATAGGCTTGTGGATAGGTTGAATCTTGAAAAACAAAATATGCCTTTGGCTATGCAATTGTTTGGCAGAACTGCGGAAGAGGACCTCAGTGAAATTGGTGCAGACAAGTTGACTTCAGAAACGGTCAAAATGAAGGAAGAGATTGAAACTCTTTTTGGTTTGGACCTAACATCTAAGAAGAAGGCAACTAAGGAAGTACTATGGACAGTTTCTACTGTTTATTTTGCTGGGAAACCAGCTCCGATTGGTAATCCATTTGATGTCTTATACTCCCTTATACCTCCTTTAGGGTTCTTTCCAGTAAGAGAAAGCAGAAAAAAGGGCTAGATTGCGCTCCAAACCGCAAGCGTTTTAAGTGGTGTCTCCAAAGAAATTGTTATATGAAGAAATGCCCGATTTGTAAGAAAGAACTGGATTGGTGGTATCATAGCTGCAGGTTTTGCAGTAAAGCGTTCTGCGCAGAACACAGACTTCCAGAAAATCATAGCTGCCCCGGTCTCAAATTCTACAAGAAAGGCAATGCTCCATCCGATGGAATAGTTTATGAGAAAAAGACTATGAAAGCCAAACCTCAGGAAATAAGTGAGATTGGTGGTCCTGCGCAAAAAGAAAGCGCATTTAAGGTATGGAAAGAGAAAAGTGGGGAATGGGTTGGAGAGAATCCAGCTCTAACTGCACTAATCTTACTCATGCTGGTATGCTCATTCTTTGTAATGTGGGCGATTATAACCAAAACTCCTTTGGTTTAGATGGATACGACTACCAAATGCCTACCTTTTAATAATAAAAGTGCAGAAATACTTGCACAATGCGACCAAAGAAGAGGCGTCCTGTCAAATGCCTGAATTGCGGCAAAGAGTTCCTTACTACTGAGCTTAGGATTAGGGAAGGAAGGGGCAAATTCTGCTCTAAGAAATGCGCTTACGCATACAGGAAGGGAAAGCCCAATCCTAAGAGAAGAAGAGGGGAAGAAAGAAAATGCCCTGTTTGTGGAAAAATGTTTTATGCCAAGTTGCACAAGATAAAGGAGGGCAAGGGTAAATACTGCTCCAAGGCATGCGCCAATAAATCACATATTACAAAGGTATCTAGGGTTTGCCTTAATTGTGGGAAAACATTTATCGTAAAGAATTATCGGATTAGAGAAGGAGCGAAGTATTGTGGAGTAGCATGCGCAAGCGAACATAGGATTAAGGGTAACGATGTTGTTTGTCCTGTTTGTGGCAAACCATTCCACGTTATGCCCAGCCGAGCAGGTCAAAAGTATTGTAGTAATGCTTGCTCTCACAAGTCAAGATTCCCAGATAATTGTGTTTGTGTAGTTTGTGGAAAGAGATTTCACACGGGATTAGCTCGACTTAAGTTAGGGTGGGGAAAAACTTGCAGCAATAAATGCAAATGGGAATACACGGCTTCACTTCGGAAAGGGAAGCAATTAAGCCTGAGGGTTAAGCGGATCTGTGAGTGGTGTAATACGGAATTTTACAGAACCGAATCCGAGGTAAAACGTGAGGCGACGAAATACTGCTCGTATGAATGCTACCATCTAAGCCAGGTTGGAAAGACACCCAACAGGGCATACCCCCCACGTGTAGAAAGAACCTGTATTGTTTGCGGGAAGCACTTCACAGTTGTGCCTTCTGTAATGCAAAAAACAGACGGGGGGAAGTATTGCTCAACTAAATGTCATGGAGTGGTTCTTTCTCAGAAGTGGGCAGACCCAGAATTCAGAAAGAAGATGTTTGCTGCATGCGGGAAAGCCAGCATAAAGGGAAGTGTCCCTGAAAGATACGCATTTTATTATATCTCGACTGCGCTCAAAGGAGTAGAAGTAAATCTTAAGGATTGGTATATCCTCGGAAACCAAGAAATTGATATTTCCATCCCAATCTTCAAAGTCGGGATTGAATACCAAGGACCTATCCACTCCCTTCCCATTAGGGGGCAAAAAATATTAGAATCTAGGCAAAAATCCGATAAGAAAAAGCTGGATAGAATGGAGGCTATGGGCTGGAGGCTATTCTACATTCACGGTCCAAGAAAGCTGAGAATAAATGAATTAGAGGAAGCGTGCGATAAGATAATCCATCAACTCCCTGGTTTTGCTGATTGGAAACCTCCACAAAGGAAGCTAAGGAAGCGGGCAAAATAACCTCACTTTGATTTTGAAGTTAATCCTTCCCAGAACCTCTTTTCGAGCAGAGCTTCCTCCAACTTATCCACCTCTCTTATAATTTGAGCTTCTAACGCCTTGGAAATACCTAAGTTTAACTCAGAGTTAAACGCTAGGGGGGAGATTTGAACTCCCGAACGCTTGCGCGCAAAAGGTTAGCAACCTTTCGCCCTACCGGACTAGGCGACCCCAGCAAAATTTGTTTTCTTTACTGTGTTTTCCTATTTACTATGCAAACCCTATTAAAATCTTATGAAAAGCGCGCCCGCAGAAGCAACAGGAATCCAATTCCCATCATGCGTGGAATTAAAGGAAGAAAAGTTATATTCGTTTAGAAAAATGTTAGTTTGAACCTCCCTCAACGCTTTTCCATTATAACCTAATGTTATATAAATCTAACGTTATATATTTCTAACATGGTGATATGATATGGCAAGCATGAAAGAGACAGGAGGTTCTGTTGCGTTACTGATTGCTGCGGTCCTGATGATTTGGGGCTTTTTCGTGATGGATCCCGGATCGTTATCTTCTCACGTGCTTCTCTTTGTAGGTATGGCGTTTTTGCTGGTGAGCCGGCTCCTCAGGGGGCCTTACAAGAAGTCGCAGAAGATCTTAGATGAGCGGGAATTGAGTGTCTCTGCCCGTGCAAGCAGTTTGGGAAACGTCGCGCTGTTCCTATATGCAATGCTGGTTGCAATTGTATCAAGGCTAAACCCGGCTTTTATCTCGGTACCCTGGGCGATGCTAGGCGCGATTATTGTGGATTTTGGGCTGGCCGCGCTAGCCTTCCGGATATGGATAAGGAATCCTAACACAGAAATCGGCCAATCCAAAAAGGGAAGAGTTGAATGAAAACTTGTCTTAAGGAAGTGAGAGAAAAGGCGGGACTCACGCAGGAGCAGCTGGCCGAGAAGGTAGGCGTCTCGCGCCAGACTATCCTGTTCCTTGAAAAAGCCCAGTACAACCCCTCATTGAGGCTTGCCTTTGGGATATCAAGGGCACTGAAAACTCCTGTGGAGAAGCTTTTCTCATTCGATGACGAGTTTTGAATCCGGGAAGGATTGCCAGTAGGAAAACATTTCGTAAGGAGATGTTCAAAGAGTTTCAAAGAAAGAAATTATACTCATAATCGGGGGTTGGTTAACGGGAGGGGGGGCGGAGCCCCCGCCTGCCGTATGGACTTGGGGGGATTCGCACCCCCGGCCTCTCCGATGCGAACGGAGCGCTCTGCTGCTGAGCTACAAGCCCGGGAAAAGAATAAGGTTATTTCAGCACAACGAGGGGCATTACGTCCTCGTCCAGCTCTTTCTGCGCTAATTCTATGAAGCTCATCGTTGATTCCGGCTTCACTAATGGAGGCGCACCCAAAGAAAGCTGGAGCGCGCGCGCCCCGATTACCCTTGCAAGCTCAAATTTGTTAAGTTCGACCAAAGAAATCTACCTCTTCTTCTTTTTCTCCTTCTCTTTCATAATCCGGTCTATCTCATCCTTGAGCCCGGGCGGTTTTGCCGCTGGCTCATCCGGAGTACTTCTAGTGGTTAAAAGCATTTTTAACTCTTTCAACTCGGCGGCGATCTGCTTCAGGTACTCAAGTTCGCTTTCCTTGTGCGTTTTATCATCCAGGGAAGCCTTGTCATCAACGCGCGCCTGGCCCTCGTGCTCCTTTGTTTTCTCAACCAGCTCCATAGTGTGCTTTATGAACTGCTGGTAGTTCCCGACCCCTTCGATCAGCCCTTCAGATTCCCAGGGGTTCGTTCCCGCGGTCTCTATTTTCACCGTTGCGAGGTTAAGCGTCCTCTGGAAGAAATTGTGGGTCACGTTTATGTTCTGTATCCTGTCGTAGGGGATGATTACCCTTTCCTTGTTCAGCACCCCTTTCTTTATGATGAGCCTCTTTTTCCTGAACTGGTAAGTATAGTTATGGTAGTTTAATTCAATCCAGATAAGGTAAGGGAGAAGAATCAGGGCAACTATCATGAAGAACAATATCGGATAAAACCCCCGGTCTATCCCGAACAGCCTTTCGGTTGTAAGCCCTGAAATAATGGTAAGCAGAATCCATCCCATAAGCGCGGCGATGATCGCCCCTGCAGACCAATATACCCTTACTGCCGGGTCCAGGTGGTAAACCTGCTCGCCCTCCAGAAGCTCGTCCCCATCCGGAGCTATCATTTTCTGCTCAGGAGGCAGCTGTTCGCTTCCGCCCACACCCGTTTCTTCCATAAATGGGGTCATAGGGATTTGAACCCTAACATGCAGGTTTCTTCTATAACGGGGTTTCCCCCTTCTGGAGCCTGCCGCGCTACCAGCTTACGCCATGACCCCTTAACTTGGGAGTTAATATGCTGCCGAACTGTTTAAAATTCGTTTCGGATGCAAGCGCGCTTCCGTCTGCATCCGCTTTTCGAATATATTGTTTGAATGAAAAAATTCCTTCCCGTAAAATTATTTTTTCTGTTGCACATTTTCTACGAACGTTCAAAGAGCCCTTCAGGGGGAGCGCCCCCTAAAGGGCTTCATCGTGCCACCAAGGCACTGGAATGCAACGAATATTATGCGATAATTCCCTCTCCTTCTGCGCACACTAGGTGGCCTTGGCGGCGCGACACCCCAAGCAACCCCCCGTATGGTTTTCTTCAGCAAACTGTTTTCGAAAAATGTGTTTCCAAAACAAAATATCCTGACGCAGTTTCCTAAAAGTTGTCGCATATTCTCTACAAACGTTCAAAATAAACGCTGACGTAAAAATTAGTGCTTTTATTAGTTCACCTGCAAGTTAGTGCGGTGGCCAAGATGTCCGATGAGGAAAAAGTCAAAAGAGGTTTTTGTCCCGTCTGCGAGACCGGATTGGTTTTCCAGGAAGGATGCCGCGCCTGCCACAATTGCGGATGGACTGCCTGCGGCGCATAAATCCGCTCAAGGAGCAATTTCCTTTACTTTCTCCACTATTTTTTCAACTACGCTGTTCACAAAGCCTTCCCTTATCCGTAAAGAGGCTGCACGCGCATGCCCGCCCCCGCCTTCTATGAAATCCGGCATCTCCTTCTTCACCAATTCAATAATCAGGTTTGCATGGACTCCTTTCTGGATTGCCCCGTCGTTTATGCGGAAGGAGAGCCCGTCCTTCCAAAGCCCGAGCACAACCGCAGGCTCATTCCCGGCAAGCTCAAAACCCCGGGTGGTTATTTTCCCCTTTCCAGGGAATTCCTTGCTCTTTATTCTCTCGATATCGATTGTATAAATCGAAACTGGCCCAGCAAGCACTTTCTTCATATTCAATTTGACCTGGTCTGTAATCCTGTCCAGTGCATCCCTTGCCTGCACAAGCACGGAATCGTAGAGTTCCTTCTTCTCAAGCGCATTCTTGTAGAAATCCAGCTTATTCGCAAAACCGGAGTAAGTTGCCATATAATCCAGAACTAATGCAACCTCCTTGTCTTTCTCGCTTACAGGAACAACCGAGCTCTTGTCCCCTGCGCAGGCAATTCCCGCAAGTTCTGATGCCTCTTTTCCGCAGGCTCGCGCAATCTCCACAGCCAGGTAGCCGGCAGTATAGTGGGAAGCGTTCTCCTCATCGCTGAATGCCCAGGGGCTCACAAAAAGGTCTGCAATCTCCCCCGCCTTCCCATCGTCCGGGTGGTGGTCAATAATCAGTATCTCCGCTCCGCTTGCTTTAAGCAATTTCAATCCTTCCCTGCTTTCCACCCCGCACCCGAAATCCAGCAAAATGACCAACGGGCGCTTCTCGTATTGCAGATTCCCAATATCACGCATAGAGTCCTGCACAGTGTAGTTTGCGGAATTCTGCTGGGAGGTCTGCATCGACACAATGCGCGTAAGCGCAAGCGCGCCCGCAATCCCGTCCGCATCGTTGTGGAAGCGGAGGAATATGCACCTTCCCATCTTCTTTGCCGCTAATAGCTTCCTGGCGGCTCCCAGTATGCGTTCGCGCATTTTCTCCATGAATCCATCTGCAAGGAATGGAAGGGATTTCACTTCCGCATTCTTTTCCGCTTTCGCAAGGAAAGACGCATAAATTCCCTCTGCCTTCTCAATCCTGGAAACCTTCACCTTCATGAAGCCGTATTCATTCACAATTGTTCCGGAAAGGGAAAGCTCCTGCCCATCCTGCAGGAACTCACCGCTCTCAAACTCCAGCTCCCCCTCCCCGTCCGTAATTATGTAAAGGAAGCCCCCCTTGTGCTTCCTGCGTTGCGTTATGATGCAGGGCGCATTCTCAAGCTTCGCTCCTTCTGCAATTTTCCTAAAACTCATATATCAATTCTGGCTGGCACATTTCTTAAAAACTTCCCATACAATCCAAACCCATGTATCATTACCTGCCGCACACGGCCGATGAGCTTCTTGAAGTGAAGGCAAAAACCCTTACTGATGCGCTCCACGATGCGGTTTTGGGCTCCTTTGAACTGATCGGGAAGGGAAAGCACGAGCAGGAGGAGCTCGAAATAGAAGTTCATTCCCCGACTTTGGAGGATTTGGTTGTGGATTTGCTCCAGCAGGTAGTAGTCCAATGCGAATTAAGGGAATTCTCCCCAATTTCAGTAAAAGTGCTTGAAGCAAATGAAAAGCACCCTTCTGCAAAAATCCTTCTTTTAGGGGAAAAAATCCCCCCTGCAAACGAGATTAAGGCAGTTACTTACCATCTCTTGAAAGTTGAGAAGAAGAAAGAAGGATGGACAATAAACGTCCTTTTTGATGTTTAGATGCCCCGATGTATCTCAAGGATTTCCTGCGCCTCATCTACTATATCATACACATTTGCAACAAGGAGTTTTCGCTCCCGCATGAGCACCTTTCCATTGCAGATTACGTTGTTCACGCTTGAAGGGAAGGCGGAGTATACGATTTGGCTAATGATATCATTAAGCGGAGAGAACGCAAGGTGGTGAGTGGAGAGAGTTATTACGTCCGCCTTGTTTCCGGCCTTCAGTTCTCCGGTATCCTTGAACCCGAGCGCCCTTGCGCCATTAATAGTCGCCATTTTGAACGCTTTCTCATGGTCCATTGCATGCGGGTCGTGCAACCTTGCTTTCTGCATTAGGCAGGCAAGCCGCGCCTGCTCGAACATGCTGAAATTGTAATAGGCTGCGACATCGCTCCCCAGGCATACATTTATTCCATACTTGAGCATTCTAGGAGTATCCGCAAACCCGCTTGCAAGCATCATGTTCGAGCCCGGGCAGTGGGAAATGGAAGCCCCTCTTTCCGCAATAAGTTTCAATTCCGCGGGCTTTGTCCAGACGCAGTGGGTGAGGTGCGCCCGCTCATTGAGCAGCCCGAGCCTGTCCAGGTGCCGGATTACGCTCTGTCCGTACATTTTTTTCTCCTCCTTTATTTCCGAAAGGTTTTCTTCGGTGTGCGTGCGGAAAATCAGTTTGTATTTATCGCAGAGCTTCTTGGAGCCGCGCAAAAGCGCATCAGTAGAGGTTATTGAGAATCTGGGCGTAACCGAGTAATTGAGCATTCCTCCATGTTTTCCGTGCCATTTCCGGATTAATGCCTCGCTTTCCTTCAGGCAAACGTCCGTATCCTGTTCCAATCCAGGGGGGGAATTCCTATCCATCATGGTTTTTCCAATCAATGCGCGAACTCCAAGCCTTTTTGCAGCCCCGAATGCCTCATCCACATGGTGGACGGAAGAATAATCTGAAATTGAAGTGACCCCGGACCTAATCATCTGCACAAAAGAGACTTCTGCGCACGCCCTCGCCTTTTCCTTATCCAGATCCGCTTCCCATTTCCAGATGTATTTCTTGAGCCATTCCAGAAGGCTCTGGTCTGCGGTGAGCCCCTTGGTCGCAAGCTGGAAGGAATGCATGTGCGCATCCACAAATCCCGGGCAGAGGATATTTCTCTCCTTTCCAATCGAATCATCAAAGGAGTATGCTTCCCTCAGTTCCCGTGTGGGGCCCATATCCACAATCTTGTCCTTTTCTATCGCTAATGAGTAGTTCTTCTTTATCCCGTGTGCGGTGATTGCCCAGCCGCCCCAGACTTCGTACATGTGGACCGCGTTTACCTCTCGCGAATGCTTTAATATGTTTTTGGGTGATTGGAGCCTATGGAAGAGCAATGGGTGACCGCGATAGGGCTGTTTGCGGCGGCCTGCACAACGATTGCGTTTTTCCCGCAATTCTGGAGGGCGTGGAAAACAAAATCAACAAAGGACCTTTCCCTTTCCACATTCATGATTTTCTGGATAGGGGTTCTCGCCTGGCTTGCCTACGGGCTCCTGATAAACAATCTGCCCATGATACTTGCAAATTCAATAACGATTCTTTTGGGAACGGGAATACTAATACTAAAATTCAAGTACGGCTAGCGGCGCTCGTACCTGACCTTCCTTCCTTCCACTATGTATTTTCCTTTTGAGAATTTAGCGACAACTTTCCGCAGGGTTTTGTGCTCAAATGGAAGTATTTTCTCGGAAACCTCGTGTGCATCCTTGCAGTCCGAGATATCGACAACGGTTTGCTCGATTATCGGTCCTGTATCCGTTCCCTCGTCCACAAAATGCACTGTGCATCCTGAAACCTTGGCGCCATGCTCGAATGCCTGCTTCTGCGCATCCACCCCTGGAAACAATGGGAGCAATGCGGGGTGGATATTGATTATTTTGTGCTTATACGGAGAAAGAAGGGCAGGAGTGATTATGCGCATATAGCCCGCAAGGACTACCAAATCAACCTTATGCGAATCCAGGATTTCCTTTATGCGCAAATCCATTTCCTCGCGGGTCTTGAAATCCTTCTTGAGAACCACTTGAGTAGGGATTCCGTTCTCCTTTGCGCGGGTGAGCGCATAGGCATCCGCTTTATCTGAAATTAGAATTACTATTTTTCCATCTATATCCTTCTCTTTTATTCCATCAAGGATGGATTGGAAGTTGGAGCCTCTTCCCGAGGCGAGGACGGCTATTCGGATTCCCATAATTAAGATATGGGGAGAGAGGATTAAAGGGTTTTGTTGTAACCATGGTTACAATCAGCTCCCCTGCGCAGCAACCTTCTCTTTCCTAGAATGCGCGAAAGCAAGCACAGCCGCAGTCAGGAAGCACAGCGCCCCAGCAACCCAGTAAAGCCTGGGTTCGTTCGCCCCAAAGAAGAACAGAACAACTCCCAAAACTACCCAGCCAACCCTGAACAGCAGGGTCCTTATCGAAATTATCGTTGCCCTGAATTCAGAAGGCGAATTTTGGTTAGTTATCGAGCCTTCTATGGGTTGGTACATGCCCCAGATAAATTCCCAAATCAGGATTGCCGCGATAAGCGCAACCGGCCACAAAACCCAGGAAGCCGCCAGAAGGAATGCAAAAAGCCCGACCATCAAAAATCCTACCGTTGCCCAGTTTGGCTTAAGCCTGGGGGAAACCCGTGATGCAATGAGAATTGTTACGCTTATGGCTGAAAACATCATGCCCAGCGCCGCATTGTCAAACCCTGCAATCTCCTTGACCATGGGCTGCCAGTACATAAACAAACCAGAAGTTCCAAACCCAACCAGCAATGTCATGATGCAAATCATCCGCAGAGAGGGGTTCTCCTGCACATGGTGGGCCGCCTCCTTCATTTTTGCGAAGATTTCGCTTTCCTTCTTTGCAAAATCCTTCTTAGGCGCATCGCTCTTCAGATAGAAGATTGAATAGAGGAAGCCGGCAGAGGCAAACAGCATGCAAAGCAGTAGCGGATAAATCGGTGAAATGTCTGCAACGTAGCCTCCAACTATCGCTCCGATCAGGAAAGTAAGCGACTGCCAGCCTTTTGCTGAAGAAAGAAGGGAATGTGTGTAATCGGTTTTGCCCCTCTTAACGAGTATGTCCACTGCATATGCTTCCGCAGCTCCGGAGAGGAGCGAATCCGCCAAAGAGGCCACCAGCGCAAAACCTACGAACAACGCGCCGTTTGGAAAAACAATGAAGCCGAGAATAAATACGATCTGGAAGAAGAAACTCAGCAGAATCGATTTTTTCCTTCCGTATGCATCCGCAAAAGCTCCCGTAGGAATTTCAAGAAGTACACATCCTGCGGAATACAACGCAAAATACATCCCTACGTGGGCAAGGTCCAGCCCCTTATCCATGAGCAGGACCGTTATTATCCCTGCCATGAATGCAAACGTGCCGCTATAGAACACGGAAATGTTCCTGAATACGTCAAACGCTTGCTTGGGCATGTGAAACGGTTATCCTAATAAGTTATTTAACGGGAGTGCTCAAAATTGTTATAACCATGGTTACACTTTGGGGAACTTGCCCCCCGGCAGGCTATCCCAGATGTAGCGGAACCAAACCTTGTAGCTGTCCGCAAGCCCCCTGCTCACCACTACGAACTGAGTAAGGTCGTCGTCTAGCCTTCCAATGTGCAGACCCGTAAAGGTAACCACGTGGTCCCCGAAAACATCCGCCGCAGAATCAGTGGAATATCCCTTTGGGAGCATTTTGTACCTGAATCCTGGGCTCTTGAAGATTTCAGGCATTTCCTCCTTTACTTCATAATCAAATAGAGTGTAGTGCTTGAGGCCGAGCTTTTCGGATTTCGCGAAAAACCCCGGCAGGAAAGCCCGTATTCTCTCATCGAACCAGCCTCCCTTCGCGGCAAGGTAATAGCCGTCTTCCCCCACCTCAATTATGTCATTAAGGTAGCTCTTGAAGCCTTCTACTCCCTTGTAGATGTAAGCGCGCTCTTCCGCGACCTGCCTTTTGTATTGTTTTTCGAGTTCCGGAACTATCGAGCCGACCTTCGCCTCTTTTTCCCGCGCGATATCCAGGAGGCGGGAAGGGCTGATTGCGCGGTAGAATTTTTTCCCTTCCACGAATGCTTCGGAAACAAGCCCCTTCTCAATCAGCTTTGCAACCGAGTCGTAAATATTCCTCCTGTGCACCTTGGATTTCACCGCAAGGACTTCCACCGGCGCTTCCTTTAGGCGCACCAATGTTTCGTAAATCTTCGCCTCGTTCGTGCTCAGGCCCACTTCGCGGAGGATGTCCTCATACATGTGGTGATAACTATCACCAACATTATTTAAATAGTGGCTATGCGTTATAGTAGCAGGAGTTAAGTGGGAAACACTTGCTCCGAAAAAGGTGAAGAAAATATGTGCAAAACTACAACGGTTATCGTCAGCCAGGAAAAAAGTAGGCGCATTAAGGAAGGGTTGGCAAGGGCCGGAAGGGCCGCAGCAGGATTTGCAAGAAGGGCAGTTCTTGTGGGCGCCCTCGCTATTGGATCCATGGCACTCCCGCTCAACGCGAAAGCCGCAGAGCCGCTTCCCCAAACTCCGGAAAAAAGCCTAACGATAAAAGGGATGGGTGGCGTATATGACAAGGGAGAAACTCCCTTCCTTGGGGCAGGAATTGCGGGCCACCTTGGCTTCGAGCACGTCAAATTCGATGGAACGCTCGATGCATTCTTCCCGAATTTCGGGAATGCACAATTGGACAGCGCGGAGCTGGGCATAACATTCCCTGCTGGGCCAGTCGCATTCACCCCCTTCATTGGCCGCTACAAATACTACGGGGACGTTCCGCTGGCAGCAGGAATGGCTTTCCACATACCCAAACTGGGGCTCCATGTTGCTCCGCAGTGGTGCATGGGAAACAATGCGGTTCCGATTCCGATATTCTGGACTCCTGAAATCGGGAGGCTTGGGCTACTGGTTAAGGTAGTTCCGATAAGCAACCACGCATCCCTTCCGAAGCCTGCGCCTTTCCTTGGAGGGGAACTCGCAGTAAGGGTAAAGCTTACGGAAGGCGTCCATGTTTACGGGAAGGCTTTCGAGATGCTCGCGCGCGACGGAGAAGGAAAAGTATTTTCTGGTGCGCTCAATTCGCAGGCAGGAGTGGAATATGAATTTTGAGGCGGCCCCTTAAGTTAGTAAACAGACCGCCCATTTCTTTCTTTTTGTAACCATGGTTACAATCCGCCCGCCAACTCTACTTCTTCTTAAACCTCAAAACCTCGTGCTCATTAATCACAATATCCATCTGCACATCATGTTCCTCTTTCGGAACGCAATCCACCATTTGGAAAGAGAAGCAAACCCCGACCTTCACGCATTTCTTATCCTTCAAAAATTTGTCGTAAAATCCCTTTCCCATCCCAATCCTGTGCCCATTCTTATCAAACACAACCCCCGGCACCACAACCAGGTCCACATGTTCCCTCTCCGGCTTCCCCACCGGCTCCGGAATATTATATGCCCCGCTCTTCAATTCGTCCACCGGGTCATAAATTACAAACTTCATCCCCTTTCCCTTCTCAACTACCGGAACGCAGACCTCCTTCCCATCCTCATGCGCCCACCTGATCATATCCAGCGTATCCACTTCCCCATTCACCGGAAAATAGAACGCCACCACCTTCGCCTTCTGAAATTCCGGCAAATCAATCAATAGATGAGTAATTAGGTGGCTCTTCACCGCAAGCTCTTCCGCCGGATGCTCCCTCCTTCTCTCAAGGATTTCTTTCCGCAGTGAATGCTTCATAACTAAAGAATGGAAATCAGCAATTATAAGCGTATTTGTTAAGCCCGCTCCGGCTTCTGGATAAGGTTTTTATTCTTACTCGGGCAGCACCTAACTGGTAGAAATCTTGGGATGGCTGGAAGGAATAAAGGAAAACGTTCTCGTTCTCGGAGTGGTCAGCTTTTTCACCGATGTCTCAAGCGAAATGGTCTTTCCAATCCTGCCCCTCTTCCTGACCACGATTCTGGGCGCAGGTGCCGGGATAGTCGGCCTCGTTGAAGGAGTTGCGGACAGCATCTCCAGCCTCTTTGACATCTTCGTAGGTTATCTCTCAGACCTTAAAGGCAAACGCAAGGATTTCGTTATCGCAGGCTACGGGCTTTCTTCCATCCTAAAGGTCGGGCTTCTTTTCGTAAACTCCTGGCCAGGAGTTCTTGTAATCCGAGGCATGGAACGCATCGGAAAAAGCATACGCACTTCCCCCAGGGATGCCCTCATCGCAGCATCCACAGATGGAAAAAACAGGGGCAAGGCATTCGGTTTCCACCGCGGCATGGATACTCTAGGCGCAATCCTCGGCCCCGCAATAGCCTACGTTGTATTCGCAATGCTCGGAAACGGAGAAAACGCATTCCGGACAATTTTCCTTATCGCCCTCATCCCAGCCGCCATCGCAGTCTTTGCCATAATTTTCTTTGTCAAAGAGCCAAAAGCCAAAGTCGTTGAGTCCAAGCAACCAAAA
The DNA here is from genome assembly GCA_903828955.1 of uncultured Microcaldota archaeon. Classification (GTDB taxonomy): domain Archaea; phylum Micrarchaeota; class Micrarchaeia; order Anstonellales; family Bilamarchaeaceae; genus CAIKOA01. The sequence continues at coordinate 13,960 of CAIKOA010000015.1, forward strand.
CCAAAATTCTGGGAGTCTTTGAAACTCCTAAATCAAAAGTACAAAAAGTTTCTGCAGATTTCCTGCCTCTTCTCCCTAGCCTATTTCAGTTTCGCCCTCTTCATAGTGAAGGCAAATGATGCCGGGCTCAACCCGGAGAGCGTCCTCCTTGTTTACCTAATCTACAATATTTTCTATGCGGCCTCATCAGTCCCGATAGGTTCGCTTTCAGATAAATTGGGAAGGAAACCGGTTATCGCCGCCTCATTCGTTCTCTATGGGCTAATCTGCTTAGGTTTCCTGTTCGCAACCCAGTTCTGGCAGTTCGCAGTTCTTTTCGCAATCTACGGGCTTTTTGTAGCCGCCGATGAATCCGTAAACAAGGCATACATCTCCGACATCACTGATGAAAAAACAAGGGGAATGGCGCTCGGCGCATACAACAGCGCAGTTGGCGCAGTCTACCTTCCCGCCAACGCAGCCTTCGGAGCGATTTGGGCGATGTTCGGAGTCTTCCCCGCGTTCACCGCAGCAGCAGCCGTAGCCATTCTCTCCGGAGCCTGGATGGCCATCCAGAAGTAGAACTATCCAACAGAGTGCCTCATTCCATAAAACATTTAAACTTCCTCATCTTTACCAAAGTTGAGGGAATAATATGAAAGAAAAAGACCTTCTCAAAACCCTGAATTCTCACCAGGCTGCTTATGTCGACCTTGATCTCAAGGATCCGCAGAACGGCGAATACCTTCTCGCAGTCTTCCACCTAATTCCCGGAGGAAACCTGAACATGCTGCAAGCCGCAGCAGAGGTTTCCGCCGAATCCTCCACCGGAACGAACTTCCCGGTGCTTACCGAAACCGCATTCTCAAGGAAAATGAACTCACTCGTCTACAAAGTAGACCTAAAGAAAAACCTCGTCTGGATCGCCTACCCCTGGAGGCTATTTGACCGCGGCGGAAACATCCAGAACATCCTCACCTACGTGGTTGGAAACGTCCTCGGCATGAAAGAGATAGACGCCCTCAGGCTCCTTGATGTCTGGTTCCCGCCCGCAATGCTTGAGCAATATGACGGCCCCAGCTACACAATAGACGACATGCGCAAATACCTCAAAGTCTACAACCGCCCCATTCTCGGCACAATCATAAAGCCCAAGATGGGCCTCACACCTGCGGAGTACGCGGAAGTCTGCTATGATTTCTGGGTAGGCGGAGGGGATTTCGTAAAAAATGACGAACCGCAGGCCAACCAGGACTTCTGCCCCTACGACAAGATGGTAAAATACGTAAAGCAGGCAATGGACAAGGCGGTAAAGGAAACCGGAAAGAAGAAAGTCCACTCCTTCAACGTCTCCGCGCCCGATTACGACACCATGATCGAAAGGTGCGAAATGATCCGAAATGCAGGTTTCGAGCCCGGAAGCTACGCCTACCTGATTGATGGAATAACCGCAGGCTGGATGGCGGTCCAAACGCTGCGAAGAAAATATCCGGGCGTCTTCATCCACTTCCACCGCGCATCGCACGGTGCCTACACAAGGAAGGAGAACCCGATCGGTTTCACAGTCCTTGTCCTTTCCAAATTCGCAAGGCTCGCAGGCGCCTCCGGAATCCACACTGGGACCGCAGGTGTCGGCAAAATGGCAGGAAGCCCGGAAGAGGACATAATCGCTGCCCACGGAATCCAGCAATTCAAGAGCCAGGGATACTTCTTCGAGCAAAGCTGGGCAGGAATCCCTGGCAAAGACAAGAACGTACTCAAGCTCACCCGCAACGATGCAGCCCACAAGGTAATCCTTGAGGACGACAGCTGGAGAGGGGTGAAGAAATGTTGCCCCATAATCTCAGGAGGCTTAAACCCCACTCTTCTCAAGCCCTTCATTGATGTGATGGGAAATATTGATTTCATCACCACGATGGGAGCGGGCTGCCACGCGCACCCCTGGGGAACAAAAGCAGGCGCAACCGCATTAGTCCAATCCTGCGAAGCTTATACCAAGAAAATCCCAATAGAAAAATACGCCAAAACCCACAAGGAGCTCGCGGAGGCAATCAAGTTCTTCTCGAAAAAGAAAGAGGTTGTGAAGAAGGCGAAAAAACCCATTAAGAAAGGGAAAAAGGCCAGAAAAAAATAACTTTTTTGTTTTATTTTTTACCTAATTCCTTATACACTTCTTCCATCATATAGATTGAACCAGTAATCAAAACCAAATCCTCCTTCTTCGCCTTCAGAAGCGCTCCCCTAACCGCGTCCGAAACGCTCTTCATCGCGTATACGCGCCCATATTCCGAGGCAATCTCCTCCAACTCCTCCACTTCCGCGGCCCGCTCGTTCCCCGCAGTCTTCGCCACAAAGAATTCCGAGCATTTCTCCCCAAGCGCCCGGAGCATCTCTTGGATATCCTTATCTTTCATGCAGGAGAATACGCAAATTACCTTCCTTTCTCCGAAAATGTCCAAAGAATCCACCAAAGCCTTAATCCCTAATGGATTGTGCGCCGCATCCACCACCACAAGCGGCTCCTTCTGCACGATCTCCATCCTTCCCCTGATTCGCGCCTTCTCCAATCCGGTCCTAATCGCCTTTTCCGAGCACCCCAGGTTCTCCGCGGCGCAAACCGCCAAAGCCGCATTCTTCAGCTGGAACCTCCCAATCATTGAAATCTTCAAGTTCTTCAAACTAATCTGATTAGAATAATCAAATATACTCCCAAACTCCCCAGTTTCCATAGGAACCACATCAAAATCCTCCCCAAGGGCAAGCAAAGTCCTCCTCCTTTTCCTCGCCTCCACCCGAATTGTTTCCAATCCTTCGCCCGCAGAGGTAATCCCCAGCCCATTCTTCAGGATTCCCGCCTTCTCATATGCAATCTGGGAAATCTGCGAACCTAAATACTGAGTATGATCTTTTCCAATAGTAGTAATTATCGCAATCTCTTCCTGCGCCGCATTCACCGCATCCAGCCTTCCTCCCATCCCCACTTCCATTACCGCATATTCCGCCTTATTTTCAGCAAAATACCGGAACGCGCACGCGGTAACCGCCTCAAAATAGGTTATTTTCATCGGAGAAGCCCCCTCTTGAGGCGCCTCCCCCTCTTCAGATTTTTGCGCCTCAATCCACTCCTTCACTTCATTTTCCAGCCTCAGCACTTCGGAATCCGGAATCTCCTTCCCATCCAATACAATCCGTTCATTAAACCGAATCAAATGCGGAGAATAATATTCCCCAACCTTTTTTTCATCCGCCCGCAGAATAGACGCCAAAAAAGCAACCGTAGAGCCCTTCCCCTTCGTTCCACTAACCAGTATTACCTTCATCTTCTTCTCGGGGTTTCCCCAGTCTTCAAGCAGTTTGGCAACCCTCTCCAATCCAGGCTGGGAGCCAAACTGCTCCAAAAACTCAAACGGCATCAAAATACTATTTCCTGTTAAATTATTTATCCCTTCCTCCTCAAAAATTGCCCTGTTTTTAGCATTTTACGTCGGGCAACTTTTTCGCGGGCACCCGGAGCAAGTTCTACGACGTAAAAATTTCATTTTTACGAAAAAACGCAAAGAAATCCGTCAGGAAATCCACAAATTCCCCGTCGGAGCGGAAATACCTTTTTAAGCATTCTCTCAATACAGTATTTCCAACGGTAAAAATGGGATTAATACACCTCCACCTGGCGGTCAATGCGAAGATCGATCCTACTTTTTCTCAACTTTCGAAGGAGCGATCGCAAGAATTCGTGGACAGGCTCATGCAAATTACCGGCATGAAGCCCCTTGGTCCATTGAATTGGTCTGACGCAGCTGACCTGGATTTCCCTGGGCAGAGTTTCGTCCAGATGATTACCACGAGCCACAGCTCGCTGCATTTCTTTTCGGAGACGAACGAGATCTACTTCGACCTCTACTCCTGCAAGGAATACGACCCGCAGAAGGTAATCGGGCTCCTGGACGAGTTCTTCGGCATTAAAGAATGGCACGGCATTCTGTACAACAGGGCGAACGATGGGGTTCCCCAGGTGCAGCAGCTCGGAAACCAGCCGATGGCTATAAGCGCCAGAAGAAGAATCAGGAAGAAGGCGTAATTTCCTTTCCTATTTTTCGTTTTTCATAAAGATTAGCGCGAGCCGAATCAGGGTTTCTCCCCAAAAATCCTGCCGCTCTCCTTTTCAACATATTCCGCCTGCCCAGCATTTCCTCCGGCCCGCAATGCATCCGCAACCTTCACAAACAGGGATTTTGCAAGTTCAATGTACTCTTTGTTATCAACGACTATTTCTGACCTGTTCTTCTGGCACATTGAAAGATTGAGAGGATTATCCTCAACCATAAGAGTTCCCTTCCCTGCCGTTGAATCCGGCAGCTCAAGCTCTTCTGTCGGAGAAGAAAACGGCTGGTTGACAAGCAGGAGGCTAACCTTTCCGTCTTTCTTTTTTTTCGCTTCAACGCGAAGTATCGGCATCGCAGGAGAGTGCCGGTCCGTCACATTCAAACGCCATATTTCCGAGTTTTCCATAATCCAATATATGAGGTGGGCCGAGAAATTCTCCGTATGCGCATACAGGTCAGCGCCGCTTTTGCTCGTGATGAGTTCCCCTCCACTAGGAAAAGGCTCAATCTCAAGCGAATCGAATGCGGCCCTGTCAAATGAAGCAGGAACTGGGATTTCCGATCCGGAAAGCCCCCGCAGGATGCGCTCCGCAACAAGGATTCCTTCCCCGATGCGTTCAACATTATTCCTTACCCTTTCAGCTACCTGCTCTTCAGTGTGCGTATGGATGTAATACCAGGCGTCCCCAAACGATTCGAGCCCGGAACCCAGAAGGACCAATACGGACAGGTCCTTGAGAAGGGTGCTATCAGGGTCAAGGCCCTTTGCCCCGCCGATCAACTCCTTTGCCTTGCCAGCTGCCCATTCCGGGTTTTCAAATCCAGCTCCAAGAAGCCTGTTCGCTATAACGCTGGAGCCCAGCCGTGCATCATATTTTTTGGCGATGTGCTCGGCAGCATAGAAAATGAATGCCTCCGCCTCGGTTTCATCAATCCAGCGCGCCAGCTGCGACAACCCCAAATGCCTGTCGTAATGGTGGCCCTGCTCGTGCAGCCAGACCATAAGGCGGGAATCTCCATCAAGGTCCTCTTCGTGTTGCAGCCGGCAATACCCCGTTGTCTCCAGGTTGCCGCGTTTTCCCGCGGAGTATCTCTCATCCCTGATGGCAATGCCATCGGAAACCCAGTTGTAGCAGCCCCCGGCCCGTTCTTCGCATTTGTCCTTTCCGGTTTTCGATATGAACTGGACTGCTTTGGCATCCACCGGTTTTTCCCCAGTAATCTCTTCCAATATCGGTTCAAATGGCTTGAAATCCGAATTCTTCTGTATGTTTGAGGCGGCCGCAAACCAGTCCCTGTTCTCCGAGACCCTTCTTTCCACCTTTGCAGGGGGAGGTGCAACTACCGGCTTGTGAACAAGGTAAGCGCATCCGCTTGCTGCCAATGCAGCAACTAAGCATCCGCAAGCGAGTTTTCTATTAAAACTCATGAATATATATTAATTATAACATTTTAAAAACCACACGCCTGCCACCCCCCAAATTTCCTTCCGAACTCCCTTATCAATTAAAAACCCTCTCCACTACATCTTTCCGGTGTCTTTTTGAAATTAAAGCGAGTTAAACTCCATAAAAAGGGAGTCTCCTACGAGGGTTTCGTCCTCCCCTCTTCAACCGATAAAACAATAGTCCTCAAATTAGAATCTGGATATAATATAGGAATTTCCCGCGAAGGCACCAAAGTAGAGGAGATGGGCGAAATCGAAGTCCTTCCGCCCACAAAGGAAATCTCCCAGGAGCGGGGCGAAATCGCAATCCTCTCCATGGGCGGAACCGTCTGCTCAAGGGTTGAATACAAGACCGGCGCAGTCTTCCCAAGCACGAACCCCGCAGACTTAATGCGCAACCTTCCCGAACTCGAGAAAATCTGCACCTTCCACACCAAATCCCTCTTCGCAATGCTTTCTGAAGATATGGCGCCGGCCCACTGGTCCATTGCCGCAGAAGCAGTGAAAAAAGAAATTGATGATGGGATTGAAGGAATAGTAATGCTCCATGGCACCGATACAATGCATTATTCCAGCGCCGCCTTTTCCTACATGCTCCGCGATACTCCGGTCCCAATTGTTTTCGTAGGGGCGCAAAGAAGCCCTGACCGCCCATCCACTGATGCGCGCCTAAACATCCTGAACGCCGCTTACCTCGCAAAAGGCCCGATTGCAGAAGTCGGAATCTGCATGCACGCAACCACCAATGATGATTATTGTTATTTCCACAGGGGCACCCGTGCAAGGAAAATGCACACTTCCCGCAGGGACGCATTCAAATCAATAGATTCCAAGCCGCTTGCAATCGCAGACTACCTAAAGGGAAGAATAGAGCCCCTCATGGAACACAGGAAAAGAGGCGAAGGCGAACTCAAATTCGACAACCGCATGAACGAAAATGTTGCGCTCATTTACGCCCACCCCGGGCTCAAGCCCAAACTAATCGATTCCCTTGCAGAATACGACGGAATCGTTTTCGCAGGCACGGGCCTCGGCCACCTTTCCACGGACCCGTTCAAGGTTCCGCACGTGCAGAGCATTCTTCCTGAAATTAAAGCCCTTTGCGCCTCCGGAATCCCAGTAGTAATGGCAAGCCAGTGCCTGTACGGAAGAGTTAACCTGAATGTTTACACCGCCGGAAGGCTTCTCCAGGAAGCAGGAGTAATCGGAAGCGGCGCAGACTGGACTCCGGAAGCCGCCTACACAAAGCTCTGCTGGGTCCTCGGCCATGAAAAGGACCCGAAAAAAGTAGCAGAGGAAATGATGAATCCGATTGCCGGAGAAATAATAAACCGCAGCGAGGTGGACTAAAATGGAAGAAAAGCCCAAACTCAAATGCGGAATCGAAATCCACCAGCGCTTAGACACAAATAAGCTCTTCTGCAGGTGCCCCTCTATTCTTTCCGAAGGCGAAAAACCCGATTGCCAGATGCTCCGCAAACTGCGCGCAAGCGAATCCGAAATGGGCGAACTTGACAGGGCAGCCCGCCTTGAGCAGGAGCGCCAACTCGATTTCAAATACGACATTTTCAAAAAGAACTGCTGCGCAATGGAAACTGATGAAGAGCCGCCTCTTCCAATAGATAAGGAAGCGCTTCACCTGGTTCTCGGAATCTGCCAGCAACTCCACATGCGCGTAGTCGACCAGATCCACGTAATGCGCAAAATAGTAGTGGATGGAAGCAACACAAGCGGCTTCCAGCGCACAGCTCTCGTAGCAACAAACGGGTTTCTCGAAACCTCCAAAGGAAAAGTAGGAATAGATTCCGTTGCAATTGAGGAGGAAAGCGCAGGAATTCTCGAGAATATGGCAGATGGCGCAAAAAATTACCGCCTGGACCGCCTGGGAATCCCGCTCATAGAAATCGCAACCTCCCCTGATATCTTAGATGGAGAGCACTGCAAGGAAACCGCTGAAAAAATCGGAATGATCCTGCGCGCAACCGGAAAAGCCGCAAGGGGATTAGGAACAATCCGCCAGGATGTAAACATCTCGATTCCCGGAGGCGCCCGCGTTGAAATAAAGGGCGTGCAGGATTTGAAACTGATTCCCCAGATCGTAGATATAGAAGTAGGAAGGCAGTCAAAACTCCTCGAACTCCTTGAAAAAAGAAAGGGAAACGGAAACCGCTGGGACCAGCCCCATGTGGAAGACCTCACTGAACTCTTTGGGCGCACCGAATGCGGAATGATAAACCGCGGCCTTCTTTCGGGCAAGCGCGTCCTTGGAATCCGCCTCCGCAGCCACAAAGGAGCCCTTGGAACCGAAATCCAGCCCGGAAAAAGATACGGGACCGAACTTTCCGATTACGCAAAAACCGCAGGAGTAAAAGGCATCATCCACAGCGACGAGGACCTTTCCAAATACAAAATCTCCCCAGAGGAAGCGCAGGCAGTAATGGATGCACTGAACGCAAAGGAAAGCGACGCCTTCGTGCTCGTAGTTTCCGAAGAAGGAATGGGAAGGATGGCATTAGCAAGAGTTTCGGACCGCGCTGCCCTAAAGGAAATTCCGGGCCAAACCAGAAGGGTTGAGCCCGATGGAACAACCTCCTTTATGCGCCCGCTTCCAGGAAGGGCGAGAATGTACCCAGAAACCGATATTCATTCTATAGATATTAATGCAGAAATCCTGAAAGAGGCATTAGCCGGAGCAGGAGAGGGGTTGGAAGCAAAATCCGACAAGTTACGGCAGCTCCTCAACCCGGAAATGGCGCGCAGGATGCTCAAATCTAGGAACCTGAAGCTCTTCGAAAAACTGGTCGCAATGGGCGTTGAGCCCATGCTCGCCGCAGCAACCCTAGAAGATACTCTCGTTGCCCTGCGCAGGGAAGGCGTCGAACTCAAAAAATTAGACTCCACAATGGAAGAGCTCTTCAAGGAATACCTCACAGGCTCGTTCGTAAAGGCCGCAATCCCCGAAATAATAAAGAAAATGGAAAAGGGCGCAGGCATCCAGGAAATCCTCACTGAAAACGAGCTTGAGCGGATAACCGGGGAAGAGCTGAAAGAGCTCATTATCCGCAACAACAAGGACCTCGGGCTCATAATGCGGAACTATCGGCTAAGGGTGGATGCGAACGAAGTCCGCGAACTCATCCAAACAGTTTAGAGCCCAACAGGAGGAGCGCCCCCTAAAGACATTTGGGCGACGGCCCAAAATTCTGCAACTAAAGTTGCAGATGCTTCATCGTGCCACCAAGGCACCGGAATGCAGTCGATAATATTACCTACTTCGGTTGCCTTATGCGCACACTAGGTGGCCTTGGCGGCACGACACCCCAAGCAACCCCCCATAACATTTTATAAATCTCTTTCATTATACTAGAAAGTCAATAATGTTCAAAGAGTGATTTAATGGCAGACAAACCAGAAAAAGCCCCATCACCAAAGGGAGGGGCGCAAAAGCAAACCATGGCAGACATGATAAAGAAAGAGCTGTCTATTGAGAAGGGAGCGGCCAATAAAGATGCGAGCGCAGGTGACATTTCGATTGAAAAACTCGTAAAGGTCGCGCAGCACAAGAAGGCGGACTCCCTCGGGAAAACACTCAAGGATGTACTGAAAGAGGCCGCAGGAACGTGCAAGAGCATCGGCGTAACAATCAACGGAAAAAACCCCATCGCAGTAATAAGAGAAATCGATGAGGGCAAGCACGATTCTCTTGTGGCGGGAAAATGAATAAGGCCGCAGCATTCTTTTTCATTTTGTTAATCTCCCTTTCCTACGCAGGGGAACTCTGGAAAATAGATACAGGCTCAGCGGTACGCAATCAGCCCGCAGAACAAGGAATAAGGGTAATCGCAGCTACTGAAGCCGGAAAAGTCTATTCAGTAGAACCCCCGAGCATAAAATGGTCCTACAATCTCGGAAGCCCAATAATAGCCGGGCCGGCAATCTTCGGGGACAAGATAATAATCGCAAACGAAACCGCAATAATAGCCCTCAACCAGTACGGCGCCCTCCAATGGGAGGCCCCGCTGCCGGGAATAACCAGTTTTGCAGTTTCCGATAAGGTATATGTTGCAGACGACAACGGAATCCAGGCGCTCGCGCAAAACGGAACCTTAGTCTGGAATTTCGCCCCAAGCTCAGAAGACAGGAACCAAACATCCGGTCCTTCATCCTCAGCCTCAAGAATCACCGTGGACCAATACTGCACGATGCCCCTTGCAACCAATACCCAGGTCTTTTTCGGAAACAGGGATTACATCTATTCAATAAGCACCTCTGGGGCTTTCCAATGGAAAAGCCAGATAGGGCACCTCTGGAGCACCCCCCCTGCCTACGATGGGGGGACCTTCACAGTTTATGCCGGAACCGCTGAAGGGGTGCTTTACGCGCTCGAATCCCAGAGCGGAAAGGTGCGCTTCTCGCAGAACGTTCATGGGCAGATAAGCACGACCCCGCTTTTATTCGAAGGAAACATACTCGTTGGAACTTCAAACAACATGATTTATGGGGTATCCGGCCTTGGAATCCAGTGGTCAAGAGAAGTTGATGGAAAGATAAGCCGGACAATGAAGGTAGTCCTCACCCCAACCGGAACAAGCACGCTTTACCTCACAACAACGAAGAGCGTCTACGCAGTCGACCCAAGAACCGGCGAAGTTCTTTTCAAGAGGCCTTTCCTTGACTGGCCTTCCCCGCCCAACTACATCGGAGGCAATCTGGTAGTGGGCACTGAGGAAGGAAAGCTTTACGGGTTGGACCCCAACAAAGGCTGCAGCATCATATACCCTGCGCAGGATACGCAGATAGGGGATTATGCGCTAACTTTATATGGAATAAGCTATTCCAATGCAGGAGAGCCCTCCACGGAACTCCGCATAAACGGAGGCTCCTGGACCCCGATAAATGGGACAAGGTGGGAATACAACATCGACCCCTCCCAGTATCCATATGGGGTTCTTGAAGTGGAATGCATGGTCTCGGATGCCGCAGGTGCAGAAAATGAGCCCTATTCACAGACAACCTTCATCCACGTTCAGGAGGCGGAGCCGCAGCTGATGTCGATAAGTTACCCGGACGTAGTAAAAGCAAACACCAATTTCTCGATAAGCATCTTTGATTCTAGAGGGCTTCCGCTTGCGGGGGTAACCGCAAAAGCAGGGGGAAAAACCTTCACAAGCAGGGAAAACGGGAACATCACGCTTTCCCTTCCTGAAGGGAGCCAGCAGGTATCCTTTGCAAAGCCAGGCTACAGATCCGAGAAGGCAACAATAGATTCAAAGGGAGACCCAACTCTCGGCTACCTCTTAGGGTTCCTTTTTGTGGCAGGCCTTATCGCCTATGTTTACTTCCTATTCCTGAAGAAGGAGAAAAAGGAACTGGTAATCCGTGAAAAGCACTGAAATCGAATTTAACTAATTAATAAAATTAAAACAATAAATAAAAACTAAAAATTCAGACGCGGTCCATCCCAATGACCTGGACCTGGCTCACGTCCGGAAGGGCCGCTATTTTCTCTTCAATCGCATCAAGCCCGCTGTCGTCCCCCATCACAAAGGTCACTACGAGCGCTTTCAGCCCGAATGCGATTTCCTCTTCGGAAACCTTTGTTATCTTGACGATTTCCCCGACCGCTTTCTTCACGCTTTCGAGCTTTTCCGTGCTCTCAGGGTAAACCCTTATGATTACTGCTACTTCTCCCATCCAATTCACCTATTCCTCAAGGGCCCTCAAAGCCGCATGCGCAAACGTACTTGTTGCGTATTTCCCTGCAGTGCTTGCACCTAACCAGTTTCTCGCCACACGTTGGGCAGGGGAACTCTGCGAAATCTTTTGTAAGCTTTCCGCATGTTGAGCATCTCTTAACCATATAATTCACCAAAAAGCATTACTTTTATGTTATACCGGTTTTTAAAGCTGTTGGACGCCCTCACGGGGCTAAATGAAGTCGGTACAGTCTCCCTATGTCCATGCACAGGATACCAAAAACATCCTGTGCAAGGATTTTCTATCGTAGAAAATATTTACTGCACAGGATACGCAGGTATTTTCCCTATCTAATACCCCCCTCTTCCTTCTTCTTCCTTTTCCCTCCCCTCTTTCTACCACACTTCTTCTTTGTTTACTCTTAATTGGTAAAAAAAGGTGTGTAAGTTGTGCAGTCAGACGTATCAACCCGCACAGGATGCACAGGATGGGCAGTAAGTAGGGTAAGTAAGGTAGGTAAGGTAGGTTAGGTAGGTTAGGTAGGTTTGGTAAGATTTGGTGGTAATCATAACAAGGCAAAAACTGCCTTGCTGAACTTTCAAGCCAGCGCGCGGACTATCCGGCTCAAGCCCGGGCCGCGCCGATTAATTCAGAATAAGAACACGAACAAAAAGGGCATTTCTCCTTGCCTGTTTTACCCGTCGCTCCGCAGACGTGCAGGCATTCGAAAAGCGCATCCTTAAAACCTTTTACGTTGTTTGTTTCCATTGGAAAGACCTCTTTAGAAAAGAAGGAGCTGCAAACTCCTTTTTTTCTGTTTTTTATTCAGTCGTCGTCCTCGTCTTCCTCGTCCGACTCTTCTTCGTCATCTTCATCCGAATCTTCCGAATCCGACTTGCCGGATGTACCGAGAACGTAAGCTCCCGCGGCCGCCAAGCCAACCATAACCCAATTTCCTAAATCCATTTTCAAAACCTCTTTTTATTTTTCTTTTAGCTGTCTTTGCCTCCTAAAAGCATAAATGCGCCGACTGCAAGCACTCCGGCTAAAATTACATTTTTAGGCGTAAGGAGAGAAGAAAGCTTTAATGAATTATCGGAACGAGCCGACACTAAATCATCAAAAGAAAAATTGTCATTTTGAGTGTGAGGAATAACAACGGAAACGCCAGAAGGCCCGTATTCGTCGCCTATCCCTACATACATAGAAGTTGCCTTCTCTTCGTTGAAAGGAACAATCGAAAGAGCCGGAACTTTTGAACTGTCAAAAGTGTATTTCCAGCCGTTATTTACCCAACTTATTGGAGCCATATAAAACATCTCGTGTTTTATTTACGGCGGCAAAATCAATAAATCTTTGCATAGTGTTTTTTATCTCGTCAAACACGCCGACAATTATTTGCAGCCCCTATTTTGATAAAAGAGGGAGAAAAAACAAACGCGCCCGCGTTCGCTCCAAGCTCTCTAAAACGGGCATTAAGGCACTTTCTAATTTCAGCAAGTGCTAACCCTCAAAAAGAAAAATAGCCATCCAAAACGGGCACGTAGAAGCCCGAGTTTTTGGAAACCTGGATTTTTTGGGGATTGCGAAACAAAGAAAAAAGCAGGGCATTTTTTCATAAATGAAAAAGGGGCTGCTTGCCCCCTGCATTTTCTTTTTGCAATGCTCCTTCGCGCGGGTACGCGGTTTTTTGCAGTTATTTTGCGGTTTTTTTGAGGAAAATAGGGGTTGTGAAAACACCTAATGGGTTGCATGCATAAAGGGGGCTGTTTGTGCAGCTACCCGCACTAAAAACAGGCAGCCGTCGCCTCCGCGTTCAGGCCCGCAAAAGCGGGCTTCCGGCTACGGCTCCGGCTACCTCAAAACAGGGAGGAGGAAAGAATTCTTTCGCTTTCCCCTGGGCGCACATACATTTTTTACAAAGTGCGCGCCCATCTGGAAGCTCGGTTAATTCCATGTCGAAAACGTCTTCTCCACAAACCGCGCAGAAAAAAAAGGTCATCTTGAACCTCCTACCATGAGACGCTTATAGTCCAAAAACAAACGCTGAGCTTCTTTAGCGTCCGACGCACCGGATATTTTTTTCCAAACTTCCCATGCTTTGTTTTTCGCATTTGTAGATTCGTCTAAGTCTTCCCACGCCTTAATTTTGGCTTCATCACTTTCATCCGTCATTTCAACACCTGTTTTTTACCGCGAACTCTTGCGATTTCGCTTTTTACCTTCTGTAAAAGGAGCTCTTCGAACTCCGGATTATCGCGAATCCACTCTTTGACCGCTTCCTTTTTCCGCACGAGCTCCTCTTCGTTTCCTGAGCGGGCCGCAAGAACGAGCTTGTCGGTTTCCTCAACTGCTAAGTGAGAATAAACCTTCGGCATGGTTGAGCCTGGAGTCCATCCTAGATATTTACAACGTTGGATTTCTGTCCATCCTCTACGCTCAAAGTTGCGGTTGCAAGCATGGCGGAAGCGGTGAGGATTAATTTTCCGAATTAATCCAGCGTGAGCGCCCAACGTACGGAGAGCCTTATTAACCGTCGAATAATTCGCGGGCTCTCCTATCTTCTTATGTGGGGCTATCCTCACGATTAAAGGGTACTCTGGCTCATCCTTGTGAGGGTGCCAGAAGAGATACTCCTTAATTACTCCGTCAAGCTCGGAGAAAGCCATAATCGACCTAGGCCCGGTCTTTCCCTGGCGAATGTGAATCTTGTAGGCGTTATCCTTCTTGATATATTCTAAGTCTTTAATTCTCAAACTGAAGAGTTCGCCCACTCTCATTCCTGTATAATACAGCACCAGGAGAAGGAACTTATCCCGTACATGGGAAACTTTCCCGAGCATTGCCTTAACGTCTTCATCCTCTGGAGGATTGTTATTTGGAGGAGCAAGCCTAAGGTTCATTTTATACTTGAACAGGTCGGCGTCTAGACGATATTTTGGGTTCTTTTTTCCCTTCCATCTATAGAAACCTCCCAAAATAACGAGAAAGTCGTGCCTTGTCCACTCCGCGAAACTGCTCTCTAGCAACCTTGCGCGGGCGTCTTCGATGTCCTGCTCGGTTGCCTCCTCAAACTTCTTAAAAAGAAACTTAGACCAGCCATTAAGCGTACTAACAACCTTAAAGAGCCTCCTAAGCCCTACTCCCCGGGATTTGAGGTATTGGACATAACCAATAATTACTACGCCCTCCCGGGCTTGTAGGCGCTCCAGCGCCCCGCTATAATATTTATCCCATGGCCCGTACATTCTACGCCTCCTTTACGACTAAACCGAGCTCGAGGGCCTCAGCTTCCAGCTTTGCCCTTCGCTCCTTCCTTTGAGCTTCGCCTTTCTTCCAAAAAGGCAAAACAACGTCTTTCACAAACTTAACTAGCCCCTTCGTGTTGGCTATTCTTTCATGAGAAAAGCCGTGAGGCCTCAATCTAAAGGGTTTTAGTCCTCTAGGCCTTATTCCGGTATTTTCTGCTTGTTGAATCCATTCGGAAAACTCCTTTTCGTTCAGATAGATTTTTACGCAAACCTTCCGAAGCGGGTACTTTTTAGTACCCTCTCCCCCTTCCAGAGGGCCCAAATCTGAGTTTTTATTTTCAATCATTCGCGCCAACTCCGTTTTCGGGTGAAACTTCCTTTTTTTGAGGAGAAAAAGGATTGGGGGAGAGCAAGCTCCTCCCCCCTTCATTCTCATCTTTGGAGCTATTTGGCGACGAGGGGCTAGGTAGAGAAGAAGATAGTAGTTCTCCCTCTCTCTCAGCAAAGAGTGAGCTGTCCAGGATATCCTGAGAAGTTCCCTTGAACTTTATCCCTTTCCAAGAATGCACACGGCCTACCTGTCCACTCTCAACCGCAATATGTAGGGTAATATTCCTTCCCACACTAATCTTAGACTTCGGAATAATTTTCTTTTCCTTACAGTACTCACAATATGCGGACATAAAAGCATCCTTAGAAATGTGGGAGCTAGAATCCACAACAATACAATCCATTACAAACCCACCTAAAGAATCGGACAGCCTAGTGTAATGCTCTCTAAGCTCTTCGGTAGTTTTGGAATTTGAAAACTTCCCCTCCTTCAAAAGGCGTTCGAGACCTTCAAGCGCCCAATTAAACATCCCGCTTTTTTCCTCGGGAGTAGTAAACTCTTTTATTACGTGCGGATTCGCCTTTCTAGTTCCTTCGTCTCCGTTTTCACTAAAACGGAAGGGAAATGTAATTATCGTCCAACGCCGGAAATACGCATCCGATTGGTCCTTGCTCTCCGGAACTTTGTTCGCGCTGAATATTTGTTTTGAAAAATTCACAAACTGAAAAGGATGCCCAAACTTCCGCTCAGCGGTTATTTGGTCTCCTCCCGTAATCGCCTTAAAAGTACCGGTATCCACTAAAGCAACGTCAGATAAATCTGCGCATAGATTAGCGTATTTCTCATAAAGACCGGCCTTAGAAAATCTACCCTGCTCTAGCTCCTGAAGAGGTATGCTACAGGTGTTCTCTTTCCCTAAGAAGTCCGCAAGCGTGCTTATCAAAACGGATTTGCCGTTGCTTCCTTCTCCAACCAGCATAACAGCTTTCTGAATTGGGTAATCGCGCAAAAGGCAATATCCGAAAACCTCCTGAATTACTGGAATATCCGAAGGGTCCACAACTTCGCCAATAAATTTCTTGAATTTCGGGCAATCTGCCCCAGAAACAAAATCAACATTAATCCGCGAAGTGAGCCGGTTTTCCGAGTTGTTCGGTTCAAGAGTTTTCGTCTCCGTCGAATATATTCCATTCCTAAGGAAAATCTTCCCTTTCCCTTCGTTAAAATCAGTTCTATCACAATAATTATATGCCGATATGTGATAAATCACATCAGCAATTAAACGCACGTTATTTTTCCCACCTGTTAGCCGTTTCGCGGCTTCCTTAATAAAAACCTCTCCGCCAGGCAAAAACAAGCCATCCTTATAAATCAAAACCTCTTCGGTATCTCTGGGAACGGCAAACTTTGCCTCTCGCGTAATCAAATTAGCAACTTCGATGAAGCCCAAATTTCCCGCTCCCGAAGGCGCAGGAATACAAGCTTCTAAAACCTCCGGAACACTCTCCACATCAGGTAAACCCTTCAACAATAAAGCATCAGGGTGATTTTTCTTAACGTGCGCGCTCCTTTCCTCAAATAAATCAGAAGCCGCCCGAAAGCTGCATAATTTACACTGAGTTAAATCATCCGTACGGAAGAAACCATTTATGTTTTTTCGAGTTGCTTCCGAAAGTTCATCTTTATTTTTTTCTGTCATACAAATAACCTCTTGGTTTGGGGCCAGGGAGGGAGCAACCAAGAGGTTTTCTAGGAACCCCCTCCCTGGCTTTCCCACTTAGATTATCATCTCTTCCAAGACCTCGGCAATCGCCCGAGTTTGTTTAGGGAGCTTATCCCAATTCGCGCGGGCCTCACGCAAAATATCTTCTCGCTCTTTAGCGTTCATAGAAATTACCTTCCGGTTGCTTCTAACCTGTCGCACTCCTTCCGTATTGCTTCCCGGATAAATCCTGAAAGATTCGGAATGCTCTCTCTATTCACACAATCCACTACCCGTTTGCGCTCGACTTTCGAAAGAACAACGACAGTACGAATGCACTTCTTATTTTTTGCTTCTTTGAAGGTTCCCATATTTACACCCTGGATATATCTACACCCTGTATGTAGTTATATCTCTTCTATTTTTAAACCTACCCCTCGGGTGTAGTCATAACGTCAGCGAAGAAAGGGTTTCTATGGTAAAACCACAAACAAAAGAAGAAAAACAAGAGCGTGCTCTAAGCTCAGAAATGACTTTCCAAGTGTTTAATCTCATTCGTTCAAACAAAGATTTCCCAGAGAAAACATGTTGCTCTGAAATCGCAAAAACATTAAATAAAC
>CAIKOA010000016.1 GCA_903828955.1 uncultured Microcaldota archaeon
ACCACGAGAAACTCATAAATCCCGAAGCCGGGCAGAAGCAGATTACCGAATTTCTTAATTAGCGCGGGCGAAAATACTGCGGGCTTTAGCCCGCAGATAGCCCGCGCACAAACTTCAGCTTTTAGCGAGCGCTTTTATTTTATTTTTGGTTTTCTTATGGTCGATATCGAATTAGTCGGATACCTTGGCGGGGGCATAATCGCAATTTCACTTATCCCCCAGGTAATCCGTTCCTGGAGCACAAAATCCACAAAGGACATCTCATTGCATTGGACAATCGTCTATCTTTCAGGTTTGCTCCTTTGGATAAGTTACGGGGTTGGAATCTCAAGCATGCCGCTTATGGTGATGGGCTCAATAGAGGCATCCCTTGCCGCTTCGCTCCTTTATCTCAAACTTAGGTATGGCTGAGCACATCATGCCGTGCGCTTTTTGATGCTGAATGCGGGGCCATTCATAATTTTAGCTGCTCAGGATTCAAAGTGGTGTTGTACCTGACTAGGGCAGCGATATAAGATGGGCTCATGAAGGTCAGCGAAGCCGCATTTTGCTGGTCCGCGGTTGTGGAATCCACCTCAAAGCGCACGCCCTGCGTTTTAGCGTAGACCGCGGCCTGCTGCAATTCGCGTAATGCAACTGCGTCAGGCACTTCTGCAAACCGTAGAAATAGCGGAGTAGCCGCAAATTCCCCTGGCACATAGCCCCGAATAACCAGGATGGAAACGCTAGGCAAGCCGGGTGCGGTTGCGGCTAAATTCGCCATCAGGTCCACGGCGGCAATCAGATTCTGGGCGCGCCCCACCCCTTCAGGCTCGATTAGGTTGTATATGAAATACCCCCGGAGGCCAAGGTTTGCTTTTTCAGCTTCTCCTGCTGCCTTAAACAGCAGGGAATCCGGCAATCCCTTGCGGATTGCATTTCTGACCGATTCATGCGGGCTTTCTATGCCTACACAGATGCTTCTTGCAATTTGTGCCCCTCCAAATATGCCGCCCATGTGCTGGCTTAGTTCCAGCAAAGCCCCAGCCCGGATAAATTCGGCCCGGGATTCAAACTCAATTGCAGACAGCGCCGGCAGCTCTTTGCCGATTATTTCCAACATCACTGGCAATGCTTCAGGGCTTACTGTCAGCGGGTTGAAGACGCTGTCGCTGTTAGTAATAATCGAGACCTTTCCGACCTGATCCGGCTTCCCGCCTTCTTTTACAAAAGAGTCGATGCTGCGGCGGGCCTGTGCAGCAGCCTCCTCGTGCATAAGGGGCGGTTTCTCCCCGTCAGTTTTGCCCAGCCCGCAAAATAAGCATCTGCCCCAGGGGCAATTTCTGGTTTTAAGGGTTATGAATAGCTCGCCGCTTTTCTTCCCACGAACAAGCGCAGGCCTGAACGAAACTTCATGAGGCTCGTTGCGCAGTGCGGTCTGACGTGGTTTCATAACAATATTGTGATAGAAAAGGCATATAAATGGATGTATCGAGGCGTGCTCCGGGCATATCGCTATTTATTTTAATTTTCCCCTCTTATCCCTCTCATGAGCACAAAGGCAGTTGTCGCAGTTGCATTCGTAGTCCTCTTTTCCCTTGGCCTTGCCTTCCAGCAGGCCCCCAACTCCACCATAATTATTTGCGCCTTAAGCATCGTTCTCGGCTCTGCAATTCCAGATATAGACAGGCTGCTCTTCCCCTTCTGGCCCCAATTGCGAATCCTCGTAATGCTGATGGCTGCGCTCCTCTTTGCATATTCAATTGCGCTCGGCCCCTCGATGTGCTATTTCTTCCATATTCCTTTCTGCAATTACGTTCTTCCAATTGCAGTCCTGGTTCTTCTCGCATTCCTTTTCCTGTTCGGCTTCCTTGACGCAAGCGCGCCCCCCTTCCACAACCTGATTGCGATGGCTTTCTGCTCCCTCTTCTATGCAGCAGCCCTCTCCAATTTCGGCTTCATAGAAGTGAGCTTCCTCGCAACCGGAGCCTTCGCAGCCGCCTACTGCCTCCACTATTTCCTTGAATCCTCGGATATAGACCGGAGCGGCTAGCCAATTCCCCATATTAATATAGTTTAAAAGCATTACTCAACATACTTCCATCTACATTTTCTAAAAGATATACTAGAATAAAGGTGAAATTATGGCAAAAGTGAGCGGAGAAGTCATGGCAGAAGGCACAAACCGTGTCATCGGAAGGGATGCGATGCGCATAAACATTGCAATCGGATACGCGGTCGCGAACATCATCAAGACCACGCTTGGCCCGAAGGGTATGGACAAAATGCTCGTTTCCGAGCTTGGCGACATCGTAATCACAAACGACGGTGCAACCATCCTTGAGGAAATGAATGTAGACCACCCGGCAGCAAAGCTGATGGTTGAAATCGCAAAAACCCAGGACAAGGAAGTCGGAGACGGAACCACCACTGCAGTGGTGATCGCAGGAAACCTCCTGAAAAAAGCAGGCGACCTCCTCGACCAGTCCATCCATCCCACCACAATCATAAAGGGTTACGAAATTGCCTCAAAGAAAGCAGATGTTCTTCTCGAGACTTTTTCCAAGGACGTTAAGCCCACAGATACCGAGATTCTCAACAAAATTGCGCTCGTTTCCATGGGCTCAAAGGGAATCGGAAGCGACGATGAGAAGAAGAAAATCGCCCAGATGGTGGTAAAGGCAATCAGCCAGGTTGCCACGGCAGGCAAGGGCAAGAACGGAGGTTTCGAAGTGGATTCCGACTTCATAAAAATAGAAAAGAAGGCAGGCGGTGAGGTAATCGACACCGAGCTCATAAGCGGAGTCCTCGTAGACAAGGAAATCGTGAACTCTTCCATGCCAAAGAACATCCCGAACGCGAAAATCGCGCTTCTGGATGCGGCACTTGAAATCGAGAAGACCGAGACCGATGCAAAGATTGAGATAACTTCCCCGGACCAGCTCGACGCATACCTCCAGCAGGAGGAAAAGATGCTCAAGACCATGGTGGATAAGGTAAAGCTCTCCGGCGCAACAATTCTTTTCTGCCAGAAGGGAATTGATGATATCGCACAAGCCCACCTTGCAAAGGAAGGAATCGCGGCAGTGCGCAGGGTGAAGAAGAGCGACATGGAAAAGCTCGCCCGCGCCACAGGCGCAAAGGTAGTCTCCAGTGTTTCCGAACTTTCCTCCAAAGACCTCGGCCTAGCAGGCCTTGTTGAGGAGAAGAAGGTTTCCGGTGAAGCAATGGTCTTCGTTCGCAACTGCAAGGACCCGAAATCCGTGACCATCTTTGTCCGCGGAGGAACCGACCACGTGGCTAGCGAGGTTGAGCGCGCAATAAAGGACGCTATCGGCTCCGTTGGAAGCGCAGTGGAATCCGGAAAGTATGTTACCGGTGGAGGAAGCATAGAGATGTCCCTCGCCGCAGCGCTCAATGAGTACGCGGTTGAAATCGGAGGGAGAGAGCAGCTTGCAATACAGGCGTTTGCCGAATCCATCGAATCAATCCCGAGAACCCTTGCAGAAAATGCAGGAATGGACTCCATTGATGCGATCGTTGCGCTCAGGAACAAGCACAAGGGCGGCAAAGGAACTACTTTTGGGGTAAATGTATTCAAGGGAGAAATCTCCGACATGGAAGCCCTAGGGGTGCTCGAACCTGCAAAAGTAAAGAAGCAGGCAATCTCTTCAGCCACCGAAACCACCAGGCTCATCCTCAGGATTGACGACATAATCGCATCCCGTGGAGGCCGCGGAGGCGGAATGCCGCCCGGAGGCCCAGGCGGCGCAGAGATGGGCGGGGACTACTAGTTCCCTAATTTCTTTTTCTTTAATTTCTTATTTTGCTTCATTTTTGGTGTGGTAAAAAATATTAAACCATTAAAAAGCCTTTTGCGCCTAAACTAGTTGATTTTCATGAGCAGGCACCGCAATCCGCAGGCAGGAATGGGGCAAATGCGCATTACCTACGGTAATAGCCACAAGGACCGCCCAGGAGGACAGGACAGCTCCCAGCCTGCCGCATTTGCAAAGATAGAGTTCGTCACGATATTAATGCACACAAGGGTGGAAGGCCACTATTCCGGCTTTGACCTCATCCTGGATAGAAGGAAAATCGTGAAAAAGCTCCCCAACAACACCGAAAGCCTGAAACCCGATGATTCTGAAGCAAACAGGTTTTTGCAGGATTTGGAGACCGCCGCAGCAAACGACCCGCGCATTGAGAACCTGCTCCAGGAATACAGGGAATACACCAGGAAAAAATAAGCAATTCCTTTAAATCTCTTTATTCTAACTAATATCTGATGCTGGAAACTGAATTAGCAGGGGTAAAACTGCAAAACCCAACCGTTCTTGCTTCCGGAATTCTCGGAGTCACCGGAGCTTCCCTTGTGCGCGTGGCAACGCAGAATGGCGCAGGCGCAGTTACTGCAAAATCCGTTTCCCTAAAGGAAAGAAAGGGGCACCCGACTCCAGTGCTCATTACATATGAGCACGGAATGCTGAATGCGGTCGGCCTTTCCAACCCGGGAATTGATGAATTCATCCCGGAAATAGAATACGCGGTAAAGAATGCGGGCGTGCCCGTAATCGCCTCAATCTTCGGCTCAAAAGTAACAGAATTCGGAGAGATTGCAAAAAGAATTTCGGCTGCGAATCCTGGCATAATAGAAGTGAACATCGCCTGCCCGAATGTGGATGACGAGTTCGGCCGCCCGTTCTCCTACGACCCGGGAATTGCAGGAGTAGTTACCCGCATCGTAAAAAAGAACACAAAAATACCGGTTTTCATAAAGCTCTCCGCAAACGTTACCAACATAGGCGAAATTGCAAAATCAGTCCAGGAATCCGGAGCGGATGGAATCACCGCAATAAATACGGTCGGCCCGGGAATGGCAATAAACATTGAAGCCCGCAAGCCCATTCTTTCCAATAAATCCGGGGGGATGTCCGGCCCGGGAATAAAGCCCATTGCAATCAAGGCGGTTTACGATATTTACAAATCCGTAAAAATCCCAATAATTGGAACCGGAGGAATTTCCACCGGGCGCGACGCAATTGAAATAATAATGGCCGGGGCAAGCGCAGCAGGAATTGGAAGCGCGGTCTACTACAGGGGCCCAGGCGTTTTCTCCAAAATCTGCTCAGAAATGCAGGAGTTTATGGACAAGGAAGGCTTCAGCTCAATAAAGGAAATGAGGGGGATTGCGCATGAAAAATGATGAATTCACAGTTCTCAGGATTTCCGAAACCGTTTCCGAATCCCCGGATGTAAAAAGCTTCATTTTTGATTATGATTTAAATGCAAAGCCCGGCCAGTTCGTGATGCTCTGGCTTCCAGGGGTCGGAGAAAAGCCAATTTCCGTTTCCGGCTGCAAAGAGGGGAAATTCCAGCTAACTGTTTGCGGAGTTGGCCCCTTTTCCAATGCGGTCCTGAAGCTCCAAAAAGGGGACAAATTGGGCTTCCGCGGCCCCTTCGGCACATCTTACTCGCTCCCAAAGAAAAACGGCGCAATCGCAACCCTTGGCGGCGGCTACGGCTCCTGCCCGCTTGCATTCCTTGCAGAAGTTGCAATCGCAGCCGGGCGCACAGTCTATTTTATCGAAGGCGCCCGCACAAAGGAAAGGCTCCTTTTTGGAAAAAGAATGAGTGAAGCGGGAGTTCACGTTCATTTTGCAACCGATGACGGCTCTTTTGGAATAAAGGGATACGCAACCGACATCCTTTCCAATTTGCTCAAAGAAGAAAAAATCTCCAAAGTTTTTACCTGCGGGCCCGAAATAATGATGAAAAAGGCAATCGGAATCTGCGAAGAAAAAAAGGTTCCGGTCGAAGTTAGCATGGAGCGCTACATGAAGTGCGGAATCGGGGTTTGCGGCCAGTGCGCAGTAGATGATTTGGGCATCTGCCTCTGCAGGGAAGGCCCGATTCTGGACGGCAAAACCGCAATGAAGATAAAGGAGTTCTGCGCATATCACCGCGACGCTTCTGGAAAAATCATAAAATAATCTGGTGAATTAAATGGAAGAATGCGACATACTCATACTCGGCGCGGGCCCCGCAGGCCTCACCGCCGCAATCTACGCCGCACGCGCAGGCCACAAGGTAATCGCCCTTGATGAAGCAGCCGCAGGAGGGCAGATCGCCTCCAGCTGGGCCGTGGAAAATTACCCTGGGGTAAAGAAAGCAACCGGCCAGGAACTTACCGCGGTAATGGCCGAGCAGGCAAAATCCTTCGGCACAAAAATAGTTGAATTTGTTGAAATCACTTCGGTAGATTTAAAGAAAAAAGAAGTGAAAACCCCAGGTGCCACCTACAAGGGAAAAGCGCTCATAATCGCAACCGGCAACAGTGAGAAGAAGCTCTCGGTGCCCGGGGAAAACGAGCTAAAAGGAAGGGGCGTAAGCTACTGCGCAACCTGCGATGCGCCTTTTTTCAAGGGAAAGGAGATTGCGGTTGTCGGGGGCGGAAATTCCGCGCTTGAGGAGGCGCGTTACCTCTCGAAATTCGCAAGCAAGGTCACCCTCATCCATCGCCGCGATGCTTTCAAGGCAGAGAAAAGGCTCCAGGAAGAGATTTCCAAAAATCCGAAGATGAAACTTCTGTTGGAATCCGCGGTCTCCTCAATAAACGGAAAGGAAAGGGTGGAATCCATCTCGATAAAGAACCTTAAAACCGGCAAGGAGAGCGAACTGAAGGTTTCCGGGGTTTTCATCTACGTCGGAATGGCTCCGAACAGCAAGCTATTCGAGAACCAATTGAAAACCGATGAGGCGGGCTTCATAATCACAAATGAAAAAATGGAAACAAGCATCACCGGCGTTTTCGCAGCGGGGGATGTTCGCAAATCCCAGATAAAACAGCTCACTACGGCAGCAGGAGACGGGACGGTTGCCGCAATTTTTGCAGGGGTAGCCTGCTCAAAGACCCAAGGCTAAAGCCCTGGGCTCGAGTTAGTGCGAATGAACAGGGCTGCAAGGCTGGAGCCCATTTAGAAAGCACGCCTAGGGTCGCGCTTTCACCACCAACGAAACTAGGCTCCAGCGCACCTTGGGTCTTTGACTCAGTAGGGCCCGTACTTATTCTTCTTGTCAAAGAACTGGATCAGCGAAGAGTAGGCAACCGGGTAGAATATGAAGTATGCCAGTATGTCCACCAGCGGAACCAGGGATGCAAGCACTATCAGGCAATAGAGCACATAAATCATGAATGCGCTAATGTTTGCCTCCTTTATGAAATTCAGCGAAATTATTATCGCGGTAAACGGCTTTGCGCTCTTCACTGCAGCCGCAATGTAGCTGAAGGAGAAGAGGAATTCGACCACGAATACCACGAACAAAGCCATCAGGATTACGAGCCATGCAAGTATCTCATTTGTCATCCCAAGGTTCAGGAAATAATAAATCAGGGAAAGGGGAGTTATGAAGAACCCCATAACAACCAGTTTCACAAGGGAGATTACGAAATACCCTCCGCAATTTTTGAACGCATATTTCATGAAATAGACGACGCCAACAGGCTCCCTTCTCAACGCTTTCCTGTATTCATTCACCAGCGCGCCCTTGTATCCGGCAGAGAAAATCGCATAGAGAAGGAGGAGGAAAGCCCCCATCGCTGCAAGCACAATCGCGATTATGTCGGGCTGCACATTCACCGCAGTCAGAGCGAAGAAAGTGACCAGGAGGACTCCAATCATCGCGCCTATCGTTATAAGCATGAAAACAGGATATGTGATAGTGGGAAGCAGGAATGATATTGGGTCCCTGGAGAATGCCCCGAGGGCGCCTTTCACTGAATCAAACATCTGGTCACCTCATTTCCATTAGCCTTCAGCATTTATAAGCTTTTTTCCAGATTCCCTCTATTTATGGACGAGCTCCTGCTTTTTCTTGCGGAAAAGGGCGCGGTTTCCGCCCCCATCAACCTCACCACCAAGGAAATCGGCGCTTCCCTTTCAATGAGCCAGCAAAATGCTTCTGTGCGGATGAAAAAACTCTGCGCGGAAGGAATGCTGAAAAAATCCGAAAAAGAAATCCTAATCACCCCCAGGGGCAAAGAGGAACTGCGCGCCCTTTACCTCAGGCTAAAATCCCTTTTTGGGGAAGAGGAATTCTCCTTCAGCGGAAAAATAGTGCATGGCCGCAACGAAGGCAGGGCCTTCCTTTCCATCCCCGGCTATATGCAGGGAATAAAGAAGCTTCTCGGCTTCGAGCCGTTTCTTGGGACACTTAATGTGGAAATAACCGAGGCGCAGCTTGAGAAGAGAATTGCTTTGCGCGAAAGGCGCGGCCTCATACTGGAAGGTTTCCAGCACCAAGGGAAAGCCTACGGGATGGTTGAGCTTTACAGGTGCAAGGTAAACGGTTTGGACGGCGCTTTAATTTTTCCCTACCGCACCCACCACGGATTAAAAATTCTGGAAATAATTTCCCCCTACCATCTGAAGGAAACCCTGAAATTGAAGGATGGTTCTGAAGTTAGGGTGGAAATCCTGCCCAAATGAGTCAGAATTTCTTCAGTATGTTCTTGGCAAATTGCGACCCGACTTCACCCACATCTATCCCCCTGTACATGAAGTGGTAGAAAATCCTGTAGGAAACCGCAAGCACTACTGAGAGCCCGATTATCCCAAGCATCCCGCCCGCGGAAGCCATTACCGGAGTCACAAACGTCCCCACCTTGGAAAGCACAGTGCTGAAGAAAAGAGAGAGAATCAATAGCACCCCAAAAGAGATTGCGGTCGTGAGTATGGGCTGCGCAAGCCTCATCGTTTTTATTAAAACCTTGTTGGAAATCCCGGTTTTCTCCTCAATCAGGATTATCGCGAGCAACACTACGAAAAACGAAGTGACTGAAGTCAGGGTTTCCAGGGAAAGCCCGAGGAAATTCAATATAAACAATGCAATTGCCGCCGCAATAAGGGATTCCACCAGGAGCCTCATGTGCCTCTTTTCCTTATAAGAATTAAAAATCTATCCGCACACGTTAATAGCCTGGGTGGAAGCATCGCGCACAATGACAATCCTTTTTGCGGGGGCATTATCCTCTTTGGGATAGGAATCATACTCATGTATGGCGGAGTGCAGAAATACCTCCTTCTCCAGAAAATAAGCAATACGCCCACTTCAAAAGTGCGCTCCGCAGCTGTCGGGCTTGTGGAGCTTTTCGGGAAGGCAATCTGCAAGGACGAGCTTGCCAGCCCGATCAGCAAGCAGAAGTGCGTCTATTGGCGCCTTGAAGCGGAATACTACCAGTCCGGGAAGCACGGCGGATGGAGAACGATCGCCAGCCTTTCTTCGAGCTCCCCATTCTACCTTGAAGACGAAACAGGGAGGATGCTCATCAGGCCCGCAGGAAGGCCATTGGAAATTGATACCGGAAGCGGAAAGGAGCGCATCGAGCCCGTTCTTGCGACCATTGAAATTCCGGCTGACAAGGAATTCCAGGGATACATCTCCGGAAAAGGGATGTTTGGAGTTGAACATACAAAACTCCCCCAGCCGGTTTTGGATTTCATCGAGAACTCCAGCCCCGCCATAAAAAAGAACTTTTCATACCACCAAAATGAGGATGTCCGCATCAGGGAATACTATATCGCAGAAGGGGACCCGCTTTACGTTCTCGGCACGGCGCAACCGATGGAAGGCGCATCCAGTTCGGTCGGGTATGAGAACCTCTTCGTAGGGATGGGAAAGAACGATAAGGTCTTTTATATCAGTGATTCTTCGGAAAGGAAGATTACGGATAGCATAAAGGGCTCGATGCCTTGGCTGCTGCTGGGAGGCCTTGCCGCAAGTGCGGTAGGTTTAATATTGATGCTGAACGTATTGAAGATATAGGTGAAAAAATGCTCGCACTTCCAATATGCGCCGGTTTTGTTTTGGTCGTCCTTGCATTCCTGCTCGTTTTCTACATCTTTTCCATTTACAACGGGCTCATCCAGCTTCGGAACAATGTCGACAAGGCCTGGGCCAACATAGACGTTTTGCTTAAGCAGAGGTCAGACCTTGTCCCCAACCTGGTCGAGACCGTAAAGGGTTATGAGAAGCACGAAAAAGCGATTTTCGAAAACGTTGCGCAGATGCGCTCCGCAATGATGTCTGCGCAGGGCCCTGCCGCAAAGGCAAAAGCAAACGACATGCTCTCTTCCGCCCTCAGGAGCATATTCGCGGTTGCGGAAAACTACCCCGAGCTTCAGGCAAGCAACAACTTCCTGGAACTGCAGAAGCAACTGGAATCAATTGAAAACCAGATCGCGGACCGCAGGGAGTTCTACAACGATTCGGTGATGCTCTACAACACGCGCATAAAGGTCCTTCCTGACACCGTAATTGCGGGCATCATCGGCTGCAAGGAGACGGAATACTTCAAGGCGACCGAAAGCGAGAAGCAGAATGTGGAAGTGAAATTCTAAACAAAACCAATTTATTTTTTCCCATTATTCTTTCTTGCCCAGATAACTATGTCCGGAGTCCAGAGGTATTCGTTCTTCCCATTCTTCCTTGTGTTCTTCCGCACCCATTTTCCCACAGTTCTGCATTCCTGCGGAGTTAGTGGCGGGCAGTCCAGCGAATCCGAGAAAAGGAAGCCCATGATCTCCCCAAGCTCCTCGTCGCTTGCGCCCCTCCACTTATCCAAGTTGAAATCGAATTCAATCATTTTTCCAACTTCATAAGGAATCTTCTCCTTCTTAAGGCTCCTTTCCAGAACTTCCTGCGAAACAGGCTCGATTTTGCCGAAGGAAGGGTATAGCGACCTCTTTATTTTCTGGAAATCCCCCGCGCTGTCTTCTAATATGAATATGCAAAGCCCGTCTTTTTTGAGGCAGCTCGTTATTTTTTTAAGAGTGGGGATGGTCCCGTCCTTGTTCCTGGAGGACTCATAAAGCGTATGCAGAACCGTTACCACGTCATATTCGCAATTGCATTCAACATCATCTATTGTTTTTGAGTAAACCCTCCCAAAATGGTCTGAATTCTCCCCTTCAAAACTCTCAAGCAGCTTTCTCCTGCGCTCCAGCTTTGGCTCAACGAAGTCCACGACCGCCAATACCCCTATTTCCTTAAGCTTGCGGGCAAAATAGAGCGGCTTTCCCCAGTCCCAGTTTCCTGATCCGACACTCAGTATCCTTATCTCTTTTTTCTTTTTCAGAAGCGGAATAAAGTCCGGGTAAGAGGAAGGAAGCTGGCTGAGGATGCCTTCAACATCAAAAAAGTCTTCCCCGCTGATCTGGAGAAAGGCACTTACCCCCTTCATATATTGCCTTTCGGTTCCCCCCGCCATGCTATCATCTTGCCAAGAAGTATATTTAAACCATTATTTTGGGCCGAGGATAAGGAAGAACGGGAGGCATAGCCTGCCTTCGGTCTGAGTGCGCAGAGCGCACCAAGATGGCATTAGACTAAGCGCCCTAAATGGGCTTGCACCATCATACGGGCTTCGCAGGCCGTTTCATCCTGTTCACGGGCACCTCGTTTCCTCATCGTAAATCCCGCGCAGGTCTCGTTTCTGTTCCCGCTAAGAGCCCCCTTAAGGAGCCTTTCCCTCTGGTGGGCAGAACTTCCTCCGGAGCACCCGGTGAGCCATCTGCCTCCCGTTCGGGAATATTACCGCTTCCCTTGTATTTATTCCTTGTGGATTCCCAGCGCAAATGCACCGAGGGCCGCAAAAGCCAATATGAACGCTGAGCCGCAGCCTTTGGACGGAGTTGTTCCCCCGCCGGTTCCGGTCCCCAGGGGTTTCTCCGCAGCCTCCGTATCCGGCGAATAAGCCGGGGCAGCCCCGTCCATTGAAGCAAGCCCGTCCCCGACTGGCTTCTTTGTTGCATTATTGTAATACGCTTCAGTTGCAACCATAGTTGTTGTAGCATTGTTTATGCTGTCCGTAAACTCAAGGTAATCCGCGAGGGGCATCGAATAAAGGAGTTTCCATTTCGAGCCGGATTGCCTGCAGAGCGCAACATATTCCATGTTATTTGTAAATGAGCCTGAGCCCTTCGCATCACTTACGGTCAAGGTAAGGTTGTACTTGAGCAGCGCATACCCGTTTCCATCCAGCACATAAGAGAGGTCCGTGACCCTGAAAGAATCCGTATCGTATCCCCCCCACACCGCCTCAACGACCGTGCGCATATCCTCTATTGCCCCGGGGCTCATATCGCTCGTGTCAAATGTCGCAACATACGCATTCCAGTCCTCATCCTTGGATGCCTGGTAATTCGCATTCAGGAGTTCCTCGAACTGCGCAAAGGAAACAGATGCCAGCAGAAGCAAAACGAACATAATTTTCTTCATATCCATCACCCCTCCTTGAACCCCACGTACTGCATCGGGTACTTGAGGAAATCATCGTCCTCATAGGGCCCGTCCTTGTCCGTAACGTACACTTCCACAATCATGTCAGTTGTCTTCACTTCGGATTGCGCTATCATGTTCTGGTTCGCCTTGTACCTCATCCCGGCCTGCAGCGAACTTATCCCTGCGACTATGAGGTCCTGCGTCCAGTCCGCAAACTTTCCAATCACCGGGGTGGTGCCCGCATAAAGGGCAACCCCCCCTACAAACACTTTCGCCCCGCCCGCGGTGACATCCATCGCCCTCCACATCGCTTCCCATCCCGAACCGGAACGCGCGAGCTTTCCCGCGCCCTCGTCCATTTCCTTCAGGTCCGTATACATCCCGTAAACAGTCTTCCCCTTGTCCACAGCCGGGACAAGGAAGCCCACGGTGTTCCTGAGGAGGCTTTTTCCCCCGCTTTTGAGCGAGCTTTCCGCAAGCTCCTCCCCGGCCGTCTCAAGCCCCGCCTTTGCTCCGGAGCCCGCTAAGTTTATTGCAAGCCCGCTGCCCACCCCGTAAACCTCTTTTGCAAGCTGGAACTCATCAAGCGACATTCCCCTTTCCGGAGCAGCCCAGAGCACACTTGCAGTTTTCGAATTCGAATCGACACTCACGCTCTTTCCCCGCTGATTTCCATAAATAAGCTCCCCGCTCGAAACCTCGAACACATATTTGTATCCGGAAGGGGATGCGACCGGGTCCGAAATTGTTGCGCTAACCGTATGGTTATTGCCCGATCTTGCAGGAGAAGGCGAAATCGTAATGGACTCTATGTTGAGCAGGGGCGAAGAGAGCATTATTTTCTTGCTCTCATCCACAAGTACGAAATCCGCATCAGTTGAGTGCTTGGAGGCGGTCACTTTCAATTCTATATCATAAGGGAATTCCTCCTGCTCGAACGTCTTGAACTCCATTATGTCCGGGGGGCTGAATGTGATGTATGCCTCGCCGCTTGCATCCGTGAATTTTTCCTCCGATGCCCTGCCCCACTGCCCAAACATCTGCGTATTCTTGGTGTCATCGAGTTCAAACCTGACCTTTGCCCCCTGCACAGGAGTTCCGTCCGAAAAAGTAACATGCGCGGTTATCCTTACCGAATCCTTCCCGTCAGCGAGAACGGATTGCTTATCCAGCTCCACGCTCAGGCTTGCCTCCTTCTTCTCTTCTACGCACTGGTTGGTTTGCGGGTCGCACCCTGCTTCGCAGTCAAGAGTGCTGTGGTAGCACTTTCCGTCCGTTGGGTTGCAATTCCCATTATAATAGTAAACATTATTCTGGCAGAAATATTCCGGGCACTGCACATTTGCGCAGAGGTTCGCGCTCGCCTGGAGGCATTCCACCCCATTTGCGGCGCACCCGTTGTCGCAATCCGTCTGCCCAGAGGATTCGCAATCCCCGGTATCCGGGTTGCAGTGGTTCCCAGTATAGAGGACCCCGTCCGCGCATACTGTTTGCGGGCAATTCACATTCTCGCACAAGTCCTGCGCGGTCGTTTCCCCCCCGGAAGAAGTTTCTCCACCC
Source organism: uncultured Microcaldota archaeon (assembly GCA_903828955.1). GTDB lineage: Archaea > Micrarchaeota > Micrarchaeia > Anstonellales > Bilamarchaeaceae > CAIKOA01. The sequence goes on from CAIKOA010000016.1 coordinate 13,822, forward strand.
GTGGAGGTTTCCGAAATCGGGCAATAGCACACGCAGGGCTTTCCCTGCGGGCATGCGCATGCGACATTTGCTCCCACGTTCGGGTCATAGTGCCCTGCACACGAATCGCTTGAGGAGCAGGGAATCCCCTTGTCCCCGCAGAGGAAACAATCCTTCACCCCCGGCGGGCAGGTGCCCGCAAAAGAAAGCGCGGGAAAAACCGCAAAAATCACCAGAATTGCAAAGAAGACGCCCGCTTTATCCATCATTATCTCCGCTTAAACTGGGAAAGCAAATTCTATAAACCTCTCACTCCTAATGAAAGCCATGAACACAAAAATGGTATTCGCAGTTTTGTTTTTCTCATTGCTCCTGATGAATTTCGCATTCGCGCTTTCTGATGACGAAAAGGCGCAAAATGTTGCGAAAAAGGCGGCAGCCACCCTTGGCTGGCCGGAAACGTTCTATGAGGATAAGGATAACAGCGCCGGCATCCCCGGAAAGGGCTACATCATTTCCGAAGATGAAAAGGGCTCCAATTCCGACCACTACGGATACATCACCACCCTAAGCACGGATGTGGAAGGCTCATTTTGGCTCAACTTCATGGTCGAGCAGCTTGACGCCCAGCACTCAAGCTTCTTAGGAAGGGAGGCATCAATCGTTACCGGGGGAAAGAACTGCAATCCGCAAGGCCTAGTGAAAGTGATGAACGACATGTTTAGCGGCTGGTTCGAGGACATCTTCGGGCCATCCAACGACGAGGACAAGGGCTGCGTATACGAATCCGGCGTGATCGCATTCACCTGCGGAAAATACATGATGGTCGGAATCGATACCTGGGATGACGAATCCACAGGGGATGAAACCGAGATTGCAAGCGCGTTCTATTCCGCAGCGCAGGAGGAAGGCCTCTGCGATTACGGGGACACGCTGGTGATAATGGCCCAGCCAAACGACAAGTCGGGCAACCTGGAGGTATCCGATGCTGCGGCGATGGCCCAGAGGGTAAACCAGTATTACGGGGTGAACGCATTCGGAGAGATACCTCCGTTCAAATACACTTTCATGGACGCAGACGGCTCCAAGGGGCATGACGACTGGTTCACGCTTGATTCTCCGGAGAATGCCTATGTTGATGCGCACGGAGAAGGGGATGAGCTAAAGTTTTCGGTTGACGCAACAAAGACGGCGTTCAAGGGCGCAGATGTTCCCGAAGACCTTTATTTCAACAGGGTTGTGATTCTTTTCCCTGGGGATTCAACCCAGAAAGACCCAAATGCCAAATTCTCTAACCAGTGCAGCTGGGAAGGGGACAATTACTTTGTGGAAGTGGACGCCGGGGCTGGGAAACGCAAGATATACACCAAGAGTTTCATTACTCTGAGCGAAAACAGGGAGCTAGGCGGATGGGCGCATGAGTTCGGGCATTCCCTTTATTCCAGGTATGTGCGCCCGGTGAATAAAAATACAATAAGCGACCGCTACAACTACGCCTCCAACGACAGGCAATACGGCCAGGTCGATTACTGGGACATCATGGGTTCAGGAAGCCACTGGGGCCCCAATGACGGGGAGGCCCCCACCCAGATGTCCAGCTTCACGAAAGTTGCCGCAACCTGGCTTGAGTTCTACCGCGGGAATGTAAACCAGACCTATTCAGTAAAGGCGCTCGAGAGCATGAAGAAGGGCGACAATGTACTTACAATCGATGACCCGACAAGCGCTGATCCGGAAGCATTCTACATAATCGAGGCAAGGGACTCCACATTGCCTTTCGGGGCCCCGGAAAGCGGGGTTGTGCTCTACAAAGTAAGGTATGAATTCAGCCACCACGTCGTGAATATAATCGCGCCCCAAACCGTCCCGAACAAAGCCACAAACACCGCAGGGCAGGATTATACCAAGCCCACCCTCTACAATGCAGTGGGCCCCGGCTCGACTTACATCGATGTTCCCGGGAAATTCGAGGTTAAGCTTATGTCGCAGAGCGATTCGCCCTATTCCGCGAGCGTTGAAGTGGACCCCTTCAATCCAATGAACATGCTTGGCATGATGGTCGCCCCCGGAGCGCCTCCCATAAATTTCCAGGGAGACCCGTCTTCCACTGAAAACGCGCTTCCGGACACGATGCCTGACCAGGATCTGCACGCATACGATGATGCGGGCAACCACGTTGGATTGAATTACGATACGATGGAATACGAAAACAACATCCCGGGCGCAATCGCATCCGGAGATTTGAAGGGCGATGCGGAGTGGATTTTCGTCCCCGCCGGCACGAACGTGCGTTACGAGGTTTCCGAATACAAGACCAAGAAATTCCTTGAGAGCTATCCGCAGTATGCCTCGCTTGCGCAGCCGCAGAATTATTCCGTGGAAATGGTGAAGTATGACGCTTCCGGGAACAAGTATGTTGCCGATGGGGGCAGCGGGAATGTTGGAACTTCTTCGGATGTGCAGTTGAAATCGCCAACCGACCCCTCGCTCAAATATGAGCAAAAAGAAAATCCAGGGTTTGGGTCGAATTCAATCTGCCCGTTGCTTCCCGCATTTGTCCTTCTCTTAGGGTTTGCATTCCTGAGCAGAAGGAATTAATTTCTTCTTTTTTCTTTATTTTGATAATATGCAAGGCAATTTTTCTTCGTTTTGTGTCAAATTCTGTCCTTTTAAGCATTTCGTTGCATAATACACTTATGCAAACCCAGAGAATAATTGTTCCCATAGGTGTGCGCACAGGCTATCTCGAAGCCAGCAAAATCGCAAAAAAACTGGGCGGAAAGCTCCCCGCCAACCCTCTCCACGATGAATATGTCGCAAGGAGCGACAGGTGGGAAAAACTCCCGTGTTATTACGCCGCATGGGCAAGGGAACTCCTCGTTCACCCTGAAAAAGGCGGAAAATTCAAGAAAGGGAGAGACATTGTTGATTCAGAAACCGGCTGGACAGTCCCAGCTTCCTATATTCCGAAAGAGGCATTTGGAACAAAGGGCGTAGGGCTCTTTGTAGACCCAGGGAATATGCAAAAAGAAAAAGGCAGAGTAATAGTCCACCCCGCAGGCAAGATTGCAGTTCTTGCCCCGTTTATCCAGGAAAGCAGAAACCCGGGAAATGTTGACGAAGTGGCGAGGATTCCGCTTGCCCTCGGAACAGGATCTGATATGGATATGGCGTGGTTCTGGAGAATCAACGGAGTCGGGGTAAGGCCCCTCGTCCGCGGCCGCAACCACCTTCTTCTCAGCTTCAACGGGCAGGACGTTAATGCCAACCTGCAGCCCGGCTGTTGTTTTGGAGTGGCTTTGGAATTAGAACTCCCCGCAAAAAATCCCGAAGGAGCCAGGGCGGTTTTTGCCCAGATTCTATCCTTGTTTGAACAACGCAAAACCGAAATACGGGATATGGGCTTCAATCATTGCGTTATCGAATCAAGCATCCGCAGCGCGGCAGGCGCAAACGGAGTCAATCCCTGAGGGCAGCGTTTCTTTTATCCTTGCTCTTTTTTTGTGTTAAATTCTGATTTTTTAAGCATTTTGGTGCATAATACGCTAATGTCTGAAACAAGATTAATTCCTATAAACGCAAAGGCAGGCTATCTTGAAGCACGCAGGCTCGCGGATGAAAGGGGGCACAAGCTCCCCTCAAATGTTCTCCACGATGACTATCTTGTAAGGAGCGATGGATGGAAGAAACTTGACAGGCGCTATTATGCCTCCCTCGCATGGGCGAGGGAGATCCTCGTTTACCCTGAAAAAGGCGGAATCTTCACAGAAGGGAAAGACATTGTTGATTCAGAAACCGGCTGGGTTCTTCCGGCTTCCTATGTTCCCAAAGGGGCAGTCGGAAGAACGGGGGTAGGCCTCTTCATTGACCCGCAGGACGTAAAGGAAGAGAACAGCAAAATAATAGTCCACCCCGCAGGCAGAATCGCCGTTCTCTGCCCGTTCATCCAGGAGCGCGGGGAAGGCGGAAGGGTTGACGAGGCAACCAGGGTCCCGCTCATGCTCGAATCAGGTTCCGAAGTTGAAGAGAGGTGGCTCTGGAGGATTGACGGCGTTGGGGTGAGGCCCATCATCCGAAGCCGCAATTATGGCACATGCTACTTCCTTAGTTACGGGGAGAACATCAATGCCTTTACAAAGCCCGGAGATAGTTTTGGGGTTGCCTTAGAGGCAGTTTTCCCTGCACGGGACGAAGAAAAAACCGAAACCTCCGTACAGAAGGAAAACGGCGTATTTCTTAGCGGCATTACCAGGGAGAAGCTGGACGCCCTCATTAATGATGCAAAAACAAACATGTTCGAGCTCATGGGAGACGGTTTTCCGCTCGATGAAGTCCTTAAGGTTTCAGGAATAAGGCGCCTTCTTGAAGCCCTAAAAAAGAAGGAGTAATCCCCTTTTCCTTATTTTCCGCTTATTTTTCCCGTATTATTATTGCATAATTAGCTAATCAAATATAACTCTTAAGGGTTTTTGGAGCCCGTCTTTCCATTGGTTTTCCGAATGCCAAAACGGGTACTGGAAGCAGTGGAAACCTACTCCCTCAATTTATTTAAAAACCTCTCTTAGTAATACCTACTATAGTATATTCCTAAGGAGTTTGGGAATACATAAGTAGAATATGGGTGGAATAATGGAAGAAAAACTCGAAGAATTTGAGGAAATTGAGGAAACCCCTGCAAAAGGGGCAAAGAAGGGCCCGGAAGAAGGCCAGCAGATGGGGGCTGGAGAGCGGCCGGATTTCCGCGTAGTGCAGACCGACCGCGACAGGGACGGAAAATCAGTCTATGTGAATGTGGGCGGCATGTGGAAGAAAACCAGCAAAAACGGAAACGATTTCTACGTGCTCAGGATCGGGAGGCTCAAGCTCCTCGTATTCCAAAACGACAAGGAGAGGCAAGGGAGCGTTGAGAAGCAGCCCGGCTATTAATCTTATGATAACTCTATAAGGTGATAAAATGGCAGAGAAGGATAGTAAGGATAAAGATAAGGAAAAGGAGAAGTATGTGCTTCCTAAGGAGCTGGAGGACCTCCCCGGAATAGGAGAGGCAACCGCGGAAAGGCTCAGGAAGGCAGGCTACACCGACGTCCAGCAGATTGCAGTTGCAAACCCGCATGAGCTTGCAGAGGCAGGGGATTTCGGGGTGGAGGCCGCAAAGAAATCCATAGAAGCCGCAAAGGAGGCAATCCATACCGGCTTCGAGACCGCAGACGTCATTTTGGAAAGAAGAAAGGACATAAAGAGAATTCCGACCGGCTCAAAATCCTTTGATGAACTGCTCGGAGGCGGGGTGGAAACCCAGGCAATCACCGAATGCTTCGGAAAATTCTCCTCTGGGAAGAGCCAGGTTGGCTTCCAGCTCGCAGTAAACGCGCAGGAAGCCCTTGCAAACGGCTCAGGCCCGGTAAGGGTCCTCTTCATAGACACCGAAAGCACCTTCCGCCCTGAAAGGATTGTGCAGATCGCAGAGGGAAAGGGGCTGGACCCGCAGCAGGTAATGAAGAACATTTTGGTTGCAAAAGCCGAGAATTCCGACCACCAAATGATTCTGCTCGAGAAAGCCGAAGACACGATAAAGAATGAGAACGTGAAGCTGATAATAATCGATTCGCTCACTTCCCACTTCCGCGCGGATTACATGGGGCGGGGCGCCCTTAGTGAAAGGCAACAGAAGCTCAACAAGCACATCCACGTGCTTCAGAGATATGCGGACAAGTACAACCTTTCCATCTACGTGACCAACCAGGTGATGGACAATCCGGCGATTCTCTTTGGGGACCCAACCACCCCGATTGGAGGGCATGTGCTTGCGCACGCGGCGACTTACCGCATTTATCTGCGTAAAAGCAAGGAGAGCAAGAGGATTGCCCGCCTGATAGACAGCCCGTCACTTCCTGAAGGGGAAGCGGTCTTCAAGGTCACAACTGAAGGAATCGGGGATTAAGCCCCCTTTCTTTATTTGATTTTTATGGATTTTCCGCTTTCCTCTAACCAGCTGGAGTTTCTCGAGCGCTGCGCAGAGGCAAGGCGGGCTTCCTTTTCTTTTAAAAATCCACTAATTGTGCATCATTTTGATGCGGATGGCCTTTCTTCCGGGGCGATCGTGCAATCCGCATTCCGCAAAGAGAAGAGAAAATACCGCGCCCTCGCAGTAAAAAAACTGGATGATGCGCTGATTGAAAAACTAAAATCCGAAGAAGAAATCATATTCGTGGATTTGGGCGGGGGAAATCGGCGCGTAAACGAACTCAAAGATGTTGTAATTATTGACCACCACCAGACCGAGGGAGTGGAAAAACTCCAGGCAAACCCGATGCTTTTCGGAATCGATGGCGGAATGGAGCTTTCCGCTGCAGGCAGCGCCGCATTCGTATTCGATATTCACTATGATTTGGGCGTAGTAGGGGCAGTAGGCGACATGGAATATCCCCTGATTGGAATGAACCGCTACCTTCTCCAGAAAGGAATTGATGCAAAAGAAGTTGAAGCAAAGATAGATTTGCGCATGTATGGAAGGCATTCCCGGCCCCTGGTTGATTTTCTCGCATATTCCGATGAGCCCTTTATCCCGTCCCTTTCCTACAATCTGCAGAACTGCGAAAAATTCCTCTCGGATTTGAACATCCCGTTGAAAAAAGGCGAAGAATGGAGAAACTATTCCTCTCTCTCCGTTGAGGAAAAGAAAAAGCTCGTTTCCGCCCTTGCAAAACTGCTCGTAGATAAGGGAATGGGCTGGGCAGCGGAGGAATTAGTAGGTGAAACCTACCTTCTTCTCAAAAGGGAAAACCAACCCGGAGTTTTTGATGCAAATGAATTCTCCACCGCATTGAATGCATGCGGAAGGCACGGAGCAGCGGAAATCGGAGTTGGCATCTGCCTGAATGATGAAGGCGCATACGAAAAAGCGCTCTTGCTTCTGCGAAAGCACAAGCTCGCAATAAGGGAGGGAGTCTCCTTTGCAAAGGAAAACCTGAACGATTTCGGCCCATTCCTCTTCATAGATGCGCGTGGCATAATCGAAGATTCGATTATAGGGATAGTTTGCGGAATGGTCGGCGCGGGAAAGGGGAAGCCGGTTCTTGGCGCAGCAATTTCCGAAAGCGGAATAAAAATCTCTTCCCGCGGAACTAAGAAGCTAGTAGATGGAGGATTGAATCTGGGAAAAGTGCTTTCTGTGTCAACACAGAAAGTGGGCGGAGTGGGCGGAGGGCACAGAATCGCCGCAGGCGCAAACATCCCGCAAGGAAAACTCAACCCCTTCCTCCACGAAGTGGGAACCCAACTTCGGCATTAAACGAACGTACAAACGTCGAACTACTTCCTTTTTATTCATTTTGTGCTTCTAGTCTGAGCATGGGCAGGGTTCTAGCAGCTCGCAATTTAGTCCAGCAAGAATACTGCGAGCGCAAGCCGCAGCCCATGCAAAGAACATTTGCGTCCATCGCGGGCGGAAAGCTTCTTGATGCAAACTGCGATCCGGAAACTTCGAATGCGAAATTGAGGGTGGCGCACCACGTTTCCGAAAAATCCCAGCAGTCATCCCCAAAATGCAAGGGCCTCTTCTTCACGCACGAGGGAAAATGGAAGCAGGACTGGATGATAAGATGGATTGAGTGGTATAAGTACGTAATCGCATTCACGCGAAAATATCTCTCAAGCGGAACTGAGAATAATTCGGTTTCATCCCGCGCAGAAAACGCAAAAACAGCATGGTCAAGCTGAATTTCTCATTTTTTGACGTAAAATCACGATATGTTTTTATATTTTGTCTTCTTAGTATGTGCGTGTAGAAATGGGCGCCGTCGAAAAAATAAAGGAGTGGCTTTTCGGAATTCACGAGCGCAAGGAAGAAAAACAAATAGCAATGAAGCCCGAGGAGCATCTTCACCCCCATGAGCACCAGGTAACTATTTATGAAGAGAAGCCGCCCGCGCTTCTTCATTTGCAGAAGAAAAAGCCAGCGGAAGCAAAGAAGCCCGCGAAAAAATCTTCCCCCCCAAAGAAGAAAAAAATTCACGCTAGAGTAAAGATAAAAGAGTTGAAAACTATGGCAAAGAAAAAAACCACCAAAAGAAAAGTGAAGGGAAAAAAGAAGAGGTAATTAAATGGTAAAGAGAAAACCCGCAAAAAAGAAGCCGGCAAGGAAGAAGACCGTGAAAAGGAAAGCCGCGCACACGAAAAAGTGCGGCTGCTGCCGGTAACTTTTTTCTTTTTATTTTTCTCTCCTTATAAAATAATCAAAAACAAGAAAAAAATTAATTCTAGGGAAGAAGGACTGCCGCAGAAATTACGGTCTTCCACTTCCCGTCCGGGCCAACTTCCGCAGTCGAAGTTATGTTGGTTGTCTTGATGATCTGCCCGCTCATCTTGAAGTGGTCCTCTTTTGTGTCCCACGCATCATCCGGGTTGAATTCAATCCCCAATGTTGAGGCAAGCATGCTCGCCGCGAGGTCCTCTGCGAAATCGCCGTTTTCCTTTGCGCCATGTCCATATGAATGGTGCTCGCTCAGGTATCCATGCACGTTCGGGTCCTTTGGGAGCGCAATCCCGACCGAAGAGGAGATTTTCCTGCTCGGCTCCTTTGAGCTCAATCTTGAAAGAACCGTGAACACGATCTGCCCGGGCTTCAGCTCCTTCACCCCGTCCTCCCTCTTTATGAGGGTCGCGTTCGGGGGGAAAATGCTCGAAACGTAAACAAGATTGCAGTGTGCAATGCCGGCATCACGAAGAGCCTGCTCAAAAGAGCCCAGCTTGCTGTTCGCGGTGCCAATTCCTCTAGTCAGAAAAACTCTGGTCGGCATGAAATTCATATCGATCGATTTCACTATTATGCTAATATATTTAAGAAATTGAGCCTCACAAATCATTCTTATGGCACTTACGGTGGGCGTGGTGGGAAAGCCAAATGCAGGCAAGAGCACTTTCTTCTCAGCACTCACCATGGCAGAGGCAAAAATCGCGGCTTTCCCCTTCACGACCCTCGAGCCGAACATAGGAGTCGGATATGTGCGGAAAAAATGCCCGCACCCGGAAGTCGCCCCCGCCTGCAGCCCCCGCGATTCTTTTTGCAGGAACGGAATCCGCTTCGTGCCGGTAAAGATGATGGATGTTGCAGGTTTGGTCCCTGATGCGCACAAAGGAAGGGGCCTGGGTTTCCAATTCCTAGACGATCTGATGGCCGCAGATGCGTTCATCCAGGTTGTAGATGCAAGCGGAGCCACTGATTTGGAGGGAAAGCCCGCAACCAACCACGACCCTGCGGAAGAAATAGTCTTTCTTCGCGAAGAGCTTTTCCACTGGCTTTTCCAAATCCTTGAAAAAAACTGGAAAAAAGTGCGCCACCGCAACATCTCCGAGCTTTCCGAAGTATTCAGCGGCCTGAAAATAACCGAAAGCAAGGCAGAATCCTGCGCGCGCAAGCTCAATCTCCCTACAGAGAGGATCGATTGGAATGAAGAGCAGAGGTTCGCCTTTGCAAAGGAACTCCTGAACACCCGCCCAATCGTAATCGCGGCAAACAAATGCGACGAAAACCCCGGCTTCGTGGATAAAATGAAGCAGAGGTTCCCCGATATCACGATAGTCCCCTGCTCTGCGCTCTACGAGCTTGCCCTCAAGAGGGCGGACAAGGCCGGCGCAATAGACTACCTCCCCGGTTCATCCTCATTCGAGATAAAGAACGCAAACCCCCCCCAGAAGGAAGCGCTCGCCAAGATTTCCGCATATTTGCAGAAGCACGGAAACACCGGAGTCCAGCAGGCAATCGAAACCCTAATTTTTGAAAAAATGAACCGGATCGTCGCATTCCCGGTGGAAGATGAGGCAAAATGGTCGGACCGCAAGGGAAACGTGCTCCCCAATTCCTTCCTCCTTGCGCCAGGAAGCACCGCCCTTGACCTTGCGGAGCAGGTGCACACTGACCTTGCAAAGGGATTCATTTCCGCACTTGATGCCCGCACAAAAAGAAGGCTCGGCAAAGAACACCAGCTCAAGGATTGCGACGTCATAAAAATATTCTCAAAATAGCCTCTTTTGGCGCCTTGCGAAGCATTCCAAAACCCATTAAAAACAGTATGATATGATAATCCTATTCTCAGAACCGTTATCTGAAGGTGTGAATATGGAAAAGAATTTTATGTTCGTAGCACTGTCCATACTGGCAGTGGTGCTTGTTGCGCTGGGCATTTTCTACTTTGCCGGCGCAGCAAAAGGAGGGGCCCCCACAGGAGGGGCAGTAACTCCGGTCTCCAACCAGACGCAGCAGGCTTCAGCAGAGCAAACACTGTTCTTCGATGCAATACGGGTGCCCGCAAACTACCAGGAGTATTCCTACTCCTATACGGAGAAGGCCTCAAGCGGCTACTACGACGATGTCCTTCTGGTGAACAAGCCCGGCCTTTCCTATGCGAAGAAGGAAGACGCAATAGTCACAAGGCAGATTTTCATCGTGGACAACACCACCACGCTCTGCATGGGGAACATAAACCGCGAGGTTTGCTCAACTCCTCCAAATAACTCAACCCTGGGGCAATACGCATACAAGCTTTCGGCGCTCCTCTTCAACCCGAAAGCAGTGGAAGCAAACTATCAGATGAACCAGAAGCTTATAGCGTTCGGGGCGCTTAAGATGAACCCCGGCATCCAGGAGAAGGAATATGATGGAAGGAAATGCAGCCAAATCTCCTACGTAATAGATTACACAAAGCTCACTATCGAGCAGCTGATATCGCTTGGCATGGACACAAGCTCGGCAGAGCTGCTTATCTCAAAGCAATACAACTTCACCCTCTGCATCGACCCGCAGACCAAGGACGTAGTATACAAGAGGCTCGATTACATGGATCTAGGAAAGCCCGCGTATACCGAATACTACACTCTCCAGTCCGAGTGGGGCACGAGCACCCCGGTCTCCATGCCTTCAGAAATAGTAAATGATACGGAAATGCTCATGTTCTACGAGGCAGTCAAGATGAGCGAGCAGAACTTCGTTGCCTGCCTGTCTGACAACGACACGGACTCATGCCTCAGGGCAGAAGCGATTTCAAGCAGGAACGAGAAGATCTGCGAATACATAAATGGAACCGACATGAAGGATTCCTGCTATGTGAACATAGGGCTTGCAAATAAGGACACAAGCATTTGCCTGGAAGTAACGCCAGCTTATACCGACGACTGCTATATGGAATTTGCATGGAAGTACCTGAACACTTCCTACTGCGACATGATGTCCGCTCCCGAAAAGAAGTCGAACTGCACAGCGCTTGTTGGGGAGCAAATCCAGAGCAATGAGGAATGGAAATCAAATGAAACCACGGCCCAGCAGAACCAGACCTCCGCAAAGCCTCCGGCAGGGAACGTGAGCGCAACCGGCGAATGCACAAAGGATTCGGACTGCGTCAAAGCAGGGTGCTCGTCCGAGATTTGCGTGCCGTCAAGCCAGGCGGGGACCATAACCCCCTGCATATACAGGTCGGACTACGACTGCCTCCCGCTCTCAAGCTGTGGATGTGCAAACGGCAAGTGCGGATGGGCGCAGAACCCAGAATACTTAAATTGTTTGGCTTCAAAGAAGTCAAACGAATAAACGGGTGATTTTTGTGATAGTTGGAAACAGAATAACCAAGGTTGAAGGGGCAAGGCAGAGCGACGACCCTCAGAGGCCGTCTAACTTCAAGGTGAACCTGAAGGAAGCAAAGTTCAAGGGTAAATCCGTTGAAGTTACCTACGAATACGCAGTGGAGTACGGGGATAACACCGGCTTCATGAAATTCGAAGGGGTGGTCTCCAGCGAAGAGGAGAAAGAGCTGATTGAGGAGCTCAAGAAGGAGTGGAACGAGAAGAAGAGGCTCCCTCCGAAATATACGGAAATGCTCTTCAACGCAATCAAATACTACGGGGACCTGAGCGGAGTTTTCGTCTCAAGGGTCCTGAACCTTGCGCCGCCGATACAGCCGCCCCGCTATACAATCAGCGATAAGCCGCCCGAGAAGAAATAACCGCAGCCCCCTTAAGGATAAGGTAGATTGCGTAGCTTTTCGGAACTTCCTTTTCTTCTTCCTTCTTCATTTTCTCCATTGTTTTGTTTGAGAATTCCTGCTCAGGGATGTCCAGGACCGCCTTTATCTTAACCGGCTCATCCCCGAATGCAACCGCATCGTTATAGGGATTGAATCCTTCCAGTGTTTTGAGCGTTCTTGCAGCCAATCCGGTTGAGCCGTGAAGTGTATTTGGAACCCGGATAAGCCTCTTCGTATCGATAGTTACCCCCGCATCCACATTAATAGTATCAACTTTCAGCCCTTCTGCAACCTCCTCCAGCCTTTCCACTATATCTGAAATAGTGGTCTTGCTCCAGTTTCCATCTTCCATGCAGGAGCGGAGTTTTGCAGCCTCTTCTTCCTTTTTGAGCCTCCCGTGGATTAATTGCGGCCTTTCCTGCAGGGTTTTCTCAACCAGCTTGCAGAGCCTCCCCCGGTATCCCCAGTCTGTCCTCTTCGGGCCCGCAATTTTATATCTGTCTATTCTCCCGAAGAATTTCCTGTAATCCAGCCCGATTCCGCCCAAATAATCCGCGATTTCCCTTCTCTCGTCTCCTCCCAGCATCCTGTATTCAGGGGAACGCACATGGATGTGGAAGCCTCTTCCTCCCGAGAAAACAACTGTCATCTCCTCCTTCTTTATTCCGAAATCGGCCTGCAACTGCTCAATTAAGGAGATTGCATCATTCCTTACTTTCTCGATCTCCTCCTTCTTCATGAACATTCCTGCGTGCATGTCCAAATCAAAGACCAGGTCTCCGCCCCCCCACTCCTTATTTTCCATTGGAGTTGCTTCCGGGTACTTATAGTATGCAATCGAATGAGAAATGTAGAGCGGCGTATTCCCTATAAGGTAGTTCTTCAACGCCCCGTTGTTCGGGAATCCCATGTGCCTCGCCTCAATCTTCTTCTGGAAACCCCCTATCCCGAATTCCCTCTGCTCGATTGAAGGCACGGAAATCTCCGCCTTCTGGTAATACTCGGAGAAATTCTTGAGTACAAATGCCCTTTCTGCCTCATTCATCTCTTTTTCCACCTCAATGGGTTCCCAACCCTGCAATCGGCCACGCACAGGCCGTAGCTCATCATCATCGTGCACGCAGGCATCTTGTATCCCCGGTCGCGCGCATGCTTTATCTGGTATTTGGAAATCCGTTCATCATAATCCGGGAAATTGGAATAGACCTGGTTTATTTTTTCATCCGCCATTCCCTTGTTGATTAAGTAGACCGCGAGCGCCCACCTTCCCTGATGGCCGAGGTTCTGGTGGCTTTTTGCAACCTCCAATAATTTTTCTATGCACGGGGGGTTGTCCCCTTCCCTGAAGCTCATCGGAATGGGAACCTGCTTTGGAACCAGTTTCATCAGTTCCGCGGCATATTTCCTCACGCTTTCTGGAGGGTCTTTCAGCGGAGAGATTTTTTCCGCCTTCGTCTTCACCGCCTCTTCCATTAAACGGATTATCTCGCGGGAATTCACTTCCACAAAGCCGCCCTTTACATTCCGGTTTATCAGCCTGTAATCTATTGCGCGGGGGGAGAAAGTAAGGAAAGTAGGGAGCGGAACAACGGTTTTCCCTTCAAAAGAAGAAGGAAATATTCCCAATTCCTTCTGGAGTTTCCTCAAGTTCTCCGCATTCTCCCTTCCCATTGCAGAAGAAGCCCGCTTTGCTTCTGCAACCGCAAACTTATTGATTAGGTATTTATTGTGCAGGAAGGCGAGCATCATCCTCGCCGCCCCGTACGAGCCGATTTCCGCAAGCTGGTCGGAGATGTGCATCGGGTTTGCATGCACGGATTCCCCTCTGAGTGCGGAAACAACCCGCGTGACCGCCTTTTCCGCAATGAAATCGCTTATTTCTATATTGTTCTCTTCTATGGCCTGCCGTGCCTCGCTTGTAAATGGATACTTGCAGGCAAAAAGAAGGTCCATATGGGAATATTTGCATTCTTCTTATTTTAAATGTTAGGGGGGTGCCTTTCCGGTGTTATGCGCAGGCGGGAATCTAGCGATTTCATGGAAACAAAGTGCGTAGAAATCGGCTAACGCCGATTATAGTATTTTCGTTCTCCGCGCTTTGTTTGGAAACAAGGCATAGCGAAACCGGCCTGCGCCGGTTATATTGTTTTGGTTCGCAATGCCTTGTTTGTAACCATGGTTACAATCCCGGCCCTGCGCGCCCCCTACTTTTCAAAAGGAAGGCGCTCCTTGCTCCCCATCTCCTTAAGCACTTCCTTCAGGAGCGGCCTCTCATAAAATCCGTCAACAGAAAATCCCGCCTCCCTGCACATTCTCCTCAGCATAAGGAGCGCATCCCAGGACCCTCCCCTGTTAAGCTCTTCCAAAATCCCTTCGAATGCACACTCCCCCATCGCATCATCAATCTTTTCCCTCACTTTGGTATAATCCCCGCAAAAATAAGCCTTCCTCAGAGCAGCCTCGCCCGCAATTTCCTGGATGTGCAGCATCAGGAAGACCGAGTTCGCGCTCCTGGTTCTTGACCCCTCCACCCCATGCTTCCTAATCAACTGCAATGTGAGCATCTCCGCAACCCCTTCGCCAAGGGCCTCTGCGGCCTCCTCGCCCTTCCTCCTGAATACTGGCTTCCCATCCCCGTCCCTCCACCTCACCCTATCCCCCTTTCCAAGCCAGGAGGCATAGTGATGAAACTCTCGGGCGATTTCCGAAATCCTGCCCTCGACCCTTCCCCCATCCTCCCCTAAAAACCTCACAGTTATGCAATTCGTCCCGAAATAGCAGGCGCTTTCGCCAAGCTTTCTTAGTGGCGTTTTATGTACCGTGAGCAAAATCGGAGGGGAATCCAAAAGCGCATTATATGCCCTCGCCCCCAGGTACTCGTCATCCATCCACAATCTTATTGTCCCCAGTAGCTTCTTGTTTGCCTCGCTCGCTTCCCCATACCTTTTATTCCAGTACGCATCCTGCTTGATCTTCTCCATTCCCCTGTAGAGCGTATACTCTCCCCGGGAAAAACCCGCCATCTCAACGAAATAATCAACATCAACCCGGTTCACGTATTTCCTCGCCTGCTCATCAGAGCTAAAAATCTTTCTGGGCCCTTCCCGGGCTCCAGAGCAAAATTTCCATTTCCACTCCCCAGGGCTCAAGGCTCGCTTTATTGCTTTCAGAATATGCGGCTTATGCAGCTCCCTTTCCCTCTTCTGCATAAGTATATACTATACTATACTCACTTTTTTATACCCTTTGCAACTTGTTTTTGCCCCATTTTCTTCTCCATCAGCATCGCCGCGCCCAGATACGCCAGATCAAAGCACATCAGCACAATGAAGTAGTCCCAGAGCCCGCTCACAATCCCGACCGCAAGAGCCGCCCCCTTCAGCCAAAGCCTGTAATCCCACATCGGCTTCAGGAATCCCGCAAACTCCACTTCATCCAATGCTGCCACAAAGAAGAACGGAAGGAAAAGCTCAATCCCATTCAATTGCATGCCCATAACTATCGGAACCGCAACCGCAACCCCGACCGCAAGCCCGTGCGCAGGATTATCCACCTTTCCCATGAATACCTGCGCCGCAATAATCGCCAAAAATAGGGTAGCTACCGTTGAAAGCGAAAGCACCGCCCCCATGCACACCCCCGCAATAATTGCAAGCGGCCATTTCCAGATGTTCTTTCCCTTCAACTCATCCTCAATATAATCCACTGTCTTTATTCCAGCCCCGGCCAAAATCGCAGCAATATACTCTATCATTTATCTCACCTTTTCTCAATCCAACGAATAATATATTAACGGAAGCATCACCGTGGCGTCCCCATGCACGGTCACATGCCTCGCTTCTTCCCTGATCTTCCCCCAGCTCACCGCTTCACTTGCAGGCGCGCCGCTTAAGCTCCCATCCCACGCCTCCGCAGTAGTAAGGTAAAGCGCATAATCCAGCCCGCCTCGCAATAAATTCACCCCAATCGTATGATGCTTGGAAATTCCGCCCCCAATTATGATCGCCGCAGTCTTTTCCGAGTTCAATGCCAGATTAGCAAGCCTTTTCATATCCCCGGTCACATCTATCCCGCAGTCCGCGTACTCCCTCTTCTGCTTCCAGAAATATGTCTGCAGCCCAATCGCAGAATCCGTAATCCCTGGAGAGAAAACCGGCACCTTCTTCAGGTAAGCCTGCCTCAAAAACGACCCCCCATCCTCAATTCCCTTTCCCATTATTTCCGCAATCTCTGAAGGCGTAGTCATTTTCTTTCCCTTATACGCCTCCCCAAACACCTTCTGCATTTTCTCCTCAAGCAATTCATACCTCGCACTCGGAACCAGTATATTCCCAATCCTGTTCACATCCTTTTTGTGCAATTCCACATCATTTTCCGCAAAGCTTCCGAGCGAATACGGCGCATACGCCTTAATCAAATCATGGTCCAAAGCCCCTCCCGTAGTCACAATAACATCCGCATATCCATCCCTCACAAGGTCCGCAATCACTCCGCGGAGCCCCGAAGCCACCACATTCGCAGTAAAAGCCAGAAAAATAGTCGCTCTTTCCTTCTTCATCCGTTTTACCAATTCCACCGCCTGCGCAAGGTGGGTCCCCTGGAACCCGCTCTCCCCATAAGCCTTAACAAGCTCCTTTACAGAAGGCGATTTCTTGAAGTGAATATCCTTAATGTCCATATAAATAATAGGTTCTCACGTATTTATGTTATTTTCTATCAACTCCCTTCCCGCGCATTCAGTAAAGATGCAAAAAATCCAAACCCTTTTAAATAAACTAAAAGAAGCCATTCTCGATGGGAAGCCGGAGAGCCCAAAACCCAGACGATTCGAATCTTGCGCAGAAATACCTCGATATCGAGCAGGCAATTTTAATAGTAATAAACTCCGATCAGACAGTGGGCGCAATAAACAGGAAAGGCTGCGAAATCCTTGGATACAAAAAGGAAGAAATAATCGGGAAAGACTGGTGTGACAATTTCCTCCCGAAAAGGTTCAGGGAGCCCACAAGGTCAGTCCTGAAAAAAGTAGTGGATGGAGAGCTCAAGGCAACCGAATACCACGAAAACCCCATCCTCACAAAAAGCGGGGAAGAACGCCTCATAGCCTGGCACAACTCCTACCTCAGGGGCAAGAACGGAGAAATAATCTCCGCAGTAAGCTCTGGAGAGGACATAACCGAAAAGAGGGCCGCGGAGGACGCGCTGAAAGAAAGCGAGGAAAAATTCCGCGTTCTCGCAGACCGCTCGCTCGAAGGAATCGGGATGTCCCAAGGAAACCGCATAATTTTTGCAAACAAAGCCCTCGTGAGGCTGTTCGGCTACAGGACCGCGGAAGAGCTCTACCAGGTCCCTCTCCTGGACGGGGTCGCCCCGGAATCAAGGCACATCATAATCAACATAATGGAGAAGAACCGCAGGAGCCTGCCCGTGCCCCACCGCTTCACCTACAAACTGCTTAGGAAGAGCGGGGAAATCCGCGACGTGGAGCTCTCCTTCTCCTATGTCAAAATAAAGGGAGGGGAATTCACCCTCAGCACCTTCCGCGACATAACCGAGCACCGAAAGGCCGAGGAGGCCCTCGCAACCTCAGAAGAAAACTACTGCACGCTCGTGAACCAGCTGACCGAAGGGCTGGTTGTCGCCCAGGGCCCAAGGCCCCGCCTAGTTTTTGCAAACCCGGCCCTTTCCAGGATACTCGGCTATAGCAATAAGGAGCTGCTTTCGTTCTCCCCGCAAAAAGTGGTCGAGCTCATTCATCCGGAAGACAGGAAAATGTTCTTCTCACGCTTCAAGGCCCGCCTGGAAGGAAAGGACGTTCCTTCAAAATATGAGTTTCGGGGCGTGCGCAAAGACAAGAAAACAATATGGGTCGCAATCTCCTCCAGGCGCATCAAATACCTCGACCAGCCCTCCGTCCAGGCAACCTTCACCGACATAACCGAGCGCAAGAAAGCGGAGGGCGCATTGCGCGAAAGCGAGGAAAAATACCGCAGGCTGACCGAAAACATGAACGACGTAATCTACTCCATCGATCCAAACGGCATCCTTACCTACATAAGCCCCTCGGTCAGGCAATATGGCTTTTCCGCAGACAAGATGGCCTCCCACAAGTTCATCGAGTTTATCCTTCCAGAGGACGTTGAAAGAGTAACCAAGGATTTCCAGCGCTCCCTAAGGACCAGAACGGAGTTCTCCACAGCATTCCGGGTTCGCACCAAAAAAGGAAGGATTTATTGGGTTGAAGACAACGGAAAGTTCCAATATGACAGATCAGGGGCCCCCATCAGCCTTACAGGCACCCTCCGCGACATCACCGAACGCAAGATGGCTGAAGAACAGCTTAGGGAAAGCGAAGGCAAGTTCCGGAGCATAATCGAAAGCAGCCACGACCTCATCACTCTCATCAACAGGGACGGAAGAGTCTCCTACCTGAGCCCGGCATGCAAAAAGGTAATCGGCTGGGACCCAAAACTCCTTATAGGAAAACGCCCCGCCATATTCCATCCGGACGACAACGCAAGGGTGCAGTCCGCCATTAATGGGGCCCTCAAGGGAAAGGGCGGGGTTGACCTCCAGTACCGCATCATTACCCAGTCTGGAGAAGAAAGGTGGGTCTCCCATTCATGGGCCCCCCTCTTTGAGGGCGGGAAGCTGAGGATGGTCGCAAGCGTGATCCAGGACATGACCAGCCGCAAGAAGGCACACGAGAAGCTCGTTCACCAGAAGGAGCAGATAGCCCAGCTCTCAAGGATGAAGGAGCGGTTCATGGCCGACATGACCCATGAACTCAAGACCCCGCTCAGCGTAATAATGCTTAATCTGGAAATGGCCAAAAAAATGGATCCCGTTTCCCAGCGCGATGAACTCAAAGCATGTTTCGACCTGATGTGGCGCAACTCCGTCCGCCTGAGCCGCTCCGTGGAGCAGATAATGCAACTCACCAAGGCCGAATCCGCAGACCTCAGCACCTCCCGCTTCCACCTCATCGACCTCATAGGCGAGGTTTGCGAAGAATACGTCCCGATCGCCACAACAAAAGGAATCCACTTCGAGGTCTTCGGACCGGACATAGAAATCGAGGGCAACGAGCGCCTTCTCGCAATGGCGGTAAGCAACCTGGTGAGCAATGCAATAAAGTTCACCCCCCACGGCCGCATAAAAATCAACTGGTCTTCCTCAGGAAGAAATGCGGTAATCTCGGTTTCCGATACCGGAGTGGGAATCCGGCCCCAGAATCTCCACAAGGTATTCCACAAGTTCTTCAAGGAGGACCACGATTCCCCGGGTTCCGGAATAGGGCTTGCAATCTCCGCGGACGTAATCACCAGGATGGGCGGCAGGATGGAATTCGATTCCAAACCCGGCAAAGGAAGCACTTTCCGAATAATAATCCCAAAAGAGGTAAGCAAATGAAAAAAATCTTGATAATTGAGGACGAACCGGACGTTGCAGAAACGATAAAGGCATACCTTGAAGGCGCGGGATACTCCGCAGAATACAGCCTGGATCCCGCAAAGGCGGTGAAGGATTTGAATAAATTCGACCTTCTGCTTCTGGATCTGATAATGCCCAGGTTTTCCGGGCACCAGGTTCTGAAGGAGATGAAAAAGGGGGGCATAAAGAAGCCCGTCGTGGTCCTAAGCGCGGTCGGCCTCCCCGGAGTGATTTCCGCGGAGCTCAAAAGGGACTACCCCGGAGTTTTATTCGTAGCAAAGACCGCTATGCACAGCGAGCTTCTTCCGGCTATAAAAAAGCTAATAGGCCAATAAAAAACAAGAAAAAATTAGAAAAAGTTCAAGCGTACTTATTCAGCTCCTTCTGCACAACGTACTGCATAATCGGGAAGAAGACAATCGAAGCAAGGAGCAGTATGAGCCACCCGGTCTTCTCCTTCATCATCTTCTCCGCTTCCACGCAATACCTGTAAAGCACGTATATGTTTACAAGCGGCACAAATATCCCGATTGTCCAAAGGAGCGGGCTTGAACTGCTTTTGTTCAGCACAATAATCTCCTTGCTGGTGCTGTAGAACCAGTAAACCCAGTAAATCCCTAGGGTAATGAAACCCGCCAGGATTACAAACCAGATTCCTCTTTTCTTTACGCCCATAAACATCCCTGCCTTCTCTTCTCCCATTTCTAATTAAAACCTATACTCCCTTCGCCCCAAGCAAATTCCTGTACCCAGGAGTCCACTCGTCCGTCTTCATCAGGACCGCCTCCACATTCTTGATTACAAACGGGAAATTCTCCTTCAATTTCTCCACAATCATTCTGTACTCGTGGTAGTCCTCGACCACGATTTCCGGCTCTATATTCCAGATATTCCTGATAAAGTACTGGCTTCCCGAAAGCCCGGAAACATAAGATAACAACTTCTTCTCGTCCTCCTGCGAATACTTATCTATATGCAAAATCGCCTTGTAGTACTCAAGCCCGAGTTTGTCCAGGTCCACTCCAATCCTATACTGTATGATTACTCCGGTTTTCTCCATCCTCTTCAATCTTTCCGCGACCCTCTCCGGCCTTGATTTCACCTTTGTTGAGAGCTGCGTCATCGAAACCCTCGCATTGTTCACTAGTTCCCCCAGGATTGCGTGGTCCAATTCATCCAGCTCGTTTTCTACAATCTCTCCCCCGAACATGGTAGGCTCTGCGATCTCTCCCGTAAAATACATCTTCGGATACTGCTTCACGTCCACAAGCACATCATAATACGTCTCCACAATTATCCCGCCAAAACTGGAAATCAGCTCATTCTTCATTGAATAGAACTCATAATCCGTCTTCGCAAACACCCCATAAATCAAATCCCATGCTCCGTCGCACTCGCCCATCCAGTAAACCCTTCCGCTGGTTTTCAGGTATTCCAGCAATCTCTTCCTTTCCGCGGGCACATTCCTCAATTTGAGATAGAGCTTGTACAACTTATACCCCATCTTATGCGGATTAATCGCCGCATTAAAACTTGTAATTATTCCCTCTTCCACAAGCCGCCTAATCCTGTACTCCACGCTCTGCCTGGACTTCCGTGCCTTCTTCGCAATCGCCGAGGTCGGAGCCCTGCAATTCTTGTCAAGTTCCGCAAGTATTATCCTGTCGGCTTTATCCAGCTTTACTTTGCTTATCTTTACCATATTTTGCTTTTTCTAGCACTATTTTCTTAAAACTACCTATTTCTGCTCATTTTTCACTAAAAACTTAATTATACTTCAAAATCCATATAGTAGCACAACAAACCACAAATGGTGACAAAATGGAAAGAAAAATCGAAAAACCCGAAACAAGTGGAAAGCCGGAGGGAGTTTCAACTTCGCCCACGGTAAGGTGCAAAAAGCTGGCATTCCCGAAGATTCCCCCTAAATTCGAGGGGAAAGTCCCAGCCGGATTCGTAAACGACGTTAAGGGCTGGTCCGCCACCAAGGACGAGGTAAAAGAAGCCGTCGCAAAGGGAGGAATGCTCACTCTTGATATCGATATGGCAGGAAAAGGAGTATGCTCCCTTAAATGCGGCCACTGCTTCCGCAGGACCGAAGAGTTCTGGAAAGAAGAGAGGCTCAGCTTTGAGGAGCTCGAGTTCAACCTCCGCCAGGCAAAAGCGCTCGGAGTTCGCAGCGTAAAAATTATCGGCCCGGGCGAGCCCCTTGAAGACCGCTCGCTCTTCAGGCTGCTCGAACTCATGAAGGAGCTCGAGATAATTCCCCTTGTATTCACCAAGGGGCATGTGCTCGGGAACGAGCGCCTATCTCAGTCCATCCACGGAATGAGCTGCGATGAGCTTGCGGCAAAGCTCCACTCCCTCGGCGCAACAATCCTGATGGGCGCAACCTCCTTCGATGCACCCACCGAAGACAGCACAGTAGGAAAGGAAGGCTACCACTCAATGCGGGATAAAGCGCTCATCCGCCTGGTCAGCGCGGGCTTTGCAGACTTCATCCCCGGAGAGCCCACCCGCCTCGGAGTGATTTTCTCCCCGATAACCCCTGCAAACATAGACGAGGCTTTGGAAGTTTACAAATGGGTAAGGGAGCGCCACATCCAGCCCGTTCTTGCGCCCTTAATAATCGCAGGAAGGGCAAAAGCGCGGCCGGACCTGATCGTCCCGAGCGAGGAATTCATCGACCTCTTCGTCCAGGTGAACATCCACGCAATCCAGCAAGGCATTTTCGCCTTGGAGGAACTGGAGAAATCCGGAATCTCCGCATACGGAACCGCTCCCCCTTGCAGCCAGCTCTCGGTCGGAATGTTCATGAGGGGGGACGGGAAGGTGCTCCGGTGCCCGGGCAACGACACCGCGGTACTTGGCGACCTCCACGACAAAACCCTCACCCAGATTTGGGAGGCCAGCATAAGCCTGAGGAAATTCCTCGACCCGTGCAACAACCAGTGCCCTCCCAAGACGGCAGGATGCTCCTACCCGAAGGGCTTCTTCAGCGAGGTATTGCGCAGAGTGAAGGAATACTTCGGATAACCCCCCTTCCTTTCCTTTTTTCCGTTATTTGCCGTATCCCAATCCGTCAAATCCAAACCTTTATATAACCTAACTCTCCAGAACTACTTATTCATCTGTTCAGTTGTTGGTGTGTACAAATGGAAAAACTAAAACTCAGGATAGCAGGGGAGATTTCCTTGTCCGATGACCCAGGTTCCACGATGAAGAAGTGGAGGGAAATCTTCGGCATCACGCAGGGAGAACTCGCAGGAGCAATAGGCATCTCCGTCTCCACAATTAGCGATTACGAATCCAACCGGAGGAAGTCCCCCGGTACCACCATCATAAAGCGCTTCGTAAACGTCCTTTTCGAAATAGATTCCAGAAAAGGAGGCACAGTAACCCAAAAGCTCTTAGAAGGAGGCTCCACAACCGAGCAATATTTCGAGCAGCACGATTTCGCCCGAACGCTCCCTCTTTCCGATTTCATCAAGCTCATAGACGGAAAGGCAATCACCCTTCAGGAACTCACCGAGGAAAAGAAGCTCTACGGCTACACCCTAATAGACTCCATTAAGGTAATCCTGGACATGCCCTCCAACTACTTCAACAACTTATATGGAAACATGAACGAGCGCGCAATGGTCTTCACCGGCGTCTCCACAGGAAGGAGCCCCATGGTAGTCATACGCATGAGCCCCTCAAAGCCCTCCGCAGTAATCATGCACGGCATAACCAAAGTTGATAAGCTCGCCATAAAAATCTCTGAAAAGGAGCAGGTCCCCATAATTACCACTACTTTGGATATAAGCCAAATCAAGGAGAGATTGAACAAAATCTAGGAATAAGGAGGTGCAACCATGTCAGGCATTGTCGGTTATGGAGCATACGTTCCCAAATACAGGATAAAGAGCGAAACAATCGCTGAAGTATGGGGAGAAGACCCGGACCGCATCAAGGAAGGCTTGGGAATCCTGGAAAAAGCCGTCCCCGCAATCGATGAAGATGCAACAACCCTCGCGGTTGAAGCCGCAAGGATTGCAATGAAGCGCGCAGGAATCCCAAGGGATTCAATAGGCGCCCTATACGTAGGAAGCGAATCCCACCCCTACGCAGTAAAGCCTACCGCTTGTGCAGTCGCGCAAGCCCTCGGAGCGGTCCCAAACCTCACCGCCGCGGACCTAGAATTTGCATGCAAAGCAGGCACCGCAGGAATCCAGATGTGCATGGGCATGGTGGACTCCAAAATGATCCACTACGGAATGGCAATAGGTTCCGATACCGCCCAGGGAAGGCCCGGAGATGCTTTAGAATACTCGGCCGCAGCAGGCGCAGCCGCCTATATAATCGGCCCAAACGATGAATCCATGGCAATCCTAGAGGATACGTTATCATATACAACCGACACTCCGGATTTCTGGAGGCGCCCGAAGGCGGATTTCCCTTCGCACGGAGGAAGATTCACCGGCCCGCCCGCCTACTTCAAGCATGTAATGGGCGCGTTCTACGGTCTTATGCAGAAAATGGATGAGAAAGTAGAAAACTACGACTATTTCGTCTTCCACCAGCCAAACGCGAAGTTCCCGCAGGCTGTTGCAAAGCAACTGAAAATCCCAAAAGAGAAGCTCGCAGACGGCCTAATAGTCCCAATTATAGGGAACACCTATTCTGCCGCCTCCCCGCTCGGCCTCGCCAACGTTCTTGATAAGGCAGAGCCCGGGCAGAGAATTTTCATGGTCTCTTTCGGCTCGGGCGCAGGAAGCGATGCCTTCTCGATTAAAGTCACCGACAAAATCAAGAACCGCGACCGCGCCTATCCGCTTTCCAAATTCATAAACGAGAAAGAGTACCTCTCCTATGCAATCTACTCGAAACTAAAGGGCAATTACAAGGGGATGTGAGGAAAAAGGTGTTCACAATGCAAGGAAGAAAAGTCGCAATCATCGGAGTTGGAATGACAACCTTTGGAGAGCACTGGGACCGCGGCTTCCGCGACTTGGTCGTAGAAGCAGGCCTGCGGGCAATCCAGGACGCAAAGCTCACCGGAGAGGAAATCTCCGCAGGATACGTAGGCACAATGGCTTCCGGCGCTCTTGTAGGGCAGGAGCACGCAGGCGCCTTAATCGCCGATTATATGGGCCTCAACCCAATCCCAGTCACAAGAGTGGAAGGCGCATGCGCCTCAGGCTCCCTAGCCCTAAGGCAGGGAGTAATGGCAATCGCCTCCGGCCTCCACGACATAGTAGTCGTAGGGGGCGTAGAAAAAATGACTGATCTGGATACCGCCGCAGTAAGCGAAATCCTCGGAGGCGCCGGAGACCAGGAATGGGAGCTCTTCATGGGCGCAACCTTCCCAGGTTTGTACGCAATGATGGCGCGCAGGCACATGCACGAATACGGCACAACGAAGGAAATGCTTTCCGCAGTCTCGGTCAAGAACCACTGGAATGGCGCGCGCAACAAATACGCCCAATTCCAAAAGGAAATTACAATGGAAGACGCAATGACCGCAAAGATGGTCGCAGATCCGCTCGGGCTCATGGACTGCTCGCCCATTACCGATGGCGCAGCCGCAGTAATTCTCGCTCCAATAGAGAAAGCAGCCTCTTACACTAAAAAACCCGTTGAAATAGTTGCAAGCGAGCAGGCAAGCGGCACGCTCGCGCTCCACTCGCGCAAATCCCTCACCAGCATAGAAGCCGCAAAAATTGCAGGAGCGAAAGCCTACAAGACCGCAGGCCTCACTCCCAAGGATATCGATGTTGCGGAAGTCCACGACTGCTTCACGATCGCGGAAATAATCGCAACCGAAGACCTCGGCTTCTTCAAGCCCGGGGAAAGCGGCCCGGCAGCACTCGCAGGCAAAACCCGCTTCGATGCAGAAATTGCAATCAATACCTCCGGAGGGCTTAAAGCCGCCGGCCACCCCGTAGGCGCAACCGGAATAAAGCAAGCCTGCGAAATCGCATGGCAGCTGAGAGGCGAAGGAGAAGGCACCCAGGTAAAGGATGCAAAAATCGGGCTTACCCACAACGTGGGAGGAAGCGGCGCGACCGCCGTTGTCCATATCTACAAGCAAGGATGGTGAAAGAAATGAAAGAATCAATCGCACTCATGTGGAGAAGGCTTCCCGAAAGGTATAAACTGATTGGAAGCGCATGCGAAAACTGCAAGACTCATTACTTCCCCCCCCGCTCCATCTGCCCAAAATGCAGGAGGAAGGGAAAAATTTCCCGCTTTGAATACTCCGGGGAAGGCAAAGTTTATTCCTTTACGGAAATTTCCGCGGGGCCGATAGGCTTCGAGCACCAGACCCCCTATGTAATCGCAATCATAGAGCTCGCCGAAGGAGCAAAATGCCTGGGCCAGATCGTTGATGCGCGCCTAGCGGATGTAAAAATCGGCGACCCCGTAGAAGGCACTTTCAGGAAAATCCAGTCCGATGACCCCGAAGGGCCAATCCACTATGGATTCAAGTTCAGGCTGAAGAAATGAATAAAAGAAAGGCAGAAGGGACGCCAAAAGCAAAGGCCAAAAAGCCTGCAAAAACTTCAAGGGAAGCTAAGCCAGCAAAGGAAAGCAAGCCAACCATGTGCAAGGAATGCGCCTCTCGTTTTTCTTCTAAATTCCCTATTGCAAAAGAGGGCGAATGCCACTTCTGCGGCGGTGCGCTTTCCAAGCTTTCCGAACTCCTTGAAAAAGCAAAATCCCAAATGAAGGCAGACTGGAAAACCTTCTCCCTTTCCACCGCAATCCCAAAGAAAATGCTCGCAAAGGAAGAGGAAGCCTGGGATTATTCCAAAGGCGAGTCCCTCAAATCCTGGCTGAATTTTACCCTTTCCAAGGCTCTGGAAGAATCAACTGGTAAGAACTACCGCCCAAACGGCTCGGATGGCCGCATAATAATAGATTTCAACGCCCTTACCGCAGCAGCAGTAAACGAGCCCATCTTCATTTTCGGCCGATACAAAAAACTCCAGACCGGCCTCTGCCAGAGCAGGTGGGAATGCGCCGAATGCGGAGGAAGAGGGTGCCCAGCCTGCAAAGGCGAAGGCAGAAATTACGAATCCATAGAAGAAATAATCGGGGATGCCGTCTCCTCCCAAACGAATGGAAAATACTACTTGCACGCTTCCGGAAGGGAAGACGTAGATGTCCTGAATTTCGCGGGCCGCCCCTTTGTTCTCGAAATTAAATCCCCAAAAACGTCAGTAGTTGATATTCAAGCCGCAGCCGAGAAAATAAACTCCGGAGGAAAAGTGGAAGTCCTCGATTTGAAGCGGGCCTCGCCTTCCTCAGTGGAACTCGTTGCCGATTCCCACTTTCCAAAAACCTACCGCGCCTGGATAGAAGATGCAAATCCAGTCAATGAAGAAGAGCACTTCAACGGGACAGATTTAGAAAAAGTTCTGGATTTCGACAACGTTCTAGACCAAAGAACCCCGCTGCGCGTATCGCATCGCCGCGCAGACAAAATCAGAAAAAGGAGGGCGCAGGTAATCTCCGCATCTCTTGAAGAAGGCAAACTGGTCGTGGATATCCGCGCGGATGCGGGCACATACATAAAAGAACTAATCCACGGGGACCAGGGCAGAACCAATCCCTCCTTATCGTCTTTACTCGGAAAACAGTGTGTCTGCACCCGCCTGGATGTAATAAAGATAGACGACGATTTCCTCAAGCTTCTCCTAAGCTGACCAATTCCCTTATAATTATTCTATTCGTCCTTCCCCAAGGTGAAAAAATGAGATACTCAATACTGCTGATTGCATTTGCGCTCGTCTGCGCATTCTCCTTTGCCCAGGAAGACCAGTGTGCCTCCCTTGAAGAGCAGTGCGGAAGAAACTGCTGCGAGCCTAACGGCGGGACCACCCAGGTCACCACGGATTACATAACCTGCGAGTTCCCCGGAACAACTTCGGACTCGACCGTGGATCTCTACCACTCCTGCGCAGCCACCCAATGCCGGGAGCCGGTTCTGGATTGCTACGTGCCAGGCTCCCCCTGCGGGCAGGGCTTTTCTTCCTGCTACAGCATCTGCATTTCAGGAGGGAGCACGGCCCAGCAGTGCGACGATAGCTGCCTAACGGATGCGATGTCCTGCGTTCAGGATTATACGGCAGGAAGCCAGCCTTCCACTTCGGGGACCAGCTACACGCCAACCGCGGCCACCCCCGCTTCGTCAAGCGACAATTCCTGCTGCGGCTCCGTAATACTCATCCTGTTTGGGATGATTGGCGCCTTCGCATTCCCCAAAAACTAATTTTTTTCTTTTCCCTTAATTTTATAAACTCCCTTTCCAAAACCCCCTTATGCTTGAGCAACTCCTCTTTGAGCCCCTCAGGATGCCCGGGGAAAACATCCGCATCTTCCTGGCCCTGGCCGGAACAATCGCAACCGTCTATTACGATGTCTTCAACAAAAGGAATGTCCCGAATATGCTCCTCTATGCGTTCCTCGGAATCGCAATCCTCGCCAACATAGTTTTCTACGACCCGTTGATTTTCGCATACGCGGCAGGGCTGGCCGCAATCGTTTTCCTTCTCGGCTTTTTCCTCTACAAAATGGGCCAGATAGGCGGTGCAGACCTCTTCGTAATCTGCTCAATAATCCTTCTGCTTCCAATCCACCCCTCAAATCTGGAAACCCTCTTCAACTACCCGCTCATCTTCTCAACTCTCCTATATAGCGGAGTAGTCTTCTCCATCTTCTCCATTTTCTATTTCGGAGGCAAAGTGCTCAAGAGCAAGGAAGCAAAGCCGAACCTCCTCTACCTCCTTCTTCTCATCCCCTACATTGGGTTTGCCTACATCTTCATGTCCGCCCCCTTCTTCTCCCCGGTCTACCTGGCAATCGCCTCCATTTTCCTCCTCTCCGCAATCTTCTTCCTTGTTTACCGGGACGCAATAATCTCATCCACAATGGAAAAAATCCCGCTCTCCAAAATCACGGATGAGGATGTCCTTGCAAAGGAAAAAATGCAGCCCCTCATGCAAAAATTGAAAATCGGCCCGGTAATCGGAGAAAAGGAACTCGCAATCCTCAAGAAGGCAAAAGTAAAGGAGGTCTGGATTTACGCCCACCTGCCCCCATTCCTTCCTTTCCTGCTAATCGGATTAATCGCTTCAATTCTCTACGGGAACTGGATCCTCCTCGTTTTCTACTGACCTAAAGCAATATATCTTTTCTTTCCTTATTTTCCCCATGCCCAAGGCATTCCTAATCCACGGCGCATATGGAAACCCGGAAGAAAACTGGTTCCCGTGGCTAAAATCCGAACTAGAAAACTCCGGCTTCCAAGCAATAGCCCCAGCATTCCCAACTCCTGAAAACCAAACCCTTGAGAGCTGGCTGAAGGTTTTCAGCAAATACGAAAAATCCCTGGATAAGGACACCATCCTAATCGGGCACAGCGTCGGATGCGCCTTCTGCCTTGCAATACTGGAGCGCGCCCCCGCCCCGATAAAAGCGGCATATCTGGTTTCCGGTTTCACGAGCCCCCTC
Organism: uncultured Microcaldota archaeon; assembly: GCA_903828955.1. Classification (GTDB taxonomy): domain Archaea; phylum Micrarchaeota; class Micrarchaeia; order Anstonellales; family Bilamarchaeaceae; genus CAIKOA01. The sequence continues at coordinate 42,750 of CAIKOA010000016.1, forward strand.
CAGAACGGGCAATTCGACCCCCTGAACAAAACATTTGTTGAAAGAAAGTTCAATTGGGAGAAAATAAGGAAGAATTGCCGCCATTTCTGCATTTTCCATTCGGACAATGACCCATACGTCCCCCTAGAAAAAGCAAATGCCCTCGCAAAAAACCTTAATTCAAACGTAATCCTGCTGAAAAACGCGGGCCACATAAATGCAAAAGCAGGCTACACGAAATTTCCGCTCCTTCTTGAAAAAATCAAAAAAGAAAGGTCGCTCTAAACCAGATCCATCTTCGTAATTATCCCTAGAATTTCCCCTTTCTCTACAACGAGCACGGCCTTGTTCTCCTTTAGAAGGGACACAACCGTAGAATGCGAGGTCTTCGGCCCAATCTGCGGAAACCCGTGCCCCATCCACTCCTTCACGCCCATCCTCATCATTTCAGAACTCCCGTACCCCTTCTCAACAAGCGCAAGGATATTCTCCTCCCCGATCGACCCGATTGCCCTCCCGTCCTTTGCAACCACGGGCATCTGCGAAATGCCCCTCGCCTTCATAATGGAAAGAACCTTCCCGATTTTCTCCCCGTCTTCCACTGAAAATACCGGGGTTTTCATGATCATTTCCGCGTCCTTCCCCTTTTTCCTCTCCAGCCCTTCCAAAGTCTCCAGAATCGCCTTCGCATTGGAATAAGACGGGTCAAGCACCCCCGCCTCCACTTTCGCAATCAGGCTCTGCGAAACCCCGGCTTTTTGCGCAAGCTCCTTCTGCGTAAGATTGAGGGTTTTCCTTTTCCGCGCAATTTCCTCGATAGAAGGGAGCATAAAGGATAACCCGCAGCGAGATTTAAATATTTACTCTTCCAACTAGGTTCCCATGTCCTCAGGAAGAAAATTTATCGTCGTATTGGGTTCAATTATGTCGGGGCTTGGGAAAGGAATCCTCACTGCTTCCATAGGCAGGCTCCTCAAGACGCGCGGCTACAAGGTAACCCCGATCAAGTTCGACGGCTACATGAACGTTGATTGCGGCACAATGAACCCCTTCCGCCACGGAGAGGTTTTTGTGCTCGACGATGGAGGGGAAGTGGACATGGATTTCGGAACCTACGAGCGCTTCCTCAACATCTCGCTCCCAAGCCGCTCTTCCATTACAGGGGGAAAAATGTCCCGCCTCATCCTCGAAAAGGAAAGACGGGGCGACTATTTGGGAAGGGACGTCCAGGTAGTCCCCCACCTCACAAACGAAATCAAGTCCTGGATAAAGGCGGTAGGTGAAGAAACAAAATCCGACATCGTCCTCATAGAGGTTGGAGGCACCGTCGGAGATTTGGAAAACGGCTACTTCGTAGAGGCGATGCACCAGCTTTCCAAGGAAGAAAACGTCCTCTTCATCCAGCTCACCTATGTCCCGAGCTTAAGCCCGGGCGAGCAGAAAACAAAACCCACCCAACACGCAAACCGCCTCATCCAGAGCCTAGGGATAAAACCCAACATCATAATCTGCAGGGAGCAGGAGCCCCTCCAGAAAGAATCCAAGGAAAAAATAGCCCTATTCTGCGACGTTCCAATCGAAAACGTCCTTGATGACCCGCTGGTGGAAACCGTTTACCAGCTTCCTGAAGTCCTGGAAAAGCAGAAGCTATACGAAGCAATCGCAAGGCACTTCAAGCTCAGGCAGACAAAAGTCCACGAAGGGAACTGGAACCGCATGGTCAACCGGATAGTTTCCAAGGACAAGAAGCGCGTCACAATCGGGATCGTCGGAAAATACACCGCTGTAAAGGACGCATACGTAAGCGTAAGGGAGGCAATCCTCCACGCCGCGGCCGCAAACAACGTCCACGCAGACATCGCCTTCGTTGAATCCACGGATATAGAAAAGGAGGGCACAAAAATACTCGAAAGCCTGGATGGAATAATTGTTCCCGGAGGCTTCGGGAAGCGCGGAATCGAAGGCAAAATCCTCTCAATCCGCCACGCGCGCAAAAACGGAATCCCATATCTCGGCCTCTGCCTCGGAATGCAATTAATGGTGGCGGAATACGCAAGAGATGTTTGCGGAATGGAGGGCGCAAACTCCGAGGAGTTCGACTCCGGAACCGCCTACCCGGTAATCGCAATTCTTCCCGAGCAATTGAACATAATTGAAAAGGGCGCAACGATGCGCCTTGGCGCCTACCCCTGCCTCCTCAAAGAAAAAACAAAAGCCTGGGAATGCTACGGAAGAAGAGCAGAAATAAGCGAGCGCCACCGCCACCGCTACGAAGTGAACCCCAAATTCACAGAAGCCCTTGAAAACGGAGGATTGATTTTCTCCGGCCGCTCCCCAAGGAACAACATAGTTGAAATGTCCGAATGGAAAGAGGGCTTCGGAATAGGCACGCAGGCACACCCCGAGCTGAAAAGCAGGCTGGAGGCCCCGGCTCCCCTATTCGTAGGTTTCATAAAAGCCGCAATAGACCGGAAGAAGAAGATGCGCGGAAACGGAAAGAAGAAGGAAGAAAAGAAATAGAAAAATAACAAGATTAAATTTCAAAATCCTTGTGCGGAACCGAGGAAAGCGCATTCTTCATCCTGTACCGGGTAATAATATCACTTGCCCTTTCCATACTCTCCCTTCTGTTCTCTTTAGCATTATTGCTCAGATACTCCTCTATATATAGCCCGAAATCCGCAAGATTCTTTGACCCGTCCTTCACAAGCGCGCTCATCACGCGCGCGACAAGCAGCTTCCCCGCCTCGTCCCCGCCCCAGATGCTCAGCGCAAGGGCGACCTGGTCCACGAAATATTCCCTGTCCTCTTCGCTCATCCCCTTCCAGATGAGCACCATTCCCTTTTTCGTTTCCTCATCAATGTGCTCAAATGCGGTCATGCTCTCCCCCACCCGTCCAGTGCCTTTAGAGCCCTGCCCTCATCTTTTTTACCGAGCGCCTCGCTCAGGTTCAATGCAAGCACAACTGCTTTTTCGTCTACTTCAAAATCATCCTTCTTTTTCTGTACTACTGCAATACGGGCCTCCTTTATCTGGCTGGCCTTCAGGTCCACCTTCTTTTCAATATTCGTGAAAACCTGCTGGATTTTCTCATCTTCCCTGCCCCTCTCCTTTTCACGCGCCTTTTCCTTTTCCATGCGACCAGAGCTAAACCCCATTTCCTTCCCCTCCGTATTCACTTATTTTTCGCTCTTTTAATTTATATTCCTTTTCTTATTTCCCCACAAAGACCCAGGGTGCGCGGGAGCCTTATTATGCAGCTAGTGGAGCGCGACCCTTGGCTTGCCGGACTATCGGCTCCCGCCTTGCAGCCCTAGTCTTTCTTCTGCGAACCTTCTGCAAGCCTAGGGCTTTAGCCCTGGGTCTTTGACGCTTTCCTGGACATCCGGGATTATCTCCACCCAGTCAAAACCAAGGTGTTTCCAGAGCTTCTTCATAACTGAATCATAAACAAGATTTCTCTTATTTGCAACTTCCATCGGCCGGTCTATCTCGATAAGCGGGAAAATGCCCATCCAGGCAATCTTATCCCCAAAAGGATTCCTCTCAACAGAATACAGCACCTTCTTCTCCTTCTTCACCTGCTCGCACCAGGCAATAACCTCGTTAATTTCGTTGCGCGTAACCATTTCTTACCCCTTCTTTATCACGTGCACAACGTCCCCTTCCATAAGCACATGGTCGAGCCCGACCCTCTGCCCGGGAAATTTCACGCTTTTGCCCCAAATCAATGCATACCTGAAATTATTCCTGAAATCCTTGGGAAGGAACGAAACAAATTTCCCCACATTGTCCCCCTGGCGCAGCATCATTGGCTCATTCATATTAACGCCCGCCGTCCTGGTTTTCGTATACACGCGCATAAACCTGAGCCCCTCATATATTTTCTCCCGCACTCCCTCAAGCCCAAGCCCCCTTTCTGCGCAAATCCCAATGGAACCCGGTGGATAGCCGGAGGGCACTTTCCCCCCGTTCAAATCCACCTTGTTAATCACAACCACCTTGTTTATGTAAACCCGGTTCTTCTCAAGCACATCAATCAATTGCTCAGGAGTAATGTCCTCCTTAATCGTAATGGTCGCGTTGTGCATCCCATACTGGTTCATTATCGCAATTATTTCCTGCTTGCTTATCCTCGTAAGCTTTCTCGCAGTAATTATCGAAATCCCGCCCTTTATGTCCTTCTTCATGTCCACGTTCGGAGGCCTTTCCCCGAGCCTTACCCCAACGTCCCAGAGCTCCTTCATGATCACGTCATAATCCTTCATCCTCGGGACCGCAAGCAAAATCAAAATCAGGTCCGCCTTCCTCGCAACCGAAAGCACTTCCCTTCCCCTTCCTTTCCCTTCCTGCGCGCCCTCGATAATTCCGGGAATATCCAGCAACTGTATTTTCGCAGACCTATACTCCATTATTCCGGGAATGCACTCCAAAGTAGTGAAATCATAAGCCGCAATCTTGCTCTTCGCATTGGTTAATCTGGTAAGCAAAGTGGATTTCCCCACGCTCGGAAAACCCAGCATAACTACAGTAGCGTCCCCCTGCTTCTTCACATCGAAGCCGCCCCCAACAATTTTGCGGCTTTTCCTCTCCATCACATCGCGCTGCAGCTGCGCCCTGCGCGCCAGGAGCGCCCCTATATGGTGCTCAGTAGCCTTGTTCCTTTTCGTTTTGTGGAGTTCTTCCGTAATCTCCTTTACCCTAGTCTCCGCATCCACCATTTTAATCTCATCCTAGATTACTAGGATAGGCTTTTATATTTCATCTTCCATTTCGTTTCCATGTGTAACGTGGTGCTCGAAGGGACAAGGGCAGTCCTCGACATGGCAAAATGCCCGTTTGAATTCGCCTCTGCGGAATTCCTGAATTTCCACCTTAAAGACCTCTCAACAATAAGCGACCCGATCCGCACAATCCGCTATGAAGAGGAAGTAATGATTGAACTGGACGAGCAGAAAACCTCTATCCTCATCGAATACGCCTCCGTAATCAAACAAGTTGAAGCCCTTCTTCTGCGCAGGGACATCTACGGCCTTGAGCAGGATGAAAACTACCTGAACCGGAAGAAACTGCTCCGCGAGTTCTACGAATTCATGTTCATGAACCCGCTCATTGCCGCAAACAAACTGCGCGACTACAAGGAGATGACTCCAGAACGCTCTGTATTCATGAAGGGCCACCAGACCTTCAAGGCCTGGGTGAACGGAATCCTGAAAAGGTTCACCGCAAGCGCGCTCTACCAGCTCACTGAAAAAACCGGGGACATCCGCACCGCATTCCTTTCCCTCACCGGGTTGCGCTCGCTATATTTCGTGCAATCCCTTGTCCTGGACAAACCCCCCGGCGCAAAGCCGCTCGAAGGCCCCGAAGCTAATTATCCATTGGGTTTCGGAATCCGCGTCCAGGTTTACGAGGTTCCAGGCTCAGACGCATACCTCTACGTCCAGGAAAACGAAATGATAAACAGCCTTCCCCCAGAACTCGGAAAAATGGTGAAGCGCACAATTGAGGAGCAGATGAAGGAAAATTTCCCGGCTGAAAAATTCGACATCCTTTTCCAATTAAAAACAAGGGAATACCGCCAGCAATTCATGGATGACGCAATCAAAAATAATATTCCAATAACCCCGGAGCAGGCCCTTGCAATGGGCAGGGAAGCTGCCTCATGGGTAGTCGGCCTCGGGGACCCGATCGAGAACCTCGCCCTGGACAAGAAAAACGTCACCGATATTTACATAGACAGCGAAGACTCGCCCATTTACATAGAGCACGCAAAATTCGGAATCTGCCACACCCTTTACCGGTACAATCGCGACCTTCTTCTCCGCGCATTCCGCAACATCGTCCTTTCCGAAAAAGGAAAGAAGTTCGATGACATGAACCCGGTAGTGGACGTAGTAGTAACGAGGCACTCGATGCGTTGCCACATGCAGCGCCCCCCCGCAACCTTCCGCGAGCTCCAGGGCGCACTCCGCATTATGCAGGACGAGCCCTTCACTTATGCCCAATACCTCTACTTCAAGTCGTTTTCACCGTTCTTCTGCGGCTACGACGATGTTATGGTAACCCTTGGCTGCAGCGAAGCGGTCCTGGGCCTCAAAGGAGTCGGAAAAACCGCATTCACTTCCGCAAAAATTGCGGCAATCGGAACCAAGAAAAGAATAATCCCAATCCAGGACATTGAAGAAATCCCGGTCCGCGCATTCAGAAAGCGCGGCTTCCACATTGGCGCCGCAAAAGTAAAATCCTCAATTGGGGATGAAACCGGCCCGCCTACCGGGGAACTCGACCTGGTTGCAATGGCGAACGCCCTTCTGCGGATGGGAGACGCTGCCCTAGTAATCAACGAAATCCGCTCGCGCGTTGCAGTACAGGGAGTAATCAACCTCCTGAACACCCAACCCGGAGTATTCCTTCTCTACAACCTGCACGCAGAATCCCTTCGGGATGTGCAGGACCGCCTAGAACTCGTTTTCGGAATTCCGGGCGCAAGCATGTACGCAACCGACCGCTACTCTTTCCTAAAAAAAGTCCGCTTCGGAAGAAAGGGAAGGGTGTATCGGGTTCTTGGTTACGAATATGAATCCGACCCCGAGCACAGGAAATTCGAGGAGGTTTTCCGCTACAGGAGAGGCCCAACAATAGATGAATGCGTGCTCGAAGCAAAGTTTCTCCGCAACCCCGAAGCCGAAAAATATGATTTCACCAACATAAGCGTTGGAAAACTCGAAAAGGAGCTGGATATCCAGTTCATCCCGCCCGTCCTTCAGCGCAGGTGCACCGAAACAGGCATTTCCCCAGAGCAATACATTCTCCAGTCTTTCCTAAAGGGAAAAATGTACGACCAGATTTACCGCATAAGCATGCTGGAAGGGAACACATACGCGCGCGAACTCGATTTCATAGTGGATGTAAACACAGAAGTGAACCGCATGCTTGGGTTGATTGAGAATGAAAACGGCTCGGTTGAATACGGCCGCGCGGAAAAGGAAGTGGACGCAATCATAAAGGAGCGCCTAAAGCAGGAAGCCGCGCTGCGCGTAATAAACGCCAAATCCGCCTCTCAGCAGGTGGCCGTTACCCAGGAGCTTGCAGGGGACAAAATGAAAGCCGAGACTCCAGAAAACTACCAGGAAAAAGCCGACGAAGAGTAAACTTTTTTGTCCTTCTGCAGTAGCCGGGCAAATACCGTTTTGGCTTTCTGCCCACTTACGGCAAAACGGTTATCCAAAACCCTTAGAGGTTCCAACTAAACCTTTTTTATGCCAAAGTAATATCTGGATACTGGTTTTTCTTTTAGGTGCGATTAGCCTTTTCTTTTTCCCAAAAAGAAAAGGATGGTCACAAAACCCGCGGCATACTTTTCTTTGCAGCTCCCTGTCCATCTCCTGAGGCTGCCCTTGAAACCCCTCGAACATCTCCTTACGCGTTATTCCTTTTCAGAATTATCTAATTAGACTGCAGTATTCGCGGCCTGCGCCACCGCCTTCTGCCCAAACTCCTTAATCAGTATTTTGTGCACCCCGCTCCCATACTGGAATGCCTTCTTCTTTCTTTTTACCGCGATTTCCGGAACTCCCAGGAAGTGCGCCGCCTCCCGAAGCGGCCCTTTCTTCAATTCCCGGTCCTCCATTCGGACGGCAAGCGGAATTGAAAACGCCTTTTCCGCAAGCCCCCTGGAATAGAATGGGAATCTCGCCTCAATCCCGTGCTTCCTCACCACTTTCTTCATCAATGCAATATCGCGGTTCTTGAGCGTCTCAAATTCCTCCTTAAGGATCGCATCCAGGTCCTTCCCCTCGCTCCAATAGGTATAATACCGCTCATACCCCACAAACAATTCCTCAGAGCCCGACCCAATAAGGAGCACATTTATCCCCCTCTGCGCAGCCATTTCCGAAAGCGCATAAAGGGGCGCGACAATCTCAATCTTCAGGAAGTCCCCGCTTACAACCTGCTCGGTTTTCCTGTAATAATCCATAACCTCATGCGGAGAGAGTATTCTCTTATGCAAAGGAAGCCCAAGTTCACGCGCAACAATTTCCGAATAAACAATGTCTTCGCTCTTTTCCACTCCCACTGAGAAAAGTTCGACCTCACACATCTCTTTTGCGACCTTTGCGATTATCGTGCTGTCAAGGCCCCCTGAAAAGGCAATCCCGACCTTGTCCTCAAGGCATTCATTCACAGAACGCTCAATTTCGCGGGCAAGGTCTATCATTGACATGGGGGTTACCACCTATTCTATCCTCTGTTCTGGAATCCTGCTGTTTCGAAGCCTATACGCTGCACTCCTTGTGCGTGCGCTTCAAAACGTCAACGGGCTCGGGGGGATATCCAGGAAGATAAAATCCTTTTCAAAATTACCTTCCATTTGAACCCCCGACCTACACCTTAGGAGAGTGCCGCGCTATCCAGGCTGCGCTACGAGCCCATTTAAGGGTTTAATTTATGGTCTATTTTGTTTTAAATATCTTTTCATTAGCCATTATCCTTCCTTCGCCATTTGACGCACCAATTCTCTTTTAAACGTTCCCCGCCTATACCCAATCGGTATTTCTATGCACCTAAATGATGTTCTTTCCCAGCTTGAAATACGGGAACTCCCCTCCCTCTACCCCCACGAGCAGACCATTCCCAAGAACCTTAAGCGCTTGCAGGAGGCAATGTTCAACACAGGCCACATGGTCGACCCAATCCTCATAGATAAAAAAACCGGAGTGGTCCTGGACGGAAACCACCGCTATGCAGTTCTCAAGGCAATAGAAATCCCGAATGCAGTGGTACAGATTGTTGATTACGAATCCAGGGAAATAGGCCTGGGAACCTGGATTCCCGTCTGCGAAAACCACCTTTCAATTTCCGATTTCCAGAAACTCGGCGAAAAGACCGAAACCGTGGATTACGAAACCGGAAAAAAGGCAGTGGATTCCCTTCATGCAATTTTCATGATGGTTAGGGAAAAGAGCGGGAAGAAGGAATGCACCCTGGTCTCCAACGGAAGCTACGACGTGGTTTCAATGACCGAAAAACAGAAGGGCATCGTATCAGCCCTTTCCGCCTTCCCGTTCGAATATTACCCTGACGATAAGGTTAATGAGCATCTGAAAGAGGGAAGGACAATCCTTTACAGGCGCTCCTACACAAAAAAAGAAGTGGTGCAGGAAGCGCTCGCGGGAAGGCCGTTTCCCCCCAAATCCACAAGGCACACGATTCCGGACCGCATCATCCGCCTGAATATGCGCCTCGGCTGGCTCCTTGAAGAGAAGAACGCAGCCTATGAGCTCCTGAAAGAGATGCTCAGCCACCGTGTTTACTCAGGAAATGTGCGCCGCTACCCAGAACCCGTCATAGTCATCTATTGAAGGAGGTATGAACATGTCATTATTGTTAAGCCCGGGCCCGGTAAGGGTTCCTGAAGAAGTATTGCTTGAGCAGGCAAGGCCCATGATTACGCACAGGAGCAAAGGTTTCTCCGAGCTCTACAGCAACATTTGCACCCGGCTCAAAACCTACCTAAATTCCGAAGAGGTTTACGTGCTCACAGGCTCCGGAACGCTCGCCAACGAAACCAACATTCTCAACTGCTGCCTCCCAAAGGAGAAAGTCCTCGTCCTCTTAAATGGAGAATTCGGGGACCGCCTCGCGGAAATCGCAGGCATCTACGGAACGCTCGAAAAGCACTCAATCCCTGCAGGAAAAGGCTGGGACCTTAAGAAGGCAAAACCCATCATTGATTCTTCAGACGCAACCGTTTTCGCAATGGTCTATAACGAAACCGGCTACGGCGTGCGCAACAACACAAAGGAGATTTTCCAGTACGCAAAGAAGAAGGGGATGATGACAATTATGGACTCGGTTTCCGGCTGGCCAGCAATGCCATTTGACCAGAAGGAATTTATGGTGGATTTCTTCGCAACCGCCTCCCAAAAGGCGCTCGGCGCGCCCCCAGGAATGGGGATAGTCTCCCTTTCCCGTGATGCAATCGAAAGGATTGAATCCAGGGACAAAATCCCCTCAGTTTACTGCAATTTGCATAAACACCGCGAAAACTACCAGAAAAACCAGCAGACCCCCAGCACGCCAGCCATAAGCATCTACTATTCTCTGCGCAAATGCCTGGACATAATCGACCGCGAAGGCGGAATCGAAAAATGGGCGCAAAAGCACAAGGCAGCTTCCGAATACGTGCAATCCCGCGTAAAAGGGATGGGCTTCAAATTAATTCCAGAGCCCGGCTGCGAATCCTGGTCGCTCACCGCCTTCTACTGTGATAATGCAGAAGAAATAAAGAAGGCAATGCTAGAAAAATACAAGATTACAATCGTCGGGTGCAAAGGCGAACTTAAGGGAAAAGGGCTGCGCATTGCGCACATGGGCAATTTCCAGATGGAGGATCTGGAATTCTGCCTAGATGCCCTTGAAAAACTGGCGAAAAAATAAGGGAGGGAATGCACATGAAAGTCGTAATCGCAGATGATATGCAGGAAAAAGCACTGGAACTCCTAAAGGAAACCCGCGCAGAAATAGTCTACAAGCCCCCTTCCCTTAAAGATGCCCTTGAAGATGCAGACATCCTCATTGTGCGCAGCGCAACCAAAGTGACCGCAGACCTGATTTCCAATTCCAAAAAGCTGAAATTGGTCGCCCGCGGCGGCGTAGGCCTAGACAATGTGGACCTAGAAGCCTGCAAAAAGAAAGGGATCGAAGTCCTGAACACCCCTGGCGCCTCCACAAACTCAGTCGCCGAGCTCGCAATCGGCTTGATGTTCTCCTGCGCCCGCAACATCGCCCGCTCGACCCACGGGATAAAGGAAGGAAAATGGCAAAAATCCCTTCCAGGCACCGAGCTCGCAGGAAAAACCCTCGGAGTAATCGGCTGCGGAAAAATTGGCCTTGCGGTTGCGGAAAAAGCCCGCCATCTGGGCATGCACGTAATCGGCTACAACCCGCCCCCAAAGCCCGTTTCTTCGGTAGTTGAACTAATGGATCTGGATGAGGTCTATAAACGCGCAGACATTATTTCCCTGCACGTCCCCATCCACCCCACAACCGAGAAAATGATAAACGCCCAATCAATCGCCAAAATGAAGGACGGAGTAATAATCATAAATACCTCCCGCGGCCAGGTAATAGATGAAGATTCACTCTATGATGGGTGCAAAAGCGGAAAGGTGCGCGCCGCAGCCCTGGATGTTTACTGGGAGGAGCCCTACAAGGGGAAACTGCTCGAACTGGACAACGTTTGCTTCACCCCGCACATAGGCGCCTCCACTGAAGAAGCGCAGGCGCGCATAGGCGGAGAGCTTGCAACAATAGTTTCCTCAAGGATGAAATAATAAGATATCTGGGATAGGAATGAAGGAAATGGCAATGAGCTGGGAAGAAGCGGAAAACGCAGTTGCGCAGATTGCGGAAAAAGTGAATTCCGCGCCCTTCAAGCCCGACCTAATAATCGGAATAAGCCGCGGAGGCCTAGTTCCCGCCCGCATTCTCTCGGACATTCTCGGAAACCGCGAACTCTACGTAATCCGCATCGGCTTCTACACGGAGGCCGGAAAAATAACAAAGGAGCCGAAAATTCTGCAAGACATTCCGATAGATGTCTACGGAAAGAAGATCCTTCTCATAGACGATATTTCTGATACCGGCGGAAGCTTCAGGACCGCAGTCGCCCACTTGGAAACGAGGGGCGCATCCGTAATAAAAACCGCGTCCCTCCACCTGAAATCCACCTCCTCATTCAAGCCGGACTTTTTTATCTACACGACCGATTCATGGATAATTTACCCCTGGGAAAAGCATGAATTCGAAAGCGAAACCGGCAGGAAAGCTAAGCCCAACCCAAAGGTGAGCAAATGACCCTCGACCCAAAGCCCTACCACCTGTACATGGTTGCCCTCACTTTTTTCAATTTGCTCATTTTCGCAACCCCCTTCCTTGTAATCTATGCGCAGCCCGTAGGAACCCTTCTTTTCACCGGATTCTCCTACACCTGCCACCAGCTCGCTTCCCGCTCGTACTGCTTCTATTCCGCAGATGGCGGAATAGGCAACTGCCCGTACCTCTACACGCGCGCCCCGGAATTGAATTCGGAAAAAGGCCCTGCCTACGAATTCCCGGTCTGCGCCCGCGACATTGCAATCTATCTAGGCGCCTGGATTTCGGGAATTGCGGTCTATTTCACAAAATGGAAGGACGCAAAACACACGCCAAACCCGATCTTCTTCATTCTCGCCCTCATTCCAATTGCAATTGATGGCGGCACCCAGCTCATTGGATTGCGCGAGAGCACGAACGAGCTCCGCATGCTCACCGGAATGATTGCGGGGCTCGCGTTCTCCTTCTACTTCGTCCCCATGCTGAATGCAATCCTTCTCAGGAACGAGCCCCCCAGACAACCCGCCCCAAAAGAGGAGCCTGAAGAAGCAAGAATAAAAAAGCGCAAAAGCAGAAATAGGAAATAGACTAATTCTAAAATAAAACGAAAAAGTGAAAAATTTACCTGAGCCTTATCGCTTCCAGGTTCAATGGCGCCCTGCATTCCCGCTTTAGCATTGCGCCCGCGCCCTTTGCAAGCTCATCGCTCTTTCCCCAATCCCCGTGCACCGTAAACACGCGTTCAGGAGTAGGGCGCAGGTTCTTCAGGAACGCCATCAACTGGTGCCTGTCGCTGTGCCCGGAGAACCCTTCTACCGTCTCCACCCGCATGCGGATGTTCATTATCTTGGTTCTCCCGTCCTCCCCGGTCACCGGGATTTCCCGCATTCCCTTCTGGATTTTATGCCCTAGGGAAAGGGGGCTCTGGTAACCCACAAAAATGAGCGTATTTTTCTCATCTTCCGCCATCATGTTGAGGTATTCCACCGAAGGCCCCCCGTTCATCATTCCAGAAGGAGCAAGTATCACCGAAGGCTCCCCATCAACTATTTCCTTCTTGTCCGTCCCCTTTGCAACTTTCAGCATCGGAGACTCGAACGGGCTGTTGTTCGAAAGTATTCTCCTCTCCAGCCCCTCGCGCAAATACTCCGGATAAGCGGTATGTATCGCTGAAGCTTCCAGCACCATTCCATCTATGTATACAGGAATGTTGAATCCGCTTCCTTCCCTCCTGTAATAGTCTTCAAGCACCAGCATTATCTCCTGGCTTCTTCCCACCGCGAACACCGGGATGAGCACTTTCCCCCCCTTTGCCGCAGTCTCGTTGATTATTTTCACGAGCTGGTCTTCCATCTCCTTCCTGTTCTGGGTGATGTCGTTCCTGCCCCCGTAGGTGCTCTCAATGAACATTGTCTCAATTCTCGGGAAATTCGTGTTCGCAGGCTCAAACAGTTTCGTATACCCGAACTTCATGTCTCCAGAGTGCACAAGGTTGTGCAGCCCTTCCCCAATGTGCAGGTGCACCATCGCGCTCCCGATGATGTGCCCAGCATTGTAGAGTGTCATCTTCACTTCCGGAGTAATATCCACAACTTCCCCGTACTCAACCGGAATTACCCTTTTCAGTTCAGTCTGGATGTCCTTCTTCCCATACGGAGCATCCACCCCAACCGATTTCTTTGCAAGGTCAATGTAGTCCTTCTGCAATAAGCCCATCAAATCCCGTGTTGGGGGGGTGCAGTATACAGGCCCATCATATCCATACGCATACAGATATGGAAGGAAACCCATGTGGTCCATGTGCCCGTGCGTAATAATCACCGCATCCAGTTCCTCTAGCGGGAACCCCAACATATTCAAGTAGGGGTACGCCTTTGTTGGCTCCCCTGTTACCGGGTTAATCCCCACATCAATGAGAACCCTGCTGTTCGGAGTCTGCACAAGCATGCAGGACCTTCCCACTTCCCGCGAAGCCCCAAGAAGGACCGCCCTCACCCATTCGCTTTGCATAGGCGCCTGGCAGATCTTCTTTCCAACCCCGATTAAGAACTTCTTCCGGTCCTCTGCATCCGCAATGTTGCTCTTCCTCACCCCTCTGAGAGTTGAAGAAGGAATCGTAGGCGTCCTCAATACAACCGGAGACCATCCTGTAGAAGTGATAATTTCCTTCAAAGTTGTCCCGCCCTTCCCGATTACAAGCCCGGGCTTCAGCGCTTCAATATGAACTTCCGAAAATGGAGGGGAAAACGCTATGCTGGCCACAGTTGCTTCCGGAGAAATAATGCTTTCTATCTTCTTCTTCGCCTCTTCCATATCCATTAGCGCGGTAGGGTCGACCCTCACGCTCACCTTTTTCCGCAGTGAACCTGCAAGCTGCTTGATCAGCTGGTCGTTCTCATAGAATGCCTTGATGTTCCTTACGTAAATCACTACGTTCAGCCCTTCGGGCTCCACCTTTGTAACCCCGCAAGCGGGGGGCATTATCTCATTCACAGTTTTTTCAATTTCTTTATAGTGCAAAACACTCACCCTTTCAATGCTATAACGGTCGTCTAAACGCCAAAATCAAGAAAACAAAAATAAAAATCAAATCAGGTTTTTCAGAGGAATTTCTTTACTTCCTTGTCCGGAAGCAGTTCGACTCCCCTTGCAGTAATCGTCATTACCGTGACTCCCTCTCCGGTCGCCACGTCCCTCTTCATTGCGGTGCTCACTGCCTTTGCCGCAACCTTTATGTTCTCAGCGACCTCCCTGTCTTCCTTGTAGGTCTCCTCAAGGAGCCCCATCGCAATCGGGGAGCCGCTTCCTGTAGCGGTGAACTTCTCCTCGGTAACCCCACCGAGCATATCCACGCTGAATATCCTCGCCCGCTCGTCCATCCCGCCAATAAGGAGCTGCACGAAGAAGGGGTAATACTTGTATTGCGATAGGATGTTCGCAAGGAGCGTCGCCGCCGCCTCCACGCTCATCTTCCGCCCGTTCTTGAGCTCATAAAGCTTGATTTCCGCCTTCATCCACCTAATCAGGGTCTGGGCATCCCCAACGCCTCCGGCTATCGTCATCGCAATCCTGTCGTTGAGCTTCTCTACCTTCATCACGTCCTTGCTCGCGATGTAGTATCCCATCGTGGCACGCTTATCGCATGCAAAGACTACTCCGTCCCTGCACACAAGCCCCACGGTGGTGGTTCCTGTCTTTTTTATCTGGTCGGCCTTTATCTCTTCCATTATATTCACCAAAAATAGTTGTATCCCTTTGTCGTGGGAACGGTTTTTAAACCTTGCACCCTCCATTTTGTGGTCGTTTTTGTCCATTTGTTGCTTTTCCGCCCCCTATTTATACATTTCGGTGGATAAATAATAATCCTATGGAAGGTCATTCTGGAGGGCCCCCTAAGGAGGCCAACCGCCACATCTCTGCTATTCCCCCAGCAGCAAACCTTCCAAAACGCAGGATGCCCGAAAGCCAGATCGAGCTGCCTCCAAAAATGAGGATGACCTTCGGCCACCTCATTTCAACAATGAAGGAGAGGCGCTACCCTTCCTTATCCCTTGCGTATGCAAGGAAGGCATATACGCTTGCCGATGCGGTCCATGAGGGAGAAATGCGCGACGACGGAAAGGGCCCTTATATAGCCCATCCGCTGACCGTTGCCATAAGAGCGGCCCGCCTTAAGCTGGAAGCCGAGGCGGTCTGCGCCAGCCTTCTGCACGACACAATAGAGGACGCAAAGCACGATTTTCCGGTCAACTCCAAAACACTTGAGCGCCTTTTCGGGGATTCAGACGAGGCCCTCAAATTCGGGAAAAAGGTTGCCGAGATAGTAGTTTTCCTCACCAAGCCGCTTCTGAATGATTCCAAGAAATGGATTTTTGCCGACGACCCCTCATTCAACGCGCTCGCCGCGGACTACAAGCGCGCCCTTGCCGCTGCAACAAACAGGGAAACGGACGAGATAAAAAAGCTCTACGGCACCCACAAGTCAATGTACGACCTGAGGTCCGCGGCTTATTACAACGATCTTCTCAATTCCCGGAACCTTGACGCAATCGTCATCAAAATTCTCGACAACCTCCACAACGCCGAGACCCTTGCCGGCATAAAGGTGGACAAGCGCGAGAAAAACGTAGACACCATGGTGAATAACACGCTTCTTCTCGCAGAGCTTTTCTTCACCCCTGCGGACGTGGCCTACCTCAAGAAGCGCATCGAAGCATGGGGCTTTGAGCTTCCGCCCCTGATAAAGCGCCCCCAGCCCCAGGACATGATAGTATTGATCAAAAGAAGGGACAGCCTCGACCAGGAAGCGCTCCTTTCCCACCCAAACCCCGAGTCCGCATTCATCTCCGTCTACGGAACCGACATAGATGCTTTCGTCAGTGACTATATCGAGATAGGCCTGCCTCCGCACCTCTCAATAAACTACCGGAGTGTCCTTGAAAAATACCTTCCAGAAGGCCTTTTTTGCGCGCTCAACAAAAGCCTGATGCCAGACACGATCCCGACCCACGAAATCATCTTCAGGATACACGGCTTCAACCTTGGCGACCTTTCCTTGCTGGATAAGCCGCTCCGCAGGATCCGCTTCTCAGCGCAGGTCAAGGATTTCGTAGAGGTTTTGGATGAAAAGGGCGAACTCGTAATAGGCCTTCCAACCGACGCCTTTTCCGCAACAAACGTCTATTTCGGGAAGGGGCTGCACGAACGCTTCATGGAAGCCCGCCAAAGATACCAGGACCTCATGGCCGGGCTCCGCCGCCTTTATGATGATGAGGTAAGGCCCGCCCTTGAGCGCCAGACGGCCCCTCCCGATTCTCCGCACCCAGGCAAATAAAGCGCGTTCTTCGTCTTAGTTAAGTATTTATATCCTCAGTTCGTATATTTCTCCATGGCAGGTTTGGTTTCCAGCACTACGACCCAACTCAGTTTCATGGGGGTGCATCTCGACGTATTCTCCCACGTTTACGCACCTGCCGAAGACTCTTTCCTTCTTGCAAAGCATGCCCACAAAATCCAGGGGAATATACTGGAATTGGGCACAGGCTGCGGAATCTCCTCGCTCGTAAATGCCTCCCACAACCCCACAAATTACGTTCTAGGAGTGGACATAAACCCGCACGCAGTAAAGAATGCGGAATACAATGCGCGCCACAACAGAATAGAGAATGCAAGGTTTGCGCATTCCAATCTCTTTTCGCACGTCCCAAATCTTCGTTTTGATGGAATTCTTTTCAACCCCCCTTACCTTCCCCCAAATGAGGAAGTTGAGGAAGAGCCCCATGCGCGCCTTGCCGTTGATGGGGGGAAAGACGGCCGCGAACTCATCGATAAATTCATCTCAGTTCTCCCGGAGCACCTTCTCCCAGGGGGAAAAGCGCTCATGATTCACAGCTCCATAAACGGTCTTTCGCAAACAATGGATCTGGCGCAGGAAAAAGGCCTCTCAATCGAAATAGTTGAAGAGCAGCCCTTCTTTTTCGAAAAACTACAATTAATTGAATTTCAAAGAGCCCCTCAGGGGGAGCGCCCCCTAAGTGGCTTCATCGTGCCACCAAGGCACTAGAATACAATTGATGATGCTGCATATTTCTGTTGCCTTATGCGCGCACTAGGTGGCCTTGGCGGCGCGACACCCCCAGCAACCCCCCATCACGTCGGTAGCTGCAAATTAGAGCAGAATATATACCTGCCCCTTCTTGCTGACCGTCATCCCGGTTTCCCCTGAAAATTCAAAGGTTTTCGCATAACCCTTCTCAATCTTCATCTTCATTCCAGGAACAATCGGTGCGCCCCTTCCTTCAAATAAGTAAACAATCCCTTCATTGCTTTCCGTATCCGCAACCACGATTCTCGTGAACGTATCCTTCTTCTTGGCCGTTCTCTGGTAATCCTTGTGCTCCACGGATTTCACAAACAAAACTCCGGTAGTGATGTTCTTCATCCCGGTCTTCAATTCCGTAATATTCGTTAATTTCACTTCGCTATACTTCCTCTTGGCAACCTTGAACGCAAGATTAATCTGGTCCTCCGCGCTCTTCTTCATCACCTTCACTGCTTCCTGCATCGTCTTGTCGTCGCCATCCGAAGCCATCATCGTATCATATGCAAACCTGAATATTGTAGCGCCCTGAGCCTCCGCAGGCATTTCTTCCCTCTCTTCGCCTTCTTCTTCGGTTGCCTGCTCATCTTCCGCCGCGCTCTCTTCCACTTCCTTCATTCCCTGCTCGGGCTTCATTTCCCTGCCCACGACTCCTATCTGCTTCTCAAGGGACGCCTCCCCTTCCTCCGCATGCTCTTCCGCAGGCGCCTGCTCCGCAACTTCTTTTGGCGCCCCTTCCTCCTTTTGCACGAGGGTTTCCGCCTTGCTTTCCTCTTCCCTCTCCGCAGCCTTTTCAGCGCTGCTCGCAAGCGCATCCAAATACGAGCTGAGCACTTCCTGCACCATCCTTTCGCGCTCGTGCACCTTCTCCTTTTTTCCCTCCTTTTCCTGGGCAGCCTGCCCCCCAAGAACGCGCAGGTAAATCTTCTCGATTGTGGGCATCATCTTCTTCTTTGCTGCCTCGCCCCTCTCTTTCCCCAGCTTCTTCTCGAAAATCTGGTCGATGGGCTTCAGCATCTTCTCCCTGTGCCCTTCAATTTTCTTTTCTTCCACATCTTCCTTTAATCCGTGCGAGAAAACATCCGCAAAAGACATCAATTGAGGCTCGCTGCCCGCAGTCTTCTTCTTGATTTCCTCGAGCATATTTCTTGCGACTTCCTGCACTCCCGGATCCTTATCATAAGTCAATTGGACAAGTGGGTAAAGCGCCTGGTGCGGGTCGCATTTTGCAAGCTCCACCGCAGCCTGCTTCCTCACCTTTGGGTCTGAATCATAAGTAAGCGAAACCAGCGTATTAAGGTCCATTGTTTTCATCTTTTTTACCTTCCAATTCTTCCAAGGCAACCCGTATCACATTCATCAGTGCCCTGCCTTCTCTTTCGGTGGGGTTCGCCCTTCCGACTATTCTCCTGAACGCAACTATGGAGCGCTCATTGTTCCGAAGCGTATATCTTGCGACCAACCTTTTAAACATTTCCATGAGCGCAGCCTTTTCCGCAGGCGGCAGCCTCTTCTCCCGCGCCTTCCCCGTCTTCTTTTCCATTAACGCGTAAAGCGCAACCGCGACCGCATGCGATAGGTTCATCACAGGGTATTTCCTGTCCGCCTCGATATGCACCAGAAAGTCGCATTCCCCTATTTCATCTTCCGTAAGCCCGATTCCCTCCCTTCCGAATACAAGGGCAACCTTCCCCTTCCCATATTCCCCGGATTTCTCCACGAATTTCTGCAAGGGAATTGCAGCCCTTATGCTCCCCCTGTGCCTCTTAAGTATCCCGGTAAAGCCCACAACCCCTTCACAATCCTCGGTTGCAGAAGGCAAATCCGGGTAAATTTTCGCCTTTTTCAGAATCCTTACTGCATGCTTGGAATACTTAACCGCATCAAAGCCAAGTTCGCACTTCGGGGACACGATGCGCAATTCCGAAACCCCGAAGTTCTTCATAACCCTGCAAACCATGCCCACGTTCATTCCGTATTCAGGGCCTGCAAGAACAACTGTCTTTTCCACATTCTTTTTTGGAGCCCCAGCCCTTAATAATCTATTAGTGGCCTTCCTCCGCTTCACCCCAGCCCACATTAATCATTTATAAATATTACTTATCTAAATCCACTCTACGAGTTTATTCTTAAAAATACTCTTTTGTGGTTTGCATGGAACTTGAGGAACTGGAAAGCAAGATAAAAGAGCTCGAGGACAAGAAGTCCAAGCTCATTTCCGAAATCAAGAAGAACTACGGGCGGATCCGCTACAAGAAGTACGAGGAGAAGGCCCTGGAGCCATTCCTCAAGGAGACCGAAAGGGTCCAGATTGAGCCGGTGCGCAGGAAGCTCCGCAGCCTCGAATTCAAAATCTCCACCCAGGCCTACACTCCGCAATTGGAGAGGCAGATGATAAAGGAAGTAAAGAAGGTGGAGGAGGAGCTCGGAAAGATGCGCGCGGTCGAGAAGGCAAGGCGCAAGAAGCGCCTCGTCACCCAGGACATCGTCGACTGCGAGAAGCGCATCACCGAAATAGAGGAAGAACTCAAGGGAATGCGCGCAGAGCTCCGCGAGCTCTACGGAAAGCTCAAGTCCCTGAAGGTCTCAAGCAACAAGAAAGAGGGCCGCGGCCTCGTCTTTGGAGAGAAGCCCGAAGACATGGTTTCGATGGAAGACATCGTTATCATCGAGGACAACAGGAAGAAGGACTAATCTTTTTTCCTTTCTAAATTTTATTTTCAATTCCTCTTATTCTTTATTTTCCCACTTCTTGGGGTATACCAATACCTCTACCGCATTCTGTGCGCATGTCTCCTTGATCAGCCTCAAAACCAGGACCTCTTCCAAGCCGGCCAATTTCATTTCGAATATGTTCCCGTCCTTTGCGCAGAATTCCTTTTCGCACTTCCCATCCGCCCTTTGAATTTCAAGGAACCGGTTCCTTGGCCCTCCCCCCAAAAACCTGAGGACATGCCCCTTGGCTATTTCCAGGGTTTCCCCCCTCTGGAGGGTCTCCAATTTTATGAGGTTCCCCTCCTCTTCGGATAAATTCCTTGGAACACGGAACCTCGGAGCCGTGTCCGCATCCGGGTCCGTTTCCCGCGGAGGAGCCGTAAGCGCAACCCCGCATTTTGCGCCCCCAATGAAAAGCAGCGCTTCTTCGCAGGGCAGGATGTCGGCCTCCTGCTCTATATGGTTGGTTTCCTTCTCAAGGACCGTTACTATCGCACTCTTCTCTCCGCGCTTGTCTTTTCTATCCCCCGAGCCCAAAACTCTCACAAACCTTCCATCTATCTGCAGGCATTCCCTTCCAAAAATAATGCTTGGATATTTTTGCCCCTCCTTCATCTCTATATACACAGAAGTTGCTCCCTTCCAGGAGCGCGGGAGCCCTATGCGGATGAGCCCCTCTTCCAAAGGCGCATTCCCGGGCTTTCTTTCACGGACTACTGCCCTAAGCTCGCTTTTTTCAGTATTTGCAGTGCCCATACCAAATATTTATGCCGGGAAATGTTTTTAAAGGAGTTTTTTTGTGTTTTCTAATATTTCGCGGTGGTCAAAGGCCATTTCCGGCAGTTTATCCAGCGGAAACCACTTCGCTTCCGCGGCATCATCCCCTCCCTTAATTTCCCCGGAAACCCGTTTACAAATGAACACAGCCCCAACAGTCTTCCTCGGGTCCCTGGAAGGATTCGAATACACTCCCAAAAGTTTCACAATCTTTACTTCTAAGTTGGTCTCCTCCTTCGCCTCCCGCACGCAGCACTCCTCCAGCGTCTCGTTTTCTTCCAAAAATCCGCCAGGAATCGCCCATTTCCCCAAAAATGGCTCCCTTCCCCTTCTGATTAGCAATACCTTGTTCCCCTCAACCAAAAGCGCATCCGCAGCAACAGGCCTCATGCACACAATTAGAATGAAAAGCTAAATATTCCTGCCCATTTGAACAAGCGCCTGCTCAAACTCAACAAATTTCCCCAGAATTCCGACAACTTCATCAAAAGCCTGCCGGATTTCACCCTCTTCCGCATCCCCTTCCCTTATCCTGATCTCCAAGTCCATATACCCATCCAGCTTTTTCGAAATCCTGCCAATCTCCTTATAGATGGAATTGAACGCATCCACTTCTTTGCTGCATTCCTGGCCGGCTGCAATCTTCGCTCCTAGCGTGCGCGCAGCCGCCTTCTCCTCGTCCTCCAGAGATATCAATTTCATGCGCGCCTCATTCAGTTTGCAGCGTACGCCTTCGCAGGTTTTCGCATTCTCGCCCCGAAAGTAAAACGCGCATTCCGGATGCTTGGGGGCCATGCACCCTTCAGTGAGCACGCATGCGGAAAGTGCGGCCGCAATAGCTATCCGAGGAAGCCAAGGAGCCCTCCCTATAGGTTTTTCCCCAGCAATCGCTCTCTTACTCATAATAATCTAGATTTTTTCGTTATTCCGAACTTTTTAAAACACCCATCTCTCCAAATATCCCTCACTATGGACCTTGGGCAGAGCCTCAGGCAGCTTGTTGCAAAGATTACGAACGCTCCGGTAATCGATGAGAAAGCCGTAAAATCCTTCACAAAGGATTTGCAGAGGATTCTCATCGCCTCGGATGTCAGCGTAAAGCTTGTCTTCGACCTCACTAAAAGAATAGAAAAAAGAGCTCTTGAGAGCGAGCAGATGCAAGGCCTCACTCTCCGCGAGCACCTCCTGAAAGTAGTCCACGACGAGCTCGTCCAGTTCATGGGCTCTTCCTACACCCCGAAAATGGAGAAGCACAAAATTCTCTTAATGGGCCTATTCGGAAGCGGAAAAACCACCGGAGCCGGAAAGCTCGCCTACTTCTACAAGAAAAGGGGCATGAGCGTAGGCTTAGTCGGCGCAGATGTTGAACGCCCCGCAGCCCAGGAGCAGCTCGAGCAGCTTTCAGAGCAAATAGGGGTTCATTTCTACACCGTTAAAGGCGAAAAGGACGCCTACAAAGTGGTCCAGGACGCCCTCTCCAAATCCAAAGACGACATTCTCATAGTTGATTCCGCAGGAAGGAGCGCCTTCGATGAAAGGCTTGCAGAAGAGCTCACAAAAATAGGCGAAATTCTCCATCCCGATGAATCCTACCTTGTCCTGAGCGCCGATATCGGCCAAATCGCCGGCAAGCAGGCCCAGGAATTCAACTCCCTCATTCCCATTACCGGAGTAATCGTAACCAAAATGGACGGCTCCGGAAAAGGAGGCGGAGCCCTCTCCGCAGTTGCCGCAACCGGCGCCAAAATCTCCTTCATAGGTGTCGGAGAAAAGATGGAGGATTTGGAAATCTACGATTCCTCGCGCTTCGTAGGCAGATTGCTCGGAATCCCAGATATTGCCGGCTTAATGGAAAAAGTAAAGGCAGTTACCGAAGAATCCCAAATAAAGGAAGAGGATTTCCAGGAACTCACAATAGAATCCTTCTACAACCAGCTCAAAGCGGCTAAAAAGATGGGTCCCCTCGGCGGCCTCTTCTCCATGATGGGCGCCTCGGATATTCCCAAAGACGTCATAAACCAGAGCGAAGGCAAAATGAAGCTCTACGAATCCATGATTAATTCCATGACCAAAGAGGAAAGGAAGGACGCTTCCCTTCTCCGCAAATCCCGCTCAAGAATGGAGAGAGTTGCCCGCGGAGCCGGCTGCACCCTAGAAGATGTAAGAGGGTTCCTCGCCCAGTTCTCCAAAATGGAAAAGATGTTCGACCGCTTCAGGAAGGACCGCGGCTTCCGCAAGAAAATGGAAAAAATGATTAAGGGCGGCGGCATGGGCAACATGAACCTGCCCGGACTGATGGGTTAATCCCCAGCAAAATCCGTTTCCATTATTTTCTCGCTCTCAATCCCCAAAGAATAGATGATTTCGTGCAATTCCTCTGCATCCGCCTCCCCGCGGACCGCGACGAAATTCCCCAGCATATCGATATGTATGAGCCTTACCTGCAGCCTTCCAACCAAATGCTCATTCATTTCCAGATCCATTTCCTTCAATAAGCTGAATATTCTCCCAAAAATCCTTTTCGCGGAAACAAAATCCACAACCCTGGTGGAAATCAAATCAAAGCATCCATTTTCCTCATTATATCTCGCAAGCTCGACCGTTCCGCCTCCCCCAGCCGGATCCGCAACCAGCCGTAAGCTTCCCCTTCCCTGCGAATCATAGAACGCAGTTCTCTCTTTTCCGGAAAACTGCTTCCTCGACTCCATTCCAGCAAGCTTGCGCTCAATCTCCTTGAATCCGCCGCCCACATGCGCAATTATTTCCTTCACTTTTCATTACCCGCTTGGGGCAGGCACATTATACCCGCTCCCTTCCTCAGGCTTGTCCGTATCCACATTGAAAAGGTTGCCTACGTCACTCGCATTCGCTCCTGCCCCGGCAGTTGTTCCGGTTCCACCTGTAGTGGTTCCAGTCCCTCCAGTAGTCGTTCCAACCGGAGCAGTCTCCCCCTTCTTAGCGCACCCTGCAAAAACAAGCAAAACCGCCACAAGCACCAAAGCCAATATCTTGAAGTTCATTTCAGACACCCGCAAAGTAAAGCGTATAGAGCGCATTGAACCTCTGCATCAGGGAAAGCCCTTCAGTCCAGCACTGCGTATTCTTCGCCGCATATCCCGCGTCCACGCTCTTCGAATACTCGCACTCATTAATGAGGTCCTGTGTATCCGCCTTGATTCCATCCATCTGCTCAACCAATTTATCCTTATTTGTATTATTTCCGGCCTCGATTACCGGCTTCGCATAATCAATGACCGCAACCATCTTCTCAAGCCTGAAGAGCAATATGATTCTTGAGTGCCTCGCATACAAATCGCTAACCTGCTTCACATCCTCGCTGTCGTATGCGCCCGGGATATCCACTTTCAGCTCCTCGCCCTCCCGCGCCCTCTTCTCCATCCCCGTGGTATCCGCGCCCGTCGCATTCAGTTCCCCGATCTGGGAGTTCCCATATTCTATTTCATTGCCCACATAATCATTAGCCGCAGACTTCCCGTCCTTGAACGCCCCGCTCTGGCAGTGCTTCAGGTCCTCGTTCTTCTTATCGTTGTCCTTGTTCGCGCAGCTCCTGAAACCAGAGCTCTTGTTTGTGAATCCGTCCCCCACAACCGCAAGCCCGAGGCCGAGCATCTCCGCCCTCGCGCTGAACATTGAAGCCCCGAAAACGAGCCCGTTGCCCGAATCCGCGGCGCTTTTCGCACTTTCCATGTCCCCGTCTATGCGGCCCATGTTCGCGCTGAAATCCGGAAACGTGTCCCCGTTGTCCTTTGCGCAGTGCCCCCTTGTATCCACGATGTCCTGGGCGAACTTCACATTGCATTCTGTATACTTGTACTCGGAATTAAGCACAGCCGGCAGCGCCGCATTCGTCCAAGCGAACGCAATTCCCAAAACCACGAGCAAAAGTATGAGTTTTTTCATTGCAAAGCCTCTTTTCCCCTTTCAACGCCCCCCTTTAAAATAATTATTAGTTATTGCTCTCTCCATGCCAATCGAAATCAACCACTCAAGATGCATCCAGTGCATAGGATGCGCTTCCGTATGCCCGGTGGGCGCAATAGAGCTTATCGGCCTCCGGATGGTCTTCCACCCGGAAAAATGCATTTCCTGCGGGGCATGCGCAAAAGCCTGCCCTGCAAATGCAATCAAGTTCATCCCCAAGGCGGGAGTGAAGAAATAGGTGCTGCCCATGAAATATGATTATGATGTGATTATAGTTGGCGCAGGCCCTTCAGGCTCCACAATCTCCAGGATTCTCGCCCAGAACGGCATGGAAGTGATGGTTTTCGACAAAAGGAAAGAGCTCGGGGAGCCCATCCGCTGCGGTGAAGGCTTAGGAGCTAGAGAAGTGATCTCCCAGGGCCTGGATATCCCCCGCTCCTGCGTCTCCACAGATATTAAGGGCGCAAAGGTAATTTCTCCAGATGGTTCTTCTATAGTTTGGAAAAGCAAGGAAACCACCGGCTGGGTTTTAGAGAGGAAAATGTTCGACAAATGGCTCATGGAGCAGGCGGTGCATAAAGGCGCCAAAGTTCAGTCTTATACGCGCGTTTTCGATTTGGTAAAGAAGGATGGAAAAATCCAGGGTGTAAAAGTCTCCCATGCAGACCACGAGCCCTACGAGGTTTCCGCGCCACTGGTTGTTTCCGCTGAAGGAATGGAAGCAACGCTCGCAAGAAAAGCCGGCTTCCGCGCCTTCTCCTCCCTCTACGATGTGGATACCTGCTACCAATACGAAATGCAGGAATACGACCATGAGAATTTAATCGAGCTTTATTTCGGGACCAAAAGCTCCCCCAGAGGCTACGTGTGGATTTTCCCGAAAAACGACAAGAAGGCAAACGTAGGGATAGGAATCGGCGCGCATTTGGAAACCGGCGTAAAGGAAGGCGGAATTAAGGGCGCAACCCCCAAAGATTACCTGGACCGCTTCATCGCAAACCATCCGCAACTCAAGAATGCAAGCAAACTGCAGGACACCGGAGGGATAATCTCCGTTTCCGCGGCAATAGACTCCTTTGCAAAAGACAACTTCATGGTGACCGCAACCGCAGCAAGGCAGGTGGACCCAATCCACGGAGGCGGAATCGCCATGGCGATGGAAGGAGGGCTGCTTGCCGCCTCCACAATAATGAAGGCGCACAAAGCCAATGATTACTCGGAGAAAATGCTGAAAGAATACGAAACCGCCTGGAGAAACACGCTCGGAAAGAAGGTCGCAAAGAGGCTCCTTCTCCGCAAGGTGATGGAAGCCGCCTCTGATGAAGATTTCAACTACATCTTCAAGACCATAAACCAGGACGACCTTGACCAGGTTATGAAGGGGAATTTCGCCGGGCCTGTCGCAAAAGTGGTTGCAGGAAGGCCGCAGCTCATGGGCCTCCTCAAAGCCCTGATTTCCTCAAGGGAAACGGTTTAATTTTTTATTTCAATTTTTGCCCCCCTTTCCTCATATTTTAAATATCTCACCGATATAACTCCAAAAATGGCGAAATTGAAGCGCGAAATCACCCTCACCACCGCCACAATAATGGGCATTTCCGTAATCGTGGGCGCAGGCATCTACTCATTAATAGGCGCAGCAACCACGGTAGCCGGAAGCGGGGTCTGGCTCTCCTTCCTTATCGCAGCAATCGTCGCCCTATTCACCGGTTTAAGCTATGCTGAACTCGCCTCGATGTTCCCGCACGCTGGCTCTTCGTTCCTCTACGTAACAAAGGGCTTCAACAACAAGCTCTTCGGTTTCAGCGCGGGCTGGCTGATACTTTTCGAAACGGTCGTGGGCGCAGCCGCAATCTCGATGTCTTTTGGCAACTACCTCGCCTCAATAATCTCTTTTCCAATAATGCTCGCGGCCTTAGGGGTAATCCTCCTCCTTTCCATAGTCAACCTCATCGGGATAAAGGAATCCCTCTTCCTGAACAATTTCCTTTTCGTATTGGAAGTGGGCGGCCTCATCCTAGTAATAATGATGGGCTTCCTTTTTGGCTCCGCCCATCCAAATCTCCTGAATTTCCAGTTCCCCTCAGTGCTCACCGGAGCAGCCCTCGTCTTCTTTGCGATGCTCGGCTTCGAAATGATCGCAACCGAAAGCGAGGAGGCAAAGGACGCCAGGCACACGATTCCCTACGCAATGGTCCTCTCCATAATAATTTGCGCGGTTCTCTACACACTCTTCGCAATCGCATCCCTTATGCTGGTAAGCCCCGAGGTTCTCGGGATTTCCACCGCCCCCGTAAAAGACATCGTTTACCCCCTCCTTGGGCAATACTCCTACCTCTTCTCCTTCCTTGCGCTTGCCTCCACCGGGAGCACGATCCTCGTCTGCCTCATCACCGCCTCCCGCCTCTCCTATGGGATGGCGAGGGAAAGCACGCTCCCGAAATTCCTCTCCAAGGTGAATTCCAGGTTCCGCACCCCGCACTTCTCCGTATTCGCAGCTTTCATAATCGCATCCGCCTTCCTTCTCCTTGCGAACATGGTAATCATCGCGGAAGTGACCAATTTCGCCGCCCTCCTCGCATTCTTCCTGGTTAATTTGAGCGTAATCTGCCTTCGTTTCAGCAAGCCCAAAGAAAAACGCGCCTTCAGGATTCCCTTCTCGATTGGAAAGGTCCCCCTCATTCCGGTATTGGGCGCGCTCACCTCCCTGGGCCTCCTCTTCATGCTTTCCCAGGAGGCAATCCTCTACGGAATCGGGCTTACGGTGCTCGGCGGCTTGGTGCACATTCTGATGCCGAAGAACTAGCCCCTTTATTTAATTTTCCCAACTATATAAACAGCCATTAGTCAGTTGGTGTTCACAATGGGCAAAATAAAATGCGGCGTAGTCGGGGTTGGAAACTGCTTCTCAGGCCTCTACCAGGGCCTCCATTATTACAGGGAGCACTCTGAAAAGGAAGTAATCGGCCTCATGCACCAGGACATGGCCAGCTACAAAACCCATGATATCGAATTCGTTTCCGCCTTCGACGTTTCTTCCCTCAAAGTGGGCAAGCCGCTCAGCGAAGCGGTCTATGCAAAGCCCAACATGGTCGACTGGGTAAAAGTCCCCAAATCCAATGTAATTGTCCAGGAATCTCCAGTTCTAGACGGAGTGGGAAAATACGTAGAAGAGCTCATCAAGCCCGTAAAGAACAAGCCGATGGACCAATTGAAGAAGGACATAAAGAAGCACATCGAGGATACGGGCACGGAAATAATCGTAAGCTACCTTCCCGTAGGAAGCCAGCAGGCAGCCGAATTCTGGGCGCAGATGTGCCTCGATACAAACACCGCATTCGTAAACTGCATGCCCGTATTCATTGCTTCCAATCCCGCCTGGGAAAAGAAATTCCGCGAGAAGAAAGTTCCGGTAATCGGGGATGATATCAAAGGCCAGATTGGCGCCACAATAGTTCACCGTGTTCTCACCCGCCTCACCCGCGACCGCGGCGCAGAACTCGACAAGACCTACCAACTAAACGTCGGAGGCAATACTGATTTCAAAAACATGCTCGAAAGGGAACGCCTCGAATCCAAGAAGGTTTCCAAGACCGAATCCGTCCAATCCCAATTGAAAAAGAGGATGCCCGACGAGAATATCCATGTGGGCCCGAGCGACTTCGTTCCCTTCCTCCACAATACAAAAATCTGCTTTATTTACATGTACGGAAGGCAATGGGCGGACGTTCCCTACAAGCTTGACCTCAAGTTGGAAGTAGATGATAAGGCGAATTCCGCAGGAATAGTGGTTGACGCAATACGCGCAGCAAGGATTGCAAAGGACCGCAAATACGGAGGCGCAATCGAATCCGCTTCCGCCTACCTAATGAAGCACCCGCCTGTCCAGATGAGCGATTCCGAAGCAAGATTAGCTCTTGAGTACTTCATTATGGGCAAGAGCGAGAAGACCGGGCAATAGCTAAAAATCCGTCAATTTCGGCTGAAGCACCCTATCCATGGTGCTCCATTTCTCCCGTATGTGCCCCTTCAATTTCTGTCTTTTAACCGGATCCTTAAGCGCATTTATAGTCCGCTCATCCGCAGGATAGCCGCTTCCTATTTCGCCTACTTCCTCCGCCAGCCTCTCAATAAGCCGGTCGCGCACCACCTTGGCAAGAATAGAAGCCGCCCCAACAATCGGATAATTCGCATCCGCCTTGTGCTCCGCAACCACATCCCGATGCGTTAGCCCGGCCTTCGCAATGAATTTATCCGGGTATTTTTCCGGAAGGTCTATGTATACCCTCCCTTCAACTGAAGAGGCAAGCTCCCCCATTGCCAGCGCCTCAATCAGGTTTAGGGATTCCTTCCCCATCCTCCTGTTCAATTCCGAAGCGGAAATAATGCGAAATTTAGGAGCGCAAATCCTCTCCAGTTCCGGAAACAATTGCTCTCGTTTAGAAGGAGTTAACTTCTTGGAGTCATCCACTCCCAAATCAATTAGTTCCTTTTCATTTTTATGGGCAATGCTGGCCAGGCAAATAACTAGGGATGAAAGCACGGGACCTCTCCCGGCTTCATCAAGGCCAGAAATAAGCATAAAAAAAGAGAAATTATGCGGTCGGCGATGCCAATCCGCGCTTCTCAATGATTACGAAGTCGCCTACCGCGAGAACCGTATCATACGAGCAGAGCACAAAGCCCTCGTCGCTCTTGAGGTTCTCCGCAAGCTGGCAGTCCGGGTTTGGCTCAACCACAAGCTCCTCAATCTTCCCAGTGAGCTCATTCACGTTAACGTCAACAAGTCTCCCGAAGTCCTCACCGTCATTAGTTATGACTTTCTTTCCAGATAGCTGTCTCGCAAGAGTATACTTGCCCATAGGAACACCTTTGGACTTTAATACACTTTAACTCTTTTTAAATCCTTCAGTTAACCACTCTTTCCATGGTTGAAAAGCTTTTCCGCAGCGATTCCTATCTCTTTTCGTGCATTTCCAGGATTACTTCGGTTTCTGAGAAGGGAATTACGCTCGATAAAACCGTCTTTTTCGCCTTTGCAGGCGGCCAGGCATCGGACGAGGGCACAATTGGCGGATTCAAGGTTCTCGAAGCAACCGCAGAAGGCCCGGAAATCTACTATAAATTGGAAGGAACTCCTTCCCTCCAAATCGGGCAGGAAGTAGACGTAAAAATAAACGAAGAAAAACGCATGAAAATAATGCGCCTACATTCCGCCGCCCACCTTGTTTACGAGGTTTTCGCCAAACACACCAATATACGCAAGCTCATAGGCTCGAACGTAACCGAGGAAAAATCCAGGTTCGATTTCGAAATGCCCGAACCAATTACTCCTCTCCTTCCAAAACTGGAGGAAGAATCCAATTCTCTCATTTCCCAAAATCTCCCAATCAAAACCCACCCGGATGAAAAGAACCCGGACAAATATTGGTGGGTCTGCGGAGAGATGAAGATGCCCTGCGGAGGCACGCACGTCCATTCCCTGGGCGAAATCGGAAAGATAAAACTAAAAAGGAAGAATTTGGGAAGCGGAAAAGAGAGAATTGAAATCATTTTTGCCTAACCACCTCCTTTGAAGAAATTCAAATCCAGCAGCCCGTGCCCGCTCAAATTGAAAACAATCGTTTTAGCCTCATTCTTCCGCTTGCATTCAAGCGCGTGCACAACCGCCGACCTTATTGCGTGTGAAGATTCAGGAGCCGGGATTATTCCCTCCGTTCTCGCAAAAAGCCGAGCCGCCTCCAGCACCTCCTTCTCCGGATACGCCTCCGCCTTCACAACCCCCTTGTGCGCAAGCAGGGAAATCGTGGGCGCCATCCCATGGTAACGCAGCCCGCCAGCATGCAATGGGGGCGGAATGAACTCGCACCCCAGGGTATACATCTTCATTAAAGGCGTCATTCCCGCCGTATCTCCGAAATCGTACCTGTATTCCCCCTTAGTAAGCGAAGGGCACGCGGAAGGCTCGACCGCAACAAGTTCGTAATCCGCCTTCCCGTCCAATTTCTCCTTCACAAACGGGAATATGAGCCCCCCTAAGTTGCTCCCTCCCCCCACGCACCCAATCAGCACATCCGGCTTCTCCTCAATTTTTGCAAGCTGCATTTTCGCCTCCTGCCCGATTATTGTCTGGTGCAGGAGCACATGGTTGAGCACGCTCCCGAGCGAATACTTGGTGCGCGGATTGCTCACCGCAACTTCAATAGCCTCGCTAATAGCAATGCCTAAACTCCCCGGAGTATCCGGGCTCTTCGCAAGCACCGCCCTCCCATATGCGGTTTTCATGCTCGGAGAGGAATTAATTTCCGCCCCATAGGATTCAATCATTATCTTCCTCCCCGGCTTCTGCTCAAAGCTGTTCCTCACCATGAACACCTTGCATTTCAGCCCGAACATCATGCACGCATACGCAAGCGCGGTTCCCCATTGCCCCGCCCCGGTTTCCGTCGCAAGGGTTTCCACGCCTTCCTTCGCATTATAGTATGCCTGCGCGACCGCGGTATTTGGCTTGTGTGAGCCGCAGGGGTTCAGCCCCTCATGCTTGAAGTAAATCCTTGCCGGAGTTTTCAGGTGCTTCTCGAGCCCAACCGCCCTGAAAAGAGGAGTGGGCCTCCCCATCCTAATAAGTGTGTCCCGCACCTCTTCCGGAATGGGGATTCTCTTCTCGAGCGAAACCTCCTGCCTAATTACCTCCTTGGGGAAAATCGCCTCCAGATCCGTTGGGGATATGGGCTCCTTCGTCTTCGGATTCAACGGAGGGGAAAGCCCCTCCGGCAAATCCGGGAGTATGTTGTAGAAATACTTCGGCGCCTCGTTCTCGTCCAGCATTACCTTTGTCTTGCTCATATCTCCATCATCTCGTTGTATATCGGATTGGAAAGGGCCCGGTGCACGGTCATGTGCGAGACCCCGAAGATATCCGCGATAGCCCTCACGCTGAGGCCTTCTTCCATCTGGAGCCTGAACACCTCCGCAACCTGCTTCTGGCTAAGGCTCCGCCTTTCTTTCTTTAGGAAAAAATAGTTCGCAGGCCTAACGCCAAAGGCAAACCACTGGCTGAGCAATCGGTCCCTTCAAATTCCTTGGTCTTTTCATTTCCATTTCTCATGCACCTCCTTTGTGGTTTGTAGGCTATTTTGGGTGGATTCGAGTATTTAAATGTATGTAACATCCGCCCCTTCCTAAGGCTGCATCCACTCAATTTCGTAATATTCGTACTTGCTCCCAGGCAGTTTAATTCTCCTAATCAAATAATAAGTGACCGAGGTTTCCCTGTCCGCAATCCCCAGAAGCAAATCCAGCCCCTTCTCTTCGCAAGCCTTGATTGCAGAGGCAAGCCCCTCCCCGCCGATATATTCATCTTCGGAAAGCGAAAGCATCAGGAAAGACGGGTCGTTCTCTTTCGGCGTTTCCACCGCCAATCCCTTCCTATGATAAAGCGCAAAATCCACTTCCCCCTTCTTCGTTTTCCCCTTCCCAGGAATCGCAAGAATAAACGTTTTCTTCACCGAGTGCGCAACCCGAATTGCACGCGCCCACTCCGAAATAAGCATTTTGCATTTGCGCGGAAACACATGCAACACATGCTTGGAGTGCACCCACTCCTCGCCTTTAAGCGGGCCTGCCCCCGGCAAATAGATGCGGAAATGAGTTCCGAACTTGAACCCGCTCTTCACCACATACCCCTCTTCCCTCCAGTCCGAGTAAACATTGTACAAATCCGGGAAATACTCAATCCTTCTCGAAGCGGCAGCATAAACCTTCTTCCGATTCGAATTCGTAAGCGCAAGCTTCCCGTTATCCATCAAGAAAAGCGTTTCCAATACATCCAGTTTCGCAATTACTCCCCGGTGCGAAGCCTTATAGGTCCCAAGCTGCCCAATCCAATACTTTTCGTAAAGCTCCTTTCCAGCCTCATAATTATCCAAAGTAGTAATCAGGTCATCCTCAAAGAAAGCTCCCTCAATTGAAGGAATCTCCAAAGAAAATTCCCCTTTCTTATACTCCCGCACAACGCTCCTTCCATATTTTCCGCCCGCCTCTTTCTCCGGGCGTATAAACAACCCGCGGTCCCTCCAATCCTTATAAGTAAGATATTTCGCCATCAATTTCTTTCCGCCAATTTCAGTTGCAAGCTCATTGAACGTAAGCGGGCTCCCCTCCACGCTCACGCAAGCTGCTCCGCGCACATCCATTAAGTAGAGCGCCTCCTCGGCCTGTAAAAACACAATTCCCTTCCTATTTTCCCCATACTGCCCTTTGAGCAAGGCGGTGGCTGTCTGCGCCTCTTCCGCGTAAACGTCCTTCCCATCCCAAATGAGCTGCATAGGTTAACTCTCGTATCCATTCCTTTAAATTCCTGACAGGTGCTCCGGCAAATTTATTTGTTTTGCGTGTATTACTTAGCCATGGAAGCAAAATATATCCTATTAGGCTGTTTCTTTCTGTTATTGCTAGGCTGCGCTTCACAAACTCAAACACAATATGTATGTGCTGATGGAACGGCCGTTTCAGACCCTTCTGCATGCCCTGTCGGGCAAATCCTGCAAAAAACCTCTTCCTCCACCCAAACATTTCTTTGCCCGGATGGGGAAAAGGTTGGCGACCCGGCGGATTGCCTCAAATGCCCCTCAAGCTGCGATGATGCAAACCCATGCACGCAAGAAACATGCAGCCAAAATACCGGGTTTTCCTGCCAGTATACCAATCTGAACGGCCCCCAGCCCAACTGCGGAGGAGCACCAACCGGCTGCATGCAACGCACCTGCTCCAGCGGAAAATGCATCAGCGAGCCCCAAGTGCCCTGCTGCGGAAACGGAAAATGCGAAGAAGGGGAGACCTGCGATTCCTGCGCTGCTGATTGCGGCTGCGAACAAGGGGCTCTATGCTGCGAAAACAAATGCAAGGAAACCTCCTGCTCCAATGACTCCGATTGCAATGATCACAATGAATCGACCGTTGATACGTGCACAGGCACCGGCTGCGAGGCCGCCTGCCAGCATACCGCGATCACTTCCTGCAAAAACGGGGATGGCACCTGCCCGGATGGCTGCAGCGCGAATACCGATGCCGACTGCCCAGCCTACCAGTTGCGCCAGTATGCCAACATCACAGACGACCTGAGCGTAGGGGTTTTGTCCAAAGCCACCAGGCATTGTTTCGGGGAAGGAAGAGATGCAGGCAAAGATTACGGATACTTCCTCGTCTTAACCGTGGATTTTGAGAACTCCGCGCTTTCGGAAAAGATGGTTCCCGTCAACACCTTTACTGTTTTCAGCAACGCAACCCAGCAATACAACTCAACAGACTCCGTCCCCGGTGATTGCGATACAAGCGGGATGTTTGCGGGCGACAGCGCCAGGGTTCTATCCTGGAAGGACAGCCAGGGAGACCTCTGGTTCCAAGTCGGCAAAAACGAGCTCCATTGCGGCTTTACCGCAGTGCTCAACAAGAGCGCTTACGGGGAAAATGGAGAGCTCGTATGGTCGGTTCCATGTTAGCCTGCAATATTTAGCAAGCCAAAAAAGCCAAAGGTTATATTCCTCTTTCCCTTAATTCTTTGCATGCGTTCAGAACGCGCCCCGGACGTCCAGTTAATGCTGGACGATGTCCTCAATAGGCTTGAACTTGCCCACGTAATCAATTCGCGCATAATATGCATGCGCAGCTTTGGTGCAAAGGCCCGCGCATACGCGCGCATCTGGTCTCTCCCGGAAATCTGGAGGAACGCGCTCGAAATAAACCCCTTCTACGTAATCGAAGTCCTAAGCGAAAACTACGACCCCTTAAGCGAAGAGGAAAAAATCAAGGTGCTCATCCACGAGCTCCTCCACATCCCGAAGAAATTCAGCGGAGGTTTGGTCCCGCACGTCAACCGGGGCGGAAGGATCGACCACCGCGCAGTAAACATCCTATACGAGAAATACAAAAAAACACTGGAAAGCCAGCCCAAATTCTAATTGTTCAAAATAGCCCCAGAATCCGTTCTATTCAAAATTTGCCCGGTAAGCCTTGAAGAAGCCTATCCCTTCCTTCCCAACAAAAGCATAAACCAGTTCCTTCCTCATCTTGGATGCTTCCACAACATCAGTTTCCAAAGACGGCTTCTCCCCTTCCTTCAGGACCCGCACAACCATCTCCGTGCGGTCTTCCCCAACGCGGATTCCCTTCTTGTATACGCGCAGAAACTCCTCCTTTCCGTCTCCGATGCGCACAATAAACCCGGCCTCGCGCAAATGGAAAAGCACAAGAAATTTCTCAGGGGCAAGTTCATCCTTTTTGGAAGCAAGCCCAACCAATTCCTCAGCGCTCTTCCCGCTCTCAATTACTTTCTTCCCCTGGAAATAAGCGGCCTCAAGAAGCGGGAGCTTCTGAACCCCTTCTTCCTCAACCCCGGCTCCAATAAGCCGCAGCTTTTCCATCGCCTCAGGGTCATCCTCAAGAAAATAAGCGCCGGAAATCCTCCCCATCCTAGAACCGCCTCGGCTTGGGTTGCGGAGGGGGCTCCATGCGCGCCTCTTCCATCTTTCTCCGGATATATGCCTGCATCCTGTCCAGATAGTGGGAAGGGACGTTGTTCATCTGTATTTCCACCTGGGCTGTGCCCGCAGTGTCTATCCCCAGGCTCCCAAGGAAGAATATCCTGTCAATAAGGCTCCGGTTTATCTTCACCTCCTCTATTTTCCGGTAAGGGACGTACATCGTTTTCTTGTTGATAAGCCCGGTGTGCATGGTTACCCCTTCAGAATCCACGTCTATATACTGGATTTTAGCCCGGATGAATGCAACAATGACCAATAGCACGGCAAATCCCCCAATCAGCATGTACGCCAGATTGAGCGAGAACGAAGGAACAAAAGAATATGAGTGCAGCCTCATCGCCCCATAGCCAAATGCGATTCCAAAGGCAATCGCCTTAAGGTAGTCTATCCTTCCGGAGCATCTTACTGCGAACTCGGTCTCAACCATATGCAAAAACAGATGCTAAGAAAGTAATAAAAAGTCGTTGCAGTTGTTTTCTATTGGTGCTTTTGATGATAATCTACACTGACGGCGCATGCTCTGGAAACCCCGGCCCCATGGGCATAGGGATTGCAATTTATGATGGAGAGAATATCTTAAAGAAAATAAGCAAGCCAATCGGCAAGGGAACCAACAACATTGCGGAATACACCGCTGTAAAAGTAGCCTTGGAAGAAGCAAAGGCAATGGGCGCAAAGGGAGTGGAAATCCGCACCGATTCCCGCCTCGTAGTCCACCAGCTCAGGGGCGAATTCCGCATAAAGGTGGCCCACCTCCGGGAGCTGAAGGGGGAAATAGACCTCCTCTCAAAAGACATGCACGTCCGCTATGTCTGGGTGGAAAGGGAGCAGAACTCAATTGCAGACAAGCTTTCCAAGGACGCAATTTCCTGAGGTAGAAGGATTTGGATTTAGGCAACTATTTCACATTTGAAATTTCCAAGGACCTCCCGGTCCACAGATGGTTCTACTACAAGGAGGGCTATGCGCCCCAGATTGTAAACCATTTTATCGCGGAGTTCCAGCCAAAGCAATCCATCTTCGACCCCTTTGCAGGAGTCGGAACCACCCTTCTTGCCGGAAAAGCAAAAGGCCTCAAAGCAATCGGAATAGACGTTTCCCCGCTGGCTGTTTTCGTTTCCCAGGTTAAATGCGCAGATTATTCCACCAAGGATATCCAGGACGCAAAAGAGGAACTCAAAAATGCATTCCAGGAAAGAAAAGAGCCTACTTATATTTGGGATTTCGAGCTCTTTTCACCTAAAAAATTCTTCTCAAAAAGAGCCTACAACGACATCTGCTTCCTCCGCGAACGCGCAGAGGAAATAGAAAACGAAAAGGTTGGCGCCCTCTTCCTGCTCGCACTCCTCTCCGTTCTCCCGCAGGTCGGCTTCTTCATAAAAGACGGGGGGGTTCTCAGGGAGCAAAAATCCAAGAGCGCAATGCCCGTTAAAGACGCATTCAAAAGAAAAATGAAGCAAATAATATCCGATCTGGAATCCTCCCCAATCCACGGCCAGATTCCCGAAGTAAGGCTTGCGGATGCAAGGAATTTCACGGATGCAAGTGCAGAGATATTCATTACTTCCCCGCCTTACCTGAACAACATCGACTATTCCAAGGTATATGGGCTTGAACTTTCCCTGTTCGAAATGGACAAGAACGCAAGTTACAGGATGCGGAATCAATCGGTCCGCTCCTTCATCACAAAGGAGCCCCAGCGTTCCGGATACCCGGAAGAAGTTGAAGAGCTCGCAGCCAGGCTGCCCGTTGCAGGGGAATATTTCGCGGATATGGAAAAAGTCCTTAAAAACCTCTACAAGATCTCAGAGCACGGAGGCGTCTTCATAGTCGGGAATTCCGTAATCCGCGAAGAGCACATCCTCGTAGATGAAATCCTTGCAAAAATCGGTGAAAGAATCGGATTCGAATGCACAATCCCGCTCTACATGGAAAGGACTGCGGATGTAAGGCCCGCAAAAGTAAAAGTGCGCGAAAGCGCCGTGGTTTTCAAAAAGTAGCTAACGCTTATACCACTTTTTCCTCGGGGCAATCTTCCGGTATTCCGAGATTATCTCCTGCGCTTCGGGCGTGAGCACGCTCCCGTTCAGCAGCATATCGCAGGTATTGCGGTTTATCCCCGGCCCTTCCCTCACTTCTATCAATATTTCCTCGGGGCAGTGCCCGAAAAGGTCCAGGCGTTTGCGGTCCAGGTCATAAAAATCCGCAGCATTGTAAACATCCACAGCCTTGTCCGGCCCCACGCTAAGCGCCACGATTCCGCCAACGCATTCTCCCTTTACCGCGTCCACATCACGGCAGGAAACTGCAGTCTGGGCCTTCCCGTCCATCTGCAAAACCCTTGCTTTGTATTTCAGCCGGTTGCTTTTTTCAGGGAGAAGCAAAGAGCTCCTCAGCATCCTGAGGGTGTCGCTTGCTTTCTGCATTTCTTCGAAAGTTGCCTTCAGCTTTTCTATGAGCTCCCTTGTAATGAATCCGCTTATCTTCGCGCTTATCTTTTTAGCATGGGCAAGATCCCCCGTCTTGGATTCCTCATGGGTTTCCGCGGTCCTTACCTGCACTTCGAACGGCACCTCCATCCCGCCCACCTTTATGCTGCAGGTGATGTGGGGGACCTTGTACCCGGTCGGCCTCTCATCAGCGTCCATCTCTATGTCAAATGTCCTGAACCTGTGCCTAAGGTGCAATTCCATCCTTCGCGCAACCGCCCTGGCGTCTTCAAAGCCGCCATCGACCACCATCGTGGTCGAAAGGAAATCCTTTACGTCCGCTATCTCGTATTTCTTTCCCTCTTCCCGGTGCTTCAGCACCTTCCAGAAAATCCCGGAAGGCCCCTTCACCCTATATATGTGTTCATTGTCCGAAGTGTGGGAAGCAAGCTCCATCTTCAGTTTTGTCTTCTGGCTGATTTGCCCCAGGATTCCCTTGAGCTCTCCGCTCGTTATGAACTCCGCCGCAAGCTTCTCTGCGCTTGGCTCAAGCATATCGTAGTATATCTTGCATCTTTCGTACAGCCTGAGTTTTTCAATGTCCCTATCATCCGCCCCCCCCATCTTAGCCTTGCGCTTAAGCACCGCCTCAAGAATGTTCGTTGCATGGCGCCTTATCATCACAGCGCGGGTCGTGCCCAGGCCTATCCCATCTGAAAGCGGATAGTATACATCCATCATCGTTTTCGAGAGTTCCAGCAGCTCCCGGTCAGTGTAATACGAGCCGCTTTCCCCCAGCACCGCAATCTTGTCTTCAATGCTTTCTGAAAGGTCTACAAACCTGAGCAGCATCACTACCCGGGGTATTTCGTCATTTATTATCGGCTGGGCATATATCTCGTCGTATTCGCTTTTGTCCTTCTCCGTTACATCGCTGTCGCAAATGCTGCGGTAAATTTTGAAAAGCTGGGTCGTCTCAGTTGTATAGGAAAGCACCATGCTCAGCACATCCATTCTCCTGAGTTCGGCATCCTCCGCATTAAGTTCCTTTTTCCCCATGAAAATATCCGGAATTCTGTCCTTTTGCATTGCTTGGAAAACCAGTGCACTTGATGTTGCAAGGAATCTCTCGCTTTCGCTCCTGCTGAGGGACTGAATGAGCCCCAGTGCCTGTGCTGCAAGGATTTCCCTGATGTCCTCCGGCTTTTCCACCCCATTCGGATAGAATGCGGTTACGCCCTTGGAAACGGCTATGCTGCGCTCTAGGAGCGGGTTGCCCCTTACCGCTTTCCTGAAAGCATCCTCCTGCACCTCAGCAAGCTTCCGGGCCGCCTCATTTGCCCTTGGGTTCCCGCTGGCAAAGGCAAGGGTACTGTTGCCATTAGTGTGTGCCACAATATAATTGTGTGTAAGATAGTTTATATATCTTTTCCCATTGATATCCAGAGCGTGAAAACCTACATTACCGGGGCTTCAGGGAGGCTTGGCCGCTCTGTTCTCCGTTGGGTTAGGGCAATTCCGCTTGTGCGCAAGCCCTCGGGCTTCGAAGGC
This sequence comes from uncultured Microcaldota archaeon, assembly GCA_903828955.1. GTDB lineage: Archaea > Micrarchaeota > Micrarchaeia > Anstonellales > Bilamarchaeaceae > CAIKOA01. The sequence goes on from CAIKOA010000016.1 coordinate 82,164, forward strand.
GAGGTAATTACCGATTTCTCTCCAGACGGCCTGAAGAAAATACTAAAGGATGCAGACTGCCTCATTCACCTCGCAGGCTCGGTGAAAACCTACGATTCCAGCGAGCTCTATTCTTCCAATGTGGGGCTCACAAAAAAACTCCTTGAAGCATGCCCGAAAAATTGCCACATAGTTTTCGCAAGCTCGATTTCCGTATACGGAAAGCATCTTCCGCAACTCCCCGCAGATGAGAATACCTCCACAAACCCGGATTCAGACTATGCGCGCGCAAAACTGGAAGCCGAAAACCTCATCCGCAGCCACCCTTCCCACTGCATTCTCCGGATTGGAACCCTTTACGGGCCCGCCTTCTCCGACTATTTCACCGTTCTCCGCATGCTTGAGAAAGGAAAGATGCAGATGATCGGGGACGGGGAAAACCACATCCCCTTTGTGCACGTAGAGGATGTTGCAGCAGTATTTCCAAAAGCAATGAAAAAGAAAGGCACTTTCCTTCTTACCGGGCCTCCTTCCACCCAATACAACATCTATAGGATGGCATGCAGGGAGCTCGCAGTCCCAATGCCAAATAAACAAATCCCGGTCTGGCAGGCAATGCTCGCTGCGCGCGCCCAGGAATTCCAGTCCATCCTAGGCAAAAAACCCAAGCTCACCTGCGAGCACATCTCAATTCTTTCCGCAGACAGGATATTCAGCTACCACAAGGCGATGGAAACCCTCGGCTTTTCCCCGCGCAGAATAGATGACGGAATAAGGGAAATGGTCTGGGAATACAAAAAATCCAATCTTTTATAAGAGCCCAACAGGAGGAGCGCCCCCTAAAGACATTTGGGCGACGGCCCAAAATTCTGCAACTGCGGTTGCAGATGCTTCATCGTGCCACCAAGGCACTGGAACGCAACGAATTTTATTCGCTAAATCCCTCTCCTTCTGCGCACACTAGGTGGCCTTGGCGGCGCGACACCCCAAGCAACCCCCCATAGTTTTTAAACCCCAATTTCCCTAACTAAAGGGGAGGTATTCAAATGAAGGTTGAAAATTACATTAACGAGCAGCTGGACAAGAAGAAGGCGCTCCTTTTCTCGGTCCTGGACCCGCTCGATTATCCAACCCTTGAGGATGCAATAAAGACCGCCAAAAATATGGATGCGGGCGGAGTAGATGCAGTCCTCATAGGCGGAAGCACCGGTGTGCAGGGCGAAATGCTCGACCAGGTCACAAAAAGGGTGAAGGAAAGCGTAAACGTTCCCGTAATCTTCTTTCCTGGAAATATAGGCACAGTCTCCAAATACGGAGACGCAGTCTACTTCATGTCCCTTCTCAATTCCCGCAACCCTTACTGGATTACGGGCGCGCAGATGCTCGCAGCCCCCCTTGTAAAGCAATACGGAATCGAACCCCTCCCGGTCGGCTACATGGTGGTCGAGCCCGGAGGCACAGTAGGCTGGGTCGGGGACGTAAACCTAATCCCGCGTTCAAAACCTAAAATTGCAGCCGCAATGGCGCTTGCAGCGCAATATATGGGCTTTCGCCTGATAATCACGGATGCGGGAAGCAATCCGGAAGAGGGGCATATCCCCCTCGAAATGGTCAGCGCGGTTTCCTCAGTCCTTGATGTTCCTTATGTGGTTGCAGGAGGAATCCGCACCCCTGAAGAAGCAAAGGCAGTAGTGAAAGCCGGCGCAGACATAATCCAGGTGGGAACCGCATTCGAGAAAAAAGGCGGAATCGATGCAGTAAAGAAGTTCGTTTCCGCAGTCAGAGAGGGAAAGAAATGAATCCAGAATTTATAGAATTCTTAGTGCGCACAGGCGCACTCAAATTTGGAGATTTCATGCTCAAGAGTGGAAGGAAATCCCCCTACTTTGTAAATACTGGGGTAATCTCCTCCGGTGAAGACCTGAACACACTTGCAGGCTTTTTCGCAGAGAAAATAAACGAGGTTGGCCCGGTAAAAACAATTTTCGGCCCGGCTTACAAGGGAATCCCGCTCGCAGTAGCAACCTCGATCTCCCTCTCGGAAAAATACAAAATCCAGACCAATTGGCTCTTCAACCGGAAAGAAATGAAAACGCATGGGGACGCAGGCGCATTCGTTGGAAAGCTCCCTGAAAAAGAAAAGGAAGTACTTCTCGTAGACGATGTTTTCACAACCGGAGGCACAAAGTACGAAGCAGTTAACCTCCTTTCCGCACTTGGAATAAAGATTAAGTATATGGTCGTAGGAGTGGACCGCCAGGAAAAAGGAAAGGAAGGGAACGCAGTAGAGGAATTCACTTCCGAAACCGGAGTCCCGGTTTACGTAATCGCAAACATTTCCGAGGCATTCGAATACCTCCGCGGAAGGAAAATAGGCGGGAAGGTCGCAGTTGATGAAAAAACCTACGCTGCCTTCAAGAAATACAGGGATGAATATGGCGCCTGAAAAACTTTCGAAGCTCGCTCGCGAAAACAAATCTCTTCTCTGCTTTGGGGTCGACCCTGTAAAAACCCGCATGAGGGGGGAAATCGCCCCATTCTTTTCCGAAATTACTGATGCGCTCCTTGCAGAGCACTTAATCTCCGCAATAAAGCCCAATTATGCATACTTTGCAGCAGAAGGCTTCGATGGCTTGTTCGCCTTAAAGGAAATAATAGACCGCTACAGAAACAAAACCTTCGTAATTTTAGATGCAAAGCGCGGAGACATTGGAAAATCCAGCGAAGCATACGCACAGGAAGCCTATGATTTCTGGGGGGCGGATGCGCTCACAATTTCCCCGTATATGGGCGAGGATTCCGTAAAGCCTTTCCTGCGGGAGGGCAAGCTCGCCTACATGCTGGGGCGCACAAGCAATTCTGGCGCAAAGGATTTCCAGGAAAAAAAGATTGGAAAAGCCCCCCTCTACGAAGAAGTTTTCAAGAAGGCTAGAGAATGGGGCACCGGATTGGTCGTAGGCGCAACAAGCGACGCCATTCCCTCCGCAGTACAAATCGCGGGTGAAGGCACACCTCTCCTGATTCCGGGAATCGGCGCCCAAGGGGGCGAATACGAATCCCTGAAAGCATTAAGCAAGAACCCATTCATCCACAGGGTGAATTCCTCCTCCGCAATCGCATACGCATACGAAAAGAAGGGAGGGAGCCCAAAAAATGCGGCAATTGCAGAAGCAAAAGCAACAGTCGGGAAAATCAACTCATTTGTTTTCTGATTTTTTCTTTTCCGGCTTTCTTCCGTACTCTTCCGGCTTCATGCTCATCATGTAGAAGAGGAATGCGCACATTGCAAAAATAAGGGAAAGCACCCCGAAAAGAAGCAGGGGGATTATGAAAACTCCCTCAATCGTCCCCCGTATGCTCGCACTCATCAAGGAAAGGACATCCCTTCCAAGCCCGGTAGTCCCTGCAATTTGTCCGGCTTTCCCAAGCACAACCACCGGAGCAAAAATGAATCCTGCCCCCATGAGCAGCATGTTCAGGAATGCAAAAAGCCCGCTGAATAATGAACAAAGGAATGCGCATTCCGGCACATCCTTCGTCCCAAAGAAAAGGAACGCAAACCCAATTACTGCAAAAAGCCCCCCGGCAATCACTATGTAGAGCACAAAGCTTCCGTAATACGAAATTTGGGGCCCGTAAATCCCGGAGACATCATCCACTTTCTGCTCAACCACCTTGCGCGCAAGGAAAACCCTCAATTCCTCAGTATTGGTAACGAGCCCGCCCTCCACTATCTGGCAGACATACTCATCGGTGATCCCCTCTGCTTCCATATTCATTTCCGAAGCCTGCGTGTATTTGCAATATTCCACCGCGCTCTCGTAAGTGAATGCATTCAGGTTCGGGTAATACGAGACGAGCACAGGGACCACCCTGGGCGGAAGGTCGGCTTTTATGCTGTTTGCAAGATCCGCCTCAGCACCTGGAAGCTGGTAAACAAGAAGGGAAATCCATAGGCAGGCCTGCGCAAGAAGCAGCATAAACGCTCCAGCCCCTGCCATGTACGGGTTCGCCATTCTCCTCCTTTCCAACCCAATCTATAAAAATTATAGGCACGATTAGCCGACCATGCAAGCAATCCTGAAAAAGCTCGCAAAGCCGCAAAAAGACTCAAGAAAGGGCGACAACGGAAAGCTCTTCATTTTTGCAGGAAGCAAAAAGTACCACGGAGCGCCCGCGCTCTGCGTCCTCGGCGCAAGGCGCTTCTGCGACCTGGTCTACTTCATGCCAGGGGACGATTTCCCAGGGATTCCCCAATCCATAAGGAAAATCCCGGAAGCGATAATAGTCGACAACCTCCAGCAGGCGGATGCAGCCCTCTATGGCCCCGGGCTCGGAAGCGCGCCCTCGATCTTCGACGGAGTACGTGTAAATTATACTAAAATAGTAGTTGATGGGGACGGTTTGCGCCATCTGGATAAAAGCGACCTAAAGGGGCTCCTGATAACCCCGCACGAAGGCGAGTTCCACTACCTTTTCGGAATTGAAGGAACACGGCAGAACGTTGCAAAAATGGCAAAGCAATATGAATGCACAATTCTCAAAAAGGGCCAAATCGACATAATCTCCGACGGAAAGACCACCCTTGAAAGCAAAGGCGGAAACGCGGGGATGACCAAAGGGGGAACAGGAGACGTCCTTTCCGGGCTTGCAGCCGCACTTTTCACAAAGAACGAGCCGCTGGTTGCCGCTTACGCAGCATCCCAAATAAGCAAGGCTGCGGGAGACATCCTCTTCAAAACACATTCCTACGCCTTCTGCGCAAGCGACCTTGCGGAAACCCTTCCGCTTGCATACAAACAGCTCATAAAATAGGATATGAATGGAAATTGAAAAAGGGAAAACTCAGCCCACCCTTATCTTCGAAACCCGCACATGGGGGCCCCCGTCGCTTACGCGCACGCTCTGGCCGTTCTTTCCGCAAAAGCCCGGAGAGGTTTCAAAATCCCGTGATAACGCATCAACTCCTTTCAGCGTATCCATTATCGTCCCGGTAATCGCAACCCCGCGCAGCCTTTCCCCGGCTTCCCCGTTCTTTACCCTGAACGCCTCAACGCATCTGAACATGAACTGGCCGGTAAAAGGCTCCACGCTCCCGCCGCTCATTCCTTTAAGGTAAAGGCCGTCCTTCATTTCAAGAAGCTCCTCTATTTTTCGGTCCCCCGGCTCAATGCAGGTATTGCTCATGCGCACAATAGGCGCGCAGGAATAAGACTCTGAACGCGCATGCCCGTTCGGTTTTTCCGAAAGAACCGCGGCGGTTTCCACCGAATTCATATACCCGGAAACAACCCCCTTCTCAATCAGGCTCACTTTTTTCCCGCGCATCCCTTCCCCATCAAAGAAATACCTTCCAAACCCCTCCTTCAATGCAGGGTCATCCCAAATCGTAACCAATTCCGAGCCAATTTTTACCCCGCATTTACCGCGCAGGATTGAAGCCCCTTCAATTACCGCATCCGCTTCGCACGCATGGCCTACCGCCTCGTGCGCAAAAACCCCTGCAAGCTCATTGTCCATTACAACCGGGAATTCCCCGGCTTTTGCAGGGGACGCGTCCAGCGCCTCAATGCACCTTTTCTTTGCAGCGCGTGCGCGCGTATGCAATTCCTCCTCACCCCATCTCTCAAGGGAACTGAACCTGTCCAGCCCCTCCTCGGTGATCCCATTCTTTTTCCCAACCGCGGAGAACCTTCCATAAAGGACAAGGGTTTCCTCTGCGCACTCGTCCCCAAGCGAATTGAAGTATTTCTCCTCGCCCCTTTCCTCCAGCAATTTTATTCCCGTGTTGGTAATCCTTCCGCCTTCCATTTCCTTTTTGAGCTCCTTGCAGAGCGGCACGAGCCCGTCTGCCCCAAGCTCGCTATGCGGAGCTTTAGGGGGCTTTCCTTTCTGCGCATCCCTCTCCATCAATTTGAGTTTTCCCTTTCCAGAGCTCGCAAGCTTTTTCGCCTTCATAAGCAATTCCGGGAATTCCGAAAGCCTTCCGGAAGCAAATCCCCAGCATCCTTTCCTGAATGCGCGCACGCTCGCCCCTTCCTCGCTTCCGGAGTTTGCGCGGAATTCCCCATCCTTATGCAGGATGCTGAAGAATTCCAGCTTCTCAACCCGTGCCTCGCAGAAATCGCTCTCTTTGGAAAGAAGCGAAAGAATCTTTTCAGGGCTTGCGTTCACGATTTCTCCCCTACTATCTGTTTGTAGAATTCGTACTGGTCCTTGTTCTTGATCAATACAACAAGCACTCCCCCCTCAACCTTCTTCAGGATGAGGTTGCCGTTATCTGCGGTGATTACAAGGTCCGATGCCCTTTCCCCCGCCTCATTGAGGAGTGCGTCCCCCACGTTGAAAGCTGATGCGGTATAGGTGTCCATCCCTTCGCCAAGCTGGAAATTCGAGGAAATGACCGTTCCCTCAGGGCTGACCACCGCAGCCATGATATCCCTCTCCTTGAGTTTTGAAAGAATCTCCTCAAACGCCATCTAATCCACCTCTATTCCTAGCGGGCCGAGCTTTATCGGAATTGGTATCGGGAGCCTCTCCCCATTCAGCGTCTTTTCATGCTCCCCGCTCTTGATTGTGAACTCATCATCTATTCCGTGCTTCAATGTGGTGAGGAATTTCTCATCATGCATCCCCTCTTCCACAAGGATAAGGAGAGTCGCGTTCGCCTCCCTCATCCTCACTTCCATCGCCTGGAGGAACTTGAAGAGCGAGCCCTTCTCATTGTAGAGGGCAAATGTTGAGAGCGAATGGAAAACGACCCTGAACCTCTTCCCCTCATTCTCGCGCAGCCTCTCACCGATCATGAGCGAAATCTCGTTTAAGGCCCCTGGCCCGTCCACCATGCTCACATTCTCCTTGTGCTGCATGCCTTCCTTCCTTACCGCGGTCTGCGAATAGCAGTCAACGTAGAACATCTGCCCGGTTCCCTTGAACGCAAGGTCCCACTCCGAAGCGGATTTTTCTATCTCATCCGGGCTCCTGTCCGTAGTGATGTAGATGATAGTGTCCCCCGCATCGAGCCCGGCTTTAACAAAATGCGCAGCAAAGCACTGCTTCTCGTTTCCGCTCGGGCCCATCAGAAGGATAGATGAAGGGTGGCTATACCCGCCTTCCATGATAATATCCAGGGGGCGTATTCCCGTGCTGACCCTGTCTTTCTTGAGGATTGGAAGAGATTCTTCAGCCATGGCCCATTTTCCCACGAGAGATTTAAAACCCTTCTCCTAAGCGCCGCTCATCCGTAGCGGAACACTCCGTTGTTTGCCCCGCCAGTTATTATTTTTGGCTTCTGCCCGAACGGGATTAGAACGACGTTCCCGGTCCCGCCAAGGGAAATCTGCGTTATGTTCGTATCGTTCTCAACCTTAACCCGGTTGTTTGCGCCCGTAACAATCAAAACAAGGTTTTTATCGCAGCTA
>CAIKOA010000017.1 GCA_903828955.1 uncultured Microcaldota archaeon
GCTACATCGAGAACCAGCAGTTCGAAAAACTCCACGAAACAATCCGGCAGGTTAGGGACGAGCCGGCGCAACTCAACTTAGCAGGGTTTTTCTAAACGAGCCAAAAACCCCGCCCTTTAGGGCGGGGATAGAGTTTTTATGGAAGTGTTGGTGTCCAACTGGGGCGTTTTCCGCGATTCCGGAAGAAAAGGAGCCTTATTGCTCTATGATGAAATGTACAATCTGCGCGATTCAAGGGAAAACAATCAATATGCACTATCTTCCTTTCTGGAAGCATTGTCTTATGCCCAAAGGAAAGGATGCAATTATTGCCTATGCGCGTGTGGCCTGCCTGCCCTGAAAGCCAACCTTAAAACCGCAAAAACTTACTCAGAGCGGATGTTTCTTTTTCAGGAAGTGGGAAACCTTAGCAGGGAAGATTCAATCAAAGCCCTGACCGAGCCCCTCAAGGGGTCTCATTTTTCTCTGGAAGGCAACTTGCCAGCCGCAATTGCTTCTGAGACGGCGGGTTATCCGTATTTTATCCAATTCTATGGGCATTATCTTACTGAAAACTGTGGCAATAAGAAGATACTCCCCAGTGATTTCATTCGTATAAAACACAGGCTTATAACTAGCTTGGACAAAAGCTTTTTTGAGGACAGGTTCAACCTCGCTTCGGATTCCGAGAAAAAAATTCTTCTTGCAATGGCAAAGGCCGGAAAAGGGGAAGTTTCGACATTCCAAATATCGCAGTCTTCTAAAGTGGGTTATGGGACCCTAATCCAGCTACTCATCCGCCTTTCTAATAAGGGGCTTATTTACAAGGTAAGAAAGGGGAAGTATGATTTTGCCATCCCCCTCTTTAGGGACTATCTCCTCAGGTGCTAAACTCGTTGAAAAATAAAAAATAGTGCCAAGGGGGGGATTTGAACACCCGGCCTCCAGATTACTCAGAGCGCCGATTTTAGGTCATCGGCGTTTATGCCTCAGCACTCATAAAAGGACAATTGCTCTTATGAGTCTGGCGCTCTAGCCAACTGAGCTACCTTGGCTTATTTTTACTCTATTCACCGAAGCAGAGCCCCAGATCATATCCGATATTGCTTTTTCTTTGGGTGATCCGCACCTTTCTTTTTGCAAAAAGAAAGGGGTGAATGGACCCGCCCGGGATCGAACCGGGGATCTCCACTGCACTCACACTTATTGAGTAAAACTCAAAAAGCGATGTGAGAGTGGCGTCTTAACCGCTGGACTACGGGTCCGTGCTTCCTAATTAAGGACCAAAACGAATTAATATATTCTCCCCTGTAATCCTGTCGGATGGACATTCACAGGGAGCTCCTCGAAAAGGCAGGAGACAAGAGCTGGGAAGAGATAGCAATCCTTGCCCGCGACCTAGAGGTCACAATAGACAGCGAAGAGGAGGGGGCGCGCCAACTAGAGAAGAAAATCCAGATAATCCGCCAGGTTCTCTACGAGAACATGCGGGACCCTGAAAGGATGCAGCATTTGAGCTCGAAATTCTACGTAAGGCTTACGAAAATCCTTGAGGAAATGGAAGGCCAGATGAATAAATACAGCACAAACAGGCATGAATTCATAATCTTTCTCCAGATCCTCCTTTCCAAGCTAAAGAAGGAAAAGCTGGTGGTCACCCGCCAGATGGACAGGAGGGTGGAATTCGGGAAGCACAAAGTCGAAACAGAAAGGAAAAAGGAGGAGTAAAATGCTTCTTTATGAAACTCCGATCAAGCTCGAATTAATCGGCAGGACGCTCTATAAGGACGGGAAACCCCTTTCATACACTTCCCGCACTGTTTCCGAGATGGCAGATGTCCTAATAGACAGCAAAAAGGCTTTCCCAGATGGGCCCGCCTACCATATGTACAGGGACGTATTCCTCTGGGGCTCGCTCCGCTACGATGTTACCGTAATTCCGCCCCGCATGTACGGGGATGAGTATGCAAAAACCTACGGCCACTACCACGCAGAAGCAAAGAAAGGCCTCACTTACCCTGAGCTCTACCAAATCCTTTCCGGAGAAGGGACGTTCATAATGCAGAGGCTCAGCAAGGATGACCGCTTCGACTGCATATTTGTTAAATGCAAGAAAGGAGATGTGATTTTTATTCCGCCCAATTACGGGCACGTACTCGTCAATACAAATCCAAATTCCCCCCTTGTTTCCTGCAACGTAGTTTCCAACTCCTTTTCCGCAGACTATTCCGGCTACAAGGAAAACCACGGAGCGGCTTACTATTGCACTAAAGACGGGCTTACCCAGAACATGAACTGCTTGGTCGGAAGAACCGAAACCCTCACTCCTAAAGCCACTCTTGAGCGCTGTAAATTAGAAATTGGGGACCTTCTTGAAGAGATTTCCTCCAACCCGGATAAATTGAAATTCCTGGAAGACCCTTCCCTTCTTTCTGCCTAGCCCATGTGACTACAAAAATGAAAAAGGTAGTCACATAGCTAGCAATGGTTTAATAAATGTAGTCACATAAAGAACATCTATGCACATTGAAATACGGCGCAAGGGCGGCAGGACACACTATTATCTTGCGCACTCCTACCGAAAAGGGGGCAGGGTAAGAAAAATAAGGGCGTACCTAGGGGACGATCTGTCAAAAGGGCAGATTGAAAACAAAAGAAAAGAAGCCGAAGAAAGAATACAGTCAAAGCTTCGGATAGTAGAGGTCATTCGCGACCCCTACCAAACCGCCTTGTCTCCGGCTGAACTTGGCGAACTCAGAACCCTTGAGGCGAGAGGCAGGATAAAGCTCATCCACCTAGGCAAAGACGACTGGAGAAAATTCACCGAGGCCTTTACATATGATACCAATGCTATCGAAGGTTCCATCGTTACAGAAAAGGAAGTTGCCAGTATTCTGGAAAAGAACAAGTGGCCTGAGAAGCCTACGGGGGACATATCAGAGACTTATGGGGTTGCCGAAGCCATCGCCCATATCAGAAAGACGAAAGACCACATATCTATTGAGTTGCTTAAGGAGCTGCATCGCATAGCATTCAAAAACTCCAAAAGATTTGCAGGGAATTTCAGGGAACGCGGCAAGGAAGTCGCCGTGGTTGACGCTTCCGGAAACATCATCCACAGGGGCGCTCCATCGAGCCAGGTTGTCCCGCTCCTAAAAGAACTCGTCAGATGGTATAAGAACAACAAAAATCGCTATCCGGCGCTTGTTCTTGCGGCAGTCGTCCACAACCAATTCGAGAATATCCACCCCTTCGAAGACGGGAATGGCAGGGTCGGGCGATTAATTCTGAATAATATTTTACTCAAGCACGGGCTCCCTCCGCTGAATATAGAGCTAAAAAACAGGAGGGAATACTATGCCGCCCTGCAGGCTTACGAGATGGGCGGCAACATAAGGCCGATGATTGAACTGATGCTTAAAGAGTACAAGAGGCTCAAGGCCACCCTGAAGAAAAGAATGTGACTACAAAAATGAAAAATGTAGTCACATATGCCTTTACCCGACCTTCCCCATCGCAATTCTTTCGTTTCCGCCGCCTTTAGCGCCCTTTATGCTTAGGAGAAGCTCCTTTGCATTCTTCTTCGCCCCCTCTCCAGCAGCGCAAACTAGAGCTCCCCCGCTTCCCTTAATGATTACCATCGTTCCCTTTTCTGCGGAGACAATATCCGCAATCTTTGCAAGTATCTTCTGGCCTTCAGGGATTTCAACTTCCACGAGCCCTTCCTTCTTGCTCCTTTCCGCCAATTCTTTTCCCAAATCCTCCACAAGGTTCTCCTTTAGCCTCTCGATCTCCTTCTTCTGGGATTTCCATTCCTCAAAGAACCTTTCCACAGTTTGCGGAAGCTCGTTCTCGCTTACGCTTACAACTGCAGCCGCATTTTTGAGTATCTCTTCCCTTTCCTGGATATACTTAATCGCCTCCTCTCCGCACTTGAAGGTAATCCTCTCAATTCCATCCTGGACGCTTTCCCGCTTTACAATCTTGAATGCGCCAATCTCCCCGGTATAGTCCAGCATCTCGTGCGTTCCCCCGCACGCTTCGGAGTCCACGCCTTCAACCGTAACTACCCTAATCTCTTTCCCAGGAACCGCCCCTCCCTGGTAAAGCCCGAACCCATACTTCTTTTCCGCCTCATTCCGAGGCAGCACTTCCACTGTAACTCTCCTGTTCTCGAGTATATGCTTATTCGTAAGAAGCTCAATCTTCTTCATCTCCTCGTCCGTAATCTTCCGGTAGTGCGTAACATCCAGGTGCGCTTTGAACTCGTCCTTTGCGCTTCCGCCCTGCCAGATGTGCTTTCCTAGCACTTCCCTGCAGGCCGCATTCAGTATGTGCACGGCCGTATGATGCCGGCTTATCTGCTTCCTCCTTTCGATATCAACTTTCCCCTTCACTTTATCCCCCTTTTTGAATTTTGAAACGTCCTCAACCAGGTGCAGGGCAACCCCCTCCTGCTTTAAGGTATTCAACACTTTCTGCCCTCCCAGTTCTCCGGAATCCCCTGCCTGCCCCCCTCCTTCAGGATAGAAGGCAGTCCTGTCCAAAATAACATATTTCCCAATTACTCCAATCACTTTCGCCTCAAATTCCGCCTTCCTTGAATAGTATAAAGGTTCTGTTTTCGGAACCCCTTCCAAATCCAGCTTTCCCCCTTTCTCTCCTGCTCCCTCGCCTTCACCAGCCCCGCCCTCAGCTTTCTCCCTCACCCTCTGATAAAAGTCCAGGGGCACGTCAATCTCAATTCCCTGCTTCTTCCCGATTTCCGCAACATATTCCGGAGGAATCCCGTGGCTCTTATACATTACCTCCAGGTCTTTTTCCTCAATCTTTCCCTTCTTCAGAAGAGTAGTAACCTTCCCCCCGGCTTTCTCACGGGTTTCTAGATATTTCCTTCTCTCCTCCTTAATTACATCTGAAGTGGATTCAACCGCCTCCTCAAGGTCCGGGAAAAGCCCCTTCAATTCTTTTGCATGATCAGAAAGCATTTCAGAGTAATCCATTCCCCACCCATACTCCTCATCCAGCCCAAAAGCCCTTCTCAAAATCATGCGCAGGTTATACCCTCCCCCTGCATTGCTGGGGAGCATCCCATCTTTCACAGTAAACAGTACGGTAAGCAAATGGTCCATCGTCGCATACATTCCCTGCAAGGGCTTCAGTGTATGCGTAAATCCAGGAGCTCCAATTTCTTTTCCAATTCTTGCAATTTCAGACCTTGGGTCCGGAACCTCCTCTATATCCAGTTTCCCGACCCTCTTCGCATATTCCAGGTAAACCTTATCATCAACCTTGATCCCGAACTTCTTCCTATACTTGGGCACCATCGCCCCGTAAACAACCTGGTAGCTGTCCGGAACGCCGTGCGTAATCCATGCAAATCTGGAAAGCCCGGCCCCCATATCAATTACTTTTGTAGAAAGTTCACGCGTGCTCCCGTCCGCTAAGATTTCATACTGCATAAATACGCAGTTTCCCAGTTCCAATCCACCTGTAAAATATTCCATAGATGGGCCGTAATTCCCCCCTCCCATCCAGACATCTTCCATGAACACTATCCGGTCATCCGGAATCCCCAATTTCTTCATTACATTCAAATCGTGCTTGAGCGCCTGATCTTTCCAATAGAAAAGCCCAGTCTTTTTCGTATTGAAGGCATGCTGCCCAATCATTACGAAGTTCGTATAGTGCCGGCCGGTAACCCCCACATTCGCAATATCCGGGAACCTTATGCACGTTTGCGGCACCAGGAGGGGATTTGCAGGAGGTTCCAATTCCCCGCTCACCACATAGGGCTGGAAATCGTTTATTGATGCAATCGTAAAGTAGAGGTCGTCCCTCCACCTAGCCACAGTTGGATATGGAGCCACAGAAGCATGCCCGTTATCCACAAAATATTTCTCAATCTCTTTCCAAGTCTGCACATACCCCAGATTCCTCTTGCTCACCGCA